>CAZPGB010000003.1:0-148505 GCA_964585945.1 uncultured bacterium | reverse complement strand
CAGAGGCCGCTCGCGCGGGCCGCCGCCCGCCAGAGGCCGCTCGCGCGGGCCGCCGTCCACCCGTGGCCGGCTCCCGCGGCCGCCGACCAGCAGGGCCGCGGGAGCCGGCGCAGGCGGGTCTACCGCGTCAGGATCAGCTTCGTGCCCGCGGTCTCCTTGCCCGCCTGGATGCGGGACATGTAGACCCCGGTCGGGGCCGGACGGTCCGCCTCGTCGCGGCCGTCCCACGACACGGAGTAGATCCCGGCCGGCTGCAAGCCGCGGGCCAGCGTGCGCACCAGGCGGCCGCTGGGGTCGAAGACCTGCAGCAGCACGTCGGCCTGCGTCGGGAGCTTATAGCGCAGCGTTGTGGCGCTGCTGAACGGATTGCCGTCGAGGCTGCGCAGCGACAGGCGCGGCGCGGAGACGAACTCGCCGATCGTGCTCAGATCGATCTGGAACCCGTCCACCACGACGTCGTCGATGTACCAGCCCTCGCGCGTGTCGGCGCCGTCGGACCCGAAGCGGAAGCGGAGCTGGGCCGGTCCCGTGTAGGCCGATAGGTCGAAGTGAACCTCGTGCCAGTCGAACTCGCCCGAGAAGATGGGCGTCTCGGCCGGGAAGGGCCCCGGCGTGCTGCCCTCGCGCACCAGGAACGTGTAGCCGCTCTCGGGCGCAATCTGCGTCCAGGGGCCGCCGTCCACGCTGATCTCCACCAGACCGCCGTCGTAGGCGTAGCCGGTGTAGGCCTGGCTGTACTCGGCGTCGATCCACTGCCAGTAGTGCAGGTAGGAGTCGATCGTCAGCTCGACCACGGGGGTCACCAGCCCCGCGTCGAGCAGGTTGCCGTAGTCGCCGGTGCCCGTGTCGCCGCACTTCCAACTATACGTGCCGCCCGGCGTGGCATTGCGCTGCGTGCTCAGGTGCCACTGATCGCTGAAGCCGCCCGAGACAACGCCGTGGGTCCACTCGCCCTGGCCGCCCTCGATGTCGTCGGTGAAGAGCTCGACGATCGGGGCCACCCAGAAGTCGTAGACCTCGGCCGGTGCGCCGGGGGGATCGGTGGCCGCGTTGGCGACGACGTCGGCCGCGCTCACGTAGTACTCGATGTGCGAGATGTGGGGCTGACCCGGAATGTCGGCGCTGTAGAGGTCGCCGCCGGCGGGGGTCAGCGCGATCGCCTGCGGCTGCCCGCCGTTGACCCAGTAGTGGAGCGTCGCATCGGAGAGCGCCGAGAAGTCGGAGATCGTGGTCTCGACCGTATAGGGACCCGTCTCGTCGGTGGTGGAGCGGAGCTGGGTGGTGTTGGTGATGACCGGCGCGCCGATGTCGATGAGCTCGAAGTCGAGCTGTGTGGTCAGCTCCTCCTCGATCACCACGTTGTAGACCGTCTGCCCCTCGAAGCTGGGATGCGAGACGGTCACGGTGTAGGTGTCTGCCGGGAGGCTGAGGGCATAGCTGCCGTCGGTCGCGCTGGTCGTCGCGCGGTCCAGGGCGGGCACCTCGATGGTGGCGCCGGCGACGGGCGTGCCGCTGTTGGAAGCGTTGCTCACCGTTCCGGCCAGTGTCCCGTAGCCCTGCATCACCGCCAGGACGGCCTCATAGGCGTCTACGACGCCCCAGCCGTAGGTGTTGTCCTCTCCCGTCTCGCCGTGGTCCACGGCGGTCTGCATGAGGATCTCCTTGATCGTGTCGACGTCCAGGTCGGGGTTGGCCTCGCGCATCAGCGCCACGATGCCCGCCGCGTGGGGTCCGGCCATCGAGGTGCCGTTCCAGCCGCTCTGCTGGTAGCCGCCGCCGGGGATCGAGGAGTAGACCTCGACGCCCGGGGCCGCCACTTCGGGCTTGATCTTCTGATCGGCCGGCACGTTGCACCCGGTCGGTCCGCGGCTGGAGAAGCTGGCGATCGGGTAGGGATAGCTGTAGTGCGTGGCGTCGATCGCGCCCACCGAGAAGGCGTTGGTGAGCGTCGTGGCGCGGTCGGCGGGCGAGCCCATGCTGTAGGAGCCGGGACCCTCGTTTCCGGCCGACCATGTGGTGACGACGCCCGAGGCCTCACAGTGGTCGATCACGGCCCACCAGCGCGAGTCGCAGTCGGTGTAGCCGCCGGGGAAACTCTCGTTGACGCGCCAGGAGTTCTGCACCACGTCGGGCACGTCGTCGGTGGTCTGGGGATCGCCGTCGGGATCGGCGAACCACTGGAAGGCGGTGATGATGTCGTTGTCGAACTCCGAGCCCACGCCCTGGTTGATCGGGTCGGTCGCGATCCAGAGCGCGTTCCACGCCACGCCGATCGTGTCCTCGGTCGCCGCGCCCAGACCGGTCATGGTGCCTGTCACGTGCGTGCCGTGGCCGTAGCCATCGTAGGGGAAGTTGGGGGCGCCGCCGATCAGGTTGAGCCAGCACTCGCTCACCGGATGGCCGTGGGCGCCGCGCCAACGGCTGGCCAGCGCCGGGTGGTTGCCGTCGACGCCGGTATCGCAGGTAGCCAGCAGTCGGCCCTCGCCGGTGATGCCCAGCTCGTACCAGACCCGGTCGGCGTTGATGGCGCGCAGACCCGGCGTGACGCCGATGCCGCGCTGCGGAGCGGCGGGATCGGGTGTGGTCTGGTAGTCGCCGACCGGTTCGATCAGCGACACGGTGAAGTTGGGCTCGATGAAGGCGATGTCCTCGCGCTCGGCCAGCTCGTACAGGTACGACTTGGTGACCTGCGCGACCACCAGGTTGGCGATCCAGTAGCTGGTGTAGCCTCCCACGTCTCCGCGCGCGCGCGCCGTGGACAGCTCGCTGAGCAGATCGGCCTGCGAGGCGCTCGTCTCCCGCAGCGAGGAGATCACCTCCGCGTGCCGCTCGCGCATGGGCGCGCGCCGCGACTTCAGCGCGGCGTTCATCTGCGCCACCGGCGCCTGCTCACTCATGAAGAGGATGACCGACACGTAGTCGTCGTCATCCAGGTAGGTCAGCTCGATCTCGAGACCGTGCTGGATCTGAGCGCCGCGCGCCTGGCCGGGAACCAGAAACGCCGCACTGAAGGCGACCAGGAGGGTTGCCAAGGCCATGGGGAAGAAGTGCCTCATGCTGCACCGCCTTTCCGTGGTGGATGGAGACCGCATTCGTTCGCCGATGCGACGCAACCCGCTGCACGCGTCGCCGCGAACGCACGTACACCCTGCGTTGCGCCTGTCCGAGGACGCAAGAGGCACAACGTAGCTAAGTGCATTCTATGGAATTGTATAGCCTGGCCCGAGAGGTGTCAAATCGGCGGGCGTGGCCAACGCAACAGAGTGGGCCTCAGCGGACCCAGATCAGGCGGCGGGTCAAGGACTTGCCGGCCTGTTCCAGGTGCAGGTAATAGATCCCCCCGTGAAGAAGGGCACCCCCGTGTGGACGGCCGTCCCAGACGATCTCGTGCGGCCCCGCCGGAAGGGGCCCGTTCAGCAGGCGACCCACACAGCGGCCCTGAGGGTCGTACAGATCCAAGCGCGCCGGCCCGGCGACGGGAAGCGTGAGGCGCAGCGCCAGACGATCCTGGGCCAGCGCCGGCGCGGCCAACGACAGCCCGGCGCGCGCGGCGCCGGAGGGCGCGGGTTCGGCGCGGGCCGGATCGGGCGCGAACAGCTCGCCGACGATCGCCTCGACGTTGGGCGCCAGATCGGCGGGGCGCCAGCGGTCGGCGCGCCCGCTCACGAAGGCCAGTCGCCCGCCTTGCGGGTTGTGCGATCCGCCGCCGTCGGGCGCCCGCAAGACCCCCACGCCCCGGTCGGGCGCATAGGAGGGGTCGACGAAGAGCAGGGTGCTGGTCTCCTGAGACAGGTCGGTGAGGAAGAGAGGGCACGGGCTCTGGTTGCCGGTGCGCTGCATGTCGATCAGCGGCTCGTGCACCGCCTGGCAGGATTCGATCACGTATTCGTACGACCAGGTGATGCCCAGGTAGGCGCGCAGCGCCTCGTCGACGAAGGCGGCGCCGTGACGGGTCATCAGCAAGAGGTTGCCCCCCGACTCCACGTAGGGCTGGATCGAGGTGTTGATCCAGCAGTCGTGATCGCCGAACCAGTCGTTGCCCAGCCAGATCACGTCACGATAACGGCCGAGCACGGTGGACGGCACGCGCCCGTGACCCAGCGGGGACGGGAGCGTGCTTGGGTAGCCGCCGGCAGGCTCCCCGAAACAGTCCCAGAAGTCGATCTCGAGGTCGCCCCAGAAGGCGCGCTGCTCGTAGCGATCGCGCAGGGGCTGGCCGTAGGTGCCCCAGTGGAAGCCGTTGACCAGGAGGGTGCTCTGGTCGAATGCCGGCGCTTCGATCGGCTCGGCGATCCGGCGCAGGATCCAGCCGTCGGGGTCCAGCTCCACGTAGTCGACGGGCGCCGGCACGGAGAGCGTGTACTGCTGGGCCATCTCGCGGTTGTCGACCACGAGATCGACGGTCTCCCCGGTGGTCAGGTGCACACGCACATCGATCGGCATCTGGAAGATCACGGTCTCGGTTTGAAGCTGCTCGATCAGGAGCACCAGCTCGCCGGGCGTTTCCTGATCCCATGAGTAGCTGTAGACCGGGAAGTACTCCTCGTAGATCCACTGCTGGAAGAACGTGTCCAGGTCGTGTCCGGTGACCGACTCGGCCAGGTCGCGGAAGTCCTCGGTGGTCGCCACGCTGTCGGCGAAGGCGGCCCGGTAGACGTTGAGCAGGGGAAAGAAGAGATCGTCCCCGACGAGGTGGCGCAACATGTGCAGCACCCAGGCGGCCTTGTGATAGGTCAGGTCGACATCGAAGATGCGGTGCCAGCTACTCAGATCATCGACGTAGACCGTGCCGGAACCGTAGTAGCGGGCCGAGTCCATCTTGTTGAGGAACGCGTCGTGGCCGTGGGCGTGCTCCAGCCAGAGCGCCTCGGCGTAGACGGCAAAGCCCTCGTTGAGCCAGATGTGGTGGAAGTCGGCGCAGGTCACCAGGTCGCCCCACCACTGGTGGGCCAGCTCGTGCGCGACGACCGCCTCGGTGTAGGTGCCGATGCTCGAGCAGGTCTGATGTTCCATCCCCCCGGCCCAGGTCATCTCGGCGTGGCCGTACTTCTCGTCGAGGTAGGGAAACGGCCCGAACCGGTTGCTGAAGAAGTCGATCATCTCCGGGACGAGCGCGTTGACCTGCGCGTTGCCCGCAGCGTGGTCAGGGAAATCGTAGAAGAGGAGCGGCATCGTGTCGCCCGCCGCCGACACGAACTGGTCCTGGGACACCGCGTAAGGGTAGACCGCCACCGAGACCAGGTAGGTGGTGATGGGGTGTCTGACGCGCCAATGGTAGATGTCCTGCTGGGCGCCGGTCGTCACGTCGCATAGCGTGCCGTTCGATGCGACGACCAGGCCGTGCGGGACCGCAACGCGCAGCGATACCGAGTCGGCCTTGTCCGCCGGCCAGTCGTCGCAGGGCCACCAGGAGCGGGCCCCGAAGGGCTCGCTGAAGGAGAAGCAGTGGTCCAGACCGTTGTGGCTCGTGAAGACGAAGGCGTTGTACTCGGCCGGCGGCGTGCCCCCGTAGGCCACCACCACCGAGAAGGTGTCCCCCGGCGCGTAGGCGCCGCCGAGGTCGATCGTGAGCCGGTCGTCGGCCTGGGTCCAGGGAGCCGGCTCTCCCTGCAGGCTGACCGCGCTCACGGCCAGCTCGTCGGCTAGATCGAGTACGAGGGCTTGCTCCGCCTGCTGGCCGAGGCGGAAGAGGCCCTTCACCTGACCCGAGATGGTCGCGCCGGACGGGTCGATGGCCAGATCGAGGTCGTAGGCCAGCGCGTCGATCCGCTCCTGCTCGGGGGTGGGCGCCTGATGCCAGCGAAGACCTTCGAGCCGGTCGACCACGCTTTCCCCGAGCACGCTTTCCCCGACCACGCTCTCCCCGAGCACGCCTTCCCCGAGCACGCCGGGGGCGCCACGGGCCGCTTTGGCGGCGGCCTCCAGACGGGCCGGATCGGGTCCCCAGGGGGGCGTCTCGAGTGCGGCCGGCGGACCACCCACGGGCAGCTGTTCGTTCTTGCCCAGCGGAGGGTCCGTCTGCGGTGTGCCGAGCGCGGCCGAGGAGCCGCCCGCCACCAGCCATGCGCCCAGCACAAGGAGCAGCAACCGGAGTGATCCGGAGGCACAGGTCGCCGTAGTGCGGCGGCGATGCGGCCCGTGGTGCTGGGATGCCATGACGCTCGATCTCCGGCGCGTCGCCGTTCTGTCGCCGGCGGGCACGGCGCACACACGCGGTGCGCGCCGCGCCCGCACGGACGCTACGAACCTAACGGACCATCAACAGCGAGCGGTTGCGCTGCTCCTGGCCCGCGGTCAGACGTACGTAGTAGATGCCGCCCGGGAGCTGGTGGCCCCGGTCGGAGAGGCCGTTCCAGCGCACCTGATGCAGGCCGGCCGGGTAGGCGCCCTCGGCCAGCAACCGCACCCGGCGGCCCTGGCTGTCGAAGATCGCCAGCGCGACTTCCTCGGCCTGTGGGAGCTGGAAGCGCATCTGCGCGCCGGCCACGGCCGGACTGGGCAGTTGCAACGACAGGCGCGCCGTCGCGCCCGGTCCCCCCGGCTCGACCGCCGACGGGTCGAGGAAGAGCGTCTCGATGATCGTCTCGACGTTGGTCGCCAGATCGGCGTGGTTCCACCGATACGGACGGCCGCTCAGAAACGCGAACCGCCCACCGTAGGGATTGTGCGTGCCGCCGTCATCCGGAGCCCGCATCACGCCGATGCCCTCGTCGGGGTTGTAGCCCTGATCGACCACGTAGAGCAGCGTGCTGGTCGCGTGGGTGAGCGTCGTGTTGAAGGTTGCACAGTAGCTCTGCGTGCCGATGCGGCCGATGTTGGTCAGATCGGGGTGCTGCGCGACGCAGTCCCACAACGAGCGGCCCCCGATGACACCGGTGATGCCGAGGTAGTCGCGTAGATCCTGGTAGAGGAACTCTTCGCCCTGGCGCGACATCAGCAGCACGTTGCCGCCCACCTCGAGGTAGGAGAGGATCGAGGTGTTCAGCCACGCGCCGATGTCGCCGTTGTAGTTGTTGCCGATCCAGATCACGTCGGAGAAACGCCCCAGGTCGGCCGAGGGCACGCGGCCGTGACCCAGCGGCGCCGGCAGCGTGGACGGGTAGCCGCCGGAGGGCTCGCTGAAGATGTCCCAGAAGGAGATCTCGAGGTCGCCCCAGAAGGCGCGGTCCTCGTACGCGCTGTAGATCTCGGCCCCGTAAGTATTCCAGTCGACGCCGTTGACGAGCAGGATGCCGTCGGCGAAGGTCGGGTTCACGACCGGCTCCTGGACGATCTTCAGAATCCAGTCCTCGGGATCGAGCAGCACCTGCTCGGCTTCGGCCGGCAGCTCGATCGTGTACTCCTGGTGCGCCAGCGAGTTGTCGACGGTGAAGTCGAACGTGCCGCCACCGGTCAGCTCGGCGCGCATCTGGATGGGCATGTGGAAGACGACGGTGTTGGTCTGGAGCTGGTCGATCGCGAGCTGCAGCTCCCAGTGCGTGCCCATGTCGACGCACTCCCAGCTATGGCCGTAGACGGGGTAGTACTCCTCGTAGATCCACTGCTGGAAGAAGTCGCTCAGGTCGAGACCCGAGACGCTCTCGGCCACCGACTGCAAGCCGGCCGTCGTAGCCGCGCCGTACTCGAAGGCGTCGCGGTAGGCGAGCAGGAACGTGAAGAAATCCTCGTCGCCCAACACGCCGCGCAACATGTGCACCACCCAGGAGGCCTTGTTGTAGGTCAGCCCGGTGTGGAAGATACGGTTCCAGTCGGTGAGGTCGGGCACGTGGATCGTGCCCTCGCCGTAGTAGCGGGTCGAGTTCATCTTGCCCCAGTAACCCTCGGGGCCGTACTGGTCGCCCAACCACAGGGCCTCCGAATAGCGGGCGAAGCCCTCGTTGAGCCAGATGTCGTGGAAGGTGGCGCAGGTCACCATATCGCCCCACCACTGATGGGCGAGCTCGTGGGCGATGATCGACTCGTAGTAGGCGCCCAGGCTGGTGCAGGTCTGGTGCTCCATGCCACCGCCCCAGTTGAACTCGGCGTGGCCGTACTTCTCGTCGAGGAACGGGTACTCGCCGTAGACGCCGGCGAAGTAGCCGATCATGTCCTTGACGCGCATGTTCTCCGGGTAGTTGCTGGCGGCGTGATCGGGGTAGTCGTAGAAGACGATCTCCATCGAGTCGGTGTCGCTGTAGTGATAGTAGTCTGTTGTAACCGTGTAGGGGTGGATGGCCAGCGAGACCAGATAGGTGGCGATGGGGTTGCCTTCGTGCCACCAGTAGGTGTCGGTGGCGCCATTGTAGGTGACCTCGCGCAGCTTGCCGTTCGAGGCGACGATCAGGCCGGCCGGAATCGTGACGCGGATGTCCATCGAGTCGGCCTTGTCGTCCGACCAGTCCTCGCAGGGCCACCAGGAACGGGCGCCGAAGGGCTCGCTCAGCGTCCAGATCATCGGCTGTCCGCCGTGGCTATCGAACCCGAAGGCGCCGTAGGATCCGTCGGGCGTGCCGCTGTAGGCGAGCACGGCGGTCAGCGTCTCACCCTGCACGTAGGTGCGGTCCAGCGTGATCGTGAGCAAGTCGTTGGCGTGCGCGTAGGCGACCGGCGTGCCGCCGATCGTCACCGAGGAGACGCTCAGGGTGGTGGCCAGATCCAGGTCGAGGAGATCGGCCTGGGCGCCATTGACTTCGAAGGTGGCCGTCAGCTCGCCCGTGATCGTGTGGGTCGGCGGGTCGAGCGCGATGTCGAGATCGTAGTAGATCGCGTCGAGGAGAAGCTGGTTGGCGGTCGGCTCCTGCGACCAGCGATCCAGATACTCCATGCGCTCGTAGAAGGCGATCTTGCGGGCGGCTTCCTCGGGCGCCGGATCGCGGTCCCACGGCCGCGTGCCTTCGGCCTCGGGCTGGTCCAGGGCGTGGGCCGCGGCCGGAGCCCAGATGGAGGCGAGCAACAACATTGCGGCCAACGGAGCGAGCCAAACACCGGAACCCCTACGGCGGTCTGCCTGACGGCGTCCGTAGAGCTTCCTCGAAGCGTCCTGCAGCAACATCATGGTTCCTATTCCTCCCGCGTTGCGTGGCGACCACATCCTGCGGTGCGGCCTCCGTATCAGTAGGCGCTGGGGACGGCCGGAGCGGCCGGCTCCCAAGGGGGAACGCCTGGAGTATCCAACCCCTAATTATGTCATAACCTAGGCGCAGTGCGCAAACCCGGCCCTGGAAGTGGCAACTTTATGTACCACCAGGCCCGTCCGGCAGGTGGAGGTGGTGGGGAACCGCGAGGTCCCCCGGCGGGCGGCGCCGGCTGCCCCGGGGATACCTGGTGAGCCAATCCCTCTGGGTTCTAATGCTTACGGCCGTAGGCGCCCGGAGGGCCGGCCCGCAGCTCTCGCGTCGGGGGCCTATGGCAGGCTGGCGATCAGACGTATTCCCGCGTACAGCCAGCCGCGTAAGCTTCCGGTTGCCGGCCATGGGGGAGCCGGCTAAGGTCGAGATCGGTGTCCTGCGTTCAGTGAGGTAGCACCCGAGGAGGCGGCAGATGTTCCGCGGTCTGTACGTGGCGCTCGTGACCCCGTTCCTGGAAGACGGCCTCGTCAACGAGGAGAAGCTCCGCGAGCTGGTCGATTTCCACGTGGAGGCCGGCACGCACGGTCTGGTGCCATGCGGGACGACGGGGGAAACCCCGGCGATGCGCGACTTCGACCAGCAGCGTCAGGTGATTGAGATCGTCGCCGCGCAGGCGCGCGGCCGGCTGCAGGTGATCGCCGGGGCGGGAACCAACGCCACCGACAAGACGGTGGCCAATCTGAAGCGGCTCGAGGGTCTGAAGATCGACGGGGCGTTGGTCGTGACGCCCTACTACAACAAGCCCACCCAGGCCGGGCTGCTGGCCCACTTCCGTGCCGCTGCCGCCGCCAGCCCGGTGCCGATCGTCATGTACAACGTGCCGGGCCGCACCGGCGTCAACCTGCAGCCCGAGACCGTGGCGCGGCTGGCCGAAGAGGAGTCGATCGCCGCAGTCAAGGAGGCCGGGGGCGATCTGGAGCAGGCCTCGTGGATCGTGCGGCTGTGCGGGGACCGATTGACCCTCCTCTCGGGTGACGACACGCTGACCTTGCCGATGCTGGCGATCGGCGCGCGCGGGGTGATCTCGGTGGCCGGGAACATCGTGCCCCAGGACATGATCGCCATGATCGAGGCCGCCGAGCGCGGCGACTACGAGCGCGCGCGCCAATGGCACGCGCGGCTGCTGCCCCTCTTCCACGGTCTCTTCCTCGAAACCAATCCGGTGCCCGTCAAGGAGGCGCTCAACATCCTGGGCTTCGACGTGGGCGAGCCGCGCTTGCCGCTCACGCGCATGCAGCCCGAGCACGTCGATCGCTTGCGCGAGATCCTGGCCGACTACTCGCTGGTGCGACGCGACGCCGATCGGGCGGCGTCGGCGCCCGCCGCCGGCCCGCGGTCTTGAGCGGCGGGGAGGATGAGGACGATGGTGCGCATCGCGCTGTGCGGCGCCGCGGGACGCATGGGGACCGAGATCGGCGCCGCGGTGGAGGCCGCCGAGGACCTGGCGCTGGTCGGCGCGATCGAGCGTCGCGATCACCCGCGGCTGGGCGAGACCGTGGCCGGCGTGAGGTTGAGCGCCGACCTTCGGGCCGTCCTGGGGGCGTGTGACCTCGTGGTCGATTTCACCCGGGCCGAAGCAAGCCTCGAGCACCTGGAGGCCTGCGCGGCGGCCGGAGTGGGGTTCGTCACCGGAACGACCGGCTTCGATGACGTGCAGACCGAGCGCCTCCGGGCCGCGGCGGCGCGGATTCCGTTGCTTTGGGCGAGCAACATGTCGCTGGGTGTCACCACTGCGCTCGAACTCGCGCCTCAGGTCGCCCGCCGGCTGTCCGAATACGATGTCGAGATCGTCGAGATGCATCATCGCCACAAGCGCGACGCGCCCAGCGGCACCGCGGTGCGCCTGGCCGAGGCGTTGGCGCAGGTGCGGCGCGATCTGCGCGCCGTGCACGGTCGCCACGGGACGCCCGGGCCACGCGACGGACGGGAGCTGGGCATGCATGCCTTGCGCGGTGGCGATGTCGTGGGAGAGCACCGGATCATCTTCGCCGGTCCGGGCGAGCGGCTCGAGATCCGGCACGTGGCCGATCATCGGGGTTGCTTCGTCGCCGGCGCGCTGGCGGCGGTGCGCTTTTTGGCCGGCCGGGACGCGGGACTCTATGACATGCGCGATGTCGTCTCGAGCGGCGGGGCGGGGCGCTAGCGCGAGGCCCGCGCCCCATCGAGAACCCGCGCCGCGTCGAGGACGCGCGCGCCATCGAGAACCCGTGCCGCGTCGAGGCCCGCGCGGGGCGCGCCCCTACACCATCTCCCGCAGTCGACGTTCCGCACCCAAGTGGCGCAGGAACTCGCGGCGTTCCTTCTTGATCTTCTCCACCCAGCCCCGGTAGATCTCCATGCGGTCGCGGCGCTCGAAGAAGACGATCGGATTGAGGATCTCGTCGGGCACGTGCTCGCGCAGGGTCGCATTCTCCGAAGCGTCGAGATCCACGATCTCGTAGCCGAAGTCGGGGTCCGTCTTCCAGACGATTCGATCGGCCAGCAGCGCTTCCAGCATTGCCGAGGAGTGGCGGATCTTCACTTTCAGCGCTTCCCCGGCCTCGACCGCGCGCTGATCTCCGCCGATGTAGCCGGTGTTCATCATCCAGAGCTGCAGCGCGGGCATCTGGGCGGCCAGGCGCTCGAAGCGCCGGGCCTGGAGGTGCGGCGCGCGCGGGAAGAACGGCTGCGTGAAGGGCGAGCGCGTCTTGCCCCGTTCCTTGCCGGCGGCCGACGTCTTGGTGGTCTCGCCCAGCATGAAGTAGACGGCCGCCTGCTCGGGGGAGACGAAGCGCACGATGCCCGGAGTGGCCGCCTCGCGGCCCTCGTCACGATTCAGGATGCCCAAGGACTCGATCGGCGGGATCTCGTCCATACCGGCCGCATCCTCGATCGCCGCCATCGGGATGATCGAACGGCCGTTCTGGGTCCATTGGACGAAGTCCCAACCGTCGCGGGGCACGCCGTGCTCGTCGAAGACCTCCTCGGGCTTGACATCGCCCGAGACGTAGGCCTCCAGGTTGTCGAGCGGCGCGCCGGTGTAGAGCAGCGCCACGCGCCAGTCGTTGACCTCCTTGGGGCGGAGAACGCCCTTCGAGAAGTCGTAGGCCAGCTCGTTGTCCATGTCCATGTAGACGTTTTCCACCCAGGCGTCGGGATGCATCGTGCCCCGGTAGATAACCGGCTCGTTCTTCTCGGCCAGGCCCGCGGTCTTGGCGAAGCAGCCGTTCTCGGTGACCGAGCAGCAGCCTTCGGGCCAGAGCACGATCATGTCGTCCTGCATGGGCTCGGTCTTCTCGCCCTGCTTGCTGAACGTGGTCGTGGTCTTGCCGGTGCCGCTGAGACCCATCACCGCCATCATGACGCGGCGTCCGTCGACGGTGACCGCCTTCGCGCCCGCGTGCAGCACGAGGCCGCGCCGCTGGTAGACCCAGTCGTTGAGCATGCGCAGCATGCCCTTCTTCGACTCCCCGAAGTAGTCCGAACCCAGGACGTAGGTGGTCCAGTTCTCGAGATCGACGATCACCGCCACCTCGTCGGGCGTCTCGGGCGAGGGACAGCCGGGGGTCATGATGAGCCGAAAGCGGGGCCGGAACGGCTTCTTGAGCTGCGCGGGCGTCTCCTCCATCTCGCGCGGGAACGCGAGCACTTGTTGCATCCCGGCGATATTGGCCCCCTCGGGCGTGTAGAGCCACTGCACCGGCGGGGCCAGCGGTCCGTGACCCTGGTAGCCGTCGATCTGAATCAGGATGCCGCCGCGCTCGATGTACTCGCGCTGCATGCGGATCAGCCGCTCGGCCCGCTCGCGCAGCATGACCTTCGACGAGTAGAGGCCCTGCTCGGAGGGTTCGGCGATGATGTAGGTCGAGCCCGCCAGGCGCGCCTTGCAGCGCGTGATGCGGTTGAGGTTGCCGACGTTGGAGCGGTAGACGTGGGGCACGTGGTAGCGCGACAGCTCGCGCAACTCCTGCTGGGAGGGGTTGTCGATGATGCGCACGTTGTACGGGATGCGCGCCTCGTGATGAAAACCGGACCGAGACCGATTCATGCGAAGCCTCCTCGAATGCCTCGCTCCGCGGGAGCGGCGCGCCGCAGCGGCAACCGATTCCGGGTCGACCACGCCGCATCGCCGCATCGACCCATCGCCGCATCGCCGCATCGACCCATCGCCGCATCGCCGCATCGACCCATCGCCGGCAGCGAAACGGCCGCGGAAGCAAGCCAACCGGACATTGTCCCGCGAGCGCGGGCCCGAGACAACCAGAATGGGAGGGCGTTCGCGTAGGAATCCTAATGCTCCCCTGCAAAGCAGCTTAACCAGCCGCGCGGGGCGAACGAGTCGCCGCCGAGGCGCGCGCGAACCGTATTATCGCACCAGGATCAAGCTGTGGATCTTGCGGTCGGACCCGGCGACCACACGGGCCCAGTAGCGTCCCGACGCGACTGGAGCGCCCGATGCGGCGCGCCCGTCCCAGGCAACGTGATGGGTGCCGGCGTCGAGCGGACCGGTCCAGAGAGTTCGCACCAAGCGGCCCGAGCCGTCGAAGAGCTGCGCGCGCACGTGCTCGCGCGCGGCCAACGTGAAGCGCAGCTCGGTCTGTCCGGCGCACGGGTTGGGCCCGGCCGACAGCGCCAGCAAGGTGGCGCCCGCGGGCGGCGCGGGTGCGGCCGGATCGCCGAGGGCGGCCGGGGCCAGCCAACGCAGATCATCGATTGCGGCCACCACGAGGGATTCGTGGTGGTCGTCACGGACCGTGAAGCGCAGCTGGACCTGATCGGTGAGCGCGACCTTCCCGCCCAGGACGAGGCTGGCGAATCGCCAGCCCGTGCCCCCCTGGCGGACCTCCAGGAGCGTCGTCCACGTGTGACCCCCGTCGGCGCTGGCGGCGACCGTGAAGGGGTCCTCGAAGGGGCGTGGACCGAGGTGGTTCGCGAACCAGTACCAGAACTGGACCACGGCCTGATCGTATCCGGACAGGTCGACCGGCGGGCTGATGAGGCTCGTCGCGCCGCCGTCGACGTCCGAGGCGTGCGCGTCGGGTCCGGACGCCCCGGTGACGAAACATCCGTCCCCGCTGGGGGAGTGGTCGGCGCCGGGGCCCACCGGGCGGCTCCACTCGTCGTACGTGGCCTGGGGCACCGCCCAGGTCCACCGCCCGTTGCTGGCGTCGTCGGCCGGGTCGGCCAGGGTCCAGCCGCCGGGGGATTCGCAGTCGTCCTGCGCAATCGGGGCCAGGATGTGGAGCTCATGGGCCTGACGAGGGTCCTGCGTCGGCCAGCGCGCGACGCGACCGCTCTCGTCGGTGATCTCGAGATACGCGCGCACGCGGGTCCCGGCGGGAAGGGGGCCGATCGTCGCGCGTGCGACGGCCGCGTGGGTGTCGCCGTCGAGTAGCTCCAGCGCAGTCGCCCGATAGCCGTCGCCCAGGTCGAGCATCAGGCGCGCGGAGGATAGGTTCAACGGCGCATTCACCGACGCGAAGACCGCCTCGATCTCGAGCGCGTCGTCGTGCTCGAGGTAGGGCGGCAAGGGCGCCGCGTGGATGCGTACCGGACGCGCGGCCGGAATCCGCAGCCGATGAGGATAGCTTCCCAGGCGGCAGCTACCGTAGGCGACGTAGGCGAAGCCGCCCTCTCCCCAACGCTCGCCCCAACTGTTCTTCAGAATCCAGGCGCCCAGGACGTCGTCCCAGCCCACCAGCAGCACGGCGTGGTTGATCTCGTCGCTGCCGTCGTGGTCATAGACCCCGCCGCCGTAGTGCTGGAAGTCGGCGTAGACGTGCATGCCCACCGCCACCGGTCCGGCCAGCAACGCCCGCTTGATGGCCGCCTGTGTGGAGTGGACGGCCGACCAGGTCAGCACCGAAGCCTCGGGCTGCGGCGGCGGTCCGGGGCACGTTCCGTGGTCCTCGCCGCGGTAGGGGTGCAGCGCCTCGGAGAGCGCCCCTTCGGTTTGCCACAACCGGTAGGCGCCGGTCATCCAGCCCCCGTCGCAGCCGTAGCCGGCGGTGTTGCAGTCGAGCGCCTGCTGTTCGGAGAGGTCGGTGACGCGGTCGTCGTAGATCCGCAGCAGTCCCTCTACGGCGCCCGCGGCCGCGAAAGCCCAGCAGCCTCCGCAATCGCCCTGGTGACGGGCGGCGGTGACGCCGTCGCGCTCGCGCCAGTCCCACCGCGCGGGCAGCGCCTGGACATCGCCGGCTGCGGTGAAGGCGCCTCCGACCGAGAGCGCGCCATCCTTCGGTCGGTGCCCGCCGTCGTCGAGCGGAGGGGTCCACTCGTCGGTCGTCGGGGGAACCGCACCGAGCAAGCGTTGGAAGGCTTCCGGGGAGAGACTGGAGATCCCGGTGGGTTCTGCGCGCCAGCGCCGGCCCTCGGCATCCAGTCGGTGTTGCAGCGCTTCGATGCGCGCGAGCGTGGCGGCTTCGGGGCGAAGGAGGGTCTCGGGGCCGCCCTCTCGGATCGGCACGGCGGTCAACAGGAGGAGAGTGACGCTGGCCGCGACGGCCAACAGCACACCCAGCCGGCCGGGCCTCGGCCCGTCCGCCGCCTGGGGCGCCGCCCCGCGGGGTCTGGTGTGGTCCTGTCTGCGTCGCACGGCTGCCCTCCGCATCGTCATCCCGAGGGTCCGGCCCGACCGCATCCGCCACCCCGCCCATGGACCACCGGCGGATCGTGATCGTTAAGTATATCACGGCCGGCCCGCTTCCCCGCGCGCGAACGGGCCCCGCGGTCTAAGTTCTTATAGATCAAGAGAATGGACTTCATGATGCTCTACCGGTGGTAAGATCGCTCGGCGAGGACGCAGATGGCCGAATTCCGCCAGCGTGACCCAGTGTATTCTTGTAACGTGCATTGGATAAGGGCATTGTCGGAAACGGGCACGAAGAGATGGGCGCCCCGGGCCCGACATGGCTCAGGAGGAGCGACAGCGCGCACACCCTGACCCGCTGGCCAGGGGCCGCCGGGTCCCATCTGCAGCCCGCGACAGGCGCAAGGCGGGGTTGAGAGGTGCGCCGCGCGCTCCGTATAATCCGTCATCTTCGCAGATGGATGCGCGCGTGCCCCCAGGACGGGAGAGGGGGAGGGCGCGCGCGCAGAGGAGCAGGGAGCGAGCCGGCCGGGGCGGTCGGTTTGCCTCCGCGGCACGCTTCGGTTCGCGAGAGGAGGAGAGGATGGTCGGTTTCGAGCTCGAGGAAGAGCAACGGATGATTCGGGACCTGGCGCGCGAGTTCGCCCAGAACGAGATCGCGCCGGCGGCCAAGCACCACGACGAGACCGGGGAGTTTCCCCGGGCCATCTGCGAGAAGGCCTTCGACATCGGCCTGCTCAATCCGGGGCTTCCCGAGGAGCTGGGCGGGGCGGGCATGTCCTGCCTGATGGAGTGCATCATCGCCGAGGAGCTCGCCGCGGCCTGCAGCGGGATCAGCACCGCCATGATGGTCAACACGCTGGCCACCGCGCCGGTGATGGTGGGCGCGACGCCCGAGCAGAAGAAGAAGTGGATCGCGCCGATGACCGAGAAGCTCACCTTCGCCGCCTACGCGGTGACCGAGCCGGGGGCCGGCAGCGACGTGCAGGGCATCCAGACGACGGCGGTGAAGAAGGGCAACGACTACGTGATTAACGGACAGAAGATGTGGATCAGCGGCGCGGGCGTGGCCGACTGGTTCTTCGTTCTGGCCTACACGAAGAAGGAGTCGGGTATCCGCGGCATGAGCGGCTTCGTGGTGCCCGCCGACGCGCCCGGGGTGACCGTCGGCAAGAAGGAAGACAACATGGGTCAGCGGGCCTCCGACACCCGCGCAATCACGTTCGAGGATGTGGTGGTGCCCGAGGACCAGCGGATCGGCGACGAGGGCAAGGGGTGGATGCTCGCCATGGCGGCGTTCGATCACACCCGTCCTCCGGTAGCCGCGGGCGCGGTCGGCGTGGGACGCGCGGCCATGGAGCACGCCATCCGCTACGCTAAGGAACGCCACGCTTTCGGCCAGGCCATCCACCGGCACCAGGCGGTGGCCTTCATGATCGCCGATATGGCCAAGGACCTCGACGCCGGGCGGCTGCTGGTCTGGCGGGCCGCCGACATGTACGACCACGGCAAGAAGAACAGCTATGAGGCGGCCTGTGCCAAGGCCTTTGCGGCGGACACCGCGATGCGGGTCTGCGTCGACGCGGTACAGGTGTTCGGCGGCTTCGGCTTCAACAAGGAGTATCCGGTCGAGAAGCTGATGCGCGACGCCAAGATCTTCCAGATCTACGAGGGCACCAGCCAGATTCAGCGGTTGATCATCTCAAAGGGGATCATCTCGAAGGTTCGCTAGCGCGTCCCCGACGGCGCGCGCCTCGTCCGGGATCAGGAGACCGTGGCCTTGATGGCGGTCGAGGCGCTCGGGATCAGGAGACCGTGGCCTTGATGGCGGTCGAGGCGCGCAGCTTGCGCACCTCGTGGGCGAAGCGCCTGCGCTTGCGCTCGTAGAAGTTGGCGCGCTCCTCGCTCTTCTGCCGCCGGAACCCCTCGACGAGCCGCTCGCACTTGCGCACGATCTCCTGGGAGACCAGGAACCGCTGCCTGGGCGTCAGGTGGCCGCTCTGGAACGACTTCTCCAGCGCGTAGACGCGGAAGCGGTCCCAGCTCCAGGCGCGCGAGGAGCCGTCGGGACGCGTACAGCGGCGCAGCACGATCGGGCCCTCCACCAGGTAGACGGGATACCGGGACGTGAGGCGCACCCAAAAGTCGTACTCGTCGCACGAGGGCAGGTTCTCGTCGAAGGCGCCGCACTCGGTGAAGCATGTGCGGTGGGCCAGGACCGCGGATGTGGACATGGGGCTGGCTTCGAGAGCGGTTTCGAAGATCCAGCCCGAAGCCGTCACCGGTTTGCGCGAGACGCGGACCTTGCCGTCCTTGACCACCCGCTCGATGACGCGGCAGACGCGCGCGTCCTGCTTCGTTTCGAAGAAGTCGATTTGTGACTGGAGATGATGTGTCTCCCAGGTGTCCTCCGCCTCCAGAAATGCCACCAACTCGCCGCGGGCGGCCCGGATGCCTCGGTTGCGGGCCGTGCTCAGCCCCCGGTTGATCCCGTAGTGGTACTGGATCGTGATGCCCTCGTTCTGGAAGACGTGGCTGAAGGGCTTGATCGATGAGGGCCCCATGCTGCGCAGGATGTCGATCGCCTCGGCCTGCGCGCCGAACACCTCGAAGATCTGAATGGGCGTGCCATCGGTCGATCCATCGTCGCTGATCACGATCTCGAATTCGCGATACGACTGCGCGAGGATCGAATCCAATGCCTCGCTGACGGAATCCCGGCGATTGAACGTCGGAACGACCACGCTCACGCGGGCCATGACCAATCCTCCCTCCTTGAAGGACCAGACGTCGCCTGCTCCTGCGAGCAAGGCCGCTCACGTCCGCGCAGAAACCCTGGGACCGTCTGTCTCGCTGTGAAGATGTGCTGTGATGACGGCTCGGGCCGGCATGCTCATCAATCGCGTTCCCTGATGCACACGCCGTATCAACTGGTGGCCATACTATGGGATACGCCTTCAGAGGTCAAGGGAAAACCGCATGAATAGAGGCTTTGAGGAAGCTTTCGCACACCAGCGACCGGAGGCGAAGCGCGCAATGGGTGAATCGGTGCGTATCGAAGTCTGAAACCGCGCGGCCGCCGCCGTTGTTGACAGGGTCGAGAAGGAATCCTATCGTGGCGCGGGTCAAGACCGAACCTGCGACGGCGAGCAGGATGACGGCCGTGCTCATCGAGCTCGGCAGAAGGGGAAGGTTACCCGCTGGCAGGCAAGGGTGCTCAAGAGGAGGCGAGAATCATGGCGCGCACAAGTGAACCTCGTTCGGCGGGCGGATACGCGGCATCCGCGCTGGTCGCGGTCCTGATCATCGCCGCGGTGGGTTTGGGCTGCAGCGGCAAGCAGGTCTCACGCGTCGACACCGACACGACGATCGATCTCTCCGGGCGCTGGAACGACACCGATTCGCGTCTGGTGGCCGAGGAGATGATCACCGACTGCCTCGCCCGTCCGTGGATCACGCAGCACATGCAGCAGAGCGGCGGCAAGCTGCCCGTGGTGATCGTCGGCGGCGTGCGCAACCGCAGCACCGAGCACATCGCGGTGGGCACGTTCCTGAAAGATCTCGAGCGCGCGCTGATCAACTCCGGGCGCGCGCAGGTGGTCGCGGACGCGGCCGAGCGCGCCGACCTGCGCTTGGAGCGGGCCGACCAGTGGGAGAACGCGAGCCCCGAGACGGTGAAGCAACTCGGGCGCGAGCTGGGCGCCGATTACATGCTCACCGGCACGCTCGAGACGATCACCGATCAGGAGGATGGCGAGAAGGTGGTCTTCTATCAGGTCGACCTCAACCTGATCGACATCGAATCCAACCTGAAGGTTTGGGCGGGGCAGCACAAGATCAAGAAGTACATCGGCCGCGGCAAGTACAAGCCCTAGTGCCGAGGCTGGGGCACCGAACGAGCCCTAGACCGCTAGCCCGCGGGCCGGCGGTTCGTGGGGCTACGGAGAATCGGGCCGCACGCGCGCGGCCTCCGACGGCCGGCCGAGCGACTCGTAGAGGGCCGCCAGCTTGCGGGCCACCTCCACGTTATCTGGATCGAGCCGCAGGCATGCCTCCAGGTGATCGGCCGCCGCCGCCTTTTCACCGACCTGCTCGTAGAGATCGGCCAACAGCACGTGCAGCCCGGGGTCACCGGGCGACAGGCGCAGCTCGGCCTCGTAGGCGGCGATCGCTTCGCGAGGTCGACCGGCCAGCCGGTGGACGCGCCCCAGCTCCCGATGCAAACCCCGCTCGCCCGGCAACCGCGCGATCCCGTCCTCGAGCACGGCCAGCGCTTCATCCAGGCGCTCCAGTGCGATCAGCGCCCGCGCCAGGTTCGCGTGGGCCTTTGGCTGGGTCGGATTGCGCCGCAGCACTTCCCGAAACTCCCGCGCCGCGTCTTCCATTTGGTCGGCCCGCGCGTAGAAGACACCCAGCTCGGCCCGCGCCCGCAGCACCATCGGGATCATGCGCGCGCGCTCATAGACCGCGATGGCCTGTTGCGTCAATTCGATGGCGGTCTCCTGGTCGCCCCCGAGCGAGCGGGCGATCGCCAGACCGATGAGCGAGCCCGGATGATCGGGGTCGGCCTGAAGCGACTGCTCGTACCAGCGCACCGCTTGAAGCCGGTCGCCCTGCCGATCGGCGCAGTTGCCCAGCCACCACAACCCGTCGGCCGCCTTGGGCAGCGGCACGAGGTCGAAGGAGTCGGGCGCCGTGAAGCCCAGATGCGCCCGGGCGTCGGCGTCCCACGCGTGCACGGGTGCATCGCGCTGCCAGGGTCCAGGCGCTTGCGGAGCGCCGAGGAGACCGGTGCGCGTGATCACGGAGCAGGCCAGCGCGGCGATCTGCTGGTGTCCGCGGATCGTGGGATGGCAGTAATCCCAGAAGAGCTCGTCGCCCAGGATGCCGTGCGTTGCGATGCGGCCCAACGCGCTCCAGGCATCGGCATAGTAGGGGTGGCGCCTCCGGGCGATGTCCGCCAGGGCTTCGCGTTGCGGCGGGGTGATGCGGATGGGGACCTCGTCGCGGTCGAGGGCGCGCCGGTAGGCCTCGCGCGCCTCATCATAGCGGCCCTCGGCCTCCAGGCACTGGCCCAGGCGATAGTGGAGCTCGGCGAAACGGTCGTCGATGCGCAGGGCCGCCTGGAAGCTCTCGATCGCAGCGGAAGTCTCACCATCGGACTGCCGGCGCACGCCTTGCCCGTAGGCGTTCGACCAGGCGGTCATCGTCTCGGCCGGCAGGTCGGGCGACACCCGCGAGTGTTCGGGGCGCCAGTGGCTCTCGTTGGGCGCGGGCGTCATCATCAGCAGCGGCACGCCTTCGTCCTCGAGACGCGCCACGATCGCCTCGATGTTCTCGGCGTACTTGGCGATCACCCGCTCGCGCTCCTCGTCGGTCCAGCCGATGTTCTCCCGCCGGGTGACGTGGAGCCCGAACTGATCGAAGCCGCCCGCATCGGCCGCCTCCGGCGGGCGGTCCGGGTGGATCCAGCTCTTGAGCATGGTGTAGAGGTGCAGATTCCCCAGCACGCTGCGCACGCCCATCAGCCGCGTGGCGCCAGACTGTATGTAGAAGTCCTTCTCGATGAACTCGTTGTGGCCCGAATAGAGGATGATCAGATCGGGCTCGTAGTCGAGGATCTCGGTTACGAGGGCGCGCAGCCGGAAGCTGCCGTAGGACATGCCGGACGCGTTGATCACCTCGAAGCTCTCATCCGGCCACAGGCGCCGGCAGCCCTCCTCGATCCAGCGCGAGAAGGCCACCGGTGCGCCGAACGGGTAGCCGTAGGCCGCCGATCCTCCCAGGCAGAAGATGCGCACGGTGCCCGTGGGCTTGCGGGCGGCGAAGCGCTGGACGTTGAAGGAGCGGGCGCGATCGCGGTCGATCGCGTAGACATCGCCGGAAGCATCAAGGCGAAAGACGCGGTGCGATTCGAGCAGGCCGATGAAGGGGTCGGGCGTATCGTCGGGAGCATAGAGGTCGAGCAGCCGCAGCGCGCCCTCGACCAGGCCGAAGAAAATCAGGGGGAAGAGCACCATCAAGGCGTAGCCGAGCAGCGCCGCAGGGCGCCGTGTTGAAGTCGCCATCGCGCGTCCTCCCGGGCGGCGATATCCCAATCAGAGGCGCCCGACCAACGGCCCGCGTGCGCCAGGATGCGTTCTCCCGGACTCATCCGGAGATCCATGCATCGCGACCCATTCTAGCCGGGCCAGCCGGCCTGGACAACCGCGCGGCGCGCAAGGCGACATGCGAGCGAGCCCGCGGCCGGGGCAACATGTTTCGGCGAGAAAGAAGCCGGGGCCGGGAGCGTGACCCCCGGCCCCGGCGAGATTGCGAGATTGCGAGATTGTAGTCGAAAGTACGTAAGGCCTCGTGGACCCTAGAAGAGACTCTTGATCTCACCCCAGGTGGCCGACTCGACGGGGGTCATGCCACCCTCCTCGAAGTAGACACCGAAGCCGAGGCTCTGGCAGACGCCCCACACGACGGCCGGGGACTGCCAGCCCGTCGGGAAGCCGATGCCAGGAGCGACGTTCGTCCAGGGGTATCCACCGAAGCCGTCCTCGTCGCTGGCAATGTACCAACCACAGACGTCGGTCGAGAAGTCGGCCCAGTAGCCCACCGTGAACTCGCCGTCCAGGCAGTAGCCGATCTCGAAGTCATTCTGCGTGATGCTCGGCCAGAAGCCGATCTGCTGGAACTGCTGGCCCGTGTTCACCCACATCACATCACCAGGGACACCGGTGACGCCGCCACTCCAGAGGTAGATGTCGACCGGCTGGCCGAACCAGCTCCCCGTCTGGGTGACCCAGATGGCCGCGCACTCGACCAGGCCCTGGCCGAGGTCGAAGCCCTCGCCGAACGCACCGTAGGTGGTGCCGGGCACGACGCCGCCCATCTGCCAGCAGTAGCCGTTCTCGAAGCTACCGTCGTGATTGTAGTACAGGGTAGCGGTGCACTGGTCGGAGCCCAAGACGTTGATCGTGGTCTCCTTGCTGTAGCCAGTGCTGGTGAAGTCCGCCGCGTTGGCGCCAGCGGCGAGCACGAGGACCGCAAGCAAGGTTGCAAACTTCTTCATTGCTAGGTTCCTTTCCTGTGATTCACTTGCAGCTACTACCCAGCCGCCCATCTCTGGATGAGCGACACGTTGCAACTGTCACCACAACCCCACATCCCCAAAATCATCTTGTAGGCACTCACCCCTTTCCGGAAATCCTCAGTCGGACTGGAATCATCCAATCCAATAGGATGATCCCAAAGCTGAATGGGGGTGTCAAGAGGTTTTGCGGTATGAAGATGCGCCGCCCTGAAGGCCTAGGGATTCGATCCACCTGCTAGGTATAGGTCTCCAACCCAGAGCGTCTACAGCCATTGGGTTCAGTATGTCAAGACCGGGTTGACAACAAGACTGGGACGCCGGAAACGAGCCGGAGAAAGAAGGAAGCCGCGACCCTCGAAAGGGGGTCGCGGCTCCTGCGAGATTGCTTGGTCTCTAGCGTCGAAGCTGGTCTAGAGAACGCCTACGAAAACTAGAACAGGTCCTTGATCTGGCCCCAGGTGGCCGCCTCGACCGGCGTGCCGCCCTCGCCGAAGTAGACACCAAAGCCGAGGCTCTGGCAAACGCCCCACACGACGGCCGGGGACTGCCAGCCGGTCGGGAAGCCGATGCCAGGAGCGACGTTGGTCCAGGGGAAGCCACCGAACCCGTCCTCATCGCTGCCGATGTACCAACCGCAGACGTCGGTCGAGAAGTCGGCCCAGTAGCCCACCGTGAACTCGCCGCTCACGTTGTAGCCGACCTCGATGTCGCTCTGGCCGATCGTCGGCCAGAAGGGAACGTTGGTCAACTGAGCGCCGCTCACGACGTTCAGGACGTCGCCGGGCATCCCGGAGACGCCGCCGTCCCAGATGTAGACATCCAGGGGCTGACCGAACCAGTTACCGGTCTGGGTGGTCCAGATGGCCGCGCACTCCACGTTACCGGCGCCGAGGTCGAAGCCCTCGCCGAAGGCACCGTAGGTGGTCCCGGGAATGACACCGCCCATCTGCCAGCAGTAGCCGTTCTCGAACGTGCCGTCGTGGTTGTAGTACAGGGTCTCCGTGCACTCGTCGGAGCCGCTACCCACGATGGCCGTCTCCTTGCTGTAGCCGGTGCTGCCGAAGTCAGCAGCGTTGGCGCCAGCCGCGATCGCGAGAATCGCCAGAAGAGTTGCGAACTTCTTCATGGTTGTTCCTTTCCTAAGGTGTCGTCATGCAGCTACTCGTACCCTGGTCACCCGTCACGGGAGGGGTGACCCGTTGCAACTGCCCCAACCTCACATCCACCCGAAGCTAACGCGTTGTTGCATACCCCTTTCCGGTAATCCTCAGTGTCGGAGCGCCGCATGGCGCAACCGACTCGACAAGGCTACCATGGAGGGCGCGCGAGTGTCAAGTTTCCGATGTTCTAAGCAGTATTATTGCAATCAGTTGGGAGATTCCAAGGCCGTTGGGTGCATCCGAAATCGCCTCGCTGGAGGCTGGCGGGTATGAGCCATCGCGCGGGGCATCTGGGGGCGACGCTTCCGCGGGAACTCCCCCCGCCCTGCGGCGGACCGGCTTCGGCAAGCCGCGACTCTGCGAGCATGACAAAGGGCCCGCCGCCGTGGCAGGCCCTTCGCATGAGAGGGCTTCTTTGGACGTTACCGTTCCCCGTCGCCGCCCGCGTCACTCCGGCCGCGCGGGCTAGCGCCGGCTCGAGCGAGAGGACGAGCGGCTCGAGGAGGAGCCGCGCGTCGTCGATCCGCTGGAGCGCGGGCTGCTCGACCCTCGCGAGATGCTCGACCCGGAGGACCGGCTGCTCGAGGACCGGCTCGAGCCGCTGCGCTCGATCGACCGGCCGCTGGAGCGGCCCGAGGAGGACGATGGGCGGTTGGAGATCGAGGGCGCCGACCGGGGCGTCGGGCTCCGCGACCCCCGCTCGATGCGCGAGCTGCCTCTCTGAGGGGCCGGCGTCGCGTCGCGCGAGGAGACCTGCGGGCGCCGGTAGGTCGTGCGGCCGCTCGCATCGCGCGAGCTCGAGCCGCTGCGCAGCTCCCGAGCGGCGGGCGAGCGCACCGTGAGGCGATCGGACCTGAGGCTGCGCCGCGTCACGTCGCCCGCGCTGCCGGCCGCGCGCGCGGTGCGGGCTGTGGATGTCCGGGTGATCTCGGGCCGCAGGCCGGCGCGGTGGCTCTCGGGCAGGTCCAGGCCGGCCCGGCGATACAGGTTCGACTCCCGGTGCAGACGGCGCGCGGTGGCGCCGCGGCCCTCGGGATGCCAGTTGCGATGCACGGCCAGGCGCGTGCGGCTGTCCCCGTGGTAGCGATGGTAGCCCCAGCGCCAATCGCAGTAGTAGGTGCACGGGCCCCACGGATCCCACCAGTCCCAGCACCAGTGGCCGCCCCAGTAGAAGCCGGCGCGGGTCCACCAGAAGGGCGAGTGGTAGTAGTAGAGCGACGGCCAGACGTACCAGTGGTAGGCGAAGGGATCGTAGTAGTAGTGGACGAAGACGTTGGTGTAGTCGTCATCGTCGTAGATCGAGCTGTAGTCGTAGTCGTCGTAGTAGAGCTGGTACTCGTCATAGTCGAAATCGTCGTCGCGCCTGGCGCCGTAGAGCTCGGGCGTGTCCATGAGCGCGCGGATCAGATCGTCGCTGCAGCCGGCATCCTTCAGATCGAGGATGTCATCCACGCTCAGGCGAAAGACCGCCCGCGCGTCGTCGATCACGCGCATGATCGTCTCCTCGCTCACCCCGGCGCGCTTCAGCTCGATGATGTCGTCGACATAGAGCGCCCGCGCGCTCGGGACGGCCGCGAGCAGACCGACGAGCAACAGAGAAATCCAGGCGATTCTCGGCGCTGCTTTCTGCTTCATACGCCTCACCCGCCTTTCGGCGCTTCGATCGCCGAACTGGGGACCGGCCCCGGCCGGGCCGATCGGCGACCGCGCGGCGCCGGCTTCCATGCGTCCGGCGCCGTGAACTGGCCGGTTTCCATACCCTTAATATACCAGATCGGGCCGCGGGTTCCGCTCCTGAAAGCCCCGCGGGCCGGATCTAGCGCTGTGGCGGCGCCTTGATCTGGCGCCACTTGTCGGTGGTGAACTCGTAGAGCCACAGCGTCCCCGCTCGCGTGACGATGAAGCCCCAGGTCGCCATGTCCTGGATCTGGTCCACGGGAACCGGCAGAGGCAAAACGTGGGTGTCCTTGCCCTCTTCGCGGAACGCCTCGTCGATCGTGAGCCACCTGTCCAGATCGGGGCGATACTGCCACAGCGTGCCCTCGGCGGTGAGGACGCCCCCCACGCCGTAGGTCAACACGATGCGACCCGGCGGACCGTCGGGATCGCCGGAAGCGCCCCAGAGAGCGGATCCTACGCCGAACAGCCCCAGCACCAGCAGCAACCCGCCCCATCCCGCGAAGCGCTTTGCAGAGATCCTATCGCCGATTGCCATCCCGGCATCCTCCTCTTGGGGATCGTGTTACCACCTGGGAGCCGTCCCGGCGGCCGCCTCCGGACGGGCCGACCCTCCGGACCCTCGCCCG
Source organism: uncultured bacterium (assembly GCA_964585945.1). Taxonomy (GTDB): domain Bacteria; phylum Eisenbacteria; class RBG-16-71-46; order CAIMUX01; family WJJG01; genus CAZDKK01. The sequence continues at coordinate 122,283 of CAZPGB010000003.1, read as the reverse complement.
CGGGGCGAGCGCGATGGCGCCCCCATCCTACCCCACGGTCCGAACGCGAGTGTGCTCCCACCCTACCTACTTGATAAAGCCTTACAAGAGGGTTTGTTCCCGCGAGCGGTCATCTCAGCAGGAGCAGCCGGCCGGTGGCCTGGTCGCGCCCGTCGCGCGCCACGGCGAAATAGACCCCCTGGGAGGCCGGTCCGCCCCGGTCCGTCCTTCCGTCCCAGGCGACCAGGTGCGTGCCCGCGGCGAGGGCGCCACGTTCGACCAGGCGGCGCACCAGGCGACCGCCCACGTCGTAGACGGCGAGCTCCCACGCCCGGCCCGCCGGGACGCGGACGCGGATCTGCGTGGCGCTGCGGAAGGGGTTGGGACGCGCCGTCTCGAGCACCAGGCGCGAGGCGACCGGCGGATCGTACCGCGGGTGGGCCGGGGGCGCGAAAAGGAGCGTATCACCGCCGGCATCGATGCCGCGCAGGCGGTAGAAGTAGCGCCCGCCCGGGGCGGCCGAGCGGTCAAGGTAGGTGTAAACGCCGTCTTGGAAGGTCGTGATGGGGCCTGTGCCCAGACGCACGGCGCCGGGCTCGTCCTCCAGGCTTCCCTGCCAGCGATCGAGCAGGAACCCGCTGAACAGGTTCTCCTGCTCGGGAAGCCAGGAAAGCCGCAGGCCCGACGGCTCGGAGCGGGCCGTCCAGGAGGCCAACCCCTCGGCGGGCAGATCGAGGAGCTCCACAAGGATCGGCACGCCAGCCACCCGCCGCTGCGGATCGTTGGTGCCCAGGAAGAGCTGCGCGGCGTACTCGTCCTCGATCCGGCCCGACAGATCGACGCGTAGCGTCATGGGCCAGGGCTCCCCGGGTGAGATGTCGGCAAAGGTCTCGTCCAAGAGAAGCCAGTCCGAGCGGGGCTCATCGGGCAGGCGGTCCGAGGCGATGTCCTGCAACCAACGGCGCACACTCTCGGCCCAGCGCGCGCCGCGCCCCGCGCTCGCGCGCAGGTACTGCGGATCGGGGAGCAGTCCTTCGGCGCCCACCGCCACGGCCAGCCCGACCTTTGCTGGATGACCGATGCTGGTGCGCGTCACCGCGACCTCGATCGAGTCGAGACCCTCCTGCAGAATCAGGTGGCCGGGCGGACCCACCAGCGTGCCCTCGGCGCTGACCACCACCGCCTTCTGGGCCAGCTTCTGGAACACCTCGCGGCCCATGACGATCAGGTACTCAGCCCCGGTGTTGGGACCGGGCAGGCCTGTGGAGCGGGAGCGGTCGGTATCAAGGAAGAGCGCCATCGTGAAGGCCTCGGTCGGGTCGCCCATCGGCTCGGCCAGCTTGATGCGCATCTGCAGGTGCTCGCCGGTGAGCCGGCAGTCCAGCCGCAGCAGATCGGGGGCGGGCGCATCTGCGGGCGGATCGACGGCGACGGTCTCGAACTCCGGGCGGCTCTGTAGCGTGAAGGTGGGCAGCGTCTGCGCCCACGTCTGCTGCGCGTCGGCGTGATAGAGGTCGACGCGGAGCGGGCCGGTGCCGGCGTTTTCGATCCGCAGGGTGTCGGCGCCGGCGGATGCGCCTTCCAGGACGATGCGGCGCTCCCCGGCCAGCGCGTCGCCGCCCAGCGCGGGCTGGTAGGGATAGCCCTCGGCGAGTGCGGAAGGCCCGCTCTCGCCCGAGGCGAAGACGCTGGTGACCGCGTAGACGTAGCGCCTGCCGTTCTCGACCTGCGAGTCGTACCACCAGGGGCTTGCGTGGGGGGCCGGGTTGAGCGCGACCGTGGCCAGCGGTCCGGGCGCCTCGCCGCGGTAGACGTTGTAGCCGAGGAAGCTGGGTGCGGAGGTGTCGATGCCCCGCGGCGCGTGCCAGGAGAGGCCCACGCGCCGGTCGTCGCCCTCGGTGGCGGTCAGGTCGACCGGCGGTACGATGGCCTGCGAGGCGCAGATCTTCAGGTCGTCGATGTACCAGCCCAGGTCGTTGTAGATCTCGTCGGCGTCGAAGACGAAGCGCACCATCAACGGGCCGCCGAGGTAGGCGTCCAGCGGGACGATCACGCGCTTCCAGCCCATCGAGGCGCCCGTGAAGGCCGGACGCGAGAAGCCCCCGTCGTGGGAATCGTCGCCGCGGATCGGAATGCTCCCCGTATACCCGTCGGATGGGTGGATCGACACCCAGCTCTGGCCACCGTCGACGCTCGCCTCCAGCCAGCCGCCGTCCCAATCCTGCTCGGCGCGATACCAGCTCCAGAACTCCAGGTAGGCGGCCTTCCAGGGACCCATGTCGATGGGCGGCAAGGTGAGGACCGAGCGGAGGCCGTTGGCGTAGCGGCCGCCGAGACCGGTCGCCGCCACCCGGCTCCCCGACGACTGGGGCGGGGGACCCTCGACCGGCGCACCCAACTCCCAGTCGCCGCCGGGCTGCAGCTCCTCGGCGCCGTCCTCCAGATCCCAGGTCCGTCCCGGACGCGCCTGCAGCGCGATCGCGCCCTCGGCCGGAGCGCGCGCGGCGTTCGATGCCGCCGAGCCGTCGCGCGCCTCGAGGTGATAGCGCAGCGTGTCGCCCTCGGCCAGCGGGCCCGTCAGGAGGAAGCCCTGGTAGACCGGCGGATCGGCGGCGGGGTCCTTCAGCGTCAGCTCGCCGCTCACCGTCCGCGCGCCCGAGGGACCGTGCACCTCGCCGCGCGCGGTGACCGAGGCCACGCGGCCGGTGTTGTCGTCCGCGCGGGCGGTCAGCCAGAGGCCCTCGCGGTCGGTCGTGAGGGGGCCGGGCTGCTCGTGGGCCAGCGTGGGCGCCGTCTCATCGACCCCCACATGGATCGCGAAGCGCTCCGCCGGGGCGCCGGCCGGCGTGCGGCCCTCGCGGCCGCTCGCATCGACGGCGGTGAAGTGGTAGCGCACCGTGGTGCCCGCCCCCACGGGGGGCAGCTCGAAGCGGAAGCGCCGGTCGGCCCCCGCGATCGGCTCCATCTCGGCCGTGCGCTCCCCGTCGCCCAGGTCGTAGTGAATCCGCACGCCGCCTTCCGTCAGCGGGTAGATCGAGCGCACCGCCACATCCACGGGGATCTGCGCGAGCGGCTCCTCGGTGTCGGGCGGCGGCTCGTGCACCAGGTAGACGGTGAAGTCGCCGATGTTGTGCCGCTCGAACGCCGCGGCGATCGGCTCCAGGTGCGGTGTGCCGTTGCCCAAGTCGTGATCGTCGTCGTCCTGCACCAGAAGCTGCACGAGGCACTCGTCGAAGCTCATCGGCTTGGCCGCCCGCATCAGGACGAAGAGGCTGTCGGCCAACGCGACGCCGCGGTCGCGGTTGCCCAGCGCTTCGATGAGACCGGCGCGCATGTGCCACAACGCGCCGCCCAGGAGCAGGCCGTAGCAGTGGGGCCGCTCCACGCAGCCCGCGGGCACCGGCCACGCGAAGTCGTGATCCAGATCGCGCACCGGCGGCTCATCGGGGCCGAAGAAGTGCAGGCCCATGGCGCTGGTGTCGGACAGGGTGGCGGCGAAGTAGTCGGAGAAGGCCTCGTGCATCGCGTCGGTCGGGTAGTCGGGATGATAGGCGTACATCGTGATGAGGTGGCCGTACTCGTGGTAGACGACGTCGGCCAGCCGCGCGCTGCTCGTGCACAGATCGGTGCCGATCAGGAAGCGCAGCCAGGGGTCCTCGGGGTCGATGTAGGCCAGAGCGTTGCAGACGTCGGTCGGATCCTCCACCACGACCGGCACCGGACGGTCCAGCCAGGTGAAGCTCGGATCGACGCGCGCCAGCCAGTCGCGGGCCGTCTGGAGGTGCACGTAGGCCTCGAGCGCGGCCGGCAGCGTCGTGAGCGAATCCCAGATCACCGCGGTGCCTTCGGGCGGCACGCCGACGCGCAGCTCCGGCACCGGGTCGCCCAGTGTGTGCGGGTGGATCACCGCGTATCGCCCCGCGAGCCGCGTGGCCAACCGCCAGCCGGGTTGCGGCGCGGTGCCGAAGGTGAAGCCGCCTGCGTCGTCGGTGAAGGTCTGCTCGACGAGCGTGGCGCCGTCGTAGAGCGCGGTCTCCAGATGCGGCAGGCCGACGAGGCTGCGCTCGCCCCACGGCGTGGGCGTGGTGATCCAGGCCTGCGCGTCACCGTGGTACCCGGCTACGCCCACGACATTGGGCCGCCGCTCGAGCACCTGCCCGCTGTGGGCGTCGATCAGCATGCGCCAGCTCAAGCGCTCGCCCTCGTCCACGCCGACCAGGCGCCAGACGAGTCGGTCGGACGCGAGACCCGAGACCTGACGGGGCAGAACGGCCAGCTCACCCGAGCGCCAGCGCCACGCTCCGGCCGGCTGCAGGCCCCAGAGCGCCGCGCCGTGAGCCTCGGCGAGCGTCACGCTCGGGTCGCGCCCGGGCGGCGCCAGCAGGCCGGCGGCGCGCGCGGCCGCCTGGATAAGCGCGCCCGCGTCGTCGTAGGTGAAGCGCACGGCGGCGCCGATGACGGGGAGGCCCTCGTGGGTGCGGGCGTAGAACTCGTGGCGCAGTCGGCCGGCGCGGCGGGTGTCCACGGGCCGGAGCGCCGAGCCGGTGAACCCGAGCCGGTCGGCGCGGCGGTCCACCCAGGCCCGAGCGCGCGCGGCGGCGTCACGCTGCATCGCGGGCGCAGCGGGCGCGCCGTCGCGCGGACCGGCGGGCGGGTAGAGACCCTGAAGCCCGTGCGTGTGCCACAGCCGACCGGCCCCGCTGGAGGGCGCGGTCGTGACGCCCGAGTCGGCGGGCAGGCGGATCGTGCCCGGACGCTCGGAGGCATCGGCCAGCGCGGCTGCCGCGCACAGGAGCACACCGAGCGCGATCGGCAACCGTCGCCACCCCAGGCGCCCGCGGCGCCGGGAGCGTGTGTCGGACCTGTGACGGATCGGCCGAGCCATCGGAGGCCTCCTCGGGACAGGGCGACGGCTCCCCTCGCCGCACGCCGCGTGACCCTGCGGAATCTACCACCAGAGTGGGACGGAGTTCTGGGCGCTTTCACCGCGGGGCGCTTGCCACTGGCGCCGGTAGGGCGATGCGTCTAGTATCCGGTTGTCGATCGAGACGGCTCGGCGGCGCCGGCGGTGGTGCCGGCGGCAGCCCCAAGCCTGTGCGGGCAGGGAGGTCTTCGCGGTGATGCGGCGCAGCAAGGCGACGGTGCGATCTCCTGGTGCAGCGGCGTGCCTGGCCCTGCTCCTGATGTGGGCCGCGGCGGCGCAGATCGGGGCACAGCAGGTCGACGAGACCCTCGGAGCCGGCGCGACGACCGCCGCAGAGCTGGGGGGCACGCCGCGGGTGGTCTGGGTGCGCGTGCACGATGCGATCCACCCGGCCACCGCGCAGTTCGTCGAGCGCTCGCTGGAGTGGGCGGCCGACGAGCGCGCCGACGCCTTCGTGATCGAGCTGGACACGCCCGGCGGGCTGGATACCTCGATGCGCGCGATCGTCAAGGCGATTCTCTCCTCGCCGGTGCCGGTGATCACCTACGTCTCACCCTCGGGCTCGCGCGCGGCGTCGGCGGGCGTCTTTATCATGATGGCCTCGCACGTCGCTGCCATGGCGCCGGGCACCAACGTCGGCGCGGCGCACCCGGTGTCGATCGGGGGAGGCATGCCGGGCGGCGGCGAGCAGCCCGACAGCACGATGATCTCGAAGGTGACCAACGATGCGGTCGCCTACGTGCGCTCGCTGGCCGTGGACCGCGACCGCAACGCCGACTGGGCCGAGCGGGCCGTGCGCGAGAGCGCCTCGGCGCCGTCGCTCGAGGCGCTCGAGCTGGGGGTCATCGACCTGGTGGCCGAAAACATGGTGTCGTTGTTGGCGGCGGTCGACGGACGCGAGGTCCAGACCGCGGGCGGCACGCGTCGCATGCGGACCGCGGGCGCGCAGGTGATCGAGCGCGAGCCGGATTTGCGCGACCGGATCCTCAGCATCATCGCCAACCCCAACATCGCCTACCTGCTGCTCCTGCTCGGCGGACTGGGCATCTTCTTCGAGCTGTCCCATCCCGGGACGCTCTTCCCGGGCATCGTGGGCGCGGTGTGTCTCTTCCTGGCGTTCTTCGCGCTGCAGATGCTGCCGGTGCAGGCGGCCGGGATCGCCCTGATCGCGCTGGCGATCATCCTCTTTCTGCTGGAGATCAAGGTCACCAGCTACGGCGCGCTGTCCATCGGGGCGGTGGCGGCGCTGTTCTTCGGATCGTTGATGCTCTACGACACGGGAGCTACGGGGGTGCGTGTGGCCTGGAGCGTCTTGCTGCCGAGCGTCGTCGTGGTGGGCGCGCTCTTCGCCGGGGTCATCTGGCTGGCCGTGCGGGCCCAGACACAGCGCGGCGTGACGGGCAGGGAAGGCCTGGTCGGCGAGATCGGGGAGGCGCGCGGCGACCTGTCGCCCGCGGGCAAGGTCTTCGTCCACGGCGAGCTGTGGAGCGCGATCAGCAGCGCGCCGGTGGCGAGCGGACGTCCGGTGCGCGTGGTGCAGGTGGAGCGGCTGCGCCTGCGGGTGGAGCCCGTCGAGGAGTGAAACCGGCGACCCGGCCCGCGTCTTGCGGCGCCCGCACCGACGTGTTGTCGGCGTGGGGCGGGCTCGGGCGTGAGCTTGAGCGAACACAGGGAGGGTGAGCTGTCATGGGAATCACCGCATTCGGCATTCTGCTCGTTCTGTTGATCATGATCCTGATCAACGCGCTGCGTGTGCTGCGCGAATACGAGCGCGGCGTGATCTTCCGCTTGGGACGCATGGTCGGCGTCAAGGGCCCGGGACTGATCATCCTCGTTCCGATCATCGACCGGATGGTCAAGGTGAGCCTGCGCACCGTGGTCATGGACGTGCCGCCCCAGGACGTGATCACTCGGGACAACGTGTCGGTGAAGGTAAACGCGGTGATCTACTTCCGGGTGATGGATCCGGCCCGGTCGGTCTTGGAGGTCGAGAACTACCTGTTCGCCACCTCCCAGCTCGCGCAGACCACGCTGCGCAGCGTGGTGGGGCAGGCCGAGCTGGACGACCTGCTGGCCGAGCGCGATAAGATCAACAACGAGCTGCAGTCGATCATCGACGCGCAGACCGATCCCTGGGGCATCAAGGTCGCCGCGGTGGAGGTGAAGGACGTCGACCTGCCGCTCGAGATGAAGCGCGCCATGGCCCGTCAGGCCGAGGCCGAGCGCGAGCGGAGGGCGAAGGTGATCGCGGCCGAGGGCGAATTCCAGGCCTCGGCGCGTCTCTCGGAGGCGGCCAAGGTGATCGGGGAGTACCCCGTTGCGATCCAGCTCCGCTACCTGCAGACGCTGGTGGAGGTGGCGGCCGAGAACAACTCGACGACGCTCTTCCCGGTGCCGATCGACCTGTTCGAGCCGTTCCAGAAGCTGGTGAAGGGCCAGGCGCCGGGCGGCGGGTCCCAGGGTTCCCAGGGCGGCGCCTGACGGCCCGGCGTTCCTGTGGCCAAAGGCGGCTCGGGCGATGCGCGGCGCCCTCTACGCGTCGTCGTTCAACCGCGCGAGGTAGCTCTCGAGGTTGGTGTTGCCCACCCGGCTGCCCGGACAGAGCGCGAGGCAGCGGCGCGCCAGCGCGGCGATCAGCAGCTTGACGCCGTCGGTCTTCTGAACGGCCGACGACGGGTGGCAGCGCAGCAGCACCGCACCCTCCTCCTGCTTGACGAGCAGGAAGAAGCTCTGACACAGGTATCCCTCGACGACCAGAACCTCGAGCAGGAGCCTGCGGCCGTCCGGGCTCAGGAACGCGTCCAGAACCTTGAAGACCAGCGGGGGATCCTTGCGGGTGTACCCCTGTAGGGACGCGATCAGGTCCGGTGTGCGGCACGGACCGACGATTTGCACGTGCGGCATGCGCGGATGACCCTCCTCGGAAGCCTCCGCCCGCCACGAACAGAGGCCCCGGCACGGTAGGGTCGGATGGGGAAGGTTGTCAATCGGCGCCGTCGACGGAGGGTCGACGGCCGCATTGCGAAGGGGCGCTGAGGAGGATCGATGGGCGCAGGACGCCACCGTTGGCAGAGCTGGATTCCGGAGCCGAGCGGCGAGCCGTTCATCCTGTGCACCCGGTTTCCCGAACGTCCCGGGCTCTGGGACCTGTCGGCGCGGCCCGACGTGGTGGGCCACTGGGTATCGATCCTGCGTGAGAACTGCGACTACCTGCTGCGGATCGTCGCGGAGCAGGGCACGGACGAGCAGGTGGGGGCCGCGCGCCGGGTGGCCGCGATCCTGCGGACGCTCTTCGATGATCTGGAGAGCGGTGCCGCCACGCGCCGGGTGCGCACCGTGCACGCGATCACCGCGATCCGCGAGCACCTGCTGCGTGCTCACGGCATCGCCGATCCGTATCGCGAGATCAAAGCCGAGCAGGCGGCGCGGGTGATGGAGGGCGCTCGGGGCCGGTGCCGCCGGCTGTGGGAGGCCGGCACCCGAGCGGCGGATGGGTCGCCCACTCAGGACGAGCGACGCCGGCACGTGGCCTCGATCCTGGCGGGCTTCTTGGCCGGCAACCTCTTCGACCTGGGCTCGCGCAGCACCCAGGCCGCGTTCCGGCGCGGGGAGCTGGATCGCGTGAACGAGGATCAGTTCCTCGGCGACGTGGAGCCGTTCGTGGACGCGATGCCCGCAACGGCGCGCGCGCTCCTGGTGGGCGAGAGCGGGAACGGAGCGCAGCCCACGCGTGAAGAGTCCGCCGTGGAGGCTCCGCTCGTGATCTTCGCCGACAATGCGGGCCCCGACTTCCTGCTCGGCGTGGTGCCGGCTGCGCTCTACTGGTCGCGTCGCCGCCCGGTGCGCATCGTGGTCAACAGCGAGCCCGCGTCGAGCGACATCACCTACCCGGAGGCCCGGGAGCTGCTGGCCGCGCTGGCCTCCGAGACCGACGCGCCGGTGGCGCGGGCCCTGGAGTCGGGGCGGCTGCGTCTGGTGCCCAGCGGAACGGGCGCGCCGGGGATCGACCTGCGCCACGTGGCGCCCGCGCTCAACGAGGCGGCGCGCGGGGCGGCCTGGGTGCTGATCGACGGTCAAGGCCGGGGCGTGGAGACCAACTGGACCACCCGCTTCGCCTGCCCGGTGCTGCGCATCTGCGTGATCAAGGACCCGCTGGTGGCCGCGGAGATCGGCGCCCACGAGGGCCGCCCGTTGCTGCGGTGGGACGAGGCGAGCGAGCGGTAGGCGCGCACGGCTGCGGCGGGACGAGCCGGCGCGCTCTGGGCGCGTGCGGCGGTGGTGGGACGAAGCCGGCGAGCTCTGGGCGCGTGCGGTCGCGCCCGGGGTTCCTAGCGGCGGTCGTCGATTTCCTGGCGCACCTCGTCTTCGAGCTTCTCGATCGCCTCGCGCAGCTCGCTCGCTTCCTTCTTCAACGCCTCGAGCTGTCGGCGCGCGGCCTGCGTGCCGCGCCCCAGCTCCTCGCGCAGACGCTCCCAGTCGATGCGTGAGAAATCGAGCGCCGCGGTCGGGATCCAGGAGGGCGCGGGGTGCGATTCGAGCTCCACACGGACGCCGCGCCGATGTCCGCGGCGCAGGATGCGCAGCCCCCAGCGTCCCGGGCCCACGGCCTCGAGCGCATCGCGCAGCTCGAACGGATCGCGGGTGGGTCGGCCGTCGAGCTCCAGAATCACGTCTCCGGGGAGGAGTCCCGCCTGGGCCGCGGCCGAGCCCTCCTCCACATGGGTCACCAATACACCCTGATAAGGCTTCGCCCTGAAGTATCGCGCGAGGTTCTCGGGCAGGCCCACCACCTGGACGCCCAGGTGGGGGCGCCGGCCGCCACGCGCGGGCGACGCGCCCGTGGGGGCCTCCGCGGCGGCGCCGCGCGACGCGCCGGGTGGGGCGGCCAGCTCAATCGAAACGTGGAGCTGCTGGGCGTCACGCCAGACCACCAGCGCCATCGTGTCGCCGGGCCTGTGCGCGCGCACGATCTCGAGCAGCTCCGCGGGCCCCTCGATCACGCGGTTCTCGGCGCCGATGATCACGTCCAATGGTCGCAGGCCGGCCCGGTCGGCCGGCGACCCCTCGACGACATCGGCGATCAGCGCGCCACGGTCGTCGATCAGCTCCAGCTCGCCCATCAGCGGCGGGGTGAGCGCCTGAAGCGTCAAACCCAGCCAAGGCTCGTCCGCCTGCGGATTCTCCTGAAGCGTGCCGGCGGCGCGCGGGGCCCAGAGCGCCGCCGCGCAGACGCAGGCCAGCGCCAGCGCGAGCGGTGCGCCTGATGAGCCGCGACCGCCGGACCGCTGTCCGGACGCGTGCTGAGGTGTGCGAAGGACCATGGCGATCTCCTCATCTTGGGTGGCGGGCGCGTGCAGGCAGTCTGCTTCAGGGTGAACGGGGATACAAGCCGGTGCGTGTGCCCGGCCGGGGGATCGGGTAGACTGGTTGGTTGTGATCGGGAGGCCTTCGAGGTCCAGGGCGCGGAAAGGAGCAGGCAGCATGACGGAACGCCGGACCATCGCGGCGGGCCCAGGCCGGCGGTGGGTGAGCGCACGGACCGCAATCCTGGGAGCGCTGGTTTGCGCAGGCGCGGTGCTGGTCACAGGCCTCGCCGGATGCGGATCCGATCCGCTCGCGGGCATTCCCGAACCGGGCGAGGCGGCGCCGGGCCCGACCTGGCACCCGGTGCGCCAGCCGGCGCCGATGCCCAGCGTGCTCCTGGTCACCCTCGACACGACGCGCCGCGACCGGGTGGGCTGCTACGGGTACGACCCGCCCACCACGCCCACGCTGGACCGGCTCGCCGCGTCCGGCGTGCTCTTCGAGCGCGCGGTGGCGCCCACGCCGGTGACGTTGCCCTCGCACGCGACCATCCTCACCGGCCGCGACCCGCAAGAGCACGGCGTGCGCAACAACGGCGCCTTCGTGCTGCCGGCCACCGAGATCACGCTGGCCGAGATCCTGCGGGCGGCCGGATACGCCACGGGCGCCACGCTGGGCGCCTTTCCGGTCGCCGCGCAGTTCGGGCTGAACCAGGGCTTCTCCGAGTACGACGACGCGTTTCCCGGCCACAGTCGGCTGCGCGAGTGGCAGACGGTGCAGCGGACGGCCGACGAGGTCACCGACCGAGCCCTGGAGTGGTTCCGCGCCCACGCCGCCGGGCGCCCGGGCCGGCCCTTTTTCCACTGGGTGCACTACTTCGACCCGCACTTCCCCTACGTCCCCCCCGAGCCCTACGCATCGCGTTTCGAGGAACCCTACGACGGGGAGATCGCGTTCATGGATGCGCAGCTCGGCCGGCTGCTGGACGAGCTGGAGGAGCTGGGACTGCTCGCCAACACCTGGATCCTCTGCGTGGGCGATCACGGCGAGGCCCTGGGCGAGCACGGCGAAGAGACGCACTCGATGCTCATCTACGGGGCCACTCAGTGGGTGCCCTGCTTGCTCGTGCCCCCACGGGCGGCCGACCCCGTCCCCGGCGGGTCCCTGGAAGGGCGCCGGATGGAAGACGTCATCGGCCTGCGGGACCTGGCACCCACACTGATCAACGCGCTGGGCCTGCCCGCCAACCGGCTGCCGGCCTCCGGACGCAGCCTGCTGCCCATGCTGGCCGGCGACGGGTCCGGACCGCAGGTGGTCTACAGCGAGACGCTGGTGCCGTTTCTCGAGTACGGCTGGAGCGAGCTGCGCGGCGTGCGCTCCCAGCGCTGGAGCTACATTCGCGCCCCGGAGCCCGAGCTCTACGATCTGCAGGCCGACCCGGACGAAACGGAGAGTGTCGTGACGCGGTTCCCCGAGGTGGTCGCGAGGCTGGAGGCCTGGTGCGCGCACTTCGTCTCCGATGCGGAGGGCGCGCAGCCCGTGGCGCTCGATCCGGCGACGGTCGAAAAGCTGCGTAGCCTGGGCTACGTGGCCGGCAGCGCGCCGCAGGGCCCGGCGGCCAACGAGAAGAACCCGGTCGAGCTGATGCCGCTGCTGCAACAGATCCATCAGGCCCGCACGGACCTGGGGGCGCAGCGGCCGCTGCAGGCCCGCGTGCGGCTCGAGGAGGTGCTGGGTCGGGACCCGGGCAATCCGGAGGCGCAGCGGCTGCTCGCCTCGGCGCTGTTGCGGTTGGGTGAAGGCGAGCAGGCGCTGGCCGTCTACGACCGGCTGGCCGAGATCGGCGCCGGCGGTCCCGAGCTCGCGGTCCATCGCGCGCGCGCGCAGCTCGTGGCCGGTCGCTGCGAGGACGCGGCCCGCGAGCTGCGCGGCCACGTCGAAGACCATCCCGAGGACGACGACGCGGCCCTGCTGCGGGCCGAGGTCCTGGCGTGCGCGGGACGCGCCGCCGAGGGCGCCGAGCTCTTGCGCCGCGTGGCCGCCCAGCGTCCCGAGGAGGCCCAGCCTCTGGCCAACCGCGCGGCCTTCGCCTGGGGCCAGGGCGACACCCAGGACGCGGTCGAGCTGGCGCGGCGGGTGCTGGCGGTCGACGCCGACGACCCGACGGCCCATGCGCTGCTGGGCGAGTGGTTCTGGCAGCAGGCGCGCGACCGGGGTGAGGCCGGCGACGAAACGGGCGCGGAGGAAGACCTGGCGGCGGCGCGCCATCACGTCGAGCGGGCGCTGGACGTCGATCCGCTCGAGCCGATGGCCTCGTTCCGCATGGGCTGGATGCTCCGGCGCGCCGGCGAGACCGAGCGGGCGATCGAGTACTACCAGCGGGCGCTCGCCGCGCGGCCCAACATGGTGGCGGCGCACATCAACCTGGGCAACCTTCTGCGCGAGACGGGACGATCGACCGAGGCGCTGCGCCACTACGACGTCGCCCGCGGCATCGGCAGCGACAGTCCCGCCTTCTGGGTCAACTACGGGATGGCGCTGGTGGAAGCGGGCCGCCGGTCGGAGGCCGAGCGCGCCTGGGAGCACGCCCTCACGCTGAATCCCGATCCCGCCATGGCCGCAGGCATTCGCGGCAACCTCCAGCGGCTGCGCGGACCGATGCGGTGAGCGGGGCAACGGCCGCCAGGGCCGTTGCAGCGGCACCGATTCGAGGGGCTAGGGCCGTTGCAGCGGCACCGATTCGAGGGTCTAGGGCCGTTGCAGCAACAGCACCGACTCCAGGTGGGGCGTCTGCGGGAAGAGATCGAAGACGCGCAGCCGCCGCGGGCGATAGCCCGCCTCGGCCACCAGCGCGCCGGCATCGCGCGCCAGGGTGGCCGGATTGCACGAGACGTAGACGATCCGCCCGGCCCCCAGCGCCGCCACCTTGGCCAGCGCCTTGGGATGCAATCCGCTGCGGGGCGGATCGATGACGATCACGTCCCACGTCGTCTTGCCCGTGCCCGCGCCGTGCGGTGCGGGCTCGGCCCCGGTCCCCGAGACGGCGGCGTCGGGCGGACGTTCCCATCCCTGTGCGCCGCCGGCTTCGACCGGCGCGGCCAGGAACGCCGCGTTGGGGACGCCGTTGCGCTGGGCGTTGGCCCGCGCCTCAGCGACCGCGCCCGCAAAGGCCTCCACGCCCAGCACGAGGGCGGCGCACCGGGCCAGGGGTAGGCTGAAGGCGCCGATGCCGCAGTAGAGGTCGAGCACGCGATCGCGCGCCTCGACGCCGCCGGCATCCAAGACCTCCTCGATCAGGGCCTCGGCGCCGGCCGTCTGGGTCTGGAAGAAGGACGCCGCCCCGATCGTGAAGGTGAGGCCCGCCACCCGCTCGCGCCACGTGGGCGCCCCGTGGAGCAGCACCTCCTCTTCGCCCTGGGCCACCATGGCGCGCCGGCGGTTGATCAGGGCGACGATCCCGGTGATCGCGGGCACCTCGCCGGCCAGACGGCGCGCCAGCTCCGCGAGGCGCGGATCGGGCGCGCGCGCCACCACGACCACCAGCAGATCGTCGGTGGTGGCGGCCTGGCGCACGACCAGGTGGCGCAGCAGCCCTTCGTCGCGGCGCGAGTGGTAGGCGCTCAGGTCCAGCTCGCGCGCGATGCGGCGCGTCGCCCGGACGATCCGATTGGAGGTCTCCGACTGCAGGCAGCACGCCTCCACGTTGAACACACCCTGGAAGATCCCGCGGGGATGCAGGCCCAGCGCCGGTCCGGGCGGAAACGGCACGCCCGCGTCCAGCTCATCGCGTGGAATCCAGGGCCGGGCGCCGAAGGTAAACTCCATCTTGTTCCGGTAGTCGTAGGGCGCCGGGCCGCGCCAGGGCTCGCGCACCTCCTCGGGGGCGAAGCCGCCGATCCGCTTGAGCAGCTCGAGGGCCTGGTTGGCCTTCCAGCGCGTCTGCGCCGCCGGGTCCAGCCCCTGGAGGGCGCAGCCGCCGCAGATCGACAGGTGCGGGCAGCGGGGCGCGACGCGCTGGGGGCTGGGGTGAATCACCTCGGTCAGCTCCGCCTCGAGCAGCCCCTTGCGACGCTTGCGGATGCGGGCCCGGATCCTGTCGCCCGGGAAGGCGCCGCGCGTCATGACCACCCAGCCGTCGCTGCGCAGCACACCGGCGCCCCCGTAGGCCAGGTCGGTGACCTCGCCGGTAACGGTATCGCCCAGCTTGGGCTTGGGGGAACGGGCCGATTCGTTCATGGATGCTTCCCGCGACGATTGTGTCCGCAGCGTCTCGAAGGGGAGACCTTAGCGCCTCCGGCGCCGCGGCGCCAGCGCCGCGGCCAAGTCGTGCACGGGGCGCGTGACGAAACGCGGATGACGCGTGACGTCACCGGGGTACGACGGCGTGATTCTTCTCCAGGCCGATCTGGAGACAACCCGGGCTTGGGTCTATAATGCGCCTGCCGCGTGAGTGTGTCGCGGGGCAAGGGCAAGGAGGCCGCGGATGAAACGTGGATTGCGGGCCGCAGCGTGGTTGCTGTCGGGCTGGGCCGTGCTGATGGTAGGCTGCGGAGGGGACCAACCTCAGGATGCGGGCCGGCTCCACGACACCGGCGATGAGATTCTCGGCGACCCCGAGGCGGTGGTCGCCGTGATCGACGGTGAGGAGATCACGCTCTCGGAGGTCAACCTGGTCACCGGGTTCTGGTACAGCGTGCGCTCCCCCGAGCTCCAGGGCGTCCGCTCGCGGAAGGAGGCCCAGCAGCGCGCGCTGGACAACATCATCGACCAGCGCTTGCTGAGCCGCGAAGCCCGGCGGCTGGGGATTGCGGTGCCCGACTCGGCCGTCGACGCGATGATGGCGAGCTGGGAATCGCGCTTCGCCGACGACCAGGAGCGCGACGAACGGATGGCCGCCAGCAACATCACGCTGCCCGAGGTGCGCGCCAGCTTCGAGCGCGATCAGCTCGTGCAGGCGCTGGTCGACCAGACCGTGCGCGACACGATCGACGTGAGCGCCGCCGACGTGCGGGCCTACTACGAGAACCATCCCGAGTACTTCGACACGACGCAGGTGAAGGTGCGTCACATCCTGATCATGGCGCCCCAGGACGCGCCGCCCGAGAGTCTGGAGACGGCGCGCGCCCTGGCGAGCGACCTGCTGGCCCGCGTGCGCGCGGGCGAGGATTTCGCCGAGCTGGCCCGCGAGTACTCGGACGATCCGGGCAGCGCCGCCCGCGGCGGCGAGCTGGACTTCACCCGGCGGGGCCAGTGGGTGCCGCCCTTCGAGCAGGCGGCCTTCGCGCTGGCGCCGGGCGAGACCAGCGACCTGGTCCGCACCGACTACGGCTATCACATCATCCAGGTGATGGATCGGCGCGAGGGCTATCTGCTCTTCAACGACACGCTGGCCGAGCGCATCGAAGCGGTGATGCTGCGCGACCGCGTGCAGCCGGCGGTCGACGCGCTGGCCGACCAACTGCGCGCCCGCTCCCAGGTGGAAGTGCGCATCTGACGCGGGCGACCCCGCGGCGACGAGGACCGGATGACGAACACGCCCGAAGAGCGCAACGGAGACCAGCAGAAGCTGGACGGCCTGTTCGAAGGCCTGCTGGCCGAGCTGCGCAGCTACCGGCCGGGCACCGCCCTGGCCGGCCTGGAGCGGGCCTACCGCGTGGCGCTGCAGGCCCACCGCGGCCAGCGGCGCCGCTCGGGCGAGCCCTACCTGGTCCATCCGCTCGCGGTCACCCACATCCTGCTCGATCTGCTGCGCCGGCGGTCCGACCTGACGATCATGGAAGCGGCGCTGCTCCACGACACGGTCGAGGACGACGAGGCCCTCACGACGGAGGATCTGGAGCGCGAGTTCGGTCCCGAGGTGGCGGCCCTGGTCGACGGCGTGACCAAGATCGGCGACCTGCCGTTCCGCACCGCCGAGGTGGCGCAGTCGGAGACCTACCGCAAGATGCTGCTCTCGATGGCCAAGGACATCCGGGTCATCCTGATCAAGCTGGCCGACCGGCTGCACAACATGCGCACGCTGGACCCGCTTCCGGAGGAGAAGCAGCAGCGCATCGCGCGCGAGACGATGGAGATCTATGCGCCCATCGCGCACCGGCTGGGCATCGCGCGCTTCAAGTGGGAGCTGGAGGACCTGGCCTTCAAGTACCTGGACACCGAGAGCTACCGCGAGCTGGTGCGCGCTATCGCCGAAAAGCGCACGCAGCGCGAGGCGGCGATCGAACAGGTGAAGGGGCCGCTGCGCAAGCGGCTGGAGGTCGAAGGCATCGCGGCCGAGGTGACCGGCCGCGCCAAGCACCTCTTCAGCATCAAGCAGAAGATGGAGCGGCTGAACGCCCCCTTCGAGGAGATCTACGACCTGCTGGGCGTGCGCATCCTGACCGCCACGCGCGACGACTGCTACCGCGTGCTGGGCGTGGTGCACGATCTGTTCACGCCCGTCGCCGATCGGCTGCGCGACTACATCGCGATGCCCAAGAGCAACATGTACCAGTCGCTCCACACTACCGTGACGGTGCCCACCGGCAACGGCGACGAGCGGCGCATGGTGGAGTTCCAGATCCGCACGCGGGAGATGCATCGCATCAGCGAGATCGGGATCGCCGCGCACTACCAGTACAAGGAGGGACAGCGGGAGCCCGAGAAGGAGCTCACCGATAAGCTGGGCGATTTCATCGTGCGCGGCACGACGGAGTGGCATTCCGACGCCAGCGATCCCGACACCTTCATGGACTTCCTGCGCACCTCGCTCTATCAGGACGAGGTGTTCGTCTTCACGCCGCGTGGGGGCCTGAAGCGCCTGCCGCGCGGGGCCACCCCGATCGACTTCGCCTACGCGATCCACACCGACGTGGGCAGCCACTGCGTAGGCGCCAAGATCAACGGCCACATCGTGCCGCTGCGTTACAAGCTGCGCAGCGGCGAGGTGGTCGAGATCATGACCTCGCCCCAGGCCCAGCCCAGCGAGGACTGGCTGCAGATCGTCGCCAGCAGCCGCGCGAAGTCGAAGATCCGTCGCTGGCTCACCGAGGCGCGGCTCGAGGTCTCGGTGCGCCTGGGACGCGACATGCTGATGCGCGAGCTGAAGAAGCATCGGCTCAAGACGCCCTCGGACAAGGACCTGGAGGACACCTCGCAGAGCTTCGGCTTGCCCGACGTCCAGATGTTCTACGCCAAGATCGGTCAAGGGGACCTGTCGGTGCAGAGCGTCGTCGAGCGGCTCTACCCCGAGACGCGCAAGCCCGAGCCCACCGGCCGTACCGACTCGGCGCTGCAGCGGATCCGCCGCCTGGCGCAGCGGCCGGTCAAGGGCCTGCACATCGGCGACATCGACGGGCTGATGATCCGCGTGGCGCAGTGCTGCCAGCCGATCCCGGGCGATAAGGTGATCGGCATCATCACGCGCGGTCGGGGGATCTCGGTCCACCGCGTGGATTGCCCCAACACCTTCGCCGATCGCATCGAGCCGGAGCGACGGATCGAGGTGCAATGGGACGTCGAGCGCGACCAGCTCTTCCTGGTGCGGCTGAACGTGATCTGCGACGATCGGTCGAACATGCTGGCCGATCTGGCGACCGTCATCTCGCGCGAGGGCGTCGAGATGCGCCACGCGGAGATGGACTCGACCGGCGACGGCGAGGCGCGCGGCGAGTTCGTGCTGGAGGTGAAGAATGTCGGCCACCTGTCGCGCGTGCTGGAGAAGATCCGCAAGGTGCGCGGCGTGCGCGTGGTCGATCGGGCCGGCACGGTGGTCGAGCCGGACCGTGAAGGGCAACGGTAAGCGTGACGCGCCGGCCGCGGCTCGCGTATCGTGAAGGTGCGCCGGGCCGCGGCGGTCGGGCGGGAGGCAGATGCACAGGAGGACGGGCATGGACAGGAGGTCTGGAGTGTGGACGGGCGGCGCCGGCGGTCGGGTCGGCTTGGGGATCGTCACCGCCCTGGCGTTGCTGCTGGCGCCGGCGCCGCCGGCACAGGCCGGCGGCAGCGTGGGGGTGCGCTTCGGCTGGGCCGACGTCTCCGATGAGGTCTTCAAGGGCAGCGGCGATCTGGGCGGCACCAATTTGATCGGGCTGCATCTGAACATCGGGCTGCTGCCGCTGCTCGATGTGGAGGTGGCCGGCGAGTACACCAGCGAGGAGTTCTCCTTCACCGAGGGCGTCGTCGAGGGCTTCGAAGCGGCCGGGGACGGCGAGTGGGAGGACATGGCCCTCTACGCCACCGGGCGCGCCAAGGTGCTCGGGTTCGCCTTCCTACCGATCCACGGCTACGTCGGCGGCGGGCTCAACGTACACTGGGCCGAGCTGACGCTGGAGAACTACGAGCACGTCGGCGGCGATCCGCCGGGCGGGAATGAGTTCGAAGAGGCCGTCGAGGATGTGGCCGGCGATCGCAGCGAGGCGGGCTGGCACCTGGTGGCGGGGGTGCGACTCGCGCCGCCGGCCTCGCCGCTCTCGGCGTTTCTCGAGGCCCGCTACATGAAGGGATTCGACGCGGACCGGCTGCCCGAGAGCAAGGCGATCTACTTGGGAGCGTCGATCGGGCTGTAGCCCGCGGGGCGCGGCGCGTCACATGGGGTGCGGCCCGGCGGCCGATCCTCCGCCCACCACAGCGGACGATCGGCCGTCGCCGTGCTCGGGGAGCGAAGCGATGATCGCGGTGGTGCAGCGCGTGTCGCGCGCCGAGGTGCGCGTGGCCGGACGAGACCCGCAGCGGATCGGCCGCGGGCTGCTGATCCTACTCGGCGTGGCGCGGGGCGACACGGAAGTGGATGCGCAGTGGTTGGCGGGCAAGTGCCTGAGCCTGCGGATCTTCAATGACGACGCGCACAAGATGAACCTCTCCCTGGAAGACGTGGGCGGTGAGGTGCTGGCGGTCTCGCAGTTCACGCTGCTGGGCGACTGCATCAAGGGGCGCCGCCCGAGCTGGAGTCAGGCCGCGGACCCCGGGGAAGCCGAGCAGCTCTACGAGGCGTTCGTCGCGCAACTCCGCCGCGCGCCCTTCCGCGTGGCCACCGGCGTCTTCCAGGCGATGATGGAGGTCGAGAGCGTCAACGACGGTCCGGTCACCCTGCTCATCGATACCCGCGACTGGAAGGGCCGGCAGGGCGGTGACCGGCAAGCGCGCGGCGCCGAGCGGCTGCTGGGGCTGCGCCACGGTCCGCTCCACCTGGCGTCGCGCTCGCCCCGGCGCGCGCGGCTGCTCGAGATGCTGGGCGTGCGCTTCGACGTGCTGCAGCCGGCCGAGGACGGCGGCGATCGCGGCCCGGACGAGGCCCCCGACGCCTACGCGATCCGGCAGGCCGAGCGCAAGGCGCTCTCCGCGGCCGCCGAGGCGAAGCGGGGCATCGTGATCGGGGCCGATACGGTGGTCTATCTCGACGGCGAGGTGCTCGAGAAGCCGGCCGACGGCGAACAGGCGCGCGCGTTTCTGCGGCGGCTCGCCGGCCGCGAGCACGAGGTCTTCACCGGCCTGGCGCTGGTGCGCGCGCAAGGGGAATCGCGCGTGAGCGGGGTGGAGCGCAGCCGCGTGCGCATGAGCGCGCTCGACGAGGAGACGATCGCCGCCTATGTGGCCACCGGCGAGCCGCTGGACAAGGCCGGGGCCTACGGCATCCAGGGTGTGGGCGGGATGCTGGTGGCGGCGATCGACGGTTGCTACTTCAACGTGATGGGCCTGCCGCTGGCCCGGCTGCGCGCGCTGATCCGCGCGCTGGAGGGTCTGTCCGACTGACCGGCCCCGGAGGAACGGTGATGATACCCACCGTCACCTGGCGTGACGACGCCGTGCGGATCCTGGATCAGACCCTTCTCCCCGAGCGGGAGGTCTACCTCGATCTGACCAGCCTGGAGGATCTGTGCGAGGCCATCCACAGCCTGCGTGTGCGTGGGGCGCCGGCCATCGGGATCTGCGCGGCCTACGGGGTGGCGCTGCTGGCGCGCGGCGGCGGCGACACGCTGGAGCGCGACGTGCGCCGGCTGCGGTCGGTGCGCCCGACGGCGGTCAATCTGGCCTGGGCGGTCGATCGGGTGTGGCGACGCTGCGCGGAGGCGCGGACCGCGGGCGGTTCGAGCGCCGAGGCCGCGCGCGCGGCGTTGGCCGAGGCGCGGGCGCTGCACGAGGAGGACCTGGCCGCCTCGCGCGCCATGGGCGGTCACGGCGCCGAGCTGGTGCAGCCCGGCGGGCGCATCCTGACCCACTGCAACACCGGCGGGTTGGCCACCGGGGGCCTGGGCACCGCCCTGGCGGTCGCCTTTGAAGCGGCGCGGCAGGGCAAGCGTCCCCACGTCTACGCCGCCGAAACGCGGCCCCTGCTGCAGGGCGCGCGGCTGACGGCGTGGGAGCTCGCGCGCGAGGGAATCGCGGTCACCGTCCTGGTCGACGGCGCTCGGGCTCACCTGATGGCCACGCTGGGGATCGATCTGGTGCTGGTGGGCGCCGACCGGGTAGCGGCCAACGGGGATACCGCCAACAAGATCGGCACCCTGGCCGGCGCCATCTGCGCCCAGCGCTACGGCGTGCCCGTTTACGTGGTGGCGCCCGGGAGCAGCTTCGATCTGACCGCGGCGGACGGAGCGGATTTGCCGGTGGAGCTGCGCGACGGCGACGAGGTGCGCCGTTGCGGCGATCGCCTCACGGCCCCGCGGGAGGTGGCGGCGTGGAATCCGGCCTTCGACGTGACCCCGGCCGATCTGATCCGCGGCTGGATCACCGAGCACGGCGTCCTGCAGCCGCCGTTCGACGCGCTGCGCACGCGATGAGCGACCCATGACGGCCCCGTCCGAGGATCGATACGAAGCGCTGCGGCGCCTGGGCGGCCGCCCCGACGGACCGGTCGTGCTCGCGCGCGACCGGTGGGCACAAGCGCAGGCGGTGCGCAAGTCGGCGGCCCGCGCACCCGGGCTGCAGGAGCTGCGCGTGCTGCTGGCCATTCCTCCCGGCGTCGGTCCGCACGTCCTCGACGCGGCGTGGGACGGAGCCGACCGGGTGGACCTGATCCTCGAGCCGCTGCCGGGCGCGAGCCTCCGGGAGGCGGCCGCAGCGCTGAGCCCCGGCGATCGGGTCGCGGTCTTCCTGCGGGCGTGCGATCTGCTGAGCGACCTGCACCGGGCCGGATTCGTGCACGGCGACCTGAAGCCCGACAACCTCTTCGTCGGGGGCGAGAGCGATGGCGCGCGGGATGGATCCGTCCAGGATCTCCCCGTCAGGCTGCTCGACTTCGGCTTCGCCTTGAGCCGCCTGGGACACGATGCCGAGACCGAGCCGCAGCGGCGCGGTGGGACGCCCGGTTTCGTGGCCCCCGAGCTGGCGCGCAACTGGACCGTCGACGGGCGCGCGGACCTCTATGGGCTGGCCGCGACCTTCGAAGCGCTCTTTCCGCGATTGCGCGACGAGCCGGGTTGGTCGGCCGTGCTGAGCAGGGGGCAGGAGCCGGTTCCGGCGCGCCGCTTCTCAGGGGCGGCCGCGATGAAGCGGGCGCTGTGCGAAGGCCTGGGCCTGGACATAGCCGCGCCCCACGCGCCGCCCTTCGGGTCGGGTCCCATGCGCGGCCGCGAGGACGCGATGGCCCGGCTCGTAGAGCTGCTGAGCGCACCGGGAAACAGGATCGTGCTCGTACAGGCGCGGCCGCACCACGGCCTGACCCGCTTCCTGCTCGAAGCGGTCGCCGCCGCGGCCGGCCGCGGCGGCCCCGCGCTGCGCGTGCTCGATCTGCCGGCGCTGGGCGCGCAGGTGCGCCAGCCGCACGTGGCGCACTGGATCGACCGGACCCTGCAGCGCCGCGAGCAGCTCGTCGTGGGCCTGGACGACCCGTCGCCGCGACTCGCCTGGTCGGGCAGGGCGCTGGACCCGGCCTTGCGGGCGCTGCTGTCGAGGGACCGATGCGACCGGCTGGCGCTGGAGTCCCTGGAGGCGAGCGTGCTCGCCGAGATCGCCGCCGACAGCCTCGACCGGGGAGGCGACCGCATCGAGCGCTGGGCCGCGCGCGCATCGGTGTGCAGCGACGGCGACCTGGCCTGCTGCGCGGCGGCGTTCGCCGAAGCGCTGGCGCCGGCCGGGACCGATGCGGCCGACGGCTGGACGCTGGCCGGGACCGATGCGGCCGACGGCTACACACTGGCCGGCGAGGACACCGGAGTCCCGTCGAGGGCATCGGACCCTCGGTGTCCACCTCCGCCGGGACTGGCGCACGTCGACGGGGAGCGGGCGCCGGCCCTCGTTCTCTGCGCGCGCGCTGGCCGCGAGGCGCCGCGCCGCATCTACGAGGGCTTGCTGGCGGCCTTCGCTCCACGCTTCGATCCGCGGACGCTCCTGGACGCCGGCTGGCTCCTTCCGGCCGCGCCCGACCTGCTGCGATTCGCCACGCGTCGGCTGTGGCTGGATGCGCGGTCCGCGGCGTGCGAGCCCGAGACTGCGATCGCCGCCTGGCTGAATGACGCCTACGACCCCGATCCACGCGACACCGAGCCGTTGCTCGAGGCGGTGCACCGGGCGCGGGAGCTGGGCGACCGTGCCGGAGAGGCCGGCCGGTTGGCCCGCGCGCTGGAATGCCTCTACGGGCAGCAGGCGTGGCAGGCGCTGCGCCGGGTGGCCGGCTATCCGGGCGGACCGATCCCGACCGGATCGGTGGAGAGCGCCCGCGAGCAGGCCGTGCGCCTGGCGCGCACGCTGGGCACGGGCTGGGGCGCCGACCGCCTGCTGCTGATGATGGGCGCCGCACTGCGGCCGGTCGATCTGGAGACGGGCACCACGCTGCTCCGCCTGGTCGGGGAGGACGTCGCCTCGGCGCACTCCGTCGAGGCGCTCCTGCTGCTGGCCGACTACGCGCGCGGGCCCGACGCGAGCGCCGAGTTCGATCGGCTGGCGGACCTGCTGCAGGCGCGCGAGCAAGCCGGCCACCCCGTGCCGGCCGGTGTGCTGGCGTCGTTCCGGGCGCACCTGGCCTGGAGACGCGGTGATGCCGGGGAGGCCGAGCGCCGCGCCCAGGAGGCGGCCCGCGACCTGGCCGGCAGCGGGCGCATCTACGAGAGCTACAACCTGCAGATGCTGGCGATCCTGCGATTCGCGCGCGAGCCGCAGCGAGCGATCGACACGCTGGCCCACGCTCTCGAGCGCGCGCCCGACCGCGAGATCCGCGCGCAGATCACGCAGAATCTGGCGATGATGTACGCGCGCAGCGGGCAGTTCACCGCCGCCGCACGCATCACCGACCGCGAGATCGCCCGCCTCGAGGGCCGCGTGCGCGCCAGCTCGCTGGCGATCCTGCGGCTCCTACGCGCGTGGGCCTGGGCCGACCTGGACCAGGTGGAACGGGCCCGGCGCGAGGCGCACCGTCTGCTGAACCTGGCGGTGATCCGCAGCGTGCGGGGTCACCACGTGGCCGCGCGGCTCCTGATCGGGTATACGCACCTGCACCGCTGGGGATCGCGGCGCGCCCTGAGCGAAGCCTCGTGGGCCTGGCAAGCGGTGCGCGAGGCCCGCTACGTCACCCTGCGCACCGGAACCCTGCGATCCCTGATCGACACGCTCCTCGACCTGGAGGCCTGGGACGTGGTGCGCGAGCACGGCGAGAGCCTGCGGCTCGATCCGCCGGGCGACCAGGCCCTCGACCGCACCTGCGCCGCCCGCGCTGACGCGCTGCGGGCCCAGGCCGAGGGCCGGCCCGCTCAGGCGGTTGCGCGGCTCGCGGGCGAGCTTGAAGCGGCGCGCACGCTGAGCGAGCGCAGCGCGGCCGCGCGCTACCTCCACCAGCTGGCCCTGGCGCACCTGGCCCTTCACGAGCACGCTCGCGAGGAGGGGCGGACCCCGATGCCCGGCCTCGGCGCCCGCGCGGGCGCCGAGGCGGCCGAGCCCCTCCTGCGCGAGGCGCTCGCTTTCCTGGGCACCGAGGGGTGGGGCTACCACCGGGCCCTGGCCTGGGTCGCGCTGGCCCGGACTCAAGCTGCCTACCGCAAGCCGGACGAGGCGTTGGAGTCGGTCGATCAGGCGGTTGCCCTGGCCCGCCGCATCGAGAGCCAACACGCGTTGGCGGGGGCGCTGCGCGTGCGGGCGGCTCTGGTGATGGACCCCCGGTGACGGCGCTCGCGAAATCGGGCCGGTGGGTCTGGTCGGCGCGGGCGGCGGGTGCTAAACTCAAGGTGGCCGCGAACCTGAAAGCCCGACAGCGATGGAGGTAGGCACCATGAAGCCGCCCACGACCCCCCGGACCTTCAATCTCGCCGTTTGGTGGACCGCGCTCCTATGCTTGATGTCGAGCTTTTGTCTCGCGTCGCCCGCGGGCGCCTGCGTCGAGTCCCAGGCGCAACTCCCGCGGATCTGTGAAGAGGCGTGCGGTGCGATCGTTGCCGGCGGCGATCCGGGCCCCTGGTTGCTCGGCTGGCTGGCGATCGGCTGGCTCTCGGGTGGGACCGGATGCCTCGAGGGCGGCTCGTCGGAGACCTGGTCGACCGACGCGCAGCCGGGCGATGGCGCACTGGATGCGCTCGAGATGGAGTGGAACATCTCGGGCAATCCCGATCCTCCGCCCAATCCGCCCCAGCCCTCCCAGTAGACGCTCAGGATCGGCCGGCCGACGGCCGATCCGCTCCTGGGTGGCGAAGCCGCCGGGGGAGTGTTTCCGTATGTCCAACATCCCCGCCTGGGGGAACTTGACAACCTCCGGGGTCAGGGGTAGAATCCGTGCTTTGCGAATTGTCGAGAAGGACGATCCCACGCTAGGAGTTCTTCGATGGAGACGTATGCGACGAAAGCGGGCGACATCCAGCGACGTTGGTATGTGATCGACGCCAACGGCCAGATCCTGGGTCGCCTGGCCAGCGAGGTTGCGGCCCTGTTGCGCGGCAAGTGGAAACCGCACTACGCGCCCAACCTCGACGTGGGCGACCATGTGATCGTGCTCAACGCGGCCAAGGTGCGCACCACCGGTAACAAGCCGATCAAGAAGACCTACTTCCGCCACAGCGGCTACATCGGCGGGACGCGCTACACCACGCTGCGCGATCGCCTGCAGCGCGATCCGGCCGAGGTGATCCGGGACTCGGTGCGCGGCATGCTGCCCCGATCACGGTTGGGGCGCCAGATGATCCGCAAGCTGAAGGTCTACGCGGGCGACGAGCATCCGCACGTCGCTCAGCGTCCGATTCCCTACAAGACCGGCCTGCATGGCAAGGGATTCCCCGCCCAGGAGCGGACCGGCGGGGGCGAGGAGGCATAACGCATGGCGACGACCGAGACGAAACCCTCGACCGGCAGGCGCAAGACGTCCGTGGCGCGGGTGCGGCTGGTGCCCGGCGCGGGGCAGATCAAAGTCAACGGACGGGAGTTCGAAGACTACTTCCCGCGCGAGACGGCGCGGCGGCTGGCGCTGCGTCCGCTCAGCGTGACCGAGCGGTTGGGCAAGTTCGATGTGTTCGCGCTGGTGCGCGGCGGCGGGCTGACGGGGCAGGCCGGAGCGGTGAGTCTGGGCATCGCCCGCGCGCTGAAAGAGATCGATCCCGAGACGAAGCCGGAGCTGAGCAAGCACGGACTGCTGACGCGCGACGCCCGCATGTCCGAGCGCAAGAAGTACGGGCAGCCCGGCGCGCGCAAGCGCTTCCAGTTCTCGAAGCGCTAGAGCGAGCGTGGTGCCGTGAGGGACGCCCTCCCCGCGAGAAGCGGGGCGGGCGCTGGGTTGACGGACATTCGTAGGACGCACACCCCCATTGGGAGTTCTCCCCGGCGCGCCGGGGAGTAGGGGGTGGAGGCCAAACTTCCAGCCAGGAGGAGACGATGCAGCAGATCACCGTCCAGGACCTGCTCGATGCGGGGGTCCATTTCGGGCACCAGACGCGGCGCTGGAATCCGAAGATGAAGCCGTTCATCTTCATGGAGCGCGGCGGCATCTACATCATCGATCTCGAGCGCACGATGGAGTCGCTCGAGACCGCGCGCGAAGCGATCCACCGGGTGGTCCGCGAGGGCGGCTCGGTGTTGTTCGTGGCCACGAAGAAGCAGGCCAAGAGCGTAATCGTGGAAGAGGCGAAGCGCTGCGCCATGTACTACGTGACCGAGCGCTGGTTGGGCGGCCTGCTGACCAACTTCCAGACCATCCGCCAAAGCATCCGCTATCTGCGCAGCCTCGAGCGCATGGAGGAGGACGGAACGCTGGCGAAGCTCTCGAAGAAGGAAGCGTCGCGCAAGATGAAGCAGAAGGCGAAGCTCGACAACACCTTCTCGGGCATCAAGGAGATGAACCGCCTGCCGGGTCTGGTCTTCATTCTCGACACGAAACGCGAGCACATCGCGGTGCGCGAAGCGGCGCGGCTGACCATTCCCTCGATCGGCATCGTCGACACCAACGCCGATCCGGAAGAGGTGACCTACCCGGTGCCCGGCAACGACGATGCCATGCGCGCCATCCGGCTCTACGCCCGCTTCGTCAGCGACGCGGTGCTCGAGGCGCGCGCCAGCGCTCCGGCGACCCCGGAACCGGCTCGCACCGCGACGGTGACCGCCAGCGAGATCGCCAGCCGCGGGCGCGGGGCCTGGTCCTCCGAGCCCCCCGTGCGGTAGGTGCAACGCAGCGTTTGATCAGGCGTGTGGCGGCAACGGCGGCCGGCCGTCCGCCCCGCGCTTTCGGCCGGAAAACGACCTTGTCGGACTCAAGGAGAGGAACATGTCGATCGACGCCAAGACGGTCAAAGAGCTTCGTGAGCGCACGGGCGCCGGGATGATGGACTGCAAGAAGGCGCTCAGCGAGACCGGTGGGGACATGGAGAAGGCGATCGAGTACCTGCGCAAGGCCGGCATGGCGGCCGCTTCGAAGCGGGCCCACCGGGAGGCGGCGCAGGGACGGGTCGAAGCCTACATCCACCCCGGCAACCAGATCGGTGTGTTGCTGGAAGTCAACGCCGAGACCGATTTCGTGGCCAAGACCGACGAGTTCGTGCACTTCTGTCACGAGGTCGCGATGCACGTCGCCGCGGCGCGGCCCCTGGCGGTCGGTCGCGAGGACCTCGACCCGGCCGCGATCGAGAAGGAGCGTGAGATCCTGCGCGATCAGGTGAAAGCCTCGGGCAAGCCCGAGAACGTGTGGGACAAGATCGTCGAAGGTCGCATGGGGAAGTTCTACCAGGAGTCCTGCCTGCTCGAGCAGCCATGGGTGCGCGATCCCAAGGTCACGATCGAGGATCTGCGCAAGCAGCTCTCGGGCAAGATGGGCGAGAACATCATCGTCCGCCGTTTCGCCGTCTTCCAGATCGGCCAGCAGAGCTAGCGACGCGCCCGTCCGGGTCGCTCGAGGCGGCCCGACCCGCGTCCGACGCCGCGGGTGACGCGGGCCCTGGAGGTCGCATGCCTCCCGAACCACGACAACGCGTGCTGCTGAAGTTCAGCGGCGAGCTGCTGGCCGGTTCGGGCGGCGAGCCGTTGTCGCCCGACGGGCTGGCGGTGGTGGCCGACCAGATCGCGGCCGCCCGCGGCGCCGGCGCGCAGCTCGCCGTGGTTCTGGGCGGCGGGAACATCCTGCGCGGGGCGCGGGGACTGGCCGGGCGCTTCGAGCGCACCACCGCCGACGGCATCGGCATGGTGGCCACGCTGGTCAACGCGCTGGCGGTGCAGGCCGAGCTCGATCGCCGCGGCATCGCCTCCCACGTGCTCAACGCCTTCGACGTGCCGCGGGTGGCCGAGCTCCACGACGCGCGCCGGGCCCGCGCGCTGCTCGACGCCGGCGAGGTGGTGCTGTTCGGGGGCGGCACCGGCAATCCCTTCTTCACGACCGACACCACCGCTGCGCTGCGGGCGCTCGAGGCGGGGTGCGCCCTGTTGATCAAGGCGACCAAGGTGGACGGGGTCTACAGCGACGATCCGCAGCAGCACGCCCAGGCGGTGCGCTACGAGACCCTGACCTACGAGCAGGTCCTCGATCGCAAGCTGGGCGTCATGGACCTGACGGCCATCACCCTTTGTATGGAAAACCGATTGCCCGTTGTGGTATTGAATGCGCGGCAGCCCGAATCGGTGAGGCGCTACCTCGAGGGCGAGGCGCTGGGCACGACGATCCTGCCCGCCGGCGTCGCGCCGTCGCGTTGAGCGCCCTGGCAGCCGGCTCCAGGAGGTCATGGGATGGTCAAGCAGATCCTGAGCGAGGCCGAGTCTCGCATGAACAAGAGCATCGAGAAGTTCCGCGCCGACCTGATGGGCGTGCGCACGGGGAAGGCGTCGCCGGCGATCCTGGACACGGTGCAGGTGGACTACTACGGCTCCCCGGTGCCCATCACCCAGGTGGCTTCCATCTCTGCGCCCGAGCCGCGCCTGCTGGTGGTGCAGGCGTGGGACAAGGGCGCCGTGCAAGCGATCGTCAAGGGGATCCAGGCGGCCGATCTGGGGCTGAATCCATCGGAGGACGGCCAGATCATCCGCGTGCCGATTCCCGCCCTCACCGAGGCGCGCCGTCAGGAGCTGGCCAAGCAGGTGCGCAAGATGGCCGAGGAGGCCAAGGTCTCGATCCGCAACATCCGCCGCGACGCGAACGAGGCGCTGCAAAAGTCGGAGAAGAAGAAGGAAATCTCCGAGGACGAGATGCACCGAGCCCAGAAGGACGTTCAGAAGGTGACCGACGACTGCATCGAGAAGATCGATGAGGTGGGCAAGGCCAAGGAGAAGGACATCCTCGAGGTCTAGACCGTCGTGCGCAATCTGCTGTTGAGAGTCGGGACCGGGGCGGTTTTCCTCCCGGTCCTTTTCGTGATCATCTCACGGGGCGACTGGCTCTTCGCGACCTTCGTCTTCCTGGTCGTGGGGCTCGGCGCCTGGGAGTGGTGGCGGCTGGGGCGGCCGCGCGACGGGCTGGCCGAGCTGGTGCTGCTGCTGGTGGGCGTGTGGGGCGCGCTGCAGGGGGGGCGCGATCCGCGACCCGACCGGCTGGCGCTCTTCCTGGCGCTCTGGGCGGCGATCGCGGCGCTGGTGCTGCTGCGACGCGATGACGGGCGGGCCCACGAGCGGGCGGGCCACCTGGTGCTGGGGCTGCTCTACGTTGGCCTGATGCCCGCGTTCCTGCTGCGGATGCGGGCGTTGCCGGAGGGGCGCGAGGCGGTGCTCCTGGCCTATGGTGTGGTGTTCGCCTGCGATACGGTCGCCTACGCCGTGGGACGCCTGCTGGGCCGTCACCCGCTCTGGACCCGGATCAGTCCCCGCAAGACGGTCGAGGGGGCGCTGGGGGGCCTTGTGGGAGCGGTCGGCGCCGCGCTGCTGGGCCGGGCGCTGATGCCGGGGCTGTTGGGAACCCTCGAGGCGATCGGCTTCGGGGTGCTGGTGGGGACGGTGGGCCAGGCGGGCGATCTGGTCGAGTCCCACTGGAAGCGGGAGGCCGGCCGCAAGGACTCCTCGCGCCTTCTGCCCGGGCACGGCGGCGTTCTCGACCGATTCGACAACCTCCACTTCGTGGCGCCTGCGCTCTACGCCTATTTGACCTACTGCGTCTGAGATCCACCGCTGTCGCCGGCCGAGCGCCGCCGGGGCGCGGTGCGGAGACCAACCATTCATTTGCAGGCGGCCCTCAACGCGCTACCTTACCGTGGACCGACCGCGGGTCGGCGAGCGGCCGACCCGAAGGCGCGCACCCGCCGTGGGAGACGGAGCATGAAACGACGCGGGGGCGGGCCGATCGGACTGGCGCTGCTGGGCGCCACGGGCACGATCGGGCGCCAAACCCTGGAGATCGCCGAGCGCTTCGCGGACCGCGTCCGCGTCCTGGGTCTGGCCGCGGGCCGCAACGGCGGGCTGCTGGCCGGCCAGGTGAATCGGCACCGGCCGGCCGCCGCCGCGTTGGCCGACGAGGCCGGGGTCGCCGACTTCCGCCGGGCGGTGGACCCCGACTGGTCGGGCCGCCTGCTGGTGGGAGATGAGGCGACCGAGGCGCTGGCGCGATGGCCCGGCGCGGATGTGGTGGTCAACGGCGTCGTGGGCGCGGCGGGCTTGCGGGCCAGTCTGGCGGTGCTGCGCGCGGGCCGCCGCCTGGCGCTGGCCAACAAGGAATCGCTGGTCATGGCGGGCCACCTGCTGCGCGAGGCGGCCGAGGCCTCCGGCGGCGAGCTGCTGCCGATCGACAGCGAGCACGGCGCGATTCTGCAGTGTCTGGCCGGACTGCCGCACGGCCACGTGAGGCGCATCGTGCTGACCGCGTCGGGGGGGCCCTTTCGCACGCTGCCACCCGAGCGTCTCGCGACCGTGACCGCGGCCGAGGCGCTGCGGCATCCCACGTGGCGCATGGGGCCGCGGATCACGGTCGACTCGGCGACGCTCTTCAACAAAGGACTGGAGGTGATCGAGGCGCGTTGGCTCTTCGACCTGTCGTGGGATCAGATCGACGTCTGGATTCATCCCCAGTCGATCGTGCACGGCCTGGTCGAGACCATCGACGGGTCCCTGATCGCCCAACTCTCGCTCCCCGACATGCGCCTGCCGATCCAGCTCGCCCTGTCCTATCCCGAGCGTTGGGAGGCAACGATCGGGCGATGCGATCTGGCCGCACTGGGAGAGCTGACCTTCGAGGCGCCCGATGCGGACCGGTTCCCCTGCCTTGGACTGGTGCGGCGGGCGGCGCGGATGGGAGGCGCGGCGCCGGCGGTGATCAACGCGGCCGACGAGGTGCTGGTGGCCGAGTTCCTGGCCGGCCGCATCGGCTTTGCCGCGATCGCCGCAGGGTTGAAGGCAGTCCTGGGCGGCTGGCGCGGCGCCGGCGACGCGAGCCTGGACGGGATCCTGGCGGCCGATCGCTGGGCCCGGGGCGAGGCCGCCCGCCTGGTGCACGCCGGCCAGCTTTGCCCGGGTGGCGGAGAGCGCGGATGAGCCGGCACCGGTCGGCGTGGGGCCTGGTCCTGAGCGCCATGCTCGCCGCAGCGGGCGCGGTCCGAGCCCAGGACGCGGGCGCCTACGACGACCAGGGCGGCATCAGCGACCCACCCCGGGTGCGCTCGATCGCGTTCGTCGGCGCCGAGCAGATGGATGCCGGCGAGTTGCGCCAGGCGATGCGCTTGAAGCAGCGGAGCTGGTGGCGACCGTTTCGGCGCAACTACTTCTACGGCACCGACCAGCTCGAGCCGGACCTCGAGCGTGTCTTCAACCACTATCGCAGCGAAGGCTTCCTGACGGCGAAGATCGTGAGCGCCTCGGTTGCTTACGCGTCGCGCAGTTGGGTCGATATCACCATCGAGGTGGAGGAAGGGCCTCGGTTCCACGTGCGCTCGGTCTCGGCCCACGGACTGAGCCCGCAGGTGCGGGCGCACCACGGCGATCGGCTCAGCCTGCGCGTGGGGGCGCCCTTGCGCGAGCGGGACCTGGCCGCCTCGGAGCTGGACATCCTGGAGTCCTGCAGCGAGCTGGGCTACGCGCTGGCGGAGATCGATCGGGAGCTGCGCTTGGAGGGCGACTCGGCGGCGGTGCTCTTCTGGGTGCGTCAGGGACCGCTGGTCCGGGTGGGCGAGATCGACGCCGTGGGGGCGGCCCGCACCGATGAGGACGTGGTGCTGCGGGAGGTCGCGCTGCGCTCGGGGCGGCCGCTGCGGCTTTCTCGGGCCGAGCGGACCCAGGAGCGGCTCTTCGACCTGGGCGTCTTCCGCAGCGTGCGCGTGCTGCCTCAGTACGATCGGATCGACCCCGAGCACTTGCGGGCGGAGGAGGTGACCGTCGACCTGAATGTCGAGGTGCTGGAGAAGGCGCCCGGCTGGTACGGTCTGGGCTTCGGCTACTCTTCCCGGGACCGGGTGCGCATGTTGGGGGAGTGGGGGTACCGGAACCTGGGTGGACGGGCGCGCCGCGTGCAGGCCACGGGCGAGATCGCCTATTCGCTGCTCGAAGAGCCCAGGGAGCGCTTCCGCCGTCCCAAAGAATGGGAAGTGGAGCTCAGCTATGCCGCGCCCTGGATGTTCGAGACGCCCACGCGCTGGCAGGTGCGCACCTATCTGCGCTACAAGCGCTGGTTCGAAGAAGAGGCGACGCTGGAGGAGGACATCGTCGGTATCTTGCTGCGGGCCCGGTGGGACCTGTCGCGCTACCGGCGCCTGATCGGATCTATCGAGAACAAGTGGACGACGGTGGACAGCACCTTCGTGACCCGCTTCCTGTCGCTCTCGTATGCCGAGGACCGGCGCGACTTCATCCTCAATCCCCGCAGCGGCCGCTTCATTCAGGCGCGCTCGGAGTACGCCGGCGGGTTCCTGGGCGGGGAGTCGGATTTCACCCGCTGGTCGGTCAGTCTGGCCGGCTACATCCCCCTGGGCAGCGGGTTCACGTGGGCCCACCGCGTGCGAGGCGGCTACATCCATCCCCTGCACGTGCGACGCGACGCAACCGCCTATCTGAACGTGCCGATCGACGAGCGCTATTTCGCGGGAGGCGGAACCACCGTCCGCGGGTATGAAGAAGAGAGCCTGGGGGCCCGCGAGGAGGGGCAGACGCAGTCCCGGGGAGGACTGGCGCTGCTGGTGCTCAACGCGGAGCTGCGCTTTCGACTCTTCTGGCGCCTGGGCGCCGCCTTCTTCATGGACGCGGGCAACGTCTGGGCCGACTACGAGCAGATCACCTGGTCCCGATTCACCCGCCCGTGGACCCACTCGGACTACTCGGAGCTGGATGTGGCCTACGGCGTGGGCACCGGGTTGCGACTGGGCACGCCGGTGGGGCCGCTCCGACTGGACTACGGCTTCAAGATCGGACGCGGCCACCGCCGCGTCTCGGGCAGCGACTCGGCCTGGCACTTGAGCCTGGGTCAGGCCTTCTGAGGGACGTCGATGCACGACGGTCGAGCCAACCCGAAAGGCGCGACGCGCGGCACACGCCGCCGCCGCTGGCTGCGCTGGTTGCTGCCGGCCCTGCCGCTGGTCGCCCTCGGCTTGCTGATCGCGTTCGGCCCCTACTGGGCGATGCGCATCGAGCCGCTGCGCGAGCGCCTGCTGGACAGCGCCACGATGCGCGAGCTGCTCGGGGAGCGGCTGCGCCTGCGGATCGGCGCAGTCGAGCGCCTGGATCTCGGGGGGTTCGATGTGCGCGCCGTCGAGCTGGAGGCGCTCGATGCGCAGGAAACGTGGCAGACCGTGGTCACGGCCCAGCGCGTGGCGGCTTCCTGGTCGCCGCTGCGGCAGATCACCGGGACCATTCGCGTGCACAGCCTGATCACCGGGCCGATCACGGTCCAGCCGCGGGCGCTGTCGCTGCTGGGATCGACCTCCGGGGCCGATTCCGCGGGCGAGGAGGGCCGGACGCGGTCGCTGCTGCCCGCGCAATTGCCCCGCGTCCGTATCGACCTACTGCAGCTCGGGCCGGTCACGCTGGCGACCGAGGAGGGCGAGCCGCTGAGCGCGGCCATCGCGGAGGCTTCCCTGCGTATCGCGCCCGACGGTGTCGACCTGGAGGCGGGTCGAGCTGCGCTGGCGCTGCCCTGGTGGGGATTGGATCTGACGCTGACCGGCGGGGACCTGCGCGTGCGGTCTCAACGCGCCGAGTTGACCGGCTGGTCGCTCGCCGGGCCCCGAGCCGCGGGCCTGCTCGAGGCGCGCTACGAGCCGGCCGCCGACGGCGCGCCGCTGATGGTGGGCCTGATCTTCGAGCGGTTGGATCCGGCGGTGCTCACCGAGTGGCTGTTGCCGGAGGTGGTGCCGCTGCCCGGCGACACGGCACGCGGAGCGGCCGAGGTGCGCTTGGGCGCAGGACCGACGACCGTCGAGCTGATGCTGCGCGGGACGCTGCTGGGGGAAACGTGCGAGGAGTGCTCCGGCGTCGTGCGCGTCTCGCCGGACGCGATCGCGTTCGACGACGTGCGGCTGCGCGCGCAGGCGGCGGACCTGCAGGGCGAGGGCGTCTATGACCGGCCCTTGCGCCGCATCGGTGTCGCGGCCCGCTGGGAGCGTTTCGACCCGCACAGTCGGTGGCTGCCGTGGCTGCACGACCTGCCGATCGGCGGCGGGTTTGCGGGCGCGTGCGACGTGGACATCGACCTGCCCGAGAAGCTCCCCGCGAAAGTCACGGGCCGTCTGGATGCGCGCGGAGCGCGGCCGTGGGACATCGCCACCGATCACCTGCGGTTCCGCGGACGGTGGATCCCGGGCGAAGCGCTCGACGCCGAGCAGCTCACCGTCGAGCTCGATGGGGGGCGACTGGTGGCCAGGGGCCACCTGCCGCTGGGCGCCGGGGCGTACGACGGCGAGGCGACGCTCGACTCGGTCCCGCTCGCGGCGCTGCCCGCGAGGTGGGTGCGCGGCGCCAGCGGTCGTCTCTGGGGAGACGTGCACATCTCGGGCGTGAACCGGGACCCGCTGCTGGAGGGCAACCTGCGGGGCGCGCAGATGGCCTACGGCGAGTGGTCGGTGGACTACCTTTCGGCCGGATCGCTGCTGCTCTGGCCCAAGGATCTGCGCGGCTCGGGAACGGTCGACCTGCACGCGCTTCGGCGCGGCCGGGGCGAGCCGCTCGATGCGAGCCTGCGCCTCTCGCGATGGCAGGAGTGGATCTCGCTGGCGGCCGACCTGCGGCGGCCAACGTGGGACGTGAACCTCGAGGGGCGCGTCGATCCCCAGGGGAGCGCCCACCTCGACGGGGGGAGCGTCAGCCTGCGCAGGCTGGGTCGATGGGAGCTGCGCGAGCCGGTGTGGGTCGCCTGGCGGGGCGATACCCTGGCGGCCGATTCGCTGCACCTCTCCTCGGGGTCGGCGACGTTGACCGTGGCGTTGCGCTACGACCGGAATCGGGAGCATCTGCACGCCGGAGCGCGTCTGCAGGACTATCGGCTCGCCCGCCTGCGCGGGGTCGTGTTGGGAACCGAGCACGTGCTGGAGGGAACCTGCCACGCGCGGCTCGACCTCGCAGGGTCCCTGCCCGACCCCTCGCTCTCCTTCGCCCTGACGGGTGACAGTCTCGTGGTCGGGTCGGTGGACCTGGGCAGCCTCGAGCTCCGCGGAGACTGGAGCGCCGGCGCGCTCGAGCTGCAGCGGGGCGAGGCGGCCAGTCGCGCCCTGACCGCCCGGACCGAGGGTCTGCGGATGCGCTCGGATGCGCCGCTGCTGGACCTGGTGGGGCTGTCCTCGGGGGACGACGACGTGCCGGGGCGGCCGACGTCGGCGTCGGAGTCCCCGTGGCGCCGTGCGCAGTGGGAGGGTCGGATAGGCATCGAGCGGCTCGACCTGGGCTCCTGGGCGCCGTTGGTGGGGTTGCCGGGGCCGGCCACCGGTGGAGGGCACGAGGGGATCGAGATCCGGCGGGTGGTCGGCGGACGCGAGGTGCCGATCCGTGTGACCGCGCCCTGGGAGTTCGGGTCGGCCGCGATGGGAGCGGGCGGACTGGGCGGAGGATTCTCCGGCGAGCTGGAGCTGGGGGGCACGATGGTTGCACCCGAGCTGCGCCTGACCGGCGAGGTGGACGACCTGTCGTTGGCGATGATGCCGGTGGGCGCGCTGCGCGTGGATCTGGCCTACGCCAACTCGTTGTTCTCTCTGCAGCGGCTGGAGCTGACCGAGGGCGATCACGTGAGCGAGGCGAAGGGGTACTTCCCCTTCCACCTGGACCTGATGCCGTTCTCGGCCGAGCCAACGGACTGGCCGGCGGACCTGCGGGCCAGCTTGACCGATCTCAACGTGGGTCTGCTCTCGGGGCTCACCCGCTGGATCCCCGACGCGCAGGGCCGTCTGAGCGGCTCGCTGACGGTGGGCGGCACCGGCGTCGATCCGCTCCTGTCGGGCGAGCTGCATCTGGTGGAGGGCGGGTTCCGCGTTCCCGGACGCAGCGAGCGGGTCTTCGACGTCGAGGCGCGGATGCGGTTGACCCCCGAGGGTCTGAGCGTCGAGTCGCTCACCGGCCGCTCCGGACCGCGCGGCACGCTACACGCCGACGGGCTGCTGCGCGGGCCGAACGAGTTCGATCTGACCGTCGGCGTCCGTGAGATCCGCGTCTTCGAGCCGGGCGCATACGAGCTGGAGGTGTCGGCCGACTCGCTGCGGGTGCGCTCCCGGGTCGATGCCGACGGCGTGGTGGATCCGCGCATCGAGGGTGCCGTGGAGGTGCTGGGCGGCACGGTGCGTCCAGGTTTCACCGGCGGTGAGGGCGGGCGGGTCCGCGGCGAGCGGATCCTCTGGCGGATCGAGGTCGACGTATCGGTGCCCGGCGTGGTGCATGTGAGCCAGTCCAATGCCAAGGTCGACGTCGGGGAGGGCGACGTGCGCGTCAGCTACCGCTGGCCACATTGGAACGCCAGCGGAACGCTGCAGATCCTGGGAGGCACCTATCGGCTCTTCAACAACAACTTCACCATTCTGGAGGGCGTCCTGGAATTGCGCGACACCGGCAGCGGGGTGGACGCCACGGTGGACGTCGTGGGGGAGACCTACGTCGCGTTGACCGCCACCGGGCCGGAGACGGGCCTCGAGGGCGACGGCGAGCAGGAGGTGCCCCAGACCGTGCGGGTCGAGGTGCATGTCTCCGGACCGCCGGATGCCTTGCAGGTGGACCTGACGTCGGAGCCCCCCTACACGCCCGAGGAGATCGCCGAGCTGTTGAGCTACGGGCGGTTGACCGGAACCGGCGGGTTGCGCGCCGAGACGCAGAGCATTCTCTTCAACGAGATGGTCGCGCGCATCGAGCGCAGCCTCTCCGAGCAGTTTCCGCTCTCCACGACCGTGGCCATCGAGACCGGCGGCAGCACGGGGGAGATCTGGCCGCCCCGCCGCGTGCGTCTGCAGCAGATGATCACGCCCGAGATCACCGGCAACTACGCCCAGGAGATCTATCAGGGAACCGACTGGGAGATCTACCTCAGCTACCGCCTCAGCCGCATCCTCTACCTCCGCGCGGGCATCGCGCACGAGCGGGTGGAGCCGCGCGGCTTCAACGAAGAGTACAACCTGGACCTGAAACTGCGCTTCGACTACGAGTAGGGTCCGCATGCGGGCGCGCGGACGACCGGCCGGCGGTGCGCGCGGACGACCGGCCGGCGGTACGCGCGTCACGTCCGGTTGCCTGGGTTCGCTGGTCCGCTTAAGATGCTCGTCGACGCACCTTTCAGTTTCGCATCCGTGTTGCGCGCCCTGCAGAAAGGACGACATGATCAACGATTCACCGCCGGCCGAGGATACCATTCTGGCGGGGCTCAATCCCGTGCAACGCGAGGCGGTCGAGCACCCCGACGGTCCGGTGCTGATTTTAGCGGGAGCCGGCAGCGGCAAGACCCGGGTGCTGACGTGTAGGATCGCCTACCTGGTGCGGCACTGCGGCATCTCCCCCGCGCGCATTCTCGCCCTGACCTTCACCAACAAGGCGGCCGGCGAGATGGCCGGTCGCATCGAGGTGTTGCTGCGCCAGTCGGTGCGGGGTCTCTGGATCGGCACCTTCCACTCGATCTGCCTGCGCTGGCTGCGGCGCCACGCCGAGGAGGCCGGCTATCGACCGGGGCTGAGCGTGTTCGACGCCGACGACCAGCGCACGCTCGTCAAGCGGTTGCTCAAGCAGGAGGGGTTCGAGGAGAAGCCGCGCAGCGCGCGCGACGCGCTGGGGGTGATCAGCCGCGCCAAGAGCCGCGGCGAGACGCCCGGGCAGCTCGAGCAGCGCGCGCGAACGCCGGCCCAGGTGCTGGCGGCACGGATCTACGCCGCCTACCAGGAGGCGCTGCGCGCGCAGAACGCGGCCGACTTCGACGATTTGCTGCTGGTCGCCCTACGCCTGCTGGAGGAGCGCAGCGAGATCGGCGACTTCTACGCCCGGCAGTTCCAGCACGTGCTGGTGGACGAGTACCAGGACACCAACCACGTCCAGTATCGGCTGGTGGAGCGCCTGGCCCGAGAGCACCGCAACATCTTCGTCGTCGGCGATGACGATCAGTCGATCTACGGCTGGCGCGGGGCCGACGTGGGCAACATCATCGACTTCCGCGATCACTTCCCCGAAGCCGCCGTGCTGCGGCTGGAGCAGAACTACCGTTCCACGGCGCCCATCCTCGCGCTGGCCGAGGCATCGGTGAGCCACAACCGCTCACGCTGGGAGAAGCGCCTGTGGACCGAGCGGCGCGGCGGCGCGCTGCCGGAGCTGTTCCTCGCGGGCGACGAAGACGAGGAGGCCGAGGAGATCGCCCGGCGCATCGACGCGGCGACAGGCGAAGGCGGCGGACGCCACGGCGACATCGCGGTCTTCTATCGCACCCACGCGCAGTCGCGGCCGCTGGAGGACGCGCTGCTGCGCAGCAACATTCCCTATGTGCTGGTGGGCGGCGTCTACTTCTACCAGCGCCGCGAGGTGAAGGACGTGCTCAGCTACCTGCGGGTGCTGGTCAACCCCCAGGACGAGATCAACCTGCGACGGGCGCTCAGCACCCCCCGGCGCGGGCTGGGCGAGCGCTCGCTGGGGGCGCTGATCGCCGCGGCGCGCGCGGCGGGGCGCGACGCGCTGGAGGTGGCGGCCGGCGAGTCGGTGGACGGTGTGCGCGGCAAGGCGGCCGAGCGACTGACCGCGCTCGCCCGCGCCATGCTCGCCTGGCGCCGGCGCTTGGCGGAGCCTCCGGAGCTGATCCTGAGCGAGATCGTCGAGCGGATCGACTACAAGGGGTATCTGGAGCGTCAGGGCGGGGACTGGGAAGAGCGGGCCGCCAACGTCGACGAGCTGATCTCGGGCGCGCGCGCGTTCAGCAGCGCGCGGGGGCAGGGCGTGCGGGAGTATCTCGACCAGATCAGCCTGATGACCGACCTGGATCGGCTGCAGGAGGACACCGATCACGTCACCCTGATGACCGCCCACAACGCCAAGGGCCTCGAGTTTCCGCGGGTGTTCCTGACCGGGCTGGAGGACGGCCTCTTCCCGCACATCTCGGCCTTCGACGAGGAGGCGGAGATGGAGGAGGAGCGGCGGCTGTTCTACGTGGCCTGCACGCGCGCGATGGACCACCTGACCCTGTCGGGGTGCCTGATGCGCCGGCGCATCAACGCCGCCGCCGGGGGCCTCTCCCGGTTCCTGGATGAGATCGATGCGTCGCTGTACGTCGAGAGCCCGCTCCGGGCACCGGTTTGGCGCACCCCGCGGGCGGCGTCTTCCGCGTGGCGCGCGCGACCCCATGCCGCCCGGGCTTCGGGCGCCGGCGGCTCGTCCGACCGGACCGGCGGCGCAACGACGGGACGCGGGGAAGACGAGTCGGCGTCGCTCGATCATCCCATGGTCGGACGCCGGGTCTTCCACGCCACGTTCGGAGCGGGCATCGTGGTCGCCGCGCAAGGGCAGGGAGAGCGGGCGCGGGTCACGGTGCGCTTCAACAGCGGCTCGGTGCGCAAGGTGGTGAGCGGGTTCCTGGAGTGGGAGCCCTGATCGGGCACCCCCGCGCGAAGAGATGGTTGCAACCCGCCGCCGGGCGCGCCAGATTGCACTGCAGCGGGCCGCTTCAAGGAGGTGTCATGAACGTCTTGATCGTTGGTTCCGGGGGACGCGAGCACGCCCTGGCCTGGGCGTTGGCCAAGTCGCCGCAGCGTCCCAAGGTGTTCGGCCTGCCGGGCAACCCGGGCGTGGCGGAAGTAGGCACCCTGCTGGCCGGCAATCCCCTGGACGGGGAGACGGTCCAGGCCGCCGTGCGCGAGAAGGCGATCGACCTGGTCGTGATCGGGCCCGAGGCGCCGCTGGTGGAGGGTCTGGGCGATGCGCTGGTCGCGTCGGGCGTGCGCGTGTTCGGCCCGTCGGCCAAGGCCGCCGCGCTGGAAGGCAGCAAAATCTTCGCGAAGGACCTGATGCGCCGCCACGGGATCCCCACGGCCAACTTCGAGATCGTCACCAGCGTCGAGCGCGCCCGCGAGATGGTCAAGCAGATCCGCTACCCCCATGTCTTCAAGGCCGACGGGCTGGCGGGCGGCAAGGGCGCGCTGATCGTCCGCGACCGGGACGAGGCCCGCCGCGCCATCGAACAGCTCATGGTCGCGCGCGAGTTCGGCGCCGCCGGCGACCGGGTCGTCTTCGAGGAATTCCTCCAGGGCGAGGAGATGAGCGTCTTCGCGGTGGCCTCGGGCGAGCGCTATACCCTGTTGACGACCTCTCAGGACTACAAGCGGGCCTACGACAACGACGAAGGGCTCAACACCGGGGGTATGGGTGCGTACGCGCCGGTCGTGACCTGGAACGAGGAGCTGGCCGAGCGCGTGTGCGCGCAGATCATCGAGCCCACCCTGAAGGGGCTGGCCGGCGAGGGGCGCCGGTACACGGGACTCCTTTACGCGGGACTGATGGTGCACGAGAATCAGCCCAAGGTCGTCGAGTTCAACTGCCGCTTCGGCGATCCCGAGACGCAGGCGGTGCTGCCCATCCTGGAGGGCGATCTGCTGGCGCTGCTCTGGGAGGCGTCCGATCCGCAGGCCCGGGAGGCGCCGTTGCCGGCGGTGGACCACGACGGCCGCACGGCCGTGTGCATCGTGATCGCCTCGGAGGGTTATCCGGGGCGCGTGCGCACCGGGCGGCCGATCCGGGGCCTCGAGAAAGCGCGCGGCTTGCCGGGCGCCCTGGTCTTTCATGCCGGCACGGCGCACAAGGACGGGCTGCTGATCTCCAGCGGCGGGCGCGTGCTGGGGGTGGTCGGCGTCGGAGACGATCTGCCGGCGGCCCTGCGCCGGGGGTACGAGGCGGTGTCGGTCATCGAGTTCGAGGGCGCCTTCCATCGCCGGGACATCGCCTGGCGCGGGATGAAGGCGCTCGATCGTGAGTAGGGATTCGTCGGGGTAGGCTGCGGGAAGGGGAGAGTCGACATGCCAAGGACGAAGAAGGCGGCCAGCAAGCGGACGAAACGGACACCCACCAAGAAGAAGGCGGCGACCCGCGCCGGCCGCGGGAAGCCGCTGGTCGGGATCATCTACGCCAGCACGAGCGACGAGCCGGTCATGCGCGAGTGCGCGCGGGTCCTGGAGATGTTCGGGATTCCGTTCGAGACCCACATGTTCTCGGCCCACCGCCAGCCGGAGAGGACCGCCGACTACGCCAAGTCGGCCCGCAAGCGCGGCCTGAAAGTGATCGTCGCGGGGGCCGGCATGGCGGCCCACCTGCCGGGGGTCCTGGCCTCCATGACCACCCTCCCGGTCATCGGTGTGCCGCTGTGCGGCTCGGCGTTCGAGGGCAGCGACGCGCTGCTCTCGATGGTCCAGATGCCCGCGGGCGTGCCGGTGCCGACGGTGGCCGTGGGCAAGGCCGGAGCAAAGAACGCCGCCATCCTCGCCGTGCAGATGCTCGCGCTGTCCGACGCGGCGCTGGTGCGCAAGCTCGACGACCTGAAACGGACGATGGAGAAGGGCGAGAAGATCTAGGAGCGTTGCTGCCACTGGCCGCGGGTCTGCTCGGCGACCGACTTGAGCGTGGCCTGCAGATGGTCCTGCCGCAGATCGTCCAGGAGGTCGGCGCGCTTCTCGACGAGCCGCTTCAAGGGGCGGGGCCCGCTGCGATCGAGCACGTAGGCGACCAGCAGCGGCACGGCGATGCTCAGGTCGGTCGACAGGGCGCAGTCGATGGGACCGTCCTGGGCGGCGCGCAGGGGCTCGAGCGGGGCGGCCGGCAGCGCCCCGGCACGGCCGGCCATGCGCAGGCGGACGCTGAATTCGGCCTCTTTCCGGCTTCCCAGCACCCGTCGCCGGTGGGCCGGCGTCCCCAGCAGGAAGGCCGAGGCGGTGCCGCGCCCCAGACACCAGACGGCGCACTCGGCCTGCGCGGATACGGCGGCGTTGAAGATGGCCGCGGCCTGGTTCACATCGCGGCTGGCGTCCATCGCGAGCCGGTTGCCCTCCTCGGCCAGCCCGGCCAGGATCGAGCCCAGCGGGCTGTCGGTCGGCGACGGGCTGTAGACCGGCACGCCGTACTCGGCCGCCGCGGACAGCAGGCTGGGGTACTCCACCCCGAGGTCCTTCTCCCGGGCGCGCAGCATGCGGCCCAGCAGATGGTGCAGCGCGGCCGAGCCCATCGAGCGCTGGAAATCGGGACCCGAGAGGATCTCACGCAGCGCGCCGTCGGCACGCTCGCGATCGGCGCGGCGCACCCAGGTGCCCCCCCCGCAGTCCTCGGTCGGCGCGTCTTCGTTCGGCGGCTCGCGCAGCAAGGGCGTGTTGAGCGCGAAGAGCGTGTCGTAGTAGAGATTGGTGCCCGAGACGGCCAGCCAGTCGATGTAACCGCCGGCCAGCAGCGGAACCAATGAGGAGACCGAGGTGCCTCCGGGGGCGAGCGTGGCGTCGAGGCT
Organism: uncultured bacterium; assembly: GCA_964585945.1. Taxonomy (GTDB): domain Bacteria; phylum Eisenbacteria; class RBG-16-71-46; order CAIMUX01; family WJJG01; genus CAZDKK01. The sequence goes on along the minus strand of CAZPGB010000003.1, from coordinate 79,885 downwards.
GAGACCCACCAGCGTGTCGGGGCGGGCCAGCACCCGCTCGACAAGCAGGCGGGCGGCGTCGGACAATCGCCCCGAGGCGGCGCCCAAGAAGGCGCCATCGAAGAGGGCCGAGACGCTCATGCCGACGTCGACGGGCCGCGGGTGGATCTGCGCCGATCTCTGCCGAGGCTGTGGTGGCTCCATGGGCTTCTCCTGAGCTCGAGACGACTGGGGCGGCGCGATGCTGGGTGGCGGCACAGCACTCGGCTTACCGCGCAGCCCGCACGGCAGACTGTAGGGGAACCGGCCCCCCCGGGCAAGCAACCGCCGCCGCCGGAGAGGGGAAGGGGCAGCGTGAAGCACATCCGCGTCGACCTCACGGAACCCGAAGGGACAAGGCGGGCAACCCGGGCCGGGCGCGATTGCCTGATGGAAGGCGGCGTGGCGCTGCTGCCGGCCGAGGGGCTCTACGGGCTGCACGCCGGCGCGGGGGCGCCGGCGGCCGTGGCGCGCGTCCGGGCGCTCAAGCAGATCGCGCGGCCGCGGCCGTTCATCCTGCTGGTGCACGATATCGAGGCCGCTCTGGTCCTGATCGCGGAACCGCGCCACCAGGCCCGGGGCTGGATGGAGCGCTGCTGGCCCGGGGCCGTGACCCTGGTGCTGCCGGCCGCACCCAGCGTGGACGCCGCGCTGACCCATGATGGGCGTGTGGCCGTACGGTGTCCGGGCAGCGCGCTGCTGCGCGGGATCTGTGCCGCGCTGCCGGGGCCGGTGCTGTCGACCAGCGCAAACCGCGCCGGGGCGGACCCGCCGCGCGATATCGCCGCCATCGAGCCCGCGCTGCGCGCGGCCTGCGATCTGGTGGTCGACGGCGGCGCGCTCAGCGGAGAGCCCTCCGCCGTTCTTCGCCTGGAGCCCGGTGGCGGGGTGCGTGTCCTGCGGCCGGCCCGCGGGTATCCGGCCGGCGCGGTCCTCGATCCGCAGGGGCGGCGGCGCAACGTCACCTGAGCGGCTCCGCCGCGCCCGCCCGTGGCCGACGCGGCGGTTCGGACGGGGTGACTACTCGGGCGGCAGCGCGCCCTGGTAGGTGATCTCCTCGTTCTCCCGCCCCGCCGTGCGGCAGGGGCTGTCCTCGTGCAACAGGAAGTGCTCCCGGAGCTGCCGGTTGTTCTGGTAGATCTTCGAGACGGGCACGAACACGGGCCCAGTGGTGATGTTGGTGCCCAGACGCTCCTGCGGGTCCAGGATGTTCAGCTCGTCGGGCGTCACATTGTCCGGGCACCCGCAGTGCTCGCCGAAGTCGGCCAGGCCGTTGTTCCCGTTGGAGCAGTTGTAGAGAATGTTGGGCGTGACGTCGTCCGTGTAGCGTACCAGCCCGCCGTTGATGTTGTAGTGCAGGATGCTGTTGGAAACCTCGACATGGTCGGGCTGGCTGCGCCACAGGTAGATCCCCGACTGCGTGCTCTTGTAGATGGTGCAGTGCGTCACCTTGCCGCGCGTATAGGCGCGGCCGTCGATGCTGCCGTATTCGATGGCGCCCCCGAAATCGTGGAAGCGGTTGCCGTTGATCACAATGGCATGATCGATGTCGAAGCGCGTCTCGTGGAGATCGGCGCCCACACGCACCAGGAGGCAGCCGAGGCCCATGTAGTCGATCAGCGCGCCGTTGCCGAGAATGCAGGTGTCGACATCGATGGTGTCGATCTGGCTGCCCACGTAGCGGACCTCGGGGTTGAGGCGCGATAAGCGCTCGAACGCGTGCTCGTCGTGCTGGCCGGGTCCCGCGGCAGCGAGCACCTGCGTCAGGTCGGCGGTCTCGGGCCGCACGATCAAGAGCGTGACGATGTCGGACCGCGCCGTGTTTCCGGCGTTGTCTTCGGCCTCGGCCTCCAGGTCGTGGTCGAGTCCGTCGGCCCAGTAGAGCAGGGCGATCGCCGGCTGCTCGAAGGGCTCTTCGTCGTCGGTGCCCACCAGGACGCCATCGAGATAGAAGCGAACCAGGGCGACACCGCCCGCGTCGCTGGCCGAGGCGACGACGTCTTCCTCGGCGGTCACCTGGCCACCGGGCGGCGCCGTCACGCTCACCACCGGCGGCGTGGTGTCTTCGGGCAGCGTGACCGTGACCGTGTCGGCGCCCACATTCCCCGCCGCGTCGTAGGCCCACGCCCACAACTCGTACTGACCGCTGAGGACGGGCACGACCCCGATATCCCAGAGCTGCTCGTAGGGAGCGTCGACATCGACGCCCAGACGCTCGCCGCCCGCGTAGAAGGCCACCGAGTCGACGCCGACGTCGTCGGAGGCCTCGGCGCGGATCGTCACGCTCTCGAGGATCTCGGCCCCCTCGATCGGGGAGGTGATCGTCACGGTGGGCGGATTCGGGTCGGGCGCCGTCGAGACCGGGATGTAGACCACGATCGTGTCGGAGAGGCCCTCATTGCCCGCCTCGTCGCGCGCCGCGGCATAGAGGTCGTGGAATCCGTCGTTGCCCCAGGCCGCCGACTCCCAATCCCACGCGTAGGGGGCGAGGCTGTCGGCCCCGAGCGAGGTGTGGTCGACGAACAGCTCGACGCTCGCGACGCCCACGTTGTCGGTCGCGCTGACGCGCACCTGCGTGGTGTCGGTCTCGAGCGTGTCCCCGCGGGCCGGCTGCGTGATGGACGCCTGGGGCGGCTGCGTGTCGGGACCGGTGGCATCGTCGTCGGAGCAGGAGAGTGCCACCCATGCAAGCATGGTTCCTGAAATGAGGTAGAGGGTTCGCTTCATCTGGATTCTCATGGTCTCCTCACGCAAGGCGCCCGTTGGGGCGCCGTCCAGCGATGACTCACCGGCCGCCCGGCGGCGTGCTCGCAAGGGGGACGGTGATCGATCTCTCCGCCGCCCCCCTCTGCAAGATTAGGATAGTCCTGCCTCTGGAAGCTTACAACACGCCGCTGCCCGCAGATCTCCCACCCTCGGCGCCGTAGGGTGAGGCCCGGCGCTCCTGTGGCACGCGGCCGCGCGAGCTGCGATCAGCGCACGACGAGGATGCGCCGCGCCGCCCGCGCGGCCCGCTGCGTCTCGGCGACGACGAAATAGACGCCCGCCTCGGCCGGGCGCCGTGTAGAAGGAGGGTTGCCCGATCTCGACGTCGGTCAGGTCGGCCAGCAGCAGATCGTCGCGGTAGACGCGCACGCCGCGGCAGAAGAGGCCGGGTCCGGAGGCGTGCCGGTCACCAGCACCTGGTGCATGGCCGGGAACCCGTCGCTGTGGTTGTGCCCGAGCGCGTTGGGCGGATAGAAGAAGTCGCCCGAGGGCACGCTGGTCAGCACCTGGCCGAAGGAAACCGTCTCGGGCGGGAGGGAATTGCTGCGGCCGTAGATCATCGAGCCCGGCCAGGCCGCCCCAATGTAGTAGTAGGTGCCCGCCTCCAGCGCCACATCGCGGGGGCCGGAGGACACGAACTGGTCGCCCGCCGGGATCTCCAGCGCAACCTGGTCGATGAGCTCGTAGTCCCCGAGCAGGGCCGTGCCGCGGTAGACGACCATGGCGACCGGGGTCGGGTCGGCCGTGTAGAGCCGCAGCCGGTGCTCGTGCAAGTTGACCGCGACGTCCACCCGGACGATGTTGCCGCGCCCCCGGGCGGCGGTGTCAACGTGGGGACCGCCGGCGCCGCGGCGGGCCCCGAATCCTCATGCCTCGGCGCGGTCAATGCCCCCTGGACAGTCGCCGCGTCGCGGCTACAATGCCCGGTAGCCGGCCCGCGGATCGATGGTGCGCTTCGCGGGCGGAGGAAGGGGTGGCGTGAGCGAACGCACGTTCGACGTGGTCTTCGTCTGCACCGGCAACACCTGCCGCAGCCCCATGGCGGCGGGGTTGTTCGCGCGCATGCTCGCCCAGGGGGCCCTCCAGGGCGCAGGCGCCCTCGAGGCAAACGCGGTGCGCATCTCTTCGGCCGGCGTTGGGGCCGCGCCGGGGCAGCCCGCCTCACCCCTCGCGATCGCGGCATGTGACCCTCGGGGGGTGGATTTGCGTGACCACCGCAGCCGGCCGCTGACCGAGGAGATCCTGGCGCGGGCGGATCTGGTGCTCGTGATGGAAGCCCACCACCGGGATGCGATCACGGCCCATCACCCGGCGGCGCGGGACAAGGTGCACCTGCTGAGCGAGCTTGCCGGCGACGCCGGCGGGCGGGGGGTCGCGGATCCGTTCCTCGGGGACGCGCGTCGCTACGCCGAGACGTGCGAGACGCTGGCGAGATTGCTGCGGGCGGCCTGGCCGCGGCTGCTGGAGCGGATCACGCGGCGCGACGCGGGCTGAGGTCGCTCGTCGCGGCGGGGAGAAGAGCCGCCAAACACCACGGGAGGCGCGGTGACGATCCACATCGGAAACGACCATCGGGGCTTCGAGCTCAAGCTCCGCATCCGCGAACACCTGACCGCGCGCGGCGTCGAGGTCGTCGACCACGGCTGTGACCGCAGCGTGTCGTGCGACTATCCCGATCACGCGTTGGCCGTGGGTCACGCGGTCGCCGCGTCCCCGGGCGATCTGGGCGTCGTCATCTGCTCTAACGGAATCGGCGTGAGCATGGCGGCCAACAAGGTTCCCGGAGTCCGAGCCGCGCTGTGCGTCACCCCCGCCATGGCCCGGCAGTCGCGACGCCACAACGACGCCAACGTCCTGGCCCTGGGCGCCGAGAACGTGTCGGCCGAGGAGAACCTGAAGATCCTCGACGCCTGGCTGGAGGCGGCGTTCGAAGGCGGTCGACACCAGCGCCGGGTGGCGAAGATGATGCGGGCCGAGTCCGGGGGCGGCGCCGAGGGCCCGGCGCGGCCTGCGGGCGCATGAAACGCGGCGGCGCCGAAGGACCGACGCCTTCTGCGGGCGCCTGAAAGGAGAGCGTGCGATGACAGCGAACGCCGAGTGCATCTTCTGCAAGATCGTGGCCGGCCAGATCCCGGCGGAGAAGGTGTGGGAAGACGACCTGGTCCTGGGATTCAAGGACATCCATCCGGAAGCGCCGTTCCACGCCTTGCTGATCCCCAAGGAGCACATCGCCACCCTCGATGACCTCGAGCAAGACCACGAGCCGCTCATGGGGCGTTTGATCTGGGCCGCGAGCCGCATCGCATCGGAGGAGGGCCTGTCCGAAGGCTACCGTCTGGTGACCAACTGCCGCGCCGCGGCCGGACAGGAGGTGTTCCACATCCACGTCCACCTTCTGGGAGGACGTCCGTTCGGGTGGCCGCCCGGATAGCCGGCCGTAGAGCGCCCCTTCGGCCGGCTCCCCGAGCGCGTCGCGCACCACGCCCGCTCGAGCCGGCCGCCTGATCCGCACGCGCAGGAAGGGGCGTTCACATCCTTTGGGGATCTGTCCACAACTGGAACCCTCGTGGCGGGTTGCGCGTTTGACATGCAGACGGGAGAGGAGCGGAGGAGGGAGCATGGAACAGACGTCGACCGCATTCGCGCAGGCGGTGGAGCAATCGCGGGCCGAGGTCGCGCAGATCGCGCCCGCCCTGCAGGACGTTCTGCAGGAAGTCCAGGGCGTGGTGGTGGGACGCGAGGACCTGCTGCGCCGGCTGCTGGTGGGTCTATTGGCGGATGGGCACGTGCTGCTCGAAGGCGTGCCGGGGCTGGCCAAGACGTTGGCCGTGCGCTCGCTGGCCGGGACGCTGCGGGCGCGGTTCGCCCGCATCCAGTTCACGCCCGACCTGTTGCCGGCCGACCTGACCGGCACGATGATCTACGACCCATCCACCGCCACCTTCACGCCGCGCAAGGGGCCGCTCTTCGCCAACATCATCCTGGCCGACGAGATCAACCGCGCGCCGGCCAAGGTGCAGAGCGCCTTGCTGGAAGCGATGCAGGAGCGTCAGATCACGATCGGCGATGCCACCCACCGGCTGGAAGAGCCCTTCATGGTGCTGGCGACGCAGAACCCGATCGAGCAGGAGGGCACCTACCCCCTGCCCGAGGCGCAGGTGGATCGGTTCCTGCTGAAGGTGAAGCTGGACTACCCCGAGCGGTTGGACGACCACCGCGCGATGGAGATGGGCATCCTCGAGCGGATGACGGCGCCGGCGCTGCCGACCGTCCGGCCGGTGCTCGATTGCGAGAAGATCCTGGCCGGGCGCCAGGTCGTGCGCCGGATCCCGATGGCCCAGTCGGTCAAGGACTACATCGTCGATCTGGTCGTGGCGACCCGGGTGCCCAGCCGGATCGCAGCGGAGCTGGCCGATCTCGATCCGCTGATCAGCTACGGCGCCTCGCCGCGCGCGACCCTGGCCCTGGCGATGGCGGGCAAGGCGATGGCGCTGCTGGCCGGGCGTGGATCGGTCTACGGGGAAGACGTCAAGGAGATCGCTCTCGACGTACTGCGGCACCGCGTGCTGGTGACCTATGAGGCCGAGGCGCGCGAGGTCACGTCGGAGCAGATCGTACAGCAGATCCTCGATCATGTTCGGGTTCCTTAGGCGCACACGCGACCGGATGCCGCCGCGGGTTCGGCCGCCGGGGGGCTGGACCGCGCGCCGCCGCGCCCGGGCCGAGCGGATCGGGCGGCGCGACGACGTCCTCTCGGCCGAGATCCTCGAGCGCGTGCGGCGGATCGAGATCCGCACCAAGGCGCTGGTGACCGAGCAGTTCGGCGGCGAGTACCAGTCGGTCTTCAAGGGCCAGGGGATGGAGTTCGCCGAGGTGCGCGAGTACGTGCCGGGCGACGACGTGCGCACGATCGACTGGAACGTGACCGCGCGGCTGGGACAGCCCTTCATCAAGAAGTACGCCGAGGAGCGCGAGCTGACGGTCTTCTTTCTGGTCGACGCGAGCGGATCGCAGCGCTTCGGCAGCGCGGGGCGCAGCAAGATGGAGCTGGCCGCCGAGATCTGTGCCGTCCTGGCCTTCTCGGCCATCCGCAACAACGACAAGGTCGGCCTGCTGATCTTCACCGATCGCGACGAGCTGCTCATTCCACCGCGCAAGGGGCGCGCCCACGGTCTGCGGCTGATCCGCGACATCCTCTATTTCGAGCCCCAAGGGCGCGCCACGCGCATGGGGGCGGCCTGCGAGACCGCCATCCATGGGCTGCGCCGTCGCAGCACCGTGTTTCTGCTGAGCGATTTCCTGATCGACCCCGGTGAGCTGGACCGCCCTTTGGGCGCCCTGGCGCGCAAGCACGATCTGGTGGCCCTGGCGGTGGAGGACCCCATCGAACAGCGCTGGCCCGATCTGGGTCTGGTGCCGTGGGAAGACCTGGAGACGGGTAGGCAGATGTTGATCGACACGGGTGATGTGCAGAGCCGCGAAAGGCTGGCCGACCAGTACCGGCACGCCCGGGAGCAGATCGAGCGGCTGCTGCGGCGCCACAGCGTCGACCGGGTGGCGCTGCAGGTGGGCCGCGATCCGGTGGAGCCGCTGCTGGGCTTCTTCAAGTTGCGCGAGCGACGCAAGGCTTTGGGATGAGAGATTCGCACCGCGAGCAAGCCTGCCGGTCTGCGACCGAACGAGACGGCATCGCCGCAGCGCCGCGGCGCCCCGCGCGCGCGGGCGGTGCGCGGTGTGCGCGTCCACAGGTTGCGACAGCGGTCCTGGCGGTTGGTCTGACCGCGCTTCTGGCCGCCGGCTGCGCAGAGCAGAGATCCCCAGACGACCGGCCGGGGTTGCGGTGGCGCGCCCGGTGCGAGGCCGATTCGGTGGGCGTGGGCGATCCGATCGAGCTGCGCTTCGAGGGGCGCTGGCCGGATTCCTCGCGAGCGGTGCGCCTGGCGTGGCGCGCGCCGGCCGACACGCTGCTGGTGGTGGCGATCGACTCGACCGCCGCGACCGAGGAGGAGGGATGGGTCGCGGGCGGGTATCGCCTGACGCTCGTCGCGTCGCGACCCGGAGCGATCGCCTTGCCGCCGGGCGCGCTGACCACCGCGACCGGGGAGACGCTGGCGGTGAGCGAATCGCACGCCCTGCGGGTGACCGGCCGCGTGCCCGACGAAGCGCAGGCCAGCTTGCGCCCGTTGGCGGGCGTGGTGTCGATGCGCGGGTTCCCCTGGTGGGCCGTCGTCGCCGGGGGACTCGTGGCGGCCGGCGCGCTGGCCACCTGGGTCCTCGCGCGTCGCCGGTCGGCAGCCCCCGCCCAGGAGGCGGTGGTGGCGCTCCCGGAGCCGGAGACCGAATTCCACGCGGCGCTCGCGGCCTTGCTGGACAGCGGGCTCATGGAGGAGGGGCGGCTCCGCGAGTTTGTGCAGGAGCTGTCGTGGATCCTGAGGCGCTACCTCGGCCGGCGCTTCCAGGAGCCGGCGCTCGAGGCGACGCGGCCCGAGATCCTGCGCTGGCTTCCGCGCACCCGTCTCGCGGTGGCCGACCAGCAGCGCATCGCCGGCTGGCTCGAGGAAACCGACGGCATCAAGTTCGCCGGGCGGATTCCGGTCCTCTCCGCCGCGCGGGAGCTGGTGGAGCGGGCGCGCGAGGTGGTGCGGGCGGGCGAAGCGCTGGCGCGCGAGGAGGAGGCGCGGCGCGCCCGCGCGGCGTCCGCGGCGCCGGCCGACGCATCCGAGGAGGTGCGGCCATGACGCTGGCGCGGCCCTGGCTTCTGCTGCTCCTGGCGCTGATCCCGGCGGCGGTGGTAATGCGCATCTGGCTGCGGTCGCGCCTGGAAGGCGGAGTGGGGTTGGCCGTTGCCCCGGGCATGCGTCCGCCGGCGAGCCCGCGCGTGCGGGTGCGGCGCTGGTTGCCGCTGGTGCGCGGCCTGGCGCTGGCGCTGCTGGTCTTCGCGCTGGCCGGTCCGCGCCTGGGCCGCACGAAGGTGAAGAGCTACTCCGAGGGCATCGACATCGTTTTGGCGCTCGACATCTCGAGCAGCATGCGCGCGCTCGACTTTCCACCCGGAGATCGTCTGGCGGCGGCGAAGAAGGTGGCGCGCGAGTTCATCGAAGGCCGGCCGGGTGATCGGATCGGACTGGTGGTCTTCGCCTCCAACTCCTATACGCAGTGTCCGCTCACGACCGATCACGCGGTGTTGCTCGATTTGCTGGAGGAGATCGAGATCGGCGACATCGCCGACGGCACCGCGGTGGGGATGGCGATCGGCAACGCGCTCAATCGTCTGAAGGATGTGGCCGGCGGCAGCCGGGTGGTGGTGCTGTTGACCGATGGGATGAACAATGCGGGCGTGCTCGATCCGCTCACCGCCGCAGGGCTGGCGCGTTCCCTGGGCGTGCGTGTCTACACCATCGGGGCGGGCACCAAGGGGCAGGCGCCCTATCCGGTCGAGGACCCGATCTTCGGGCGGCGGGTCCAGTACATCGAGGTCGACATCGACGAAGAGACCCTGATGGCGATCGCGGACTCGACCGGCGGTCTGTACTTCCGGGCGACCGACCTGGAGTCCCTGGAGCGGATCTACGAGCGGATCGATGCGTTGGAGAAGGTGAAGGTCGAGACCGAGGAGTTCGTCGAGTACCGGGACATCGGGGCGCGGATGCTCTGGCCCGCCCTGGCCCTGGTGATGCTGGAGGTCGTGCTGGGCGCAACCTGGCTGCGGCGTGTGCCGTGAGAAGGTGAGGCGTCCACCGGGCCGGGAGGCCGGACCCGGAGGCCGGGAGGCGAGTCCCCGGTGTCGGGGAGAAGGGAAGCGAGATAAGGATGCGGTTCGCGCACGCAGAGGCTCTCTGGTTGCTCCTGCTGCTGCCCGTGGTCGGGCTGCTGGCCTGGTCGCGCCTGCGCGGCGGGTTGCGCGCCCTGGACCGGGCGCTCAGCGCGACCATGGCGGCGCGGCTCACCCAGCACCTCAGCTTGCGGCGGCGCGCCTGGGGCCTGGCGGCCATGCTGGGAGCCCTGTTCTTCCTCACCTTGGCCGTTGCCCGCCCGCAGCGCGGCACCCAGTACGCGACGGCCGCGCGGCGGGGCATCGACGTGATCGTGGCGCTGGATGTCTCGGAGAGCATGCTGGCCGAAGACCTGAAGCCCAACCGTCTGGTGCGGGCCCGTCACGAGATCTCCGCGATTCTGGATCGCCTCAAGGGCGACCGCGTGGGCCTGATCGCGTTCGCCGGCGCCGCGTTCGTCCAGTGTCCGCTCACGCTGGATTATGCCGCGGCCCGGATGTTCCTCAACTACATGGGACCCGAGCTCATCCCGGAACCGGGGACCAACCTGGCCGATGCGGTGCGGGTGGCGACGCGCGCCTTCGAGTCGGAGGAGGCCGGGTTCCGCGCGTTGGTGTTGATCAGCGACGGTGAGGACCACACGGGCGGTCTGGACGAGGCGCTCGATCGGGCGCGTGAAGCGGACGTGCGCGTCTTCACCGTGGGGATCGGCAACGAAAGCGGCGAGCCGATTCCGGTCCGCGACGACGAGGGTCAGATCACGGGGTACAAGAAGGACCGCGAGGGCAAGGTGGTGCTGACGCGGCTCAACGAGGCCCCGCTGCGGCAACTGGCCGAGCGCACGGGAGGCGCCTATGTCCGGGCGGCCGGCTCGCTCGGCCTCGACCGGGTCCTGGCCGAGATCGACGCCATGGAGAAGAGGGAGCTACAGGGAGGGGTGCGCGTCCTGTACGAGGAGCGCTACAGCTACTTCGTATGGCCCGCGCTGCTGCTGCTGCTGGCCCAGTGGTGGATCCCACTGCGCCGGCGTGGTCACTCGTGGGCGGGCGGCGGACGCACCGTCGCGCCGCTGCTCGTGCTGGCCGCACTGGGCCTGGCCGCGGCCTCGCCCGGGACCGCGCAGCAACCGGTGGCCGCCCCCGTCGGGGCGCCCCCGGCGGCCCCGCCGGGGGCGATGGCGCCCGGATCGAGCCCCGCGATGGGACCTGCGGCGGCCGTACCCTACCCGGTCGCGCCGAGCGAGGTGCCGCCCGAGGAGCGGTTGAGCGCGCTGATCGAGGAGAACCAGGTGCGCAGGGCGCGCGACCCCGACGACCCGCGCCCGCTCTACAATCTGGGGACGCTCGAGCACCTGCAGGGCGGACTGGAGCAGGCCCAGGAGTACTACGGGGTGGCTTCGAACTGGGCCGAGGGCGAGCTGGGCGCGCGCGTGGCCTACAACCTGGGCAACACGCTCTACCGGCTGGGCCGTCTCGAGGAGGCGCGCGACGCCTTCGCGCGCGCCGTGGGCTTCGATCCCGACTTCGAGGATGCGAAGGTCAACCTGGAGCTCACCCAGCGGGCGCTGGATCGCATGCAGTCGCGGCCCGATTCCACCGCCCAGCAGTCGCCGGGTGACTCCACCCAGGATCAGCAGGATTCGGAAGAGCAGCAGAAGTCGAAGCAACAGGATCCAGAGCAACAGAATCCAGAGCAGCAGGAACGGCAACCGCAGGATCGACAACAGCCGCAGCGCGACCCCGAATCCGAGGACGACGCCCAGCAGCAGCCTAGGGATCAGCAGCAGGATTCGGCGGATCAGCAGCAGCAGGGCCAGGACCAGGAGCAGCGCGAGCGACAGCAGCAGTCGCAGCAGGAGGAGCAAGAGCAGCCACCGCAACAGGAGTCCGAGGAGCAACAGTCGGCGCAGTCGCACCAGGAGAGTGCCGCTGACAGCACCCTGTCGGCCCAGCAGATGCAGCTCATGCAGATCCTGAAAGGTCTGGAGGCCTCCGAACGGGAGCTCCTGGAGAGCCGGTTCCAGGCCCGGTCGCGTAACCTGAACGTGGAGAAGGATTGGTAGGCGTGAGGCGAGTGCGGGAAGCAGAGCGCCGGTGCGCGCTGCGATTCGTAGGGACGGCGCCCCGCTGGGCGCGCGTGGGACGTCTGGGCCTGGGACGTCTGGGTCTGGGTCTGCTGTGGCTGGCTTCCGCGACGGTTGCGGGCGCGAACGACGAGCCGGTGCTGGATGCGCGGGTCGACCGCACACGGGTCGCCGAGGGCGGTGTGATCACGCTGACCCTCACGCTCGAGGGCTTCTCGCGCGATGCGACCGGGCCCGATCTGCCCGACCTGGAGGGCTTCGAGGTCTACGATGCCGGCCACGGAACCAACATCACGCTGATCAACGGCAGGTTGAGTCAGTCCACCTCCTACACCTACCAGCTTGTGGCCCGGCGGGCGGGCCAGTTCACGCTGGGGCCCATCAAGGTGTCCGACCGGGGGCGGCTCTACACCACCGAGCCGCTCACGCTGACGGTGGTGCCGGCCTCGACGGGGACGGGTCAGAGCCCTTCGGGAACACCGCCGGGCGCCTCACCCGGAGCGCGCACGGCGCCGTCGGGGGCCTCCGACGATGACGGGCTCTTCGCTGAGCTGGTGGTCGACAAGGAAGATGCCTACGTCGACGAGCAGATCCTGCTGCGGTTCCTGCTCTATCAGCGCGTGGACGTGCGGGTCTACGAGCTCTCCGGCTTCAGCCCGCCGACGACCGAGGGGTTCTGGCGCGAGGATCTGGGACAGCAGCCGGAGCGCCGGGTCCGGCGCGACGGAGACATCTACACGGTGCGCGAGGTGGCCTGGGCGATCTACCCGACCAGGGAGGGGGAGCTCCAGATCGGCCCGGGCACCGTCACCGCTCACCTTCCCGAGCGCTCGCGGCGCCTGTTCGGAGGGCTGCTCAACCGGCGGCAGGTGCCCATCGGGTCCAACCGGTTGACATTGCGGGTGAAGCCGTTGCCCGAGCAGGGGCGGCCCGAGACGTTCACCGGGTCGGTGGGGCGCTTCGAGATCGAGGCCGCATTCGACAGCCCTCAGGCCTACCAGGGAGAAGCGCTCGCCTTGACGGTGACGGTGCGCGGAGAGGGCCACGTCCAGACCATCGGCGCTCCGGCCTGGCCCGAGTGGGAAGGGCTGCGTGTCTTCGATTCGGGCGAGGCCGTCTCGGTGCGCAAGCGGCTCGACGGCGTGGAAGGGGAGAAGACCTTCACCCAGGTGCTCATCCCCACCCGCACCGGCGCGCTGTCGCTCCCGCCGATCCGGTTCAGTTACTTCGATCCCCGGCGGGCCGCTTACGCCACGGTGCGGACCCCGCCGCTGGAGTTGGAGGTCGGGCCCGCTCGCCAGGCCGGCGCCTCGGATGGACCCACCGATGTGGTGGCCCTGGGCGAGGACATGCTCTACATCCACACCGATCTGGCGTCCAGTCTGCGGACGGCCGGGTCCGGGGGATGGTCGGGCGGCTGGCTGCTGCATCTGATCCCGGTCGCGGCCGTGGTCGGGGCCCTGTGGATCCGGCGGCGGCGCGACGCGCTGGAGCGCGACCCGGCCCTGGCCCGCCGTGTCTCGGCGCTGAAGCGCGCCGTGGAGGGCCTGCGGGGGTTGGATGCAGCTGCGGGCGCCACCCGGTTGGCGGGCGACCTGGCCGACATCGTGGAGGGGTTCTTGGGCGACTGGATCGACACCCCGGTGCGGGGAATGCGGCGCGCGGAGCTGGAGCAGACCTTGCACGACGCAGGGGCACCCGGGCCGCTGGTGGCGGGACTGATGGACCAGCTCACGTGGGCCGATGAGGTGCGCTTCGGCGCCGGCGCCGCCGGCCGGCCCGCGGGCCGGGTGGAGGAGACCGAGCGGCTGATGCGCGCCTTCGATGCCGCCATGCGCGCAGGCGCGCCAGGGGGGCGATCGCGATGAAGGTCTCGATCCCAGCCGGCGGCCGGATCGCCGCGCGGGCGGCGGCGCTCCTGGGCGCGGCGCTGATCGCAGGATTGGTGCTGGGCGCGCCGGAGGCGGGCGGCCGCACCCTGCCCCAGTCGGTCGTGGAGCGGGCCCAGCGGGCGCAGGCCGCCTACGAGGAGGGCCGCTTCGAAGAGGCGCTCGCCACCTATCGCGAGCTCCTGGAGGCGGGCTGGGAATCGGCCGACCTCTACTACAACCTGGGCTGCGCCAGCTACCGCGCCGGTCGGATCGGATGGTCGGTCGCCTACCTGGAGCAGGCCCGACGCATGGCGCCGCGCGATCCCGACATCCGGCACAACCTGCGCGTGGCCACCGCCCACCAGCGTGACCGCGTGGATCGCGAGCCCCCCTCGCCGCTGCTGGGCGCGATGGCCGGGTTGCTCGACGGTTACAGCCCGGCCGACGCGGTGCGAGCGCTGCTGGGCGTCTTCTGGATCGGCTGCTTCCTGGTGGCCGCGTTGTGGCTGGTTCGCGGGAGGGTCCGGACGCTGCTGCGTCGGCTTCTGGTGGTCGTGGCTCTGCTGGGCCTGCTCGTTCTGAGCGGGGTCCTGCTCAAGGCCTACCAGCTCGCCACCGCTCCATCGGGCGTGGTCGTGGCCGAGGAGGGGCGCGTCTTGTCGGGTCCGCGCGAGGGGGAGACGGTCCAGTTCGTCCTGCACGAGGGAACCCTGGTTCACCTGGGGCGCGCCGCGGGGCCCTGGCGGGAGATCTGGCTGACCGAGGAGATGCGCGGCTGGCTCCCCGAAGAGGCGGTGGTGGCGCTGCGGAAGGCGCGCTGGCTTCCCTAGGCTCGGGTGGCGGGTGGGATTCGGCGCCGCTGAGATCGTAGAGGTAGAGCGCCCCGTGCCGGTAGCGCCGGTGACGCAGCCGCCGGCCCCAGCGCTCGAGACATTCGACCAGAATCCGCTCCTCGTCCCGGTCGCCGCGGGCATAGACGTGCGAGAAGAGGACCCAGACGCGGTCCTGTCCTCGGCACGCCGCGACATCCTCGCAATAACGGGAGGGTTCGCGACGCGCCTGGACTCCGAAGCGCACCGACCGGTCGGGGTGGGGTCGGTAATAGCGGAAAGCCGGCTCGGCGGCGTAGTAGACGTAGATGAGATCGCCCTCGGCGGCGTGGCGGTCGATCTCCATGAGCATCTCGCGCACTTCTCCCCGCGCCCGCGGGTATGCCAGATGGTGGGCCGCGCGCAGCGCCGGCGGTCCCAAGACGGCCGCGAGCAGCCCCACCGCCAGCACCGGAGCCGCGAAGCGGCGCGCGCGGGTCCTCCCGGGGTCCGACCCGAGGCGCGCGCCCCAGCGCCAGGCGCCGGTGACCATCGAGCCCAGACCCTCGCCCGCCAGTAGGAGCATGCTCGGCGCGGCGAAGAGCAGGAGGCGATGGGCGAAGGGATACCGGTGCAACACGGCGGCGCCGAAGGCGAATCCGAGGGGCGCCGCCAGCAGCCAGAGCGCGGCCCAGCAGCGCTCGCGCTGCAGCCGCAGGGAACCGGCGGCGACCAGCAGGAGACCCAGCACCGGGGGGCCGAATCCACCGGGGTAGGCGAAGGCGCGCAGAACGAGGCTCCCCACCCAGCGCAGATCGCTCCAGGATGCCGGCGGAAACGGCGGGAAAGCGCCGTGACGGCTCCAGATCGCCTGCAGCGCGCCGATCTCGCCCCAACTCCGGCTGAGCGCGAGGAGGCCCGCGCTGCTTGCCAGTCCGAGCCCGGCGGCGGCGGCCACCGCTACCGCGACGCCCGGCCGGCGCCGCACGCCGGGCGCGGCGAGCAACGCCGGCCAGACCGCGGCCAGCACGAAGAGCGTCGGGAAGGCGCACCAGGGGCCCAGCAGGCCGAGGGCCGTCAGAAGCACGAGGTCGACCCCGCGCGCTTCGGCCCGGCGGATGCGGACGGCGACCAGAAGCGTCGCCAGAGCCAGGGCGGCATCCAGCGCGTAGGGCTTGACCTCGGCCGAATAGACGAGGAGCGGCTCGTTGACGACCAGCAGCGCCAAGGCGACCACGGCTCCCACCGGGGAGAGGATCCGTCGGGCCAGCGCCCAACCCAAGGGCAGAACCGCACAGCCGGCCAGGAAGGGAACCAGACGCAAGGCCCACTCTCCCCGCCCCAGCACGAGGATCGCCATCCGCTCGAGCCATAGGAAGGCCGGCGGCGCAACCTGCTCGTAGTCGAGCCCCTGCAGCAGCGCGCCCGCGCTTCGGCCGAGGATGTTGTGGGCGAGCATCGCCTCATCCAACCAGAGCGAGGCGTTGGACAGGTAGTGGGCGGCGCGTAGCAGGAGCCCCACCGCGAGCAGGCCCCAGACCAACCGGCGGATCGACGGCGAGTCCGCCGCGAGGCTCACGGGCGACGGGTGCGCCGCGCCATCCGCCGACCGCGGCGACTTCGGATGGATGGATCGCACGTTCGATGACCTCCAGGGCGACCCGTGGCCTGCACGAAGACCGGGCCCCCGCCGCCCAGCGTCACTCCCTCATTGATGGCTACGCTCGATGGGCCGGGGTCTTACGTCGTGGTCAAGGGAAGCATAGGCCGATGCGAGCACCCGTGGGCCGGCACAGGGCGCAGGACGGGGGAGAATCGGAAGTTGAGTGGGTCGGACCGAAGGCGTTATCTTGGGGCGTGTTTCATGCTGCGACGCAGCGGAGTTTCAGATTCCATGTCCGGCAGATAGAAGGAGATGGCATGACAGCCGACGACTTCCTCGCCTACTTCAGCGAGGATCGTTTCATCGCCAACCTGTCCGCGCGATCGAAGGACGGCGTGCTTTCGGAGATGTCGAAGATCCTGGCCGAAGACGACGACGTGCGCGACCCCGGGTTGCTGCTGGAGATGATCCGCCGCCGCGAGAGCCTGGGGAGCACGGGCCTGGGGCACGGGGTCGCGGTGCCGCACGGGCGCAGCACGGCGGCCAACAAGACCAAGGTCGTCTTCGCGCGGTCGAAGCGCGGGATCGACTTCGGCGCTCCGGACGGCGAGCCCTGCCAGCTCTTCTTCCTGATCGTGGCTCCCTACGAAGATCACAAACAGGAGTACCTGCCGTTGTTGGGCAAGATCGTGGAAACGGTCAACGTCGGCGCGGTCCGGGAGCGTCTGTTGGAGGTGTCGAACCACGAGCAGTTCCGGGAAGTGATCCGGGAGGCCCTGGGTGAGTAGTGATCGCATTATCAAGCTGGTCCAGCTTCAGGATCTCGAACTGATGATCCGGGAGGCGCAGGATCCCGCCCGCAAGGAGAACGAAGAGGCGCTGGGCTTCACGGTAGGCAATGTGGAGAAGCTGGAGGCGGAACGCGAGGAGCTGCGCAGCCAGATCCAGAAGGCCGACCTGCGGGTCTACGACCGGATCCGCAGGCGCTACACGCGCGTGGTGGTGCCGGTCATCAGTCGCATCTGCACCGGCTGCTTCCAGGAATTGCCCACGTCGAGGACGCGCACCATCTCCGACGGGGCGGCCCTGCCGACCTGTGAGAGCTGTGGCCGAATCCTCTACTGGGCCTGATCGGGCCCCTCGGGGGCACCTGGGACACGCGCCATGGTGACCGATTTCGCGCTGCGCGGGGTGGTTCTACAGGACATCCACGAGCGCGCGCCGGACGTCCACGACCTGTTCTTCCGCCGCGGGCGGCTGACGAGCCATCGTCCCACGCCCGCGTGTGCCGGGCGGCGTTTGTTCCTCTCGCCGGGATTCCGCGACGCCCACCACCATCTGCTGCAGATGGGCCTGACCGCCCTCCGCTGCGACTTGACCGAGTGCACGTCGCTCTCCGAGGCCCTCGACCGCGTGGCCGACTACGTCCGCCGTCAGCCGCCGGAGCCGGCCGTCGTCTGGGCCGAGCGCTGGGACGAGAGCCGGTGGCCCGAGGGTCGGGCGCCCACGCGCGATGAGCTCGACCGGGTCGCCCCCGATCGGCCGCTGGTGTTCCGGCGCATTTGCGGGCATCGGATCCTGCTCAACACGACGGCCGCGACCCGCGCGCGCGAGACGTTCGGCCGCCTGGGTCCCGATGACGAGCCGACCGAGCAGCAGGCCCTGGGGCTGACAGCCCTCTGGCCGCCGACCCCCGCGGAGCTGGAGCAAGCGTTGGTGCAGGCGCAGGAGACGGCCGTCGCCGTGGGCATCACGCGCGTGGGGGAGATGGGGGGGTATCGGGCGCTGGAGACCTACGTGGCCCTGTCCGAGCGCGGCGGGCTGCGCATCGATGTCGAGCTCTTCATCCCCCCCGATCGGATGGAGACCGCCGTGGCCCTGCGCGAGCGCGGGGCGTTCGCCGGACCGCGGCTCAGGCTGGGAGGGGTCAAGCTCTACACCGATGGATCGGTGGGCGCGCGCACGGCCGCGCTGCGGGCCCCCTATGCCGACACCCCCTCGCGGGGCGAGCTTCTCTACGCCGACGATCAGCTCTGCGCCGAGCTGCGACGCTGTCTCGAGGCCGATCTGCGGGTGGCGATCCACGCGATCGGAGATGCGGCGATCCTGCAGGTGATCGACCAGGTCGAGCGGCTGCGGAGCGAGGGGCAGAAGGTGGCCGGCCGGGTGCGGATGGAGCACGCCGAGATGATCGACGAGCCGATGTTGGACCGGGCTCTCGATCTGGGGATCGACCTGTCGATGCAGCCCAACTTCATGGCGCAATGGTCGGGGCGCGGCGGACTCTACGAGCGGGCCCTGGGACGCGAGCGCACGCTGGCGCTCAACCCGCTGCGCAGCGTCTGGGACCGCGATCTGGCCCTGCTCTTCGGTTCCGACGGAATGCCGATGGATCCGGCCGTGGGTCTGCGCGGGGCGGTGCACCACCCGAACGAAGCCCAGCGGCTGACGGCCGAGGAGGCGCTGCGGGCCTACCTCGGCGCCCGGAGCGCACCGGGCGGGTTCTGGACCCAGGAGGACTGGTGGGAGTACGGCCGCGCCGACGCCGTGCTCCACGCCGGCGATCCGCTGGATCTGGCGTCGGGCGACCGATCGGCCAGCCCGATCCTGGCCGTCCTCTGGGACGGGGAGTGGCTGTTGGAACCGCCGCCCGAGCTCTATCGGACGGGAGTGATCCATGTGCTCTGACGGGCCGGGGAGCGGTCGCGAACGGTTTCTGATCGAATCGGCGGCGCGCCTGAATCAGGTGCTGGAGCGTCGCCGCGTCCTCGAGGCGGTGCGCGATCTGGTCACCCGCGCCGTCGACGCCGAAGCCTGCTCGCTGCTCCTGCTCCACTCCGGACGGCGGCACTGGGAGTTCCAGGTGGCCTACAACCAGGTCGTCGGCGCCGGCGAGGTCGCGCCGCTGCCGATGGGCGCGGGTCTTGCCGGCTGGGTCGCGGAGCACAAATCCTCCGCCCTCGTCCCGAACGCCGCGGACGATCCCCGCCTACGGCACCTGATCGACCGTCAGATGGGCTTCCCCTTGCGCTCGGTCATCGCGGTCCCGTTGCTCCGAGCCGGCCGGGTCTTCGGCGTCCTCGAGGCGCTGAACAGCCGCCGGCCTGAGGGTTTCAGCCGCGCGGACCTCGAGCTGATCGAAGCCCTGGGCAACCAGATCTCGGTGGCGCTCAGCAACGTGCGGCTCTACGAGCTGGTGCGGCGCGAGAAGCGGGCCAACGAGCTGCTCTACCGCGTCGGGCTGGCCTTCGCGCGCACGTTGCGGCTCGAAGAGCTGCTGCCGATGATCACCAAGCTGATGCGCGAGCTGATCGCGTTCGATGCCGTGGGGGTCTACCTGCACGACCGGGAGACCGGCACGCTCGAGTGGTTCAGCGGCCACGGCTACGAGGAAGGCTCCGAGGAGCAGGTGCGGCTGAAAGTGGGCCAGGGCGCGGTGGGGTGGGTGGCCGAGAAGCGCGAGGCGCTGATCATCCCCGACGTGCGGGTCGACGGGCGGTACCTGAACGCGCGGCCCGAGACCCGTTCGGAGATGACCGTTCCGTTGATCGCCGAGGACGAGCTGGTGGGGGTCTTCAACATCGAGAGCGACCGCCTGGCCGCGTTCGACGAGCGGGATCTGCGCCTGCTCTCGGCGTTCGGCAACCAAGCGGCAATCGCCATCCAGCGCGCCTGGCTCCACGACCAGGCGATCGAAATGCGCCGCATGGAAGAGGAGATCCGGATCGCCCGGCGCATCCAGAGACGACTGCTGCCCCAGGATCACCCGGTCTTCTCGGGGCTCGACATCGCCGCCTTCAACCATCCCTCGCGCGAGGTGAGCGGCGACGTCTACGACTTCCTGGAGATCACCTCCAATCAGCTCGGCATCCTGATCGGAGACGTGGCGGGCAAGGGGATCCCGGCCGGCATCCTGATGGCGACCTTCCAGGCCAGCATGCGGGCCGAGATCCGCAACAACTACGCGATCTCCGTGATCCTGGCCAAGGTCAACCGGCTGATGGGGGAGAGCATCGAGCAAACCGACTTCGTCACCGCCGTTTACGGCGTGTTCGATCGCGCCCGGCGGCGGCTCACCTACTCCAACGCGGGCCACAATCCGCCCGTTGTGCTGCGCGCCGGCGGGCAGGTGGACTGGCTCAGCGAAGGTGGAACGGTGCTGGGGGCGTTCCGCGACGCGACCTACCGCGAAGCGTTCGTCGACCTGAACCTCGGGGACCTGCTGGTGTTCTACACCGATGGGGTCACCGAGGCGCGCAACGACCGCGACGAGATGTTCGGCACCGGACGACTGGTGGACACGCTGCGCGCCTGTCCCGCCGACCTGCCGGCGCGCTTGGTCTGCCGGCGGATCCTCGAGGCGGTACATCAGCATCGCGGGCGGGTCCACGTGGAGGATGACGTCACCGCCGTCGTGTTGCGCCCGACGCCGGTGGTTGCTCAAGATCGGCCACCCGATGGCTGATACGATACGTGGACACCGCGCTCTGAAAGAAAGCGGGAGAGCGCACGCTCAAAGGGAGCCGCACAGCGTCTCCGGCTGAGGATGCCGGCCGCGGGAGGCGGCGAGGGGAAAACGGATTGAACCCCGCTGGACGGGGTGCGAGGATGGGACCATGTTCAAGAAGGAGCAGGACAAGGAGAGGGACATCGTGCGGCCCGCCCCGGAGAAGAGCAGCACGGTGATCGCCAACGGCGCGTCATTCAACGGGGTGCTGCGGATCAATGGGTCGCTGCGCGTCGACGGCGAAGTCGAGGGGCAGGTCCAGGTCACCGACGTGATCACGATCGGACCGAGCGGGGTGGTCAAGGCGGAGATCGCGGCCAATTCGGCGGTCGTCGGCGGCCGCATCAAGGGCCGCATCTGGGCCAAGGAGAGGGTTGTGCTCCAGCGCGGATCGCGGCTCGAGGGCGATGTCCACGCGGCGGTCTTCAAGATCGAAGACGGCGCCTTCTTCCAGGGCAACTGCGCGATGGGCGAGAAGGCCAAGACGCCGCCCGGCGAGGCGGGCACCGGCGACGGCGCCCAGGAGCGCAACCTCAAGGTGATCGGCTAGCGGGATTCCACTCGGCGCCAGGAGGGCGTCGCGCAACGCCCACGCAGGGATGGGGGTACGGGCAGCGTGAATGGTCATGGTCGCGGTGGGATGGGGTTCGGCTTCTCCCTGACCGAAGGCGTCAAGATTCTCCTCGTCTGGAACGGCATTCTCTATCTTCTGCAGCACTTCATCCTCAGCGGCGGGATCGGCTTCTTTGAACACGTCACCATGGTCAGCGTGCCCATGGGCGAAGGACGCCAGGTGGCCGCTTACCGCGTCGATCGGATCGAAGAGCTGCTGGGCATGGTGCCGGTGCTGATTCTCCAGAAAGGCTACATCTGGCAGACGGTCACCTACCTCTTCCTCCACGGCGACTTCTTCCACATCCTGTTCAACATGTTCGCGCTCTGGATGTTCGGCTCGGACATCGAGCGCATCTGGGGCACGCGGCGCTTCCTGACCTATTACTTCTTCACCGGTATCGGGGCGGGGCTCTTCAGCCTGCTGCTGACGCCCAACAGTGCCGTGCCGACGATCGGCGCCTCGGGCGCCGTTTACGGCATCCTGTTGGCGTTCGCCTGGTTCTTCCCGGAGCGGCGCATTCTGCTCTACTTCATGTTTCCGATTCCGGCGCGCGTCTTCGTGCTGATCTTCGGCGCCATCGAGCTGCTGGCGTCGATCAGCCAGTCCGGCAGCAGCATCGCCCACCTGGCCCATCTGGGCGGCCTGGTCTTTGGCTACATCTACCTGAAGGGGGGCGGCGCCTTCCTCGACAACCTCATGGCGCGGCGGCGGCGGCGGAGGATTCGCGTCGTCGACTTCCGCGACGACGACCGGCGACGATAGCCGCCCGGCTGCGCGCCGGGCGAGCGGCCCGGTGACCGCGGCGCCAGGTGAGATCACCCGGCGGTAGCGATGAAACGGCCGGCCCCCGCCAGGGGGCCGGCCGTCGTGCTGCGTCAGCGCTTCGCCGTCGGTCGCGCTAGCGCGTCAAGATCATCTGCTTCGACTGCGTGCGTCCGTCGACGCTCA
This sequence comes from uncultured bacterium, assembly GCA_964585945.1. Taxonomy (GTDB): domain Bacteria; phylum Eisenbacteria; class RBG-16-71-46; order CAIMUX01; family WJJG01; genus CAZDKK01. The sequence goes on along the minus strand of CAZPGB010000003.1, from coordinate 57,891 downwards.
GGCGGTAGAAGTAGGTTCCCGCGCTCACCGGCTGGCCCGCTTCGTTGAGGCCGTCCCAAGGCGCCACGTAGGGGCCGGCGCGCAGCGCGAGCCCGGAGATCAGCGTGCGGATCTTGGCGCCCGTGACGTCGAAGATCTCCACGTCCACCTGCCGGGCCGGTGCATCCAGTCGGAACGCGATCTGGGTGGCGCTGGCGAACGGGTTGGGCTGGTTCTGGCCGAGCAGCGCGCGGCCGAGCGACGTGGGCAGCTCCTCGACACCGGTGCCCGTTGCGTTGTTGTGGATCAGCTCGATGTCGCGGTCGCGGCGCGGCACGATGTTGTACTCGCCGAACTCGTAGCGCAGGATCCCTTTCATCATCACCGTGTCGCCGACGGTGGGGAAGTAGTTGACCAGCAAACCGTCGTCGTTGGCGTCGGTGATCAGGTCGGTGGCCGCGCTGTCGGGCGCGACGATCAGGTACCACTCGCCGAACTGGGCGGCCCCGTCGACGCTGTCGACGTAGGCGGGCTGCCCCAGGTAGACCAGCGCGTCCTCCCAGGGCTCGGCGCGGTTGTCGTTGGGGCCCACCTGGAAGCCGACGCCCTCGTCGTCGCAGTTGTAGATGATCTCCTCGGCGGTGACGTCCACGGCGACCACCGGCGCGGTCGCTTCACCCAGCCGCTCGTAGAGCTGCACGCCCGGCGTGAAGCTCAAGTAAGTCGAGCCGAAGTACTCCTGGATGCGGCCGGCCACCTTGACGCTGTCGCCGACCTCGAGGTTGCCGGAGCGCGCCACACGGGCGTAGAGGTGCTCGAAGGGACCGGCATCGCCCTCCTGCAGGAAGTAGTAGTTGCCCGCCACCTGGGTGACGCGGCCGGTCGTTGTGACGACGATGTCCAGGTAGTCGGAGTCATCGGTCAGCAGGTCGTCGACGTACTGCGTGGCATAGATGGTGGTGAGCCCCTGGGCGAAGGTGTACTCCGCATCGTCCATCATCACGAGGTCGCCGTCGGAGAGCACGCCGCTGACGTAGGCGATGTCCACCTCGCCGGGGTTCATCGGCTCGGTCGTCAGGTGCACGAGCTTGGGGTTCTGGGCGTCACGGCCGGCCGCCAGAACGGCGAGCCCCGAGTCGAAGTCGTAGTTGCTGGTGTTCGACGCGCTCGCCTCATCGACCGCGACCGCGAAGAGCACGTCCACCTGCTCGTGGTCGTAGGCCCAGACGCCGCGCAGGTTCGGCTTGCACGGCATGCCCAGGTCATCGGGGCAGCTCCGCGGGGCGATCTTGAAGTTGCCGTAGCTGTAGGTGAGGATGCCGCCCACGAACTCGAGCTCGGTGCCCGCGGGCGGGATCTCGTAGTCGAAGTCGCCGAACGGGTCGGCGGAGTAGGAGTCGACCATCAGCGAATCGCCGGCGCCCACGCCGTCCTCGTAGACGTACCACTCGTCGAACTGGTTGGGCAGTCCAGCCCAGAGGTTCGGGTTGACCGGGTCGTCGTCGAGCACCTTGATCAACACCGACTCGTAGGCCTCGGCGAACGGTCCGCCGGTGCTCACGTCGGCGCAGGTGACCTCGACCGGCTCGGGGATCTCGGCGGTGCCGGTCACCTGGAACCAGCAGTTCACGCCCTGCCCGCACGGGGGCGCGTTGAACACATCGATCTCGGAGAAGTCGAAGTACTCCTCGTAGGCTCCGGTCACGTCGACCACGTCCCCCCGGGCGACGTTGCCCAGGTGGTCCCCGTTGGTGTAGACCCAGATCCCGGAGTTCATCCGTCCCCAGGTGGGGTGCGGGTCGAGCTCCTGAATGAAGAAGCCGAACCGGCCGGTCGCGGTGACCACCACGCCCTCGACGGTGACTTCTTCACCGACCTCGAACAGGCCCATCTGGATGTCGTAGATGGTCGTGACCGTCGCCTCGGCCACGGTCGGCGCCAGACCGAGCCACAGCAGTAGAGCCGAGATGCCAAGTGCACGCTTCATGGCTGCGTTCCTTCCATTGGAGAGTGCCAGACGTTGAGGGCCGCCGGGGCCCCTTCGGGATTTCCGCGATGTCCAACCAGTGGGGAGTATAGATGCTCGCCGGCCCGGAGTCAACCGCTAGCTATGGTGTGAGTTACGTGAGGCGCCGCCAGCGCGGGCGCGCGCCCCCCCGACCCGCAACGCCAAGCGGTGCGACCGGTTGGCCGCCCGCTGCTGCACGGTCACCCGGTCACGGACCCAGCACGCGTCGCAGCAGCTCGGCCACCGCCTCTTCGGCCGTCATGCCACCGCCGGTGTCTTCGAAGCGGGTGAGCAGGGTGGAGCAGAGGGCGAAGCGGCCGTCGCCCCAGGTGGCCAGCGCCCCCGCGTAGATCACCTCGGCCGAGTCGGGCTCCGGGTGCAGCCGCTCGCTCAGGCGGTCGTGGGGCAACCACAGCAGCGGCTCGACGGCCGGCGTGATGCGGAAGAAGTCGGTGTCGAAGACCGCGTTGCGCATCACGAGCGAATCGACGTCGCCGAAAGCCTCGCCGCAGCGAACGACCGACTCGTCGGGCAGGGTGGCGTTGCTGACGTACTGGTCGCCCTCGACGTGCGTGAAGATCGTGCCCAGCCCGAAGGTCTCCTGGGCGAAGCGCGTGCTCAGGCCCCCGCGGGTCCCGATCGCGTCCCGGCTGGCGATCAGCAGGCGGCCGCCACCGGCAACGTAGTCGTAGAGACTCGCCTCGGCGAGCTGCAGTCCGGCCACCATCTGGGCGTCCGATTCGGTCGTCGCGCTGCTGCGCACCCCGCCGTACCAGAGCACGCCCTTGAACAGCCTCAGGATGGGCAGGACCTCCTGCGGGCTGCGGAAGACCCCGTCCTCCCACACGTCGTAGACGTGGTAGTCGCCGGGCGCGAACAGCTCGAACGCGCCCACGCTGCTGCGGTCCCAGAACTGGTCCTGCCGGTTGGCGATCGACTGGCCGCTGGCGCCGCGCGCGCCGGCGTTGTCGATCAGCAAATACTCCCCTTCGGGGGGCGTCACCGTCCAGGACCAGGAGATGATGTCGGAGCCCGTGGCGGCCCGATCGAAGGTCTGCGCGTAGACGGTGCGCGGGCCGTAGCGACCCTGGAAGTGCTCCTCGAAGAACGCGCCGACGGTATCTTTCCCCGCGACCTCGATGGCCGCGGCGGCCGAATCCTCGCCCGGCGCGACATCCAGCCACATCCGGGTGTGGTCGATCGTCTTGCGCCCGTCGAAGTCCTCGGGTGTAAAGGCGAAGGAGACCGCCGGCAGGCTGCCGCGGGCCGGCGTGGGATGGCGCGTCGTGTCCGACCAGGCGATCAGCGGGACGGCGTTCTCCAGCGGAAAGCTCTGACTCGCCGGGGTGGGATCGGCCGCCAGGTCGTTGTCTATGGCGACCACGCGGAACGTGCGCTCGGCGTAGCTGCCGCCGATGGGCACGTCGAAGGTGTCGCGCGTCGCCGTGGTGAAGGTCCAGGTGCTGTCCTCCCACCAGAGACTGTCGCCCAGTTCCGGTCGCCAGGGGTCCTCCCACCGGTAGGCGTATCCGATCACGCGGCCGTCGGTGTCGGTGCCCCACCAGCTCAGGATGATGTGGTAGTTGGTCGTGTTGAGGGTGTCGCCGAGGAGGGCGAGGTAGGTGGTGGGCGCGACGTTGCTCGGGTACGCGCTCTCGTCCTCGGTGCAGTGGATGCCCGGCAGGGCCAAGACCAGCGCCAGGAGCAGCAGCGCCGAAGCGCGGCACACCGGGCGTGTCACTGACTGCATCGTGTTGCGTCTCACGTCTCGCTCTCCGCCGTCTACTTCATGATCAAGAATTTGCCGCGGTGGATCTCGCCGGTGTCGAGATCCTCCACGCTGAACAGGTAGAGACCGCTGGCGATCGCCTGGTCTTTGCGCGTCGTCAGGTCCCACGCGGCCATGTTGCCCGACAGCACCGGGATGTCCCCCGCCGGGTTGCGCACGTCGGTCGGGTCGTAGATGCCCCGCACGTCGGTGGCGCCGTAGGTGTCGGCGTCGAACTGAAGCGTCTGCACGTGGTCTCCCGCCAGCGAGTAGATGCGGATCGTGCAGCGGGCCGGCAGTCCGGCGAACCAGAGGTAGCGGTCGCGCACCAGCTCCTCGTCCCAGGCGGCGTCGCCCCGGTAGGGATTGGGGAAGACGATCACCTGGCCTCCGGGCGTCTCCTCGCTCCGCGCCCCCGGGATCACGAACTGCCGGTTCTGCGGGATGCCCGATTCGAGCGGATCGATGTCGATCGACCCGGTGTCGAAGCTGGTGACCGACACCCAGTACTTGAACCCGTCGCGTACGTCGCGGATGTCGTAGCGGTACGGGTAGACCAGGGTGTCGCCGCTCGCCTGGACGCGCACCAGCGGCTCGGGGGCCAGGATGTCGTCCAATCCCGTGTCGAACTGCAGGGAGTCCACCAGGTCGAACTCGCCCAGCAGGGCGAAGCCCTCGGTCTTGGTGAAGTCGCTGGCGTAGACGCGGAAGCCTTCGAAGTCCTGCGTGCGGCTCTTGGGATCGATGAAGCCCAGGGGCAGATCGTCCCACCAGAGGCGCATACGCCGGTGGTAGGCCTCGATGAACAGGCTGGGCGAGGGCGGCGGCACCGGGATGTTGAAGTTCAGGTCGAACGCGGTTTGGGCCCACTGGGCGTTGTACGCGATGTCCTGCTGGGCGTTGCGCGGCGGCTCGGCGTCGGGGGAGGGCAGGCCGCCCACGAAGGCGAAGGAGACGGTCACCGTGTCGCCGGGCTCGAGGAACCAGTGGGTGACGCCGGATGAGTCCTCGAAAGAGGCGGTGCCCATCGGTCCCACCGAGAGGAGGGTGACCGGATCGACGCGCGGCGCCTCGGATCCGCCGGTCGGGTCGGTCGAGCCGTTGCTCATCAGCGCGTAACGCTCCCAGTCCTGATCGGGCGTGGCCGGGTTCGATCCGGTCGGATCCCACTGCCACCAGTTCATCGATACGCGCATGCTGTCGATCGGAATGGGTCGCGTGCCCAGGAGCTGGCAGCCGATCCAGGAGGGGCAGTTGCCGCCGTCGAGCAGGTAATGGTGCTCGGTCAGCAGGCGCAGGCTGTCGACGTAGGCGATGTCCTTCTTGTAGAACCAGCCGCTGGGCGGCCACTCGTCGTACCCGTCCTTCCAGCCCGAGGCGAACTCGGTGTACACCCCGGCGTAGACGTCGAAGAGCAGGTTCTCGGGGTGCACGTTGGTGATGGCGTAGTTCAGGATCAACACGGCGTCGAAGGGCTCGAAGGAGAACTGCAGGATCTCCTGCGTCACGCTGATGTCGAGCGGCTTGTGCCGGTCCCCGGCGTGATTGTGCCGGTCGATGTACCTGCAGATCAGGTCCTGCTCCGACTTGGCGTGGATGGGATCGAAGTACCGGCTGTTGGGCAGGATCGAGAGCTCCTCGATCTCGGAGGAGGCCGGAAAGAACTCGCTCAGGGCGTCCTGCGCCGACGATCCGTAGTAGCCGTCGATGGTCACCGTGCTGACCAAGGACTCGGCGTCGGCGATCTCGCCCGTGCGGCTCACCAGGCCCCCCACCCAGAGGCCGGCGCGCACCAGGTGCTCTTGCGCGCTCCCGTCGGGGTACTCGAGCGAGGCGAGCTGGCGGCTGGACATGTTGCTGCCGAGGAAGCCGGTGTTGAAGAAGGTGAGCGCCATGTTGTTGGCGGTGGTGGTGCGGAAGGTGATCAGCGTGTCCCCGTCTTCCAGGCCCGCGCGCGTGCCCAGCGCGGCCGGGGAGCGATGGTCGCGCGGGTAGTCGGACCCGCCGATCGCGGTCGCGCCCGCCGCCAGGAGCAAGGCCGGCAGCAGGGCCGCCGCGCCGCAGCGGCGCACGCGCCGCTCGGGCAGCATTCCCGGCGTGCGGGGCGGCGCCTTCGGGCCGCGCGGGCGCTGGGCGGATCGGTTCGTCAAGGCGGCGATCTCCCTCTGCTTCGGCTACTCGGGTGCGAGCTGGAGCAAGACCAGCCGGTTGCTGTCCGGTTCGGCCACGAACACCAGCGAATCGGCGGCCGCGATGAAGCGCGGCCGGCTCACCGGCGGCGAGACCTCGGGGATCTTGGCCGCCGAATAGACCGTGTCGGCGAAGGTGCCGTCGTACTGAAACTTCAGCACCCGGTCGTGGCCGCTGTCGGCGACGTAGATGAACTCGCCGGCCGGGTCGACGGCGACGTCCTCGGGCTTCAGCAGCAGCTCCTCGTCGGCCATGCCGATCGGCGGCAGGGGAGCCGAGACATTGGACGTGTCGGGATCGAGCCGCTGGATCCAGTTCTTGCCCGTGTCGGCGATGATCAGGCTCTTGCCGTTGTAGGCCAGGCCGTGCGGGTCGATCACGTAGCCGGCGCCGGTGCCGTAGTCGGAGACCACGTGGAGCACGCGACCCCAGCGATCGTAGGCCATCACGGTGTCGCGCTGGGCGTCGGCGACGTAGATGTGCAGGTTCTCGTCGGCCTCCAGCCCGCTGAAGCGCCGCCAGAGCGAGTCGGTGAAGGTGTAGAGCGGCGGCCCCCCGAGCCAGTAGTAGATCTTGCAGCGCATGTCGCCGCTGTCGGCCACCACCACGAAGGTCGAATCGCGCTTGGCGACGGCGATGCGCGCCGGGGCGACCAGATCCTCGAACTCCGACACCAGGGACGGCCGCGCGGGGTAGGAACGCCGGCTCGAGTAGACGGCCACCCGGCTGTGGTTCTCGATCACGAAGAGATACAGGCCCGAAAGGGCCAGGTCGGAGGGGGCGGGCAGCTCCCAGGTGGTCTTGAAGCTGTATGTGCCCGGCTCAGGCGTGACGAAGACCAGCTCCGGCTGCTCGGGCAGCTCCATGCGCTGGCCGCAGCCGCCCGGGAGGAGCCAGGCGGCGGCCAGCAGCGCGAGGACGCCGGCGGCGCGGCGCAGTCGATGAGGCCCGGCTACCATAGCAACCCCAGGCTCCAGCGGTGAATGTCGCCGTAGTAGTCGCCCGCCGCGTAGGCGTAGTCGACGTCGAAGAGCTGCGCGCCCATCCGCACCCGGGCGCCGAGGCCGGCGTGCAGCTTCAGCGCGTCGGCCGTGAAGTCGTACCCACAGCGGGCGAAGAGACGCTGCATGTAGCTCAGCTCCCCGCCCATGCGCAACACTTCCTGGTTGTCGGCCGGGTGGCCGATCTCCAGCACCATCACGCCCAGCCAGTTCTCGGTGTGAATGGGATCGATGGCCAGGCTGAAGCGGAAGAAGGTGGGCGGGCTGAAGCTGTCGTAACGGACCTCGGCGCCGTTGCGGCGGCTCACGAAGTGGCCCGACGGCGTCAGGTCGGGACCGAAGTTGGACAGCGCCAGGCCGATGCGGGCGTCGCGATAGCCCACGAAGTAGATCGCGCCCGCGTCGACCAGCCACGTGGTCAGCTCGGGGCCGCCCACCTCGGGACCCAAGCCCTCGCGGAAGAGCTTGGCGGTCACGCCGAAGCTCAGCTTGTCGGTCAGTGCCCGGGCCGCGCCCAGGTGCAGGGCCACGGCGCTGTAGGTGAACGTGCGTCCGGTCCCGAGCGGGTGGTACTCGTCGGTCTCGTCCATCTCGGCGCCGACCGCGGTCAGGCCGAGCCCTAGCGCGCCGCGAATTGCGGCGAAGGGCAGCGCTACGGCCGCGGCCGCGGCGGGGATGTCGGCCGGGAGCTGGAGCATGGTGAAGTGCGCCCCGCGCTGCTGGTCGACGCTCAGACCGGCCGGATTGGAGAAGAGCGCCGCCGGGCCGCTGACGTAGCCGCTCGTGGCCCCGGCCATCGCGCTCGAGCGCGCGTCGATGGGCAGCTTCAGGAAGACGCCCGACGAGGTGCCGACGCGCTGCCCCCCCAGATCGCTCTGCGCCGCAGCGCCGCCCAGCGCGAGGGCGGCGATCGCCACGGTCAGACCGGCCGCGGCGCAGCGAGCGGTTCGCCCGCACCCTTGGTGACGAGCCCTACCAGTCATAGCTGATTCCCACGCGGAAGGTGCGGGGCGGACCGTAGTAGGCCGGGTTCTGGATTGCGTGCGCCGCCGCCTGGAACTGGTTGTCGACGCCCTGCTCGATCGCCTGCGGGTCGGCGGCGTAGTCGCGGTACAGGTCGATCAGCTCCCAGTTGTCCGGCTGGACGCCGTGCTCGTCGTAGTACTGCGTGGTGAGCTCGTCGAGCGAGTCGAACCCGTACTCGTTCACGTAGGCGTCCAGCAGCGCCTCGTCGTAATTGCCCGGGTTTCCGAATCCCTGGGAGAGCGCCCCCTTGCCCGGCTCGTAGGGCTTGCCGGTCACGTAGTCGAAGTAGTAGGGCGAGCGATAATCGAAGACGTTGTAGACCTTGAAGCTGAGCTCGAAGCGGCGGCCGCCGAGGCGCAGTCCCTTGGTCAACGACACGTCGAAGGTCATGTCGAAGGGACCGTTGGCCGAGTAGGGCGCGCCCACCGGCTGGCCCGCCAGGTTCTCGGGCGTGTAGGGCCGCCCCGAGCGGATCATGAAGAAGGCGCCCAAGGAGAGATCGCCCGGCCAGCGGAACCCGAGCCAGCGGGGAGGGTCCTCCCTCTCCTTGATGAGCAGGGTGGTCGCGGCGGTGAGCTTGTGGGGCCGGTTCCACCAGAGGAACTCCTCGCCCAGGCGCGTCTCGCGCGAGTCGCCGCCGGTCTCCTGGATCAGCTTCGACTTGTTGGGGTCCGACGCCTTGCCCTTGGACACCGAATAGGTGTAGGAGAGGGAGCCGGAAACGAAGTTGCGCCGGTTGCGCGTGACACTGAGCTCGATCCCCCGCGAGCGGGCGTAGTCCATGTTCCAGTACATGAAGAAATTGCTGCGCGAGGTGGTCCGCTCCTTCATCTCGAGCCGGATGGTGGTCGGGTAGTCGTACATGTCCTTCCAGAAGAGCGTCGCCTTGGCGGCCGTCGACGGCGAGAACTCGTACCCGGTGCCGATCTCGTAGGAGACGGAGATCTTGGGATTGAGCGTCGGGTTGCCGATGCGCGGGTACTCCTCGCCCGACTGGGAGCTCGATTTGGCGTAGACGTAGTAGTAGGGCGGCCGCTGGCTGTTGTGCCCATAGTTGAAGAACAGGTGCGAACGGTCGCTGATCGGGAACGAGATCCCGACCCGCGGGCTCAGGTGGCCCTTGAACCGGTAGCCGAAAGCCGACCGGGTCTCGGCGAGGAATTTCTCGCGCAGAGCGTCGGTCATGTGCGGCAGGTCGCTGCTGGCGAGCGCCTTCTCGACCTGCCGTCCGGGGAACCAGTAGTCGTAGAGCAGGCCCAGGCTGACCGTCAGCCCTTCGTGCTCGAATCGGTCCTGCAGATAGAAATCGCCCACGGTGGGCGTGACGTGGAAGAGATCGAACTCGTCGCCCAGCGGCCGGCTGTTGTTGGGATTGGCCGGATCGATGTAGACGCTCAGCGCGTTGAGCTGCATGTACTGGACGTCCTGATACTCGAGCGAGAAGCCGGCCTCGAAGTTGTGGTTCCTGAGCTTGTAGGACCACTCGTTTTTCAGTCCCCAGATGACCGCATACCGGTCGCGCCAGTCGGGCGCGTCGCCCACGTCGATGAAGTAGGGCGTGTTGACGAAGGTCGAGTCCTCGGACAGGTCGGTGTCGCGCAGGTCCAGGTACTCGGTGTAGTGCTTCCCGAAGACATCCTTGTGCTGGCCGTTGTACTGGCGCCAGAGGCGCAGGCTGGTCTGGGTGTTGAGACCTAGCGTCCGGTTCCAGGCCAGACTCAGGAGATTGAAGTCCCGGCTGATCGTGTAGTGGCCGTCCAGGTTCTTGGCCCACACCCAGGGGAAGCTGGAGGTGTTGCGGTCGATGTCGCCGATGTCGGCGCGGCCCCAGTCGTGGCCGAAGTTCAGGTTCTTGTTGAGCGTGACGGTGAACTTGTCGCTGGGCGTGGCCCGCCAGGTGGTCTTCAGGATGCCGCGCCAACGGTTGTCGGCGTTGGGGTAGAAGAAACTGCCGTAGCGGAAGCTTTGCCCGAAGATCTCGTCGCGGACCGACGAGCGCAGCGTGGACACGCCGTTGTCGTCGTTGACGTAGCGGTTGAAGGCGTCGGTGAAGTCGAAGCCCAGGCTGGCATAGAAGGTGACGCGCGGCCGCTCGGACCCCAGCAGGCGCAGCAGGCGCTGCACGGGGGCGTTGGGGCCCTCGATCTCGAAGTGGAGCTGGTGCACGTTGCGCGCGTCGGCGATCAGGTCGGTCTCGTAGGACGCCGAGCCCTGCCACCGGCGGCTGCCTTCCTTGATCTGGGCGTCGATGACGCCCGACATCGCCTGCCCGTAGCGGGCGCTCATGCCGCCCGTGACCACGTTGACCCGGCTGGCCGACTTGGCCGACAGGTCGCTGCCGTCGGAGTCGCCGGAGAGCACGTCGCGAATCCCGATCCCATCGATCAGAAACAGGCTCTCGTCGGCCCGCCCGCCCCGGAAGTGGAGCCGGCCCTCCTCGCGGGTCACGCCCGGTTGCTGCGCGACCACCTCGTCGAGCGTGGGGCTCTGGGCGATGAGCGTCTCGAGCTCCTGCGACAGAAGGGTGCGGCTCGAGGACGTGCTCTTCACGTCGATCGCCTGCCGCTCGGCGCGGATCTCGATCGCATCCAGCACGGCGGCCACCGTGCGCTCCAAGGCGAAGTCGAGCTCCAGGGTGTCGGCCGGGGCCAGGTCGATCTCGCGGGAGGCCTCTTCGTAGCCGATGTAGGTGATCACCAGCACGTGGGCGCCCGGCTCGAGACCCTCGAGGAAATAGGTGCCGTCGGGCTGGGAGATGGTGCCCACGCGCCGGCCGGCGACCACGATGTTGGCGCTGGCCAGGGGACGCTCGTTGCGGGCGTCCACGATGCGGCCCTCGACGCGCGTGGTCGTGGCGCCGGGCCGGTCGGGAGACGGGGCCTGCGCCGCGGCGGGCATGGGAGACGACAAGGCGGTCAGGGCGAGGCCGCCCAGGATGGTCCGCAGCGCAGCGCGCGGGCGGGCCTCACGGCGCGACCGGCCGCGGCGGCGTGGAGCGGAGCGACAAAGAGCCCCGAAAGGGGCCGGGCAGGAGGCGGTGGTGTCGTTCATGACCCTTTGCGTCCGGAGCGGATGCCACTGCAGACTCAGCACCGGACTCTAGCAGCGCGCAGAATGTGGGGTCAAGGCGCCGTCTGCACGAGGGCCACCCCGGAGCTGGTGCCCAGCCGATCGGCCCCCGCGCGGAGCATCCGCAGAGCGGTGTCGCGGTCCCGAATCCCCCCGGCTGCTTTCACCCGCGCGGCATCGCCCACCGCCGCGCGCATGAGACGCACGTCGGCCTCGGTGGCGCCGCCGCCCGCGAATCCGGTGCTGGTCTTGACGAAGGCCGCTCCCTGGGCGACGGCAATGCGGCAGGCGCGCCGCTTCTCCTCGTCGGTGAGCAGGGCGGTCTCGATGATCACCTTGACCAGCGCCCGGTCGCCGCAGGCCCGCACCACCGCCCGCACGTGCCGACCCACGCGCTCCTCGTCGCCCTCCTTGAGCGCGCCGATCGGAATCACCATGTCGATCTCGGTCGCCCCGGCGTCGCAGGCCGTCTGCGCCTCGTAGGCCTTGACGGCCGCCGGCTGGGCGCCGTGCGGGAAGCCCGCCACGGTGCAGACCGCCGGTCGCCCGGCGGGCCCCGCGACCCCGCCTGCGAGCGCCTCCACGACGGCGGGCACCCAGAGCGGGTGGACGCATACCGCGGCGAAGCTGTAGGCGCTCGCCTCGGCGCACAGGCGGCGGATATCGTGGCTGCCGGCGTCGGGCCGCAGCAGCGTGTGATCCACGCGCCGGGCCAGCTCGACGTCGAACGGGGGTCGGGCGTTGCCCGGATCGTCAGAGGTCATCAGGACGCCCCTCCTTCGGCCGGCGGGGTAGGGGCCGGCACATAGGTTCGAAACGCGTCGGGCAACAGGCTCTCCACATCGATCTCCTCTGCGGGACGATCGCCCCGCTGCAGCCAGAGGCGCGCATCGGGGGCCAGCTCGCGCAGCACCTGCAGGCAGGTCCCGCACGGATGCGCGCGGGAGCGGGCCTCCACCCAGATCGCGATGCGCTCGATGGGCGCCTCGGTGGCCGCCCGCGCCGCCCAGACCGCCACGCGCTCGGCACAGACGGCCAGCGGCGCGAGCTCGGGGAGACCGACGGCGGCGCCCAGGAACCGCTGTCCGTCGCGGGTCTCGGCCGCCGCGCCGGCGCGTTGTCCGTCGGGCGTCTGGGCCCGGCCGGCGGCCCGGCGGGCCGCGCGCAGCAGGTGCGTGGTCGGATCGGCCTGCGCATCACCCATCGGTGTTCCCCCTCACCGGCGCCCGGTCGCGCCCGGAGACCTCGCGCCGATAGGCCGCGAGCACATCCTGTACCTCGTTGAGAGCGGTCACGTCCATGAGACGCGCGCGCGCGCGCGCGCAGCCCGGCAGTCCCTTGAGGAAGCCGCGGTACTGCTTGCGCGCTTCGATCACCGCCCGACGTTCTCCCTTCTCCTGCGCTGCCTGGCGCAGGTACGCCACCATGACCGCGATGCGCTCGTCCAGCGTGGGCGGGGGGCAGAAGCGTCCCGTGTCGAGGTAGGTGCGGACCTCGCGGAAGATCCACGGATTGCCCAGCGCCGCCCGCCCGATCATGACACCGTCACAGCCGGTCTCAACCAACATCTTCTCGGCAGCGGCAGGGTCGGTCACGTTGCCGTTGCCGATCACCGGGATGGTCACGGATTGCTTCACCCGTGCAATCCACTCCCACGCGGGCGGATCGCCGTAGCCTTGGCTGCGGGTGCGGGCGTGGACGGTGACCGCTGCGATCCCGGCCTGCTCCAGACGGCGGCAGTTCTCCAGCACGTTGATCGTGTTGCGGTCCCAGCCCAGACGCACCTTGGCGGTGACCGGCAGGGTCACCGCCTCGACGACGGCCCGCGCCATCGCTTCGAGCTTCTCCGGGTCGCGCAGCAGCCCCGCGCCGCCGCCCTTGCCGGCCACTTTGCGTACGGGGCAACCGAAGTTGAGGTCGATCATCTCCGGACCGGCCTCGGCTGCCAGACGCGCCGCGGCCACCACGGCCGGGATCCGGCTGCCGAAGATCTGGATGGCCACCGGCCGCTCGTCCTCGGCCAGGCGCATCTTGGCCTGGCTCTTGGAGGCGTCGTGCACCAGTCCCTCGGCGGAGACGAACTCGGTCACCACCAGGTCGGCGCCGAAACGCCGCGCCAGACGGCGCAGCGGCCGGTCGGTGATCGCATCCATCGGGGCCAGGACCAGGGCCGGGTCCCGATCGACACACGGAATCCTCACGGCGATGCTCTACCTCCCACGGTTGTCGGACATCGTCTGGGGCCACCGCCCGATGGGGCGGGCGATCGAGCGCCGCAGGAGCGGCTCTCCTTCGCGCAGGCTCGGACGGAACGTCGATGGTTCGACGGCGGCGGGCCAGCCGTCCCGGGGCCAGGGCCCGGCGACAACGGCTTCCAGCAACGCCAGCGCCCCCTCCAGGTCCGCCAGATCCACGATTTCCGGGCGGATAGATAAGCGTCCCATGTTGTGGTAGTTGCCCAGCGACACCGCCAGACCCGCGGCGCGGTATCCGTGGGCGGCGAAGGCCGACGCTTCGCACAGTCCCCCGTCCATGAGACAGCGCTGGAACCGGAATCGCTTCCTGCGCCCCGCCAGCTCGCCGGCGCGCTTCATCAGCAGCGCCGACAGCCCGGGGTCGTAGACGCCCAGGCGATCCCCGACCCGAACTACCGGCCCGCGGCCCAGGAGGGCGCCGGGCAACTCCCGGCTGGTTTCCAGCGCCAGGATGGGATCATTGGACGAAAGGGCCCCGTCGCGCGCCAGGGCGGCCGCGCCCACCAGGCCGGCCTCCTCCGCGCGGGTGTAGACCACCTGCACGTGGGCGCGGGTCTTCGCGGAGGCCAGCATCTCCAGGAGAGCGGCCAGCAGGGCGCAGCCCACCAGGTCATCGGCCGCTCGCAGGTGCAAACGATGCCCTCTCTGCGCGAAGGCAGGCAGGGCCCAGGTCCCGATCTGTCCGGGTCGCCAAGGCGTCTCGGTGCGCACGCGGATCCAGCGCACGCGCCGCGGGGTCGACGAGAGCCGCACGCGCGTCACCTGGCCGCGCGCTGGCCCGTTCGGCGTGTGCATGGCGACCGGCGTCCGGCGGAAGAAGCGTGGCTCGACCCGACCGAACCAACGACAGGTGGCCGTGTTGCCGCGCGCAGCGGTCACCACGAAGCCCGGGTGGTCCATGTGTGCCAAAACGGTCCAACGGATCTTTCGCCGGCCTCGGCTGTAGCGTACGTGGAGGTTGCCCCAGCGATCCTGCGCGACGGGCAACCCGAGGTGGGCCGCGTGCTGCGCGAGCAGATCGCGCAGGAGGTGTTCATGATAGCTCGTCGAAGGGCAGGAGACGACCGCTTCGATCAGCGCAAGCAACCTCCGGCGCGTCATCGTCGTGGATCCTTTCGTGAGCCTTTCGTGAGACCTCGCCGCGGTCCCCTGGCGATGTTGCACGTCGTTGCAGCGCGGTTCTGTCACCGGGCGCAACGGATGTCGGGCGTGCACGAAGAGCATAGACTGAAGACGGGCGAAAACGCAGGAAAGAAATTCCTTTTGGAGGTTTCCTGGGGCTCTGATACGATCGCGTTGGGTGCGGATGACCGCGTGGTCCGCAACCGAAACGAAGGCCCGCGGACAGAGGATTGGAAACGAGGATGATGGATCCGCTCGAGGACATCACCAGCCGGGGGATCGAGACCCGCAGCCCACGCACGCGCATCGCGTCGGATGCGGAGTTGCGCGCGCTCATCTCGTTGCTCTCGGACGAGGACCAGAAGATCGTATCGATGGTCTGGGACAACCTGCTCAGGCTGGGTGAGGATTCCCTTCCGTATCTGGAGGAGGTGGCCGAGCATCCCGATCCGCGTCTGCGCCTGCGCGCGCGCCACGTGGCGGCGCAGATCCGGGTCGAAGTGCTGGAGAAGCAGTTTGTGGCCCTGGCCGCCCAGGACGACGGTGACTTCGACCTGGAAGACGCCCTCTGCGCGGTCGCCCGCATCGAGTATCCCAATCTGAAGACGTCGGACGTCCGCAAGCAGTTGGACGACCTGGCCGACGAGCTGCGCCCCCAGATGCCGCGCGTGGCGCCGCCCCGCGAGCGGATCGAGCTGCTCAACCAGTTCCTCTTCCGCGAGAAGGGATTCCACGGCAACACGCGCGACTACTACGATCCGGACAACAGCTTCATCAACAAGGTGCTGGAGCGCGGCACGGGCATTCCGATCACCCTGGCCGCGGTGATGGTGCTCATCGGCCAGCGGCTCGGACTGCCGCTGCACGGCGTTGGCCTGCCCAAGCACTTCGTCGTCAAGTACGAGGACGGGTCCACCGAGCTGTTCGTGGACCCCTTCAACGGCGGCCGCGTGTTCAATCGCAAGGAATGCACCCAGATGCTCACCAGCGACGGCTACTACTTCCGCGAGTCGTTCGCCGACGAGTTTCTGGCGGTGAGCTCGCCGCGCGACATCATCATCCGGATGCTCCGCAATCTGGTGCTGATCTACTCGAAGCTGAAGGACAAGTCGCGCATGAAGCGGCTGTCCCACTACGTCGAGATCCTGCGCCTGCGCGCCAAGGCGCGCTAGCGTCGTTCGCTCCCGTCTTGCGTCTCCCCCGATGTGATCGTGCCATGGCCGCCACCCGGCCCCTGCGCGGGTAGGGCGCGTCCCCCGGCCGTCCTGCCTCCCGGACGCCCTTGAGGATCACCGCGCGGCGGCGTATGCTGTCGGCCGCCCGGGTGCCGTTCCCCGAGGAGAGACGGCGCGCTCGAGAGCGGCCGCATCCGGAAGCGCCGGCGCCCGCACGCGGAGGAAGCCCATGAAGACGATCATCGAGCCGTTTCGGATCAAGTCGGTCGAGCCGATCCGCATGACCACGCGCGCGGAGCGCGAGCAGATCCTGGCCGCCGCGGGATACAACCTGTTCCTGGTGCGGGCCGAGGACGTCCTCATCGACTACCTGACCGACAGCGGCACCTCGAGCATGAGCTCGGAGCAGTGGGCGGCCATGATGCGCGGCGACGAGTCCTACGCCGGCTCGCGGTCCTTCTTCCGCTTCGAGGAACAGGTGCGCCGCCTCACCGGGATGAAGAACATCATTCCGACCCACCAGGGCCGCGCCGCCGAGAAGATCCTCTTCAACGTGCTGCAGCGCGAGGGGGCCGTCTATCTGGGCAACACCCATTTCGACACCACCCGCGCCAACATCGAGTACCTGGGCGGCACCGCGCTCGACCTGGTGATCCCCGAGGGGTTGGTGCCCTCGCAGGTGCATCCCTTCAAGGGCAACATCGATCTGGCGTGCCTCGAGGCCCAGCTCGAGGAGCA
Organism: uncultured bacterium; assembly: GCA_964585945.1. GTDB lineage: Bacteria > Eisenbacteria > RBG-16-71-46 > CAIMUX01 > WJJG01 > CAZDKK01. Next base: position 41,560 of record CAZPGB010000003.1, on the reverse strand, counting down.
CCGCGGCCGGGTGTGCGCGGTGATCACCACCATCACCAACAACTCGGGCGGCGGGCAGCCGGTCAGCATGGCCAACATCCGCGGGGCATCGGAGCTTGCCCACCGTCACGGCGTGCCTTTCGTGCTCGACTCGGCCCGCTTCGCCGAGAACGCCTGGTTCATCAAGCAGCGCGAGGAGGGCTACGCCCACAAGAGCATGCTGGAGATCTGCCAGGAGACCTTCTCCTACGCCGATGCGACCACGATGAGCGCCAAGAAGGACGGCTTGGCCAACATCGGGGGCTTCCTGGCCTGCAACGACGACGCGATCGCCCAGCAGGCGCGCAACCTGCTGATCCTGACCGAAGGGTTCCCCACCTACGGCGGGCTGGCCGGACGCGACCTGGACGCGATCGCCCAGGGCCTCCAGGAGGTGCTGGAGGAGGATTACCTGCGCTACCGGATCCGCTCCACCGAGTACTTCGCCGAGAAGATCAGCGCCGCCGGCGTGCCGATCATCCAACCGCCCGGCGGGCACGCGGTCTACATCGACGCCGGCGCGATGCTGCCCCACATTCCGGCCGACCAGTATCCCGGCCAGGTGTTGGCCAACGAGCTGTTCCTGGAAGGCGGCATCCGCGGGGTCGAGATCGGGAGCGTGATGTTCGGGAAGACCGATCGAGACACCGGCGCGTTCAAGCCGGCACGGTTGGAGCTGGTGCGGTTGGCGATTCCCCGCCGGGTCTACACGCAGAGCCACGTGGATTACTCGGCCGAGGTGGTCAACGCGGTCTACGCGCGGGCGCGGGAGCTGCGGGGGCTGAGGATCGCTTACGAGGCGCCGTACCTGCGCCACTTCACGGCGCGGTTCGAGCCGCTCTAGGCGGCGCGCAAGCGGGGGAAATCATGGTGTTGGAGAGCCGCCGGGGTGGGTCGGATCGTCGCTTCGGCCGCACGTCGTGGATCGGGGGCCTGAGTGTTCTCGTGGTCGGCTGCGTCGCGGCCCTTCTGGTGGGTCTGCCGTTGCGCGACGCGCTCTATGCCCGCGCGCGCGATGGGGTCACGGACGAGCTGACGGCGCGGGCCGCGCGCGTGGCGAAGCATCTGGAGGAGGCCGCCCGCATTGCCGAGCGCAGCACGCGCATGCCGGGCATCCGCGAACGGCTGGAGATCTACAACCGCGGTCTCGAGTCCTTGGAGAGCCTCTCGGCGCACACCCGGCCCGAGCTGCGCGCGCTGCTGGAGCGCCACGCCGGCTTGGTCGGCATCAGTCGCCACGATCATGAGGGGGCCCGCGTCGTGCAGGTGGGACGGCCGGTGCCGGCGACGCCGTGGCCGGTCCCCGCCCGCTTTCTCGCCCAGGCGCCGCTGGTGTCGATCGTCCGCATCGGCAATCTCTCCTTCCTCGCCGCCAGCGCGCCCATCATGGGTTGGCGCGGCGATCGCATCGGCACCGACGTGCTGCTCTACGATCTGACGCCGCTCCAGGAGGACGCACGGGCGACGCCCGCGTATGCCCGCGTCGACCGCTACATCCTGGGCGGCCGCGAGGAGGATCGATGGTGGAACCTGCTGGTGCCTGCCGCCGGTGACGGTCGCAACGCGATCGAGCCGGGCTCGCCCGAGGCGGCCGCGCTCGAGCGGGCGTCGGCCGGCGAGGTAGGATTGCTCCCGGGTCCGTCCGGGGGAGCGCACCTGATCGCCTCCGCGCCGGTGGGACGGGCGGGGTGGGCCCTGGCGCTGCCGGTCGATCGCGGGCGGCTCTATGGTGAGGCCCACCGCCGGCTGGCCGTAGTGCTGCTCATGGCGTTCGGCGTGGCCGTGATGGGTGCTGGGATTGTCGCGACGTGGCTGCGCGTCAACGGCCGCCCGCGCGCGGCTCGCGCGGAGCGTCCCGATGCGGCCCCGACGCGCGCGGGCCGTCTCTAGGCGGCGCGCCGGTCTTCTCCGTCGTCGAGGAGATCGTCGGTCAGGTTCCGCGCGGGCTGCTGTTCGCCGTCGGCCAGCATGAGGATCATCTCCCGGAAGAGCACGGGATCGAAATCCTGGCCGCGGATCTCCTGCATCAGCCGGATGGCCGGATAGGAGAGGAACGCCCGCCGGAAGGGCCGGTTGGTGGTCAATCCGTCGAAGGCGTTGACCAGCGACGCGATGCGGGCGAACGGGTGAATCGCCTCGCCCGCGAGTCCGCGCGGATACCCCTTGCCGGTGCAGCGCTCGTGGTGCTGGAGCACGACCGCGAGCGTGGAGGAGTCCAGATCCTGGTTGCCCCGCAGCAGCTCGGCGCCCAGCTCGGGGTGCCGCTGCAGCTCGCGCTCTTCGTCCTGCATGAGCGGCTCGGTCGAATCGAGAATCTCGGGCGCAATGCGCGTCTTGCCGATGTCGTGCAGCAGCAGCCCGGCCCCGAGATGATGCAGCTCGCCGTCGTCCAGGCCCACGCGGGCGCCCAACGCAAGCCCCAGGACCGAGACATTGACCGCGTGCGTGTAGAGACCGTAATCGGCCGCCATCTTGTCCAGCAGGCAGGCCAGCGATCCCGGACCGCGCAGCAGGTGGCCGATCGCTGCGCGCACGATGTTGCCGGAGCGCTCCAGGGCGGGAGCGACGCCCGGGCGGCGGAAGATCTCCTCCACGGCGTGCAGTGCGATTCCGTAGACCAGCTCCGAGGACTGCTCGTGCGTAACCCCGGGATCGGTCGTGATCTCCTCGAGGTTTTCCTCGATGTAGTCCAGGTAGGCGGTGCGATCCGCGGCGCGGATGTGCAGCCGGGTCACGCCGCTGTCGAGCAGCTTGCTGCGATGCTCCTCGGTGAAGTTCAGGTCGCCCTGACGGTAGAGGATGAACCGGTTGTTGCCGGGATGGTGGAGGTAGAGGTCGAAGCCGGTGACGGTGTCCAGCCGCAGCGACTCGAGCGGAATGGGCAAATAGTGCTCATCGGCTTCCGCGGTCGGCTCGGCGGACCCGAAGAATATGCTCATCTGCGGAGCCTGCCCTCTCCGCGGCTTCCACATGTTCAAGACGATACTCCCGTTTGCGGGCGCGACCGCTGCGCGCTAGGCCGCGTCCGATGCGATCATCGCGATGACCCCTTCCTGCCGGTTGAACTCGAAGGCCACGTCGCGGAAGTCCTCGGTGACCTTGTACTTCCCGGTCGGGAATTCGATGATCGTATCTGCACGGACGACGTTGGTCACCCGCACGGAGACTTCGTAGCTGGGCATGACGAGGAGCTGAAGATACTCGAGGTACTCACGGGTCTCGGCCAACTCGGCTGCGACCTGCGGAAGCTGCTCCAGCGCGGCCTCCACCTCCAGGCGCTTGGCCTGGGGCAGGACCTTGTAGGTGCCCGTCCCCGGTCCGGCCCGGCGCCTGAGCTCCTGGAGCTGGTGCACCTTGCCCTGGAGCTCTTCGACCTCGTCGTGGATCTCGCCCAGCCGCTCCTCGGCCAGGTAGTCACGTCCCACCGCCAACCGCGCTTTGGTGCCCACCTCGATCCCGACGTTGCTCACCTTGATGCCGTTCTTGGCCGCCGCCCAACCGCTGACGAAGTGGCCGCGTCGTTGCTGCATCAGCAACTGGCCGCTGCACCAGAGCGTGCTGGTGGCGAAGTTGCTGCGAATGATCGTATCGCCCCAGACCTTGATGACGGCGTTCTCGACGAAGGCCGCATCCAGGTTCCCCTCGACATAGGTCACCGTTTCCTCGGATCCGATGATCCCGTTGGTGACGGTGAGGTTGCCTTCGCAGTGGATGTCCGAGCCCACGATCGAGCCGCGCACGGTGATGTCCTTGGCGCAGTGCACCGTGACGCCGGCCTCCACGTCCCCGAGGATCAGGATCTTGCCGACGAAGTCGATGTCACCCATGGCCGGGGTGAGACCGTCGCGCAGCTTGAGCTCCTCCTCGACGGCGATGAAGCCCGGCTCGATGATCAGGCGTCCGTCCATCTGGGCGATGATCCGGTCGTCCTCCATCGCCACGTTGCGCGCCGGCTTGGGCGTGTCGTCGCGTCCGTGGCGGACGGGGATGGGCTGGTCGCGCACGTTGGTTCCGGAGGCGCCGTCTTGAGCCGGGTGATGAATGGCCAGTAGATCGCCCGTGTGCACGTTGATGATCTTGCGGTCGCAGAGCAGCATCGGATCCTGGGGGTCGGTTTCGGAGCGCGGGTAGGTGTCGAGGATCGGGTATTCGTTGTAGGCGTCGGTGCCCGGCGTCGGGAGCTGGGCCCGGGCGATGATGCGGCGGATGACCGGCTTCTGGCTGCGCTCCACCTCCTCCAGCGCGGCCTTGATCGCTTCACCGATGATCCCGAAGGTAGTCTTGAAGTCGACCAGCATCTGGTGGATGTCCTCGGGGAAGAAGGGGCGCCCCGAGCCGTTGGGGTAGAGACTGAGGCCGGTCTGGAGGGCCGCGTCGTCGATCTCGAGCACGATCCGCCCGGCGCGCACCTCCTCCTCGTAGCGCTCGGCCGGCTCGAAGGTGTCCGGAAAGCGGATCAACTCGGTCGTGTTGTCGCCGCTAGCAGGCGGTGTCTGCGCCATCATTGCTCCGATGCTGGGAACGTCTGTGCAGGCAGGATGCGATCCTCCGCGCCCCGGGCGAGGGGGTGAGGGGGGACCCGTCGTGCCAGGCCTCGGTCGGCTACGCTGAATGTATCGGCGCGCGGGGCGGCATTCTCCAAGGCTGATGCGGCGTGAGGCGGGAGGCGGCGCCCGCGCCCGGGCGGGCCGGGCGGCCTCGGCCGAGCGGGGGGGCCCCGCGCGCCCGGTCTGCCGAGGGTGGATCGAAGATCCGTGATGGGGTGGCGATCTGACTGCCTCGAAAGATATTAGACCGCTCTTGCCTCGGGCCGAGCGAGGACGGCATCATGGCCTTCGTCCCCCGGGTCTAAGGGGGCGGCCATCACGGATCTTCGATCCAGGACCGAGGGGACCGAGGCGGCGCCGGTACGTGGCGGCGCCGCGAAGGAGGCCCCATGAGCCCGACGCCCGAATCGGTCGCCTCCGGCGACGAGCTCCTCGAGCGGATCCGCGGCGAGGCGGACCGGTTGGGGCTGGACCGTGTGGCGGTGGCCGATCCGCGGGTGCGCCCGCCGGCCGAGGTTCTCGACGCCTACCTCGCGTCCGGGATGCACGCGCACATGGCCTACCTCGCGCGCCACCGGGACGTGCGCCTCGATCCCGCACGGATGTTGCCCGGCGTGGCGAGCATTCTGTGCGTTGCGCTGAGCTACTTCACCGAGGCGGGCGATCGCCTTGCCCGCGAGGGGGCGGCACGGGTCTCCCGCTACGCGCTCGGGCGCGACTACCACCGGCACCTGCGCGGCAAGCTCCACCGCCTGCTGGCCTTCATCCAAACGCTGCGACCCGGCACGCGGGGTCGGGTGGCGGTCGATACCGCGCCGGTTCTGGAGCGGCACTGGGCGGTCGCCTCGGGACTGGGCTGGTGGGGCAACCACGGCTGTGTGATCGTGCCGCCCTGGGGGTCGTGGGTGTTCCTCGGAGAGATCCTGCTCGACCTGCCCCTGCCCGCCGGGTTGCCCCGGGCCACGCGATGCGGTGACTGCCGCCGGTGCCTCTCGGCGTGCCCGACCGGGGCGCTGGTCGCCCCCGGGCGCCTGGACGCGCGGCGCTGCATCAGCTACTGGACCGTGGAACACCGCGGACCGTTCACCGGGCAGACCCCGCGCCTGTCGCCGTGGGCCTTCGGCTGCGACCGGTGCCAGGAGGCTTGCCCCTGGAACCGGCACGTGGCGCCCGGCCGAGCGCCGGATCTGGCGCCGGTCTGGCCGCGGATGCCCAGGGCCCCCGCCGGTTGGCTGACGCTTGACGCCGAGACCTTCGCGCGGCGGTTGGGGGAAACGCCGATCGAGCGCGCGGGGCATGCGGGCATGCAGCGCAATGCCCGGCGCCTACAGGAAGAGCAGGCGCCGCAGGGGGAACCTTGACCGGTCGATGCGTGTGGCTGTAGCGTACCGGAACACCGCGCCCCGCGGGGAGTGGTGCGGCCAGAACAGCCAGCGGAAGTCCGGCCGCCACCGGGCGGTCGGGCTCTCACGAGGAGACGCCAGATGCAGAAGCAGGAAGTGGAGCACGTCATCGTGGAGCAGATCCGACCGGGTCTGCAGTCCCATGGCGGCGGCATCGACCTGATCGATGTGCGTGACAACAAGGTCTACGTTCGGCTGACGGGCGCGTGCGGCGGCTGCCCCATGGCGGCCATGACGCTCAAGGCGGGCGTCGAGCGGGCGCTCAAGCAGGCCTTTCCCGACCTCGAGGAGGTGGTGAGCGTCTGATGCACTCACCGCGGCGTGGGCGTCCACGGCCCCCCGCGGACCTCATCGGACGGGGAGACGATCGATGAGCGCGGGCGGACCCGCTCCGAAGCGCCCCGCGGTCGGCGGCGAAACGCACGATGTGCCCCAGCGCGGGGCGCGCCGAGCCGGCCGACGCGTATTGGGCGACGAGTGGAGCGATTGGCAGCCGGCGGACGACGATGCAGCGACCCGGACCATCGCCGGTCCGGGTCTTTTCCTGTTGCCGCAGGCGCTCGGCGCGGTGGCGGCGGTGACCGCCTGGTGGGCTCTGGTTTGGCTGATCCAACCGCGGTTGGTGAGTCTGGGCCTGGCGGGTGACGGGTTCGTCGCGCTGCGGTGGGCAGGGACGGCCTTCCTGGCGATGCCCTTGGGCCTGGTGGCATGGACGGCTCTGGGCGGGCCTCTGGCGCCATGGTCGGCGCGCTGGGGCGCGAGCTGGATCGTGAGCAGTTGGGGGCCGAGCCTCTGGATCGGTCGTCGTCTGGGCATCGGCCGCGATCAGCTCGGGCACGCCTTCGTGCTGCTGGCCAACCGGCTGGCGCTGGCCGGCCGCTTGGTCGCGCGCGGCGAGGGCGTGATGGTCCTGGCGCCGCGCTGTCTGCACCCCGAAGCCATGGGCGGCCTCCGGGCCGCGGCGCAGCAGCACCACGCCGGCTTCGTGGTGGCCACGGGCGGAGAAGAGGCGCGGGCGGCGATCCAGCAGCACGATCCTGCCGCCGTTCTCGCCGTGGCGTGCGAGCGCGACCTGGTGGCCGGATTGAGGGATGTGCTGCCCCGGCGCATGGTGCTGAGTCTGCCCAACAGCCGTCCCGAGGGCCCCTGCCGAAACTCGTGGATCGATCTGGAAACGGCGATTCGCTATCTGGACTGCTTGGAGCGGGTTGTGAGGGAGGTCCGCGAAGCTCCTTCAGGGCAATAGCGTAGCAGTTTGCAGGCGTTGCAGTTGGGGTTGCGAGCGCTGCAGACGGTCCGCCCGTGCAGGATGAGCCGGTGCGACAGCAGGGTCCACTGGGTGCGCGGCGCCAGGGCCATCAGGTCGAACTCGACCTTGACCGGATCCTGATGGATCGTGAGTCCCAGACGGCGGGACAGGCGGCCCACGTGCGTGTCGACCGTGATACCCGGGGTGTCGAACGCGTTGCCCAGAATCACGTTGGCCGTCTTGCGCCCGACGCCGGGCAAGGTGAGCAGCGCCTCCATGGTTCCCGGAACCTCTCCGCCGAAATCGGCCACGATAGCTCGGGCCGCCTCCTGGATGCTCTTGGCCTTGTTGCGAAAGAAGCCCGTCGAACGAATCAGCGCCTCGATGCGCGCGCGCGGGGCGGCGGCCATGGCGGCCGCGTCGGGATAGGCGGCGAACAGCTTTGGCGTCACTTGGTTCACGCGCGCGTCGGTGCACTGGGCCGACAGGACGGTGGCGACGTAGAGCTGAAACGGACCGGCGTAGTCCAGGCTGATCCGCGCGTCGGGATAGAGCTGCGCCAGCACCCGCAGGATCGAGCGCATTCTGCGCCTCAACGCCTGGGTCTCGGCGGCCGCCGGTGCCGTCCGGCTGGCTGTGGATGTCGGTGCCTTCCGGCGAGCGCCCATGATGCTCCCGTCCTTTCGCAGGGCCGACGGCCTGATTCGTCACCCGTGACCGGTGGCTGGAATCATCCATGGGGGCGACCAGGGTCGCAAGTCCCCATCGCACGCCGTGCACCCGAGTCTCGGCGGGAACGCGCCCCTCGCCGCTCGGCGGCCGGAAGAGAAACCGGGGTCGCCGGCCGATACGTGGTGTGACCACGCGTGCGGCGCCTGCGGCGCGCGAGGATGCCGACACTGCACAGTGCGAAGGGGCGTCCCATGAACGGGTGCACGAGGTTCCTGTCGGTCGCGGTGATGCTGGCTTGCGCATCTCCCGCGTCCCACGGCGCGGGCTTTCAGATGTACGCACAGCAGAGCGTGGCGGCCATGTCGCAGGGCGCGGCGGTGGTGGCGCGCAGCGGCGGGCCGGCCTGCGCCTTCTACAATCCGGCCGGTCTCGGCAACGTGGCGCAGGCGACGTTCGACGTGACGCTGGTGGGGATTGCATCGACCAGCAGGTACACCCCGCCGCCCGAGCTTGCGACAACGGACGTCGCGGGCGCCGTGACCACCCGGTCGGGCCTCTCGCCCCTGGGCGCGGCCCACGTCGCATGGCCCGCCGGTGAATCCTGGGGCGTCGGCTTGGCGGTGGACACCCCCTACGGATCGCGCACGGAGTGGAACGCCACCTGGACGGGCCGTTACTACGCCGACGTGACGCGCTTGAGCACGGTGTTCGTCGCGCCGGCGGTCGGGGTGGCGCTGCGCGAGAACCTGCTCCTGGGCGCAGGGCTGGCCGCCGTGTGGGGTGAGGCGCAGATCGAGCGGGCGATCAACGCGCCCATGGTCTTCGCCGCGGCGGTGCCGGAGATGGCCGAGTTGTTCGCGGGTCAGGCCTTCGCGGGGGAAAACGATGTCCTGGCCGCCATCCGGGCCGAGGACTGGGGCTACGGGTATCGCCTGGGACTGCAATGGCGGCCGTGGTCCTCGTGGTCGGCGGGCGTCTGCTACCACAGCGCGGTCGATCTGGCGCTGCGCGGGCGGGCCGATCACCGGATCCCCGACTACGCGCAGGACGGCGGCGACCCGCAGCCGTCGAGCCCCACCGCCAGCCAGCTCGCGCCGGTGCTCTTCCCCGACACGAACGTTCGCAGCGATCTCGAGCTTCCCCCAACGGCGGCGGCCGGGCTGGCGTGGGGCGGTATCGAGCACCTGATGCTGGAAGTCGATCTGGTCTGGACCGGGTGGTCCTCCTACGCGCAGCAGGCGGTGGTCTACGACAGCCTGGCGGGCGAAGCCGACCACGTGGTCACGACCCCAAAGGGCTGGTCGGACGTCTGGGCGATCCGGCTGGGGGCCGAGCTCGGGCTGAGCGACGCCCTGGTGGCGCGGGCCGGGTACGTCTTCGATCAGAGCCCGATTCCCGACGCGACGCGTGATCCATCGCTTCCGGCGAGCGATCGGCACAACCTCAGTCTCGGTCTGGGGGTGAGCACGCGCCGCTGGAGCCTCGATGTCGGCTATCTCTACGTCCACATCGGCGACGCATCCAGCGAGCTGAGCAGTCCGACGCAGGGGAGTCTGACGGGCGACTACCGGTCCCGCGCGCACGTGTTCGGCATGGGCGGCGCGCTCCACTTCTGAGCGCGGGAAAGGCGCCGGTGCGAGCGCCGGTTGCGCCGCCGCGCCTGGGGCGGCCGGACGGCGCGACGGGTCGCGCGCGCCTCAGTCGAGATAGCCCAGACTGCGCAACCGCTCGCGGGCGCCCTCGTCGATCCCGCCTTCGGCGCCCGGTTGGAGCCCCCAGCGGCGCGCCAGTCCGTGGCCGTCGGTGAAGGCGGCATCGAGCAGCGCGCTCAGCCGGGCCACGAGAGCGGCCTCGTCGCGCGCCAGGTCGTGCGCTTCGCCCGGGTCGAGCACTCGGTCGAAGAGCTCGGTGCGTCCGGTCACCTTCGATCGGATCAGCTTGTAGCGCGCGGTCGTGATCGCCTCGCGCTCTTCCTGGTAGAGCAGTCCCGTCGCGTAGAGAGGGCGCAGGGGAACGGATCCCTCGGGCCCGGCCCATGCTTCAGCCAGGGAGCGTCCGGTGAAGGCTTCGGGCTCCAGGTCGAGCCCGGTCGCTTCCAGGAGCGTGGGGGCCACGTCTTCCAGCGACGCCGAGCCGGTCACCACACGCCCGCGCGTCCAGCCCGGCGGCTTGATCAACAGCGGCACCTCGAGCAGCTCGCGGTAGAGCGTGTGGCCGTGCTCGAAGCTCTCGTGCTCCCAGAACTCCTCGCCGTGGTCGCTGGTGAGCACAAGCAGCATATCCTCGAAGATCCCCAGTTCGCGCAGGCCTTCGAGGAGGCGGCCGACCGACGCATCCACGTACCGCACCTCGCCCCGATACTGATCGCGCAACCAGGCGCGCTCGCGGGCGGTGCGACCGGCGTAGCCGGTACGCACGCGCTGCACCAGACCGTGCGCCTCGCGTCCGCGCAGAGCGGGCGGCGGCGGGCCCGCGGGACCGAAGCCCGGCGGGGGCAGGTAGGGGATGTGTGGATCGAAGCAGTGCACCCAGACGAAGGTCGCCTCGTCGCGGTGGCGACGATACCAGTCCAGGCAGCGGGTCGTGAGCTGGTCGGTGGAGAGATCGGGCGCGAACCGGGTTCCCAGCAGCAGCCGCAGCAGCGCGGCGCCGAGCGAGCGGCCGTCGTGTCGGCTGCGCGGATACCAGTCGTAACGCTCGAAGCCCTGGCGCAGATTGACGGCGGGCAGCAGCATCGGATTCGATCCGACGGCGATGGTGCGGTACCCGGCGTCCCGGAACCGCTCGGCCAGCGTGGACACCGCGTCGGGCAAGCGGTCCCCGGCGTGCAGCGCCTGATGCGCCACCGGCGACAGGCCGGTCATCAGCGAGGCGACCGCCGGCACCGTCCAGGGTGCGGGGGAGAGCGGATCGCGGAACCGGATGGCCCGGCGCGCCAGCGCGTCGATGTGCGGGGTAGGGGCTGCAGCCGAGTCGCCGTAGCAGGAGAGGGCGTCGCGGCGCAGGGTGTCGATGACGAGCAGCAAGACGTGACGCGGCGCGCCGCCGGCCGGCGCGCTGCGCGCGGCGGGCCCGGGCTCGGCTGTCCGGACCTCATCGGTCACGAAGAGCGGGGCCACCAGCACGAGCGGCAGCAGGGCGATGACCAGCGTGCGCAGGATGCGTCGGCCCACGGGGTGCAGTCCGGTCAGAAGCGTGGCGGCGGCCGCGATCCCCAGGACGACCGCCAGCGGCGGCATCGACGTACCGGCCGCCCGGTTCTTGAGCAGCCACAACACCAGGAACAGCTCGGCCAGCAGCAGGGGCAGCGCTGTGGCCACGCCCGCCCACCGGGCGCGCGGCGCGGGGCGGCGGGAGAGCTCGGCCTGCGCCAGTCGCAGCAACGGGTAGGCCGCCGCGCTGATCGCGACCGCGACAAGGGCGCGGGCCAGCAGGGTGCCGCGGCCCGGACCGTCATGGCGCAGCGCCGGAGGCAGCAGATCGAGCAGAGCGGCCAGGCAGGTGAAGAGAATCAGGCTTCCGCAGAAGGCCACCCAGCGGGTGACGAGGGGCTCGGTCGACGCGCCTGTTCGGCGCCAGGCGCAGAAGGGCAGAGCAAGGAGCAGCACGAGCAGGGCCAGTCCCACGGTGGCGCGCAGCGGGAGCCAGAGTCCGGAGAGCTGCGTCAGGTCGGGAGATTGATACAACAGGGCGCCGAGGGCATCGCACCACCCGAGCGACAACGCGGTGACGACCAGCGCGAGCCCGAGGGGTCGCACCAGGACGTCCCGAAAACGGTGTTCGTTGACCATGGCTTCGGCTATGTTGGGTCGTTGCGTCGGCACGCGGGGACGCGCCGCGGCGCTTGCGGGCCCGGCGCGTCCATCGCCGAGGAGGGTCGCATGTTTCCGTTGGCTCGTCACCAGGAGTTTGGCATCCCGCCGAAGGAGGTCTTGCGGCGCGCAGAGGGGCTGCAGCACCGCTTGGCGCAGGACGAGATCGACCTGGCATGGATCGACCATCCAACCGATCGGCTCTACTACGCGGGCACCATTCAGGACGGTGTCCTGCTGGTGCCGGCCGGCGGGGACCCGGTCTTCCATGTCCGGCTGAGCCGGCGGCGCGCTCAGGCGGAATCGCCCCTGACGGTGGAGCCGTTTCCGGGCCGGCGGGGGCTTCTGGAGGCGGTGCGCTCCCGCGTTGGCGCGCGCGGTCGCCTGGGGTTGCCGCTGGAGGTCACGCCGGCATCGACCTACCGCTGGCTGACGGAGAGCCTGGAAGGGATCGAGCTGGTTGACATCGGCGCGGGCATCCGCGCCCAGCGCGCGGTCAAGAGCGGTTGGGAGCAGGCGCAGGTGCGTGGTGCGGCCCGCCAGGCCCACGAGCTGTTCGCGGACGTGGCCCGGCACCTGCGCGAGGGTGTCACGGAGCTGGAGCTGAGCGCCGCGCTCGAGCACCGCGTGCGCCTGCTGGGCCACGCCGGCACGATCCGCGTGCGGCGCCCGGGCGCCGATCTGGGGATGCTCTACGCCGTGGCGGGTGACGGGGGCCTCTATCCAACCAACTTCGACGGGCCGGTCGGCGCCGAGGGCGTCTACCCCTACACCGCACCGGGCGGCGGCCGCAAGCCGATCCGCGCCGGGGAGACCGTCATGGTGGATCTGGTGACCGCGTTCAACGGGTACCACGCCGACCACACGCGGACCTTCGCCCTGCACGGAGACCTGCCGGCGCGCGCCCGGGAGGCGCACGCGGCCTGCGAGGCGGTCCTGGCGCAGATCGAGGCGCGGATGCGTCCGGGCGTGGCGTGCGGCGCGCTCTTCACGGAGGTCTCATCCTGGCTGGAAGAGCATGGCGCGCCCCCGGCGTTCATGGGGTACGGGGACAACCAGGTCAAGTTCCTGGGGCACGGTGTCGGGCTGGAGCTCGACGAGTGGCCCATCCTGGCCGCGCGCTTCGACCGGACGCTGGAAGCGGGCATGGTCGTGGCCGTCGAACCGAAGGCCTTCCTGGAGGGCATCGGGCCGGTAGGGGTGGAGAACACCTATATCATCACGGACGAGGGCTGCGAAAGCCTGGGCGCCTTCCCGACGCCGATTCTGGAGGTGTAAGGGGCCCCGACTCGCCGCGGAGGATCGGCGTGGAGCAACTGGGACTGGGTGTCTTCTGGTACGCGGTCTTCCTCTTCTCCGTGACGCTGCACGAGGCGGCCCACGCCTTCGTCGCGCACCGCGGCGGGGACGCGACCGCCCACCACGGCGGGCAGGTGACGCTCGATCCGCTGCCGCACATCCGACGCTCGCCCTTCGGCATGGTGGTGCTGCCGATCCTCTCGCTCATCATCGCCGGCTGGCCCTTCGGCTTCGCGTCGGCTCCCTATGATCCGGGCTGGGCGCAGCGGCACCCCCGGCGCGCCGCGGCGATGGCCCTGGCGGGGCCGCTCTCGAACCTCCTGCTCGTCGTGGTGATGGGCACCGCGATCCGCTTGGGGATGCAGGCCGGGCTGTTCTACGCGCCCGAGAGCATCGACTACACGCGGGTGACGCTGCCGCTGGCCGGCGGCACCGCGATGGCGGGACTGGCCATCCTGCTCAGCATGTTCTTCTCGCTCAATCTGATTCTCTTCCTGCTCAACCTGATTCCGGTGCCGCCGCTCGACGGGTTCGCCTCGCTGCCGCTCATCCTGGGCCGCGGCCAGACCCAGCGCCTGCGCGAGCTGCAACGCATGCCGGGCATCGGCTGGATCGGGATCCTGGTGGCGTGGCACGTCTTTCCCCACATCTTCGATCCGATCTTCACCTTCACGCTGCAGCTCCTCTACCCGGACGTGCGCTATGGATGATGCTCCCGACCGCAACGCGCCCCCGGCGCCTCCCACGGCTCCCCGGTCCGATCCGTCGCCCACGGGCGGCGAACGGGGTGGGGACCGGTTGACGCTCATCGCGACGGCGACGTTCGGGCTGGAGGCGGTCGTGGTGCGCGAGCTGGCATCCCTCGGCTACGAGGGCCGCATCGTTCAGAACGGGCGCGTGGAGTTCGCGGCCGACGCGGCGGCCGTCTGCCGGTGCAACCTGTGGCTGCGGTCCGCCGACCGGGTGCTGGTCCTGCTGGGCCGGTTCCCGGCGCCCGACTTCGACGCGCTCTTCGCGGGGGCGCAGGCGTTGCCCTGGGAGCATTGGATTCCTCCGGAGGGCGCCATCCCGGTGCGCGGGCGCAGCGTCCGCTCCAGGCTCACCAGCGTTCCGGCCTGCCAGCGAACGGTGAAGAAGGCGATCGTCGAGCGATTGCGTCGCGCCCATGGGGTGCAGACCCTGCCCGAGTCGGGCGCGGCCTGTCTCGCCGAGGTGGCGCTGCTGAATGACGAGGCCACCCTCACGCTGGACTCGACCGGGCCGGGTCTGCACAAGCGCGGCTACCGGGTAGCCGGAGGCGCCGCGCCGCTGAAGGAGACGCTGGCGGCCGGGCTCGTGCAGCTCAGCTTCTGGCGTCCGGAGCGCCCGCTGCTCGATCCGTTCTGCGGCACGGGGACGATCGTCATCGAGGCCGCCTCGATCGCGCGCAACCAGGCCCCGGGCGCGCGGCGGGCCTTCGCGGCCGAATCGTGGCCCGCGATCGACACACGGTGGTGGCGGCGCGCGCGCGAAGAGGCCCGCGATCTCGAGCGCGACCCGGCCGAGGCCTCCATCGTGGGCACCGACCGGGACGCCCGCGCGCTGCGCGCCGCGCGCGAGAACGCCGAGGCGGCCGGCGTGGCCGGCGCGCTGCACCTGCAGCAGCGGCCGTTCGCCGAGCTGGCCAGCCGCGGCCGCTTCGGCTGCCTGATCACCAATCCGCCCTACGGACACCGGTCCAGCCGCGGCGCGGAGGTGGAGGAGCTCTACCGGTCGATGCCCATGGTGCTGCGCCGCCTGAAGAGCTGGTCGATCTACGTCCTGACGGCGTGGCCCGACTTCGAGCAGATCCTGGGGCAGGAAGCGGACCGGCGACGCAAGCTGTACAACGGGCGCCTGGCCTGCACCTACTACCAGTTTCACGGACCCCGACCGCCGCGCGTGGCTGCGAGCACGCCCGGCGCGATCGCGCGGGCGCCTGACGCCGCGGCCCGCGCGGCACCGGCCCGCCCCGTGGTGGCTGCCGCGACCGGGCCGGCGTTCGGGGGCATCTCGGCCCACGGCCGCGAGCAGGCGAAGATGTTCGCGGCGCGGCTGGTCAAGCGCGAGCGCCACCTGCAGCGCTGGGCGCGCCGCGAGGGGATCGAGTGCTATCGGATCTACGAGCGCGACATTCCCGAGGTCCCTCTGGTCGTCGACCGCTACGGCGCCTGCCTGCACATCGGGGAGTACGAGCGGCCCCACGAGCGGACGCCGGCCGAGCACGCCGACTGGCTCGACCTGATGGCCCAAGCCGCGGCCGCGGCGTTGAGTGTTGCGGGTGAGCGCGTCTTCGTGAAGCGGCGTCTGCGTCAGCGCGGCCGCCGGCAGCACGAGCGCCAGGCGCAGGCGGGAGCGGTCTTCGATGTTGCGGAGGGCGGCCTGCGCTTCGCGGTCAACCTGAGCGACTACATTGACACGGGTCTCTTCCTCGACCATCGCATCACGCGCGCGATGGTGCGCGACGCGGCCGCGGGCAAGCGGTTCCTGAACCTTTTCGGCTACACCGGGACCTTCAGCGTCTACGCGGCCGCCGGCGGCGCCCGCCGCACCACCACGGTCGACCTGTCGGCGACCTACCTGCGGTGGGCCCGCGACAACATGGGCCGAAACGGCTTCGCGGACGAGCGCCACCGCTTCATCCGCGCCGACGCGCTGCGCTGGCTGGAGGCGCAACGGCGCGGGCCGCGCTATGATCTGGTGGTCGTCGACCCGCCCACGTTCTCGAACAGCAAGATGGCCGATCAGGACTGGGACGTGCAGCGCGGTCACGTCGCGTTGCTGCGCGGCGTGCTGGAGCTCTGCGCCCCGGAAAGCGTCGTCTACTTCTCGACCAACGCGCGCCGCTTCCGGTTCGACCTGGCGGCCGATCTGGGCGACGTCGAGATTCGCGAGATCACCGCGCAGACCGTGCCGCCCGACTTCCGCAACCGGCGCGCGCACCGCTGTTGGACCCTGCGCCGGCGCCCGTAGCGACGGGGCCTCGGACCCGCACGCGGAGAGGATACCCGCGCGCCGGCGGCCGCCCCCCCCGCGGCCACCACGTCCGGCCGGGACCACGCGGGGTTTGCAGGCGGGCGGCCGAGGGTCTACCATCACCCTCTTGCCGAAGGTTGGACTTCGAGGCGAGGGCAGGGAGGGACCCATGGCGCACCAGTTCATCTTCACCATGAAGGGCGTGGGCAAGGTGCACCCGCCCGACAAGGTGGTGTTGCGGGACATCTGGCTGTCCTTCTACCCGGGCGCGAAGATCGGCGTCATCGGGGCGAACGGGTCGGGCAAGTCGAGCCTGCTGCGCATCATGGCCGGCGAGGACACCGAGCATCTCGGCGAGGCCTTTCCCGCGCCCGACACGCGCGTCGGGTTCCTGTCGCAGGAGCCCCAGCTCGACCCGGCCAAGGACGTCAAGGGCAACATCGAGGACGGGCTGGGCGAGGTGCGCGACCTGCTGAAGCGCTTCGAGGAAATCAGCGCACGGTTCGCCGAGCCGATGGAGGCCGACGAGATGGAGGCCCTGCTCGAGGAGCAGGGGCGCGTGCAGGAGCTGATCGATCACCACGACGGCTGGGAGCTGGACCGTCGGATCGAGATCGCGATGGATGCGCTGCGTTGCCCGCCCGGGGACGCCGACGTCGCCACGCTCTCGGGCGGCGAGCGGCGCCGCGTGGCGCTGTGCCGCGTGCTGCTGTCGCAGCCGGACATGCTGCTGCTCGACGAGCCCACCAACCACCTCGACGCCGAATCGGTCGCCTGGCTCGAGCGGCACCTGAAGGACTTCCCCGGCACGATCGTCGCCGTCACCCACGACCGCTACTTCCTCGACAACGTCGCGGGCTGGATCCTGGAGCTGGATCGGGGCCACGGGATCCCCTGGGAGGGCAACTACTCCTCCTGGTTGGAGCAGAAACAGGAGCGGCTGCGCCTGGAGGAGAAGGGCGGCGAGCGGCGCCGGCGCACGCTGGAGCGCGAGCTGGAGTGGGTGCGCATGACGCCCAAGGCCCGCCAGGCGAAGAGCAAGGCCCGTCTGGCCCGCTACGAGGAGCTGCTGCAACAGGACGTCGCCCAGCGCCAGGAGAAGGCGGAGATCGTCATTCCGCCGGGTGCGCGCCTGGGCGAGCTGGTCGTGAGAGCCACGGATCTGATGAAGGCCTACGGCGACCGGGTGCTCTTCGAAGGCCTGTCGTTCGACCTGCCCCGCGGCGGCATCGTCGGGGTGATCGGCCCCAACGGGGCGGGCAAGACGACCCTGTTCCGGCTGATCGTCGGCGAGGAGCTGCCCGACGAGGGCGCCCTCAGGATCGGGGAGACGGTCCAGATCGCCTACGTGGACCAGTCCCGCGACACGCTGGGGGGCGAGAATTCGATCTGGGAAGAGATCACTTCCGGTGAGGAGGCGATCCGGATCGGCAACCGGGAGGTCAACTCCCGGCGCTACGTCGCCGGGTTCGGCTTCAAAGGGAGCGACCAGCAGAAACGCGTGCAGGGCCTCTCGGGCGGCGAGCGCAACCGGGTCCACCTGGCCAAGCTGCTGCGCGCGGGCGGCAACCTGCTGCTGCTCGATGAGCCCACCAACGACCTGGACGTCGACACGCTGCGGGCGCTGGAGGAGGCGCTGGTCGAGTTCGCCGGGTGCGCGGTGGTGATCAGCCACGACCGCTGGTTTCTCGATCGCGTGGCGACGCACATTCTCGCCTTCGAGGGCGAGAGCCGGGCGCACTGGTTCGAGGGGAATTTCCAGGACTACATGGGCTGGCGGCGCAAGACGCTGGGCGCCGAGGCGGACCAGCCGCACCGCATCAAGTACCGCAAGTTGGTCCGGGAGTAGTCCGCTGCACGCGCGGCGGCGGCGAGAAGGAGCGCAGCCATGGCGACGATCACGGTGCTCGTGGACGACAGAGTGCACGCGCGAGGTCTTTTGGGGGAACACGGGCTCGCGATCTGGGTCGATACGGGATTGAACCGTGTCCTGTTCGACACCGGGCAGGGTCTTGCGCTGAAGAACAACGCCGAGCGGCTGGGCATCGATCTGGCCTCCGCCGATGCGATCGTTCTCAGTCACGGCCACTACGATCACAGCGGCGGCGTGCGGATGGCGTTGGGCGCGGCGCCCGACGCGACGCTGGTGGTCCACCCGGAGACCTTCGGGCCCAAGTTCGTGCGCCGGGAGTCCGGCGACGGACTCTACGTCGGGGTCCCCGAGCCCGATACGCTGCACGAATCGTTGTTGGGCCGGAACGTGATCCAGACGCGCGAGCCGCTCGAGGTGGTGCCCGGGGTGACCTTCACCGGCCAGATCCCGCGCGAGACCGGCTTCGAGGATACCGGCGGGCCGTTCTATCGCGATCTGGCCTGGCGTCAGCCCGATGCCCTGGACGACGAGGGGGCGCTGATCCTGGCGACCGACGCGGGGCCGGTGGCGCTGGTGGGCTGCGCGCACGCGGGCGTGGTCAACACGATGCGGGCGGTCGCGCATCTGTCCCGGCGCGAGAAACTGGCGGCCGTCATCGGCGGGATGCATCTCTTGCGCGCCTCAGCAGAGCGGCTCGAACGAACGGCGGCGGCCGTCGAGGAGCACGGGGTCGACGTGCTGGCGCCGTGCCATTGCACGGGGGCCGAGGCGCTGTGCCTGCTCGGGCGCCGGTGCGCCGGCCGTTTCCAAGAGGTCAGCGTCGGCTGGAAGCTGAGCGTCGGCTAGCGCCGCCGCCGGCTGCAGAATGGAGTCGAGGATGTTCTCCGACTTGAGCAAGGTCCGCAACATCGGCATCAGTGCCCACATCGATTCGGGCAAGACGACGCTGACCGAGCGGATTCTCTTCTACACGAGGCGCATCCATCGCATGGGCGAGGTCCGCGGCCGCGACGGGCTCGGGGCCAAGATGGACTCGATGGAGCTCGAGCGCGAGCGCGGCATCACGATCGCCTCGGCCGCGACCCACTGCACCTGGGAGGGCCGCCACATCAACATCATCGACACGCCGGGACACGTCGACTTCACCATCGAGGTGGAGCGCGCCCTGCGGGTGCTCGATGGGGCCATCCTGGTGCTGTGCGCGGTCGGGGGCGTCCAGTCGCAGTCGATCACCGTCGACCGGCAGATGCGCCGCTACGCCGTGCCCCGCATCGCCTTCGTCAACAAATGCGACCGCGTGGGCGCCGATCCCGAGCGGGTGACGCGGCAGTTGCGCGCGAAACTGGGGCTCAACGCCGCTCAGCTCCAGATCCCGATCGGTCTGGAGGCCCGTTTCCGCGGCGTGGTCGATCTGATCACCATGGAAGCGCTCACCTTCGACGGGCCGGCGGGGGAGACGGTCACGCGGGGTCCGATTCCCGCCGAGCTGCAGGAAACCGCCGCGCGCAAGCGGGCCGAGCTGCTCGATGCGGCGGCGATGTTCTCCGACGAGCTGCTGGAGGCGGTGCTGGAGGGCGACCCCGAGCCGCAGCAGATCCGCGCTGCAATTCTGGCCGGGGTCCTGGCCCGCGAGCTGTGCCCGGTCCTGATGGGCTCGGCCTACAAGAACAAGGGGGTGCAGCCGCTGCTCGACGCGGTGGTTCACTATCTGCCCAACCCGCTCGAGGTCAAGAACGAGGCGCTCGACCTGACGCGCGACGAGGCGCACTTCGTGGTCGAGCCGCGTCCCGACCGGCCGCTGATCGCCTACGCCTTCAAGCTGGAGGACGGGCCCTACGGCCAGCTCACCTACCTGCGCGTCTATCAGGGGGCGCTGCGCAAGGGCGACGAGATCGTCAACAGCCGCACCGGGCGCAAGACGAAGGTGGGCCGTCTGGTGCGCATGCACGCCGACGAGATGGAAGAGATCAGCGCCACGATGGCCGGCGACATCGTGGCGCTCTTCGGCATCGAGTGCGCCTCGGGCGACACCTTCACCGACGGCACGATCGAGGCCTCGATGTCGTCGATGTTCGTGCCCGAGCCGGTGGTCAAGCTCACGCTCAAGCCCCAGGACAACAAGGCGAAGGACAACCTGGCCAAGGCGCTGCAGCGCTTCGCGCGCGAGGACCCCACCTTCCGCAGCCACGTGGACGAGGAGACCGGCGAGACGATCATCGCCGGGATGGGCGAGCTGCACCTGGACGTCTACATCGAGCGCATGCGCCGCGAGTACGGCGTGCAGACCCAGGTGGGCCTGCCGCAGGTGGCTTACCGGGAGGCGGTCACCCAGCGGGCGGCGTTCGACTACACGCACAAGAAGCAGACCGGGGGCGCGGGCCAGTACGCCAAGGTCGTCGGGCACCTCGAGCCGTCGGAGTCGGGGGAGTTCGAGTTCGACAACCGGGTCGTGGGCGGGAGGATTCCGACCGAGTTCATTCCGGCGGTGGAAAAGGGCTTCCGGGCGATGCTGCCCAAGGGCGAGCTGGTGGGCTTCCCGGTGATCGGCGTGCGGGTGGTGCTGGAAGACGGCAACGCCCACAGCGTCGACTCCTCCGAGCTGGCCTTCCAGCTCGCGGCGCGCGGCGCCTTTCGCGAGGCCTACCGGCGCGCGGCCCCGCGGGTGCTCGAGCCGATCATGAACGTCTCGGTCGAGTCGCCGCCGGAGTTCCACGGTGAGGTGATCGGCGGCCTGATGCAGCGGCGGGGGATCATCGTGGGCACCAACGAGGACCAGGGCTTCGTGCAGGTCGAGGCGCGCGTGCCGCTGGCCGAGATGTTCGCCTACGCGACGGTGCTGCGATCGGGCACGCAGGGCAAGGCGGAGTTCACCATGGAGTTCTCCCACTACGCCCCCGCTCCCCAGGCGATCGCCGACGAGCAGATGAAGGCCTATCAGGCGCGGCGCGCCAAGGACGCACGCTGAGGAGGGAGAGAGCGTTGATCTATCGCAAGGAATGGAACGAGCGCAGCCCCTTGCGCGTCTTCGAGAAGTCGATTCGCGGCGGCCTGGGCAAGGGCAACCTGGGCGTGGTGATGTCGCGCGCGGGCGTGGGCAAGACCGCCTTCCTGATCGACGTCGCCCTCGACGAGCTGCTCCGGGGCCGCCGGGTGCTGCACGTGTCGCTGGAGGACCCGGTCGATCGACTGCGCCAGTTCTACGAAGCGCTCTTCCTCGAGCTGCGCCGCTCCATCCACCTCGACGACCCGGTGGCCGCGCACCTGAACATGGAGCGCCACCGGATGATCCACAGCTACCGATCGGGCGAGCTGTCGGTGCCGAAGCTGAGGCGCAACGCCGAGTTCCTGGCCGACCACGGCCACTTCCAGCCGGAGATGATCATTCTCGACGGGGTCAACTTCCTCAACACGGACAACCAGGAGCTGGGGGAGTTGAAGCGTCTGGCGGTCGATCTGGACGTCGAGCTATGGATGTCGGCCCAGACCCATCGCGACCGTCCCCCACGCGATCCGCGCGGCATCGCCGACGAGGTGGTCCGGTTCGAGGACTTCATCAGCGTGATGGTCCTGCTCCACCCGGAGGAGGAGGGGTCGATCACGATCGAGCTGCTCAAGGACCATGAGAATCGCGACCTGGGACAGCTCAAGATGCAGCTCGACCCGACGACGCTGTTGCTCAAGAGCCGGCCCTGAGAGGAGAGGCTCCGGGACACGATCTGGGCTGGGAGGCAATCTCCGTGGTGCGCTTCGTGATGTGGTGGGCTGTGGTCACCGTGGCCGCCGCTCTGCTCGACGCGGCGGTCGCCGTGGCGGCCGGCTACGCCTTTCGCGTGATGCGCCCGCAGCTCCTGCTGTGGACCCTGGCGCCCTGGGCGGCCTACGGCGCGGGCGCGGCGGTCCTGCTGGCGATCGCCGAGCGGTGGCGGGGCCGGAGGATCCGCACCTGGGCGGCGCCTCTGCTGCTGGCGTATCTTCCCGTGCTGGTCGGTGCCGTGGTGCGCGGCCTCTTTCTGCCCGCGCTCTTCGCCCACGCGGCGGCCCTGGGGGTCCTCGCGCTGTTGTGGTGGGCGCAGCGGCGCCCGGCGGCCGCACGCGGCGCCCGCGGGGTGGCCTACGTGGCGCTCGCGGCGGGTGTCGTGGCGGCGGGGCTCGCGCTGTGGCCGGCGTTGCCGGGTCGATCGCTTCTGACGCCGCCGCGCGATCCGCCGGGGCCGTCGGCCGCGGTCGAGGCGCCCAACGTGCTGTTGATCGTGCTGGACACCGTGCGGGCCGATCATCTACCGAGCTACGGCTACCGGCGCGAGACCATGCCGCACCTGGACGCGTTCGCGCGCCGGGCCACGCTGTACGAGCAGGCGGTGGCCCCGTCGAGCTGGACCCTGCCATCCCACGCCTCGCTCTTCACCGGGCTCCACCCGCGCTCCCACGGCGCCGACACCTCCGCCGAGCAGGTCGGGGTGATGCTGGAGACCCTGGGGCGCGGCGCGGGTGACCAGGTGCCGGTCAGCCCGCTGTCGGAGGAGGTCGTCACCCTGGCCGAGCTGCTCGGGGAGCTGGGGATGGAGACCGGCGCTGTTTGCGGCAACACCTCCTACCTCTACCGCGTGTTCGGTCTCGCGCAGGGCTTCGAGACCTATGTCGACGAGCGGCCCCTGCAGCCCCGGCGCCGGCCCCTGGCCCTCGCGCTCTGGGCGCGCCTGTTCCTGGGCCGCCGCGACGAGGTGCGCCGCGCGCTGACCGCCAACGAGGTGACCTATCTGCGTGCCGACGAGGTGACCGATCTGGCGCTGACGTGGCTGGCTGCACGGCGCGAGCGCCGGTTCTTCCTCTTCGTCAACTACATGGACGCCCACTACCCGTTCGTCCCCGCCGGAAGCTATGCGCACCTCTATCCGGCGGCGGCTCGCCATCAACGCATCGACGCCGAAGCCATCCGCGGTCTCGACCGGACGATCCTCCCGGACGAGCGCGCCTCGCTGACCGACCGCTACGACGCCGAGCTGCGCTTCGTCGACGATGAGCTCGGCCGGCTGCTGCAGCGGCTAGAGAGCTGGGGCGAGCTGGAGCGCACCCTGGTGGTGGTGGTCGGGGATCACGGGGAAGCGCTGGGGGAGCATCACGACCTGTATCACAACAACGGGGCCTATGAGACCGTCGTGCGGGTGCCGTTGCTGGTGCGCCGGCCCGGACAGCAGCGCGCGGCGCGCGAGGACCGGTGGGTCTCGTTGGTGAGTGTGTTTCCCACCGTGCTGGCCGCGGTCCATCTGCCGCCGCCGGCCGGGTTGCAGGCGGCCCCGCTCGAGAATGCCGCGCAACCGCATCCACCGGTGACCTACACCGCCCGCTGGCTGCCCTACGCCCAGGCGCATCCCGAGCGCTACGATCGGGACCACTGGGCTGTCTACGCCGATCCGTACAAGCTGATCGCGCGCACCGACGGCACGCGGGAGCTGTACGATCTGCGCCGGGATCCGGCCGAGAGGAGCGATCTGAGCGCGGCGCAGCCCGAGCGGGTGGCGGATCTGGAGGCGGCGCTGGCGCGCTTCCAGCGCGAGGTGCAGCCCCTCTTCAGCGGTCCCGACTACCTGAACGATCCCGAGGCGCTCGAGCGGCTCAAGAGCCTGGGCTATCTGGGCAACTGAGCGGCGCGCCGCCGGCGTTACCCCGCCGCCGACAGCGTTCGAGCAACGCCAGCAGGTCGGGCAGGTCGCGGGCGTTCATGACCTGCTCGGGGGTGAGCCAACCCTTGCGCGCCGTCGCGAGCCCCGCGGCCACCACGCCCATCCCCGCGGCCTCGTGGGCGTCGGGGTTGATGGCGATCGGAATGCCCCGGGCAGTGGCGCGCCGCAGGAGGCGCCAGTCCAGGTCGAGCCGCTCGGGACGGGCGTTGAACTCGATCGCGACGCCGCGCTCGGCGACCGCGTCGAGCAACGCGTCGAAGTCGACCGGATAGGCCTCGCGCTCCAGCAGCAGCCGCCCGCTCGGGTGGCCCAGCAGCGTCACGTAGGGCTGACCGACCGCGCCGATGAGCCGGCGGGTCATCGCCTCGCGGTCCTCGCCCAGCGGGCTGTGGATGGAGGCGATGACGTAGTCGAGCTCGCCCAGCACGTCGGCGGGCATGTCGAGCAAGCCGTCGGGCAGGATGTCGCACTCCAATCCGTGCAGGATCCGCACGTCGGGGAAGTCGCGCTGCACGGCGCGCACCTCATAGGCTTGTTCCCGCACGCGGCGCGGCGTCAGTCCCTGGGCGTAGAAGGCCGTCACCGAGTGATCGGCGATGCCCACGTACCGCCAGCCCAGACGGCGCGCCTCGCCGGCGACGGCGCGGATCGAGTCGCGCCCGTCGCTCCAGTCGGTGTGGACGTGCAGCGCGCCGCGCAGGTCGCCGGCGGCAAGGAGGCGCGGCATCTCCCCGGCCGCGGCGGCCGCGATCTCACCGCGACCTTCGCGCAGCTCGGGGGGCACGTAGGCCAGGGAGGCGCGCCGGTAGATTTCCTCTTCATCGGCGGGCCACCAGTCCTCCGCGGTTCCGTCCGGCAGGCGGCGCAGCACGCCGCGCACGTGCGCGCCCGAGCCTGTCTCGAGGAAGCGGCGCGCCACGAGGTGGCGCTCGGGGACGACCACGATGCGCTGGGCGGGGCCGTCCGCGGGTCGCACACGCACCGTGTCGGGCTCATCGGGCGCCGGCAGGCCGGCGGCCTCCAGGGTCGCCAGGCGGCCCAGCACCAGGCGCGGCTCGGTCGCCGCGGCCACCCAGACCAGCTCGTCAATCACCCCCCATGCCCGGCGCAGGCGGCCGGCCCGCTCCAGTCGCCGCACGCCCTTGGTGCGCGCGAGCTGTGCCTCGGCCGTCGCCGCGTGATCCAGCGCCGCAGGTCGGAGCCACTGCCCGCGGCCGTGACGTCGCGCGCGAATCAGGCCGTGCAGGCGCGTCTGGAGCTCGGGCGTGAAGCCGGGCAGGTGGGCCACGCGGCCCCGGTGGCACGCGCGGTCGAGCTGTCGGAGGGTGGCGATCCCGCCCGCGGTCCACAGCGTGCGCACGCGGCGCGAGCCCAGGCCGGGGAGGCGCAGCAGGTCGAAGAGGCCGGGGGGGATTTGCATCAACAGCATCTCGAGGTCGACGGCCGCGCCCTCCCGCAGCGCGTGGCGCAGGCCGGCATGCGCCGGCGGGGGAAGCCGCTCGGCCAGCGGTCCGCCGCCGGACTGGTAACGTTCCCACTCCTGCGGCGCGGCCGCCTGCAGCAATCGGGCGGCGGTGCGCCACGGCCGCGACGCCTCGGCCGAGTCGCCCAGCAGGGCTTGCGCCAGCGCCATGCGCCGCAGGTAGGAGATCGCCGCGCTTCGCTCCATCGGCATCGAGCCTCACGATCGACGGCCGGGGCGGCCGCGGTGGACGGGGCCATCTTGACCACGGCCTCGACCACGTGCTCGATGCCTGGACCGATCTGCGCCACGTTGGTTCCCCGCATGTAGGCGGGTGCCGTCGCGATGCGGTTGTTGCGGTCGACGTGCGCCTCGTCGACCAGCCGGATCACGTGGGTCGCGCCCAGGGCTTCGACGTCGGCGGCCACCGAGGCATCGTCGCCGATGGTCAGCTCCACGGCGGTGCCCTGGTCGCCGAAGACCTTGGCCAGAATCACGGGGGCGATGCAGACTGCGCCGATCGGCTTGCGGTGGGCGTGCAGCGCCAGGAGAAGATCGGCCACGTCCGGGCGCACCGTCATCTGGCGCCCCTTGGTGGCGTAGTCGCACAGATTGAGCGCGGCGCCAAAGCCCCCGGGCAGGATCAAACCGTCCAGGTCATCGGCACGCACGTCGGAGAGCGCGCGGATCTGTCCGCGCGCGATCCGGGCCGACTCGACCAGCACGTTGCGTTGCTCGTCGGCGGCCTCGCCGGAGCGGTGATCGATCACCTGAGTCTGCGCGGTGTCGGGGGCGATGCAGATGCGCTCGACGCCGCGCTGATCGAGAAAGTAGAGGATGAGCGTCGCCTCGTGAATCTCGCTGCCGTCCTTGACCCCGCAACCGGAGAGCAGCACGCCGATTCGTTTCATCTTTTCTTCCTCCGCATGGGGCGCATACTGATCGGACGTCCCCCATGCCTTCGGCGCCGGTCGGGCTCGGGGGGGACCTGTTGATGATGGGCACCCTACCGCACGCCCCGCCGGCGGCTCAAGGTGCTCGCTGATCCGGCCGGAGGGGGGGCGGCGCACGTGCGCAACACACACGGGAGGTCGCATGCCGCGAGGACCGTTTCCGCCGCCGCTGCCCGCTGATCGGCCCTTCGATGTCGTCGGCTTGGGCGCCAACGCCGCCGACGTCCTGTTGGTCGTCCCCCATCACCCGCGAGCCGGCGAGAAGGTGCGCTTCCGATCGCTGACCCGTGAGGGCGGCGGTCAGACCGCCACGGCGCTCGTTGCCTTGGCGCGTCTCGGTTATCGGACCCTCTACCTGGGCGGGATCGGCGACGATCCTGAAGGGCGCCGGTCCATCGCCCAACTCGACGTCGAGGGGGTGGACACCTCGGCCGTGCGGGTGCGCCCCGGTGGGCTCTCGCAGCAGGCCTACATCCTGGTCGACGAGCGCAGCGGGGAGCGGACGATCCTCTGGGGACGCAGCGAGGGGATGATCCTGGGCCCCGAGGAGATCACGCGCCGGCAGGTCCTCCAGGGCCGCCTGCTGCACACCGACGCGCAACAGCCGCGCACCGCGGCGCGCGCGGCGCGCTGGGCGCGCGAAGGGGACACGCCGGTGCTGGCCGATCTCGAGCGGGTCCGTCCCGGCCTGGAGGCGTTCCTGCCGCATGTGGACCTGCTGATCGCCGGGTCGGATTTTCCCGAGCGGGCCACCGGCAGCGGCGACCTGGACTCGGCCCTGCCCGCGCTGGCCGAGCGCACCGGCGGGGGCCTGGTGATGGTCACGCGGGGAGCCGAGGGCGTGGCGGCGCTGGTCGAGGGACGCGTGCGGCGGTTTCCGGCGTACGCGGTCGATGCGGTCGACACCACCGGAGCCGGGGACGTGTTTCACGGGGCGTTCGCGGCGGCGTGCCTGCGAGGAGTGGACCTAGAGGAGGCGATCGATCTGGCGCAGGCGGCCGCGGCGATGAAGTGTCTCGCCATGGGCGGGCGCGCGGCCATTCCGAGGAGCTGGGAAGCGATTGAACGATTCCGGTCGGCGACGCCGCGCCGTGCGGCAAGACGCACGGGGCGGTCCGAGGGCGGCGGCTGCGAGCGCTGAGGGGCCGCGAGCCGGCGGCGCGGTCGCCCGGCGAGGAGCGGCCGCGCCGACCGAGCTGACGCGGGGGTTGGTGGATGGACGATGAGGGTTGGACGGCTTACGCTACGCCGCTCGGGAGGGACCTCCCTTCCCGCGCTTGACCATCGGCGACCGATTGGCCTCCAGGCGGGCTTCCGCGTAGGAACCGAGCTGGAGACGCCGGCTGCTCTGACGGGCGAAAGCGGGCGAGGGGACTCCTCGGAGCAGAAGTCGCGGAAGCAGCCACGCGAACAGGAACAGGGCCGTGAAGGCCAGGCTGTCACCGCCGGCCAGACCGAAGGGGCCCATGGACAACCCTCCTTTGCTTGAGCCTCGGGTGCCGTAGATTCGCGTTCGGGATTGCCCTGCTCCTCTGCCCCTGCGCCACCTCACACAGGTGAGGATCGACGCAGCAACGGCCGTGCCGGCAGACCCGACGCGGCCGCCCACACGGGCCGGCGCCTCGCGGCCTCTCGCCACCGGGCGCTGCATCGATGACCGTCGAGGACGCCCAATCCATCCCGACACAGGAGGTTGCGGCGGTTGTCGCTCGCTGGGGGGCGTCCCCCGGCACGCCGGAGCGGCGGGGGTATTCAGGGACCCGCTCGCGGGTCCCGACGACCGCGGGGCCCGAAACGCATGGGCCGCGCTGCAATGTGCACGCGCCGGGTTCGCGGACGGGATCGGTCGTGGGCCGGAGCAGGCGGAGAACTTGACAAGGGGATGGAACCAGAATACTTTATTGGACTTATATTCGGAGAACTTCGGGCGTGAGCGAGGATGCGGCCCCGGCGGCGGGCCGTCTCCGGCGCGCGCCGGGCAGCGTGCTCAACCTACCCCCGGAGGAAGGGTGGCGGATCAGGGAGCCGGGCTTCTCGATCAGATCGGCGGTCCCGCGGACCTCAAGAAGGTGTCGCCCGACCGACTGCCGGCGCTGTGCGATGAGATCCGCGAGCTGATCGTCGCCATCGTGCAGCGCAACGGCGGTCACCTGGCACCCAGCCTGGGCGTCGTCGAGCTCACCGTGGCCCTGCACCGGGTCTTCGACTCCCCGGTCGACAAGATCATCTGGGACGTGGGCCACCAGTGCTACGCCCACAAGATTCTCACCGGACGGCGCGCGCAGTTTCCGTCCATCCGCACCGCGGGCGGCCTGAGCGGCTTCTGCAAGCGCTCCGAGAGCCCGCACGATCCCTTCGGCGCCGGCCACGCCAGCACGTCGATCTCCGGGGCGCTGGGCATCGCCGCCGCTCGCGACGCCCGGGGTGAAGACTACCGCGTGATCGCCGTGATCGGCGACGGCGGCCTCTCCGGCGGTCTGGCCTTCGAAGGTCTCGACAGCGCGGGCGACGCCGAGCGCGACCTGATCGTGGTGCTCAACGACAACAACATGTCGATCTCGCCCAGCGTCGGCGCGTTGTCGCGCCACCTGACCGAGATCATCACTCACCCCCTGTACGAGAAGATCAAGAAGGAGGTGTGGGAGCTGACCGAGCGGCTGCCCCGCGTCACGCAGACCGTGCGCCAGGTGGTGCGCCGCATCGAGGAGAGCCTCAAAGGATTGGTGACGCCCGGCCTCTTCTTCGAGAACCTGGGCTTTCGGTATCTCGGCCCGATCGACGGCCACAACCTGCGCGAGCTGGAGACGGTGTTCCGGAAGATCCGCCGCATGCACGGGCCCATCCTGGTGCACGTGCTGACGCAGAAGGGCAGGGGGCTGGCCGACGCGGAGGACAACCCGCGCAAGTACCACGGCATCGCGCCGCTGATCTGTGAGAGCGGCAAGGTGGAGCCGGTCAAGACGGGTCCGAGCTACACGCAGGTGTTCGGCTCGTCGCTCGTGGAACAGGCCGCGGGCCGCCCCGAGCTGGTCGCCATCACGGCGGCGATGTGCGACGGCACCGGCCTGACCGAGTTCGCTGCGCGCTTTCCCCAGCGCTTCCACGACGTGGGCATCGCCGAAGGCCACGCGGTGACCTACGCGGCCGGGCTGGCCAGCCAGGGCATGCGGCCGGTCGTCGCCATCTACTCGACGTTCCTGCAGCGCGCCTTCGACCAGATCGTCCACGACGTGGCCCTGCAGCAGCTACCGGTCATCTTCGCCCTGGATCGGGCGGGGCTGGTTGGGGAAGACGGCGCCACGCATCACGGCGCGTTCGATCTGGCCTACATGGGCGCCGTGCCGGAGATGATCATCGCCGCGCCGCGCAGCGGGGCGGAGCTGCGCGATCTGCTGGTCACGGCCCTGACCTACCGGGACGGGCCCTTCGCGCTGCGCTACCCGCGCGCGGCGGTGCCCGATCCCGAGGCCCTGGCCCGCACGCCCGCGGCGCTGCCGATCGGATCCTGGGAGGAGATCGACACGGGCGAGGACGGCGCGATTCTGGCGGTCGGGACGATGGTGGACGTGGCGCTCGAGGCGGCCGAGCAGCTCGCGGCCGATGGGCTGCACCTGGGGGTGGTCAACGCCCGCTTCGTCAAGCCGCTCGACCGCGGGCTGCTCGCGGGGTTGGCCGAACGCAGCCGGTTGCTGGTAACCTTGGAGGAGGGCTGTCTGGCGGGCGGCTTCGGTGCCGCGGTGGCGTCGGCGCTGGCCGATCTCGAGGCGGCCGACCGGCGCGGTCCGCTGCTCGTGCGGTTGGGTTTGCCCGACCGGTTCGTGCAGCACGGCGGGCGCGAGAAGCTGCTGGATCTGGTCGGCTTGACCGCCGAGCAGGTCGCCGACCGGGTGCGCCACGTCCTTCCGCCCCGGCGGCGGCGGGAGAGAGTGCGCGGCCGGGTGGCGCTGAAATCGCGGTGAGCGGGGATCGCCGCGGGAGAGGGTGCGCTCGGGCCGGGGCCCGAGGCCGGGGGAGGTTGGAAGGAGGTCGTCGATGGAGAAGGTCGTCATCCTGGGGTCGGGTCCCGCGGGTCTGACCGCGGCGATCTATGCCGCGCGCGGCAAGCTCGATCCGGTGGTGGTCGAAGGCACGCAGCCCGGCGGTCAGCTCATGATCACCACCGAGGTGGAGAACTACCCGGGCTTCCCGGAAGGGGTGACCGGACCCGAGTTGATGGACTTGTTCCGCAAGCAGGCGGCGCGTTTCGACACGCGGTTCGAGACCGGCGACGTGGTGGACGTCGACCTGTCGCGCCCGCCCTTCAAGGTGCGCCTGGAGGGCGACCGCCAGCTCGAGACCCGGAGCCTGATCATCGCCACCGGCGCGTCGGCCAAGTGGCTGGGCCTCGAATCCGAGAAGCGGCTGCGCGGCGCCGGCGTGAGCGCGTGCGCGACCTGCGACGGCTTCTTCTTCGCCGGCAAGGAGGTCGTGGTCGTCGGGGGCGGCGACACGGCGATGGAGGAGGCGACCTATCTGACCCACCATGCCAACAAGGTGACGGTGGTGCATCGGCGCGACGAGCTGCGTGCCTCGAAGTACATGCAAGAAGCGGCCCTGAGGAACGAGAAGATCGACTTCATCTGGGACACGGTGGTCGAAGAGGTGCTCGACGTGGAACAGGGACGGGTCACCGGAGTGCGATTGCGTAACGTCAAGTCCGGAGAGGAGCGCATCTTCCCGTGCGACGGCTTCTTCCTGGCGATCGGCCACAAGCCCAACACGGACCCCTTCGTGGGGAAACTCGACACCGACGCGACGGGTTACATCATCACCAATCCGCGCACCACGCAGACGAGCGTGGCGGGCGTGTTCGCGGCCGGGGACGTGGCCGATTCGCGCTATCGTCAGGGCGTGAGCGCCGCCGGCACCGGCTGCATGGCGGCCATCGACGCCGAGCGCTTCCTCGGCGGCGAGCCGCCGGACTTGAATCGAGAGGTCTAGGAAGACGCGATGGGACAGCCTTTGGGCAACGAGACGGGCGCCGCCCGACCGGCCGAGGAGTCGCGGGCGCGTCGCATCCTCATCTACGGCGATCCGACGCTGCGCCGCGTGGCCGCGCCGGTCGAGACCATCGACGGCGACGTGGAGGGCCTGGTGACGGCGCTCTTCGAGACGATGGACGATGCGCCCGGCATCGGCCTGGCCGGCCCGCAGGTGGGCGCCCTGCGCCGCGTCTTTGTCGTCGACCCGTCCCGCATGGATCCGGCCGGCCGCCGGCTGGCGATGATCAACCCGCGGATTCTCGAGTTCACCGGCCTGACCGAGTACGAGGAGGGCTGCCTGAGCGTGCCGGGCATCTACGCCGACGTCCGCCGGCCCGCGCGGATTCTGGTGCGCTATCATGGTCTCGACCAGAAGGAGCGGGAAGAGGGATTCGAAGGCGTCATGGCGCGGGTGATCCAGCACGAGTACGATCACCTCGACGGAAAGCTGTTCGTGGATCATCTGAGCCGGATGCGCCGCACGCTGCTGATGAAGCGGCTGCGGGAGTTCGAGCAACGCGCGCGGGACGACGGCTAGGGGGCACGCGCGCCGGCGGCGGCGCGCCACGCCAGACGTCGCACGATGTAGAGGGAAGACGATGACTAGGGAAGGTCCTCGCCCGCACCCCGCCCATGCGGATTGGAATGCGCTGAGCCGCGACGAGATCCACGGTTTCCTGCAGTCGGCCGCCAAGCTGTGGCTGGCGCACGACGGCCTCTGGTTCCAGGCGGTGGAGCGCCGCTTCGGCATGGAGGCGGCCATCGACTGCGACCGCGACGCGTGGGAGCGCTTCTCTCCGCTGGAGGCCACCCGCATCATGCGGGCCCTGGAGATGACGCCCGGGGGCGGCCTGGAGGCGCTGGCGCGCGCCCTGGGGTACCGGCTCTACAGCCACCTGAATCGTCAGAGCATCGCGTGGCCGGCCCCCGACCGTCTGGTCTTTCGCATGGAGACGTGCCGGGTGCAGGACGCACGGGCGCGCAAGGGGCTGCCCGACTTCCCCTGCCGCAGCGTCGGGATCGTCGAGTACAGCCGTTTCGCGGAGACGGTCGATCCCCGCATCCGCACGCGCTGCCTCAGGTGTCCGCCCGATCCCCGCGCGCAAGACCATGTCTGCGCCTGGGAATTCACCCTATCCGACCCGGCTGCCGAGGGTGAGGACGCATGATCGCTCCCGTTCGCGCACCGGTGCGCACCTGGATCGGCCTGGACGTGGGCTCAACCGCCGTGAAGGCGGTGGCCCTGGACGCGGGCACGCTTCGCCTGGAGCAGCGCGAGTACCTGCGCCACGGCACGCGCCAGGCCGACGGGGTGGTGCGGTTGCTGGAGAGGCTGGAGGCCTCGCGCTCGGGGCTCCTGGCCGATGCGCGCATCTTCTTCACCGGCAGCGGTGGCCGCGCGCTCGGCCGCCGCTGCGGGTGCCGCGTGGCGCAAGAGGTCAACGCCGTGGCGCTGGCCACCGAGCGGTTGCACCCGGATGCCGGGAGCGTCGTCGACCTGGGTGGACAGGACGCCAAGATCATCATCTGGATCGGCGATCCGCGCGAGGGACCACGCCGGAAGTTCTTCAGCATGAACGACAAGTGCGCGGGGGGCACCGGGTCGGTGGTCGACCGCATCGGCGCGAAGCTCGGCTTCTCGGGGGAGCAGCTCAGTGCGCTGCGTCTCGACGGACATCCCACCCATCCGGTCGCCGCGCGCTGCGGCGTCTTCGCGGAGACCGACATCAACGGTCTGCAGAAGCAGGGCATCGGGCGCGAAGAACTGCTGGCTTCGCTGTTCGAGGCGATCGTCCAGCAGAACCTGAGCGTGCTGACGCGCGGCGCCACGCTGGCCCCGCCCACGCTCCTGGTGGGTGGACCCCACGCATTCCTGCCCGGCCTGGTGGACGCCTGGCGCCGGGCGTTGGACGCCCTGTGGCGCCAGCGGGGGGTGGCCCTGCCGGCGGGGGCGTCGATCGAGTCGTTGGTGCGGGTGCCGCCCGACGCCTGCTACTTCGCCGCCCTGGGTGCGGTCTACTACGGACTGGCTGCAGGCGAGGAGCGGGGCGCCGAGCCCGACGGCCGCGAGGTGCTGGCCTGCCTGAAGCAGGGGTGCGCCTCTCCGACCGACGCCGCCAGCGAGCCCGGCCTGCTGGCCGATGCGTCCGAGCGCGAGGCGTTGCGCGTCCTGGCCGGCCAGGCGCCCACGCAGGGATGGCCGCGCGGAGCCCGCCCGGAACGTGGGAAGCAGGACGTGGTCATCGGTCTGGACGCCGGGTCGACGTCGACCAAGGCGGTGTTGCTGGACATGGAGGGCCACCTGCTGGCCAAGGCGTACCGGCTCTCGGGCGGAGATCCGCTTCAGGACGCGCGCTGCGTTCTCGGGCAACTAGAGCAGGAAGCGACTGCCGCCGGGGCGCCGATCCGCGTGCGCGGGCTGGGCACCACCGGGTACGCGAAGGAGATGCTGGCGGGGCTGCTGGGAGCCGATCTCTCGTTGGTCGAGACGGTCGCGCACACCCGCAGCGCTCTGGCCGCTCGTCCCGACGTCGAGGTCATCGTCGACGTGGGCGGCCAGGACATCAAGGTGCTGATCCTGCGTGAAGGGCGCGTGCGCGACTTCCGGCTCAACAGCCAGTGCTCGGCCGGCAACGGTTTCTTCCTGCAGAGCACCGCCGAACGGTTCGGGATTCCGGTGGCGCAGTACGCCGATCACGCGCTGCGCGCGCGGCGCTGTCCCCGCTTCAACGTGGGCTGCGCGGTCTTCCTGGAGGCGGACATCGTCAACTTCCAGCAGATCGGCTGGCGTCCCGACGAGATCCTGGCCGGTCTGGCGCGCGTGCTGCCGCGCAACGTCTGGCTCCATGTTGTCGGAGAGCCCAATCTGGAGCGTCTGGGTCGCTCCTACATCCTCCAGGGCGGGACCCAACGCAACGAAGCGGCCGTCAAGGCGCAGGTCGACTACATCCGGGCGCGGGTGCCGGGGGCCGCGGTGGCGGTTCACCCGCATGCCGGGGAGTCGGGGGCCATCGGCGTGGCCCTGGAGCTGCTGCGCGGGGGCGTGGGCTCGGCCAGCGGATTCATCGGCTTCGACGCGCTGCGCACGCTCACCGTGACCGCCCGGCAGGACGAGTCGACCCGCTGCCGCGCCTGTCCCAACCGGTGCGCGCGCACGCTGCTCGAGGCGCGCGACGGCGGGGGAGCGGTGCGCCGTTTCTGGATCGCGTCCTGCGACCGGGGACGTCAGGACGACGAAGCACCTACGGACGCGTCCGCGCGCCGCGAGCCCGAGCCTCGTCGTTCCCCCGACCTCTCCCACCTGGCGGCGCAGGAGGCGTTCCGGGTGCGCCCGCGGATCGAGGTGGGGTGCGCGGCCCGTCCCCGCCGCATCTGGGAGCGACCGTGGCGCCGGCGTGAAGCTTCGGCGCGGCGCCGCGCGCGCGCAAGCGTGCGCATCGGCATCCCACGCGCCCTGAACCTGTATCAGAGCGCCCCCTTCTTCATCGCCTATCTCGAGGCCCTGGGCGTTGCGCCCGAGCAGATCGTGGTCTCGCCGCCGACGACCGAGGGGCTCTTCCGCAAAGGCGTGCTGCGCGGCGCGATCGACAATTGCTATCCGAGCAAGGTGGCGCTGGCGCACGTCCACGCCCTGCTGCACTGCGGTCGCTGCGACTGGATCTTCTTGCCCATCCTGGTCAACCTCCCGCAGGAGTTCACCGACGCGATCGACGCCAGCATCTGTCCCAGCGCGCAGGCCACGCCCGAGGTGATCAAGGCGGCGTTCACGCGCGAGGGCGACCAGTTCGCCGAGCGGGGCGTGCGCTACCTGAACCCGGTCTTCCACATGGGGGAGCCGGCCCTCTTCGAGCGCGAGATGCTGCGCACCTTCGGCGCGTTGCTCGACGTGACCGCGCGGGAGAACCGCACGGCGATCCGCATCGCCCGCGCGGCGCAGGCGCGGATGCTGGAGGATCGGCTGCGGCGGCCGGCGATGGAGGAGATCGAGCGCCTCGCGCGCACCGGCCGCGTGGGCATCGTCGTGCTGGGGCGGCCCTATCACGACGATCCGGGATTGAACCACCGGATCTTCCAGGACCTGAACCGGCTCGGCTATCCGATCTTCTCGATCCAGTCGTTGCCGCGCGACGAGCGGTTCCTGCGCCCGCTGTTCCGCGAGGAGATCACGCTGGGCCGGGTGCCGGATGCGCTCGCGGTGGGCGATGTGTGGCGGCATTCCTTCAGCGCCAACTCCAACGCCAAGCTGTGGGCCGCGAAGGTGGTGGCGCGGCACCCCAACCTGGTGGCCCTGGACGTGAGCAGCTTCCGGTGTGGTCACGATGCCCCCATCTACGCTACCGTGGAGGCCATCCTGGAGGCGTCGCGGACGCCCTACTTCACGTTTCACGAGATCGACGAAAACCGTCCGGCGGGCGCCATTCGGCTGCGGGTGGAAACGATCGACTACTTTCTCAGAGAGTACCGGGCCCGCCTGGCGCGGCGGCGAGAGGCCGCAACGCCCGCCCCCGCCGGGGCGCTGGTGCGCGCGGCACGCAGCATGACACCGGATGTGTAGCGAAGCGATGAGCAATCGGGATGCAGGCAGGGGTGGGCCGGATTCCGGCGCACGGTCGGGGCGACCGGATGCGGCCACCCGCGAAGGGCCGGTCCCCCAGAGCGGAGCGCCCGATGCGGAGAGCCACCATCGGCTGGCCACACCGCCGCCGCTGGCCGAGGCGGACCTGCGCCAGGTGACGCTCCTGTTCGGCGGCCTGACGGCGATGCACGAGCGGCTGATCGAGGGGGCCTGGGAGGGCGTGGGGTACCGAGCCCGCGCGCTGCCGACGCCCGACAATGAGGCGCTCGGGCTGGGCCGGGAGTTCTGCAACAAGGGGATGTGCAACCCGGCCTATTACACGATCGGCAACGTGCTCAAGTTCCTCTTCCGCCTGCGCAAGGCGGGCGTGACGCGCATCGAGGACCGCTTCGCCTACATCACGGCCGGCTCCTGCGGGCCCTGCCGGTTCGGCACGTACGAGGCCGAGTACCGGCGCGCCCTGGCGCAGGCCGGCTTCCCCAACTTCCGTATCGTGCTCATCCAGCAGACGCGCGGACTCGAGCAGTCGACCGACGAGAGCGGCCTGCCGATGGGGCGTCCGTTTCTGCTGGCGCTGGTGCGCGCGCTGATGGTGGGGGACCTGCTCAACGAGATCGGCTACGCCCTGCGCCCCTACGAGGTGGAGCCGGGCGCGATCGATCGGGCGCTCGACTTGGGCCGCCGCTGGCTCTACTGGTCGCTGCGCGATCGGGATAGCCCGGTGCCTGCCCTGCGCCGGCTGCGCCGCGAGCTGGATCGCGTGCCGATCGACTACACGCGCGTCAGGCCGCGGGTGAAGATCACGGGCGAGTTCTGGGCGCAGACCACCGAGGGCGACGGCAACTATCGGCTCGCGCGCTGGCTCGAGGAGGAAGGCGCCGAGGTGATGGTCGAGCCGGTGGGCACGTGGGTCGAGTACCTGATCTGGAAGCGGCTGCAGTGGCTGGGCGATCGGCGGGGTCTGGCGGGCGACGGCCATCCCAGGGGCCTGGCGGAGCTGCGCCTGCGCATGGGACAGATCCTCTTCGACTCGGTCTACAACACCTACCGCGCCGCGCTCGGCTTCCGCCCCGAGCCGCTGGCGTCGATGGACGCGCTGGCCCGCATGGCCCAGGACTACTACAACACGCGCATCGGCGGCGGCGAAGGCCACATGGAGGTGGCCAAGACGGTCTTCTCGGTGCGGCGGCGCAAGGCCCACATGGTGATCTCGGTCAAGCCGTTCGGCTGCATGCCCAGCACCCAGAGCGACGGCGTGCAGGTGAAGGTGATGGCCGACCATCCCGACGCGCTCTTCGTCTCGGTCGAGACCTCGGGCGACGGCGAGGTGCACGTCAAGAGCCGCATCCAGATGGTGCTCTTCGAAGCGAAGGCGCGCGCGCAGCAGGAGTTCGACGAGGTGGCCGCCCGGCTCGATCTGGGCCAGCAGCTGTGCGCCGACGGCGCCGCAGAGCCGCCGCAGATGCCGGCGCCCACCACGCCGTTGCCCCGGCGGCAGGTCGGCACGGCGGCCAACTACCTCTGGTGGCTCAAACGACCCGCCGCGCTGCGCTCGCTGCCGCTGCCGTCGGAGAAGCTGGGGGATCTGTTGCGCCGCTACCGCCGCGGGGGAGCCGGCGCCGACGCGGAAGGCTAGTCGCGCGCGCCGTTGAGGTCGCGGGTGCGGGTGGCGGTCTCCTCGATCACCTCGGCGGCCAGCAGCAAGACGCGCGTGATCACCTCGTCGCGCGTGCCATCGACGTTGGCCCCGGCGGCGAAGACGTGTCCGCCGCCGCCCAGCCGCAGCGAGATTCCGTTGACCGGGAAGCGCCCCTTCGAGCGCAGGCTGACCTTGAACCGGTTCTCGCCCCGCTCCTTGAATGTGATGGCGATCTCGACGCCCTCGATCTCGAGCAGGTGCGTGATGGCGTCGCGCAGATCGTCGGGCTTGGCGCGCGTGCGCTGGATCATCTCGCCGTCGATCATGCCCCAGGCCACCATGCCGCCCTCTTCGAGATGGATGTTGCGGGCCATCTCGCCCATCACCAGCACCTTGGCCAGCGGGTTCGAGGCGAACGCGTGGCGGTAGATCTCGTCGGTGTCGGCGCCCAGGTCGACCAGCTCGGCCGCGATGCGCAGCGTGTCGGCGCGCCGGCGGATGTACTTGAACGAATTGGTGTCGTAGGCGATGGCGGTGTACAGACAGGTGGCCGTGTCGGGATCGATCGGACGGCCCATCTGCGCGATCAGGTGCCAGCTCACCTCACCGGCCGACGAGGCGCCCGGATCGCCGTAGAGGTTCTCGCGCGGGGGGCCCGGGTTGGGGTGGTGGTCGAGGAAGACCGCCGGCGTGCCCGCGGCCTGGAGCCGCTCACCCAGGCTTGCCAGCATCGACCAGGTGTGGGTGTCCACCACCAGCGCCAGATCGTGG
Organism: uncultured bacterium; assembly: GCA_964585945.1. Taxonomy (GTDB): domain Bacteria; phylum Eisenbacteria; class RBG-16-71-46; order CAIMUX01; family WJJG01; genus CAZDKK01. The sequence continues at coordinate 3,590 of CAZPGB010000003.1, read as the reverse complement.
GCCGCCACGAGCTCGTGCTGGGCCCGCTCGCCCAGCAATTCCCAGTCGGGGGTCTCGTTGGCCTGCGGAAGAAAGCGGTAGCGGGCCGGGATCTCGCCCACGGTCACCGCGGTGACGCGCCTGCCGGCGTGCTCCAGCACGCGACGCAGCGCCAGCAAGCAGCCGATGCCGTCGCCGTCGGGCGCGTGGTGGGTCGTCAGCAAGAGGCTGGGTGTTTCCAGGAGCTGCCGCGCGAGCGTGTCCAAGCGGTCCACCAAGGCCTCCCCGTTGCCGCGTTCGCCTGTCCGATCGCGCCGCTGGATTTCCTCGGTCCCTTGCACCGGCCGATGAATCGACGCGAACCCGCGAAGATAGACCTTCGCACTGCCAGCGTCAACCGCCCGACCGCCGCGCGCAGGTGGGGCGCCCTGAGGCGTCTCGGTCAGGGCAGGCGCCAGAGGCGGCGCGCGCTGCTCCAGCCGGGCCCCTGGGCGCGCAGCAGGTAGACGCCTCCCGGCAGCGAATGGCCGTGGGCCCCGCGCACGCTCCAGTCGAGGGGAGCGGGGCCGGGATGGTCCAGGAGGCGTGGCCCGCCGACGCGGCGACCGGCGATGTCGAACAGCTCGATGCATGCCGGACCGGGCAGGGGCCGGCGGAACCAGAGCTTGATGGGGCCCCGGGGAGTCGCGGGTGCCTGCAGCAGCTCCGACCCCTCCTCCTGTGGGCGCACGCCGGGAAGCGCCAGCAGCCCCCAGGCACAGGCGTCGGGGTCGCCCAGGTCCGCGGCGACGGCCGACCAGCGCAGCAGCTCGAACAGCTCCGCCATCTCCCAGCGGAAGTCGAAGAACCCTCCCGGGGGCGCCGTGTCCTGAAGCAGGGCGACCGCCGCTGCGGCCAGGGGACAGGCGGCCGAGGTGCCGCGGAAGGTGGGCTGCACGCTGGTGCGCACGCTGTCGAGCGCGCACAGCTCGGGCTTCGGCGCGCCGGCCTGATTGGGGCCGCGCGAGCTGAACGACTCGAGCGACGCGCGATCGCCCTGCCGGCGGTAGGCGCCTACCGACAGGACGCGCGGCGAATCCGCCGGCAGCACGATGCTGCCCGAGGTGGTGCGATGCTCGGGCATGTCGCCGCCGGTCTCGTCGAGACGGAAGAGGCGCAGCCGGTAGCTTCCGGCGCCGCGGGTGCGGCGGATGCGCACGTCGATGCGTCCCGCACTGGGCGTGCGCGTGAAGACCTCACGATAGGCGTAGATCTCCGGGTTGCTGGCCCACGCGCTGCTGGCGAGCAGCTCCTCGTTCAGGTGGATCTCCACCTCGAACGCTGCATCGTGCGAGTAGGGCCACAGGTCCCAGGTCAAGACGAAGCGGAAGTCGGTGTCCGCCGGCACGCCTCGGGCGGAAAGATCCTCGTCGCCGTCGACGGTGAACTCGTGCAGGCCGTCGCCGTCCGCATCCTGGAAGGGGCCGCCCCAGTAGCGCTGAGCCTGATTCCCCGAGGCATTGACCCAGACGATGTGCCGGTCGACCGCGTCATGGACGATGTCGGCCAGCACGCCGGTGCCGTCCCCGGGACCCCAGAACCAGCCCACCGAGTGGGAGATCACGGCCGCGCCCTCCTCGCGCAGCCAACGGATGGCTGCCTCCATCTCGATCAGGGTGGTGGCGTTGGCCAGGCAGAGGACCGCGCCCGGCAGCGCGTCGTGGACGATCTCGGCGCAGGCGGTGCCGTGAGACGTGGCCGGCTGTCCGCGCAGGTCGCCTTCGCCGGAGGTGCTGCCGGCGAAGGCGCGCATCTTGGTGTCGGCCGGGAGCTCGGTGCCGAGCCGTTGCTGGGCGCCGTCGAAGCCGACATCGAGAACGCCCACCGTCAGGCCCGCGCCCCGGTAGCCGGCCTGGTGATAGGCGTCGGCGCCGATCTCGGCCACCCCGTCGCTGACGATCGCCTCCAGCGGCACACCCCGCACGGGCCGCATCACATAGTGCAGGCCGGCCACGCCGCACAGCGCGTCGAGCTGATCCAGGTCGAGCGTGGCCTGGCCCAGGCGGCCCCAGTCGCCTTCCCACTCGAGCGAAGGGACCTGCTCGCCGCAGGCCGCGCGCAGCGCTCGTGCGGGAAGGCCGCTCGGTCCGGTGTCGAGCTGCACCCGTACACGCCCCTCGGTGAGCAGGCGCGCATCCACCACGTAGAGAGGAGAGTCGGCGAGGGGCTCGCCGTCACCGGATTGTTCCGCGAGCTGCGCCAGGTACGGATCGAGGCCGGCCCGGCCGGCGGCCGACGGTCCCCCGAGGAACCACGCCAGCGCCGCCAGGATCAGCGCCGGGACGAGACGGACCGCCCCGGGCACGGGCCCCCAATGACTCCGACACGGTGTGCGTGCCATGCAATGCTCCTCGACGCGGGGCCTCCGCTAGAAGGCCGGCCAGGGCGGTTCCCAGTGGATCGAGAGGGCCGACCATCCGGCCGACATCTCGGAGACCTGGCGGCTGTTTCCGGGCACCGCCTCGCGCTCGTCGCTGCTCCAAACCCACTCGAAGGCGGTGTGCAGGTGGCCCGCGCGGCCCAGGGTGACGCGCAGCGCCGCGGTCACCCCGGCGCCGAGCCAGGTGCCCTCCTCGCCGCGGTCGACGGCGAGGTTCGCTGCGGGGACGGTTGCCGTCCAGGACTCGCGGAAGTAGGCCCACGCGACCTGCGGGCCGCCGCGCAGGTCGATGCCGGGACGCAGAGGCCGGCGGAAGGTCCACTGGAGCCGAACGGGGATGAAGTGCATCCGCGTCTCGGCCGCGGCCATGAAGGCCGCGGCCTCAGGCTCGTCGGCGGCCGCCACGTAGGAGGCGCGCAGGCCGAGCTGCATCCAGGGGCGCTCGAGGAGAGCGACCGAGAGGGTCGGCCCCAGCGGATGGCCGTAGAGGTCACGAAGGCGATCGTCGCGCAAGCTGAGTCGCTCGACGCCGAGGGTCAGCTCTCCGGCGGCGCGGACGAGCGCGGTCGACAGAAACAGGCACAGGAACGCGCCCGCCAGGACGCGCCGGACTCGGTCACGCCGCATCGATCTGGCTCTCCGCGCGGTGGTGCATCGTCTGCTCCCGGCCCCAAACCTCTCACGAAAGCGCCACGATACGGCCTGCCCGAGCGCGGCGCAACCGCCGGGGCGCGGGGCTTCGCTCATCGGCACCGGTTCGGATCGTCCCTCGCGGGGCGGGCACCTGGAGTCAGCTTTCCGTGACCCGTCATGGTTTCCTGAGGATCGCCCGGCGGACGGCGGACGGAAGTGGAGGATGAGGCCAAGGGCATAACTGCCTGCCATTGGGACAGGTGCGCGAGCGGCGATGCGGCCGCGTCGACGGGCCCCCTACGATGGATGCAGTGGCACGCTCGATGCACATTGGCGCAGCGGGTTGTTTGCTCTCTCTCTAACAACCAACACACCGCCAGGGGGGCGGTCGCAGTACGCGAATGCCCACTGGTGCCGGAATCGGCGGCGATTCGCGCGCCGTGCGGATTCCACGGACGAGTCGGGTGGACGGACCCGTGGCCGTCCCTCCCGGGCGGAACTACGACCCAGATCCACCGCCTGAAAAAAGGAAAAACCTCGTTGGGCCCTGAGAGATCAG
>CAZPGB010000002.1:0-211311 GCA_964585945.1 uncultured bacterium | reverse complement strand
TGCCGAAGGTCTCGGATGCGTCGGTGATGGTCGCGAGCGGATCGGCGCAGCTCAGCGTCCCGGTCACGTCGGGCGCCGTGAGGGTGCCGAAGTTCACCACCTCCACCGGCAGCTCGATCGCCTCGCCCGGGTTGACGTGGCCGTCGCCGTTGCCCGCGCTCGAGCCGCCGGCGTCGTCGTCGACCTGGTGGCGGCTGTAGCCGACCGCCCGATCGGCCGTCACCACGGGGACTTCGGTCAGGTAGGGCTCGTGGTCGTGACAGGTCACCGTGAGACGCAGGTCGCCTTCGGTTGCCGCGGTCACCGGCAGCGAGACGGCCCCGTCGGTGTCGGTCACGCCCACGGACCAGGACTCCTCGCCCTTCCACGCGCAGACCGTCGCGCCCGCGACGGGCACGCCGCCGGAGTTCACGATCACCCCGATCGCGTTCAGGCCCAGCGGCAGCGCGTCGACATGCCCGACCTCGACCGGTTGCGGCACGCCGGTCCACATCTCGCCGGCCGCATCGCCCATCAGGTTGTTCCAGTGGATAAAGTTGCCCGCTCCGCCGGGGTCACCCTCGTGGTAGTTCAGGTAGAGCTCGTATTTGGCGCGCGTGAAGGCGGCGCCGAACTGGTAGAGCCCGTCCCAGAAGAGCCCGCGCCACACGCCGTAGGTCAGGCAGTTGTTGTAGCGCGTGTGGGTGGAGATCGTCGCGGTGCCGATGCTGGCGATGCCGCCGGTTGGAATGGGCGGCGAGCCGGTCAGCCCCGCGCGGATCCAGGCCTCCGAGTGGGCGGTGCCGCTGTCGAAGGAGCCGGTGTCGCAGGTGGAGTTGACCGCGAAGGGCATCTTGCGCCCGTTCTGCAGGCTCAGGATGTCGCTGGGGGTGAATCCGCTCATGTGCCAGTAGCCGCGGTAGCAGAAGACGGTGTCCCCGCGGTTGAGCTTGTTGACCATCTGGGTGACCCAGGGACCGGCGAAGGTGGTGTCCACGTCGGTATAGCCCACGTCGAGCAAACGGTCCTTGAGCCACTGCATGATCTGGATGCAGGTGTAGCCCGAGCTGGAGGGGTCGCCCACCAGGCAGGCGCGGGTGTACCAATCGGTCTCGGCCATGTAGGGCGTGCTCTCGTAGCTGACGATCTTGTGGACGTAGAGCTCGAGCTGGGCCACCGACTCGACCGAGATGCGCCCGATGTGGGCGTCGGGCAGCAGGTCGCCGCCGTCGAGCTGCACGTAAGGGTGGTCGGAGGCGCCGTACCCGTAGGACCAGCAGGGAATCGCCACGGTGCCGCCCGCGTCGCCGACGAGGGTGATGTACTCGGGTGGGGTCTCCCAGGTGGCGTAGGCGTTGCGCAGCCACGACTGGATCTCGCTGCGGCTCGATCCGGTTTCGGAGGTCGTGGCCAGGTAGACCTCGTAGCCCTTGCGTGTGCGCCACTCGATGAGCGGCTGCAGCGCGTCGATCACGGCCGCGTTGTCCTGGCAGATGATCACGTAGCTGCCCAGGCCGACCCTCTCGCCGGCGCGCGGGCCGGCGTAGTTGACGATCAGCTCGCGAAAGAGCCGGTCGAACGAGACCGGGATCAGACCGGACGCCCTGGGCCTCTCGTTGCGCGGATCGACGCCCTCGAACCGCACATCGATCTCCATGCGCGTGGCCACCTGCAGCGTCTGGCGCGCTCCGTCGTAGCGCACCGGCCGCAGACCCAGCACCGCGACGCGCCGATTGCGCGCGATGGCCGGATCGCCCAGCGTCATCGGCTCCAGGTCGTCGTAGGTGGCGGCCGCGTACGCGGCGCGGTCGATCACGAACGAGGCGCCGTCATCCGCCTGCACCGGCAGCGGCCGGTAGCCGGTCAGCTCGGTGGTTTCGAGCGCGGTCAGCTCCGCCCGGGCGTCGGTGCCGTACGGGATCTCAAGCAAGCGCGTGAAGGTGGGCAGCATCGGCTCGCCCTGGCGGCCGTCAGAGCCCCCACCGTCGATGGTCAGCCCGTGAAAGGTCTCCCCGTCGATGCGCACCTCCTGCGCGCGCAGGGCGTCCAGCTCGATCGCCAGACGCAGTCCGTCGTCGCGGGCCTCCAGTACAGTGACACGCGGGGCCGCCGATGCGGCCGCGCCCGCGCGCAGCGAGACGAGGACGTTGGGACCAGGCGCGGCAAGCGCGGGACCGGTCTGAGCGACCGCGCCGGCCGCCCCGGCCCCCGCACAGAGCAAGCACGCCAGCGTCAACCGGGCAACGATATGGGACGATCGTTGCGACATCGAGTCCTCCTTTGCCATTGCGATCGACGCTCGGCACCATGGCAGGTCGGCTACCTCGGGACCGAGCGTCGATCTTGTCGGTGCACAAGGTCTTGACGTTACGGTGATTATACCCGTCCACCGGGTGAAAGGGGAAGGCGTGGGGCGGAATATGGGCGGGCGTGGGCACTATATCCGCCGTCGTGCGCCCGAGTTCTCCGCCCGCGTCGCGCCAAGAGTTTGACATCGGCGGAATTTGGCGACATGGTCCTGATTCAGCGACAGGAGGTGGGCGATGAGGAACCGAATGGGGAACTGGAGGACGGTGGCTCTGGGAAGCCTCATCCTTCTCCTGGCCGGATGTTCCCAGACCTTGCCGGGGCCCAAGGAGGGCAAGGTCGCATCCGCGGACGGCAGCGTCATCCACTTTCTGGCCGACGGCGAGGGCGAGCCCGCGCTCGTGTTCATCCACGGCTGGTGTTGCGATCGCACCTACTGGGAGGAGCAGCGCCGGCACTTCGCGCCTTCCCATCTGGTTGTGCTCATCGACCTGGCCGGCCACGGGGATTCGCCCACGAAGCGCACCGACTTTACCATGCACGCTTTCGCGCAGGATGTGAACGCCGTGGTCGAAGGGCTGAACCTCGACGATGTGATCCTCGTGGGCCACTCCATGGGTGGTGCGGTGATGGTGGAGGCGGCGCTGGCCATGCCCGATCGGGTGCGCGGTCTGGTGGGCGTCGACAATCTGCAGAGTCCCGCGCTGCCGTTCGCCGAGGAGCAGATCGCCGCCTTCCTGACCCACTTCGAGGACGACTTTCCCACGACGACCGAGGCCTGGGTGCGCAGCATGTTTCCCCCGGAGGCCGACTCGGCGCTGGTCACCCGGATCGCGACCGACATGGCCTCGGCCTCGCCCGCGATGGCGATCAGCGCGTTGGATGCCCTGCTCCACTGGTTCGTGGGCGAGACCGCCGTCAAGCTGAGCCAGCTCGAGGTTCCGCTGCACGCCATCAACAGCGACCGCGTGCCGACCGACGCCCAGGCGCTGACCAAGCTGGTGGACGGGTACGTGCTGAAGCTCATGCCGGGGCGGGGCCACTTCCCCCACCTGGAGGATCCGGAGACGTTCAACCGGCTTCTGGCGCAATCGATCGACACGTTCCGCCGGCGGCCCGCACCGTGACCGGGGCGCTGAATCCTGTCATCGCGCCGAACGAGGGCCACATGCGGCTCTTCTGAAATTGGCACAAGGACATTGCGCCTATTGGCGACATTGGGTATCGTCTTTCCGGCGGTCCCGGGTGGGCCGGCTCGTCGAGCCCGGCCGCTCGCATGGGAAGCGGCCGTCCGAACGGTCCGATCGCCGCAGGTCGGGTGGCAAGGAGTGTTGACGCGGTGGATGTCCAGGAAACAGCGGCGCTCTGGCCGATGGCCCTCTACTTCCTGGCGGTGCTGGGCTTGGTCGGCGTCATGATCGGCCTGTCCCATCTCCTGGGCCAGCGACATCGGGATCGCGCCACCGGCGAGCCCTTCGAGTCGGGCATCGTGTCGGCCGGATCGGCTCGCCTGCGCCTCTCGGCCAAGTTCTATCTGCTGGCGATGTTCTTCGTCATCTTCGATCTGGAGGTCGCCTTCCTCGTGGCCTGGGCGGTGGCTGCGCGCGAGGTGGGGTGGGCCGGCTATGTCGAGGCGCTCATCTTCATGTTCGTGTTGGGCGTCGCGCTGGCCTACCTGTGGCGCATCGGCGCTCTGGACTGGGGAACCTCGGCCGTGATGCGCCGTCGGCGGAAGGAGCATGCCGCGCGATGAGGTGGTCCCTGCACAGGGCCGGGGAGGCCGGCCCCGTTCCCAAGCCGGTCGGCCCCGCGGAGGACGATGCGGCTCTGGCGGCGGCGGCGGGTCGCAGCGTTGTGCTGGCGCGCCTGGAGGACCTGCTCGCCTGGGGGCGGAAGAACTCGGTCTGGCCGTACGCTTTCGGCCTCTCCTGTTGCTTCGTCGAGATGGCCACCAGTCTGACCAGCAAGTTCGACGTGGCCCGCTTCGGCTCCGAGGTCATCCGCGGCTCGCCCCGGCAAGCGGACCTGATGGTCATCGCCGGCACGCCCTTCATCAAGATGGCGCCCATCATCCAGCGCCTCTACGAGCAGCTCATGGAGCCGCGCTGGGTCATCTCCATGGGGTCCTGCGCGAATTCGGGCGGCATGTACGACATCTACAGCGTGGTGCAGGGCGTCGACAAGTTCCTGCCGGTGGATGTCTACGTGCCGGGCTGCCCGCCACGGCCCGACGCCTTCATGGAAGGACTGCTCCTGTTGCGCGAGGCGATCGGCAACGAGCGGCGTCCGCTGAGCTGGGTGGTGGGGCCCCAGGAGACGCGCCGGCTCGCCATGCCGGCCATGCGGGATTTGAAGCGCGAGGAGCGCAGCCGCGCCGGCGTGCTGCGCCCGCCGACGGAGGTCGAATAGGCTCCCGAGGCGGGTCCGCGGGCGACGCGGCGGCCGGTCGCAGGAGTGCCCTCGAGGGGGCGAACGGCGTAGACGAGGGTCTGGGGGCGAGATCTCGCATGCACGAGCAGCCCGACATCATCGATGTCCTGATCCTGAGGCTGGGCAAAGAGGTCGTCCATCCGGACGCGGCGCGCGACGGCATTCCGACCGCCTGGGTCCACAGCGACATCCTGGTGAGCGCGCTGCGCATCCTCAAGCAGGGGGTGGATCGCCCCTACAAGCTGCTCTACGATCTGACGGCGATCGACGAGCGGGCCCGCAAACATCGCGACGGCCAGCCACCCGCGGACTTCACGGTCGTCTACATCCTCTACTCCTTCGATCGCAACGCCTACGTGCGGCTCAAGGTGGCCCTGGAGGGCGATGCGCCCCGTCTGCCGAGCTGCGTGTCGGTCTGGCCGATGGCCGACTGGTACGAGTGCGAGGTATGGGACATGTTCGGCGTGCGCTTCGAGGGCCATCCCCGGCTGCGCCGCATTTTGATGCCCCTCACATGGGAAGGCCATCCACTGCGCAAGGAACATCCCGCGCGCGCGACGGAGATGGGTCCCTACACCCTCCCGCCTGAGAAGGTGGACCGGGAACAGGAAGCGCTGCGCTTCCGCCCGGAAGAGTGGGGCATGGCGGCCGGGCGCCACGGCACCGACTTCATGTTTCTCAATCTGGGTCCACAGCATCCGGGCACGCACGGGGTGCTGCGCGTGATCCTGCAGCTCGACGGCGAGGAGATCGTCGACCTGGTGCCGGAGATCGGCTTCCATCACCGCGGCGCCGAGAAGATGGGCGAGCGGCAATCCTGGCACACCTACATTCCTTACACCGATCGCATCGACTACTTGAGCGGCGTGCTCAACAACCTTCCCTACTGCCTGGCGGTGGAGAGGCTGGCCGGAATCACGGTGCCGCCGCGCGCGCAGGTGATCCGGGTGATGATGTGCGAGCTGTTCCGCATCGCCAGTCACCTGGTCTGGTACGGCACCTTCGCGCAGGACCTGGGGGCGCTCTCGCCGGTCTTCTACATGTTCACCGATCGCGAGCGCGTCTTCGAGATCGTCGAGGCGGTCTGCGGCGGGCGGATGCATCCGAGCTGGTTCCGCATCGGCGGGGTGGCCATGGACCTGCCGCGCGGCTGGGACCGGATGATGCGCGCGTTCCTGGCTTACCTAGCGCCCCGGCTCGACGAGTACGACAAGATGGTGATGGGCAACCGGATTCTGAAGGCCCGCACCGTCGGCATCGGCGACTGCACGACCGAGGAGGCGATCGAGTGGGGGATGACGGGGCCGGGCCTGCGCGCCACGGGGCTGGCCTGGGACTTCCGCAAGCAGACCCCCTACAGCGGCTACGAGCAGTTCGACTTCGAGGTCCCCATCGGCAAGAACGGCGACTGTTTCGATCGCGGCCGCGTGCGCATCGAGGAGATGCGCCAGAGCCTGCGCATCATCGCGCAGTGCATCGAGGGGATGCCGTCGGGACCTTACCAGGCCGACCATCCGCAGGCGACGCCGCCGATGAAGAAGCAGACCATGCTGGATATCGAGACGCTCATCACGCACTTCCTGGGGGTCTCGTGGGGACCGGTCATTCCACCGGGAGAGGCCCTGTGCAATGTCGAGGGCGCCAAGGGCGCCAATGGCTACTACCTGGTCAGCGACGGCAACACCACGTCCTATCGCACGCGCATTCGCACCCCCTCGTTTGCGCACATGCAGATGTTGCCGGAGCTGTCGCGGGGGCTGATGATCCCCGACCTGATGGCGATTCTGGGGGCGATGGATTTCGTCTTGGCGGACATCGACCGCTGAGCGACACGACGGGACGGCGCCTGGAGGGGCGCATGGAACGAGGACGGCGCGGCGCGGCGCAGACCGCGCGACGTGAGGACGGCGGATGCTGAGCGCAGAGGAACAGCAAGCGATCGCGCGCGAGCTGAAGCATGCGGGGAACAACCCCATGCGGGCGCGCATCGACGCTCTCATGACGCTGCAGCATCATCGCGGCTGGGTAAGCGATGAGAGCCTCGCCGAGCTGGCCGACTTCCTGGGGCTCACCGTCCACGAGCTGGACAGCACGGCCACCTTCTACAACCACATCCTGCGGCGCCCGGTGGGCCGGCACGTGATCCGGATCTGCGACAGCATTAGCTGCTACGTCACCGGCTACGAGACGTTGTGCGCGGCGCTGCAGCGCAAGCTGGGCATCGGCCTCGGCGAGACGACCGCCGACAACCGGTTCACGCTGCTCACCATCCCCTGCCTGGGAGCGTGTGATCGCGCGCCGGCCATGCTGATCGACGAACAGCTCTACGGGAACCTGACGGAGGAGGCGTTGGACGAGATCCTGGAGCGCCATTCATGAGGCGCGCACGCCACACCACCCGCCGCGGCGGGCGAGGCATGGGGGACCGATGGATCGGCCGTTGACCGGGCATATCCGCGCCGACCGCGCGCCCCTCGACCTGAAGGCCTACGAAGCCGTGGGCGGATACCGAGCGCTGCGCAAGGCGCTCAAGGAAACGGCGCCGCAGGACGTGATCGCCGTGGTCAAGGACTCGGGGCTGCGCGGGCGCGGCGGCGCGGGGTTCCCGACGGGTCTGAAGTGGTCGTTCGTGCCCGCGGGCGAGGAAGCGGCGCGGCCCAAGTATCTCTTGTGCAACGCCGACGAGATGGAGCCGGGGACCTTCAAGGACCGCCTCCTGCTCGAGTCCACTCCCCACCAGCTCATCGAGGGCATGCTGATCAGCGCCTACGCCATCGGCGCCGAGCACGCGACCGTCTTCCTGCGCTGGGCCTACCACGAGGCCGCCGCCCGCATCCGCGCCGCGCTCGCCGAGGCGCGCGATGCCGGCTACGTGGGGCGCAACATCCTCGGCTCGGGCTTCGACTGCGAGGTGACGCTGCACATCAGCGCCGGCCGCTACATCTGCGGCGAGGAGACGGCGCTCATCAACGCGCTCGAGGGGCGCCGCGCGACCCCGCGCAACAAGCCGCCGTTTCCGCCCTTGGCCGGATTTCTCGGCCAGCCGACGATCGTCAACAACGTCGAGACGCTCTGCAACGTCCCGGCGATCGTCACCCACGGCGCGGTCTGGTACCGCGACCTCAGCTTGACCGAAGACGCCGGCACGAAGCTCTACGGCGTCAGCGGCCGCGTGAAACGTCCGGGCTTGTGGGAGCTGCCGCTGGGCACGCCGGTGCGCGAGGTGCTGGAGGAGCACGCGGGCGGCATGCAGGATGGCTTCGCGTTCAGGGGCCTTCTTCCGGGCGGCGCCTCGACCGACTTCCTGGTGGCCGAGCACCTCGACCTGCCGATGGACTTCACCGCCATCGAGAAGGCCGGCTCGCGATTGGGCACGGCCACAATGATCGTGCTCGACGACCGGACCTGTCCCGTGGGCGCGACGCTGAATCTGATGCGTTTCTTCGCGCAGGAGTCGTGCGGCTGGTGCACGCCGTGCCGCGACGGCCTGGCGTGGGTGGTCGAGATCCTGAAGGCGTTCGAAGAAGGCGACGGGCGCGAGGAGGACCTGCCGGTGCTGCAGGACCACTGCCGCGGCCTGGGGCCGGGGATGACCTTCTGCGCGCTGGCGCCGGGGGCCGCGGAGCCGCTGCAGAGCGCGCTCGAGCACTTCCGCGACGACTTCGAGCGGCACATCCGCGAGCGGCGGTGTCCGTACCGATAGAGGCTGGGAGAACGCGATGGCGGTCATCTATATCGACAACCGACCCTACGAGGTGGCCGACGGGCAGAACCTGCTCCAGGCGGTGCTGTCGCTGGGGCTCGATTTGCCCTACTTCTGTTGGCACCCGGCCCTGGGCTCGGTGGGCGCGTGCCGCCAGTGCGCCGTCAAACAGTTCAAGGACGAGGAGGACGAGCGCGGCCGGATCGTAATGGCCTGCATGACTCCCGCCGAGGACGGCACGCGGATCTCGATCGACGATCCCGACGCGGCCGACTTCCGCGCCGCGGTGCTGGAGTGGCTGATGACCAGCCACCCGCATGACTGTCCGATCTGCGACGAGGGCGGGGAGTGCCACCTGCAGGACATGACCGTGATGACCGGCCACGTCTACCGCCGCCACCGCTTCAAGAAGCGCACGTTCCGCAATCAGGACCTGGGGCCGTTCATCAACCACGAGATGAACCGCTGCATCACCTGCTACCGGTGCGTCCGCTTCTACCAGGACTACGCCGGCGGACGCGATCTCGTGCCGTTGGGGTCGCGCAACCGCACGTACTTCGGCCGCTCGCACGAAGGGCCGCTGGAGAGCCCCTTCAGCGGCAACCTGATCGAGATCTGCCCCACGGGCGTGTTCACCGACAAGACGCTGAAGGCCCACTATGCCCGCAAGTGGGACCTCCAGACGGCGCCCACGGTCTGCATCCACTGCGGTCTGGGCTGCAACACGATTACCGGCGAGCGCTACGGGACCGTGCGCCGCACGCTCAATCGCTACAACGGGGAGGTCAACGGGCACTTTCTCTGCGATCGCGGTCGTTTCGGGTACGCGTTCCTGCACGATCCGCGGCTGCTGCGCGCCGCGCGTCTGTCGGGCGAGACGGTCCAGACGCGTCGTCTCGAGCCGGCCGGCGGCGCCGCGCTGCCCCACGCGCCCGAGTCCGGCCCGCGGGAGGTGGAGCTCGGGGACCGGGCGATTCGGCGGGTCGGCGAGCTGTTGCAGGATGCCGCGGGGGTGGTGGGAATCGGCTCCCCGCGCGCCTCGCTGGAGTCGAACTTCGCGCTGCGCGCGCTGGTGGGCGAGGCCGGTTTCAGCGGGGGGCTGGCGCTGGCCGAGGCCGCCTGTCTGGCCGCCGCGATCGAGATCCTCCGCGAGGGCAGCGTGCGGCCGTTCTCGCTGGCCGAGTGCGGCCGGGCCGACGCGGTGTTGATTCTCGGGGAGGATGTCACTCAGACGGCGCCGATGCTGGATCTGGCCGTGCGGCAGGCGATCCGCCGCCAGCCGATCCGCGAGCGCGTGGAGCCGACCAACCTCCCGTTGTGGGACGACGCCTGCACGCGGCTGCTCGAGGGCACCGCGCGCGGTCCTTTGCACATCCTGACGCCGGCGGCGACCGCGCTCGATCGTGTGGCCACCCGCACGCATCGCGCGGCGCCGGCCGACATCGCGCGATTGGGCATGGCGGTCGCCCACGAGCTCGATTCGCGCGCGCCGGCGGTCTCGGGACTCACCCGGGAGCAGACCGCCCATGCGCGCGAGATCGCCGCCGCGCTCGCCCAGGCGCAACGGCCGGTCGTGGTCGCCGGCGCGAGCAGCGCGTGTCCCGCCGTCATCTGCGCGGCCGGCAACGTTGCGCGGGCCCTGGCGCATCACCGGCCCGAGAGCGGGATCGTGCTCACCGCGCCCGAGTGCAACACTCTGGGGGCCGCACTGATCGGTCCGCGCAGCATCCAGGAGGTGCAGCTCGCGCTCGAAGAAGGCCACGCCGACACGCTCGTCGTGCTGGAGAACGACCTCCACCGGCGGCTGGGCCCGGCGGCTGCCGACCGACTCCTCGCTTCCGCCAAGACGGTGATCGCGATCGACCTGCTCGAGACCGGCGTCTGCCGGCGGGCCGATGTGGTGCTTCCCGCGGCCAGCTACGCCGAGGCGGCCGGGACCTACCTGAATGACGAGGGGCGCCTGCAGCGCTCGTTCCCGCCCGGGCTGTCGCCGGCGGGGGTGCGGTCTTCCTGGCGCTGGATCAGCGAGGCCGCCCAGCGCAGCGGGCGGGCGGCCGGTTGGTCGCAACTGGAAGAGGTGGGCGCATCGCTGGCCGAGACGCTGCGCGTCTTTGCCCCGATCGCGCGCGTGGCGCCGTCCAGCGACTTCCGTCTGAGCGGCCGCGCCGTGCCGCGCCAGCCTCACCGCTTCAGCGGCCGCACGGCGATGCAGGCCCACAAGGCGGTGAGCGAGCCCAAGCCGCCCGAAGACTCCGACACGCCCCTGGGGTTCACGATGGAGGGATCGCTGCGCCAGCCGCCGCCGGAGTTGATCCCGCGCATCTGGGCACCCGCCTGGAACTCGGTCCAGGCGCTGATCAAGTTCCAGGAGGAAGTCGGGGGTCCCTTGCGGGGCGGCGACGCGGGGGTGCGCCTTTTCGAGCGACGCGAAGGGCAGGCGCCGGTCTACGCCGAGGCGGTGCCTGAGCCCTTCCGCCGGCTCCCGGACCAGTGGCGGCAAGTGGCCCTGGGCCACATCTTCGGATCCGAGGAGCTGAGCGCCCTGGCGCCGGCGATCGCGCAGCGGGCGCCGAAGGCCTACGTGGCGCTCAACCGGGGCGGTCTGGAGGAGCTGGGCATCGCCGAGGGTGATGCGGTCGAGCTGCCCTCCGGCGACCGGCTGCCGGTGCGCGTGCACGAGGAGCTCCCCGACGGAACGGTCGGCGTGCCGTTCGGCTTGCTGGGCCTGCCCATGGCCCCGTGCGACAACTGGATTTCCCTGCGGGCCGCCGCCCGCGCGGAGGCGCAGACGCCATGAGCGAGATCCTGCGACCGATCCTGATCGTTCTGGGCGTGCTGGTCGGCATGCTGTCGATCGCCGCCGGGCTGATCTGGGTCGAGCGCCGTCTGCTCAGCCTTTGGCAGGACCGCTACGGACCCAACCGCGTGGGACCGTTCGGCCTGCTGCAGGTGTTGGCCGACATGGTCAAGATCTTCTTCAAGGAGGATTGGGTTCCGCCGTTCGCCGACAAGCCGGTCTTCATCATCGCGCCAGCCATCATCATGACCGCGGTGCTGATGGCCTTCGTGGTGGTTCCCTTCGCGCCCGACATCTGGGTGGCCGACCTCAACATCGGGCTGCTCTTCTTCCTCGGCATGTCCTCGCTGGCCGTCTACAGCACGGTGCTGGGCGGGTGGGCCTCGAACAACAAGTACGCGCTGCTGGGTGGCATGCGCGCGTCGGTGCAGATGCTCAGCTACGAGGTCTTCATGGGGCTGTCGATCATGGGGGTCGTTGTGCAGACGGGCTCGTTCCGCCTGATCGACATCGTCGATGCCCAGAAGGACCTCTGGTTCTGCGTGCCGCAGGCGGTGGGGCTGCTCGTCTTCGCGGTCGCGGCCGCCGCCGAGAGCAAGCGGCTGCCCTTCGACCTTCCCGAAGCCGAGGCGGAACTGATCGCCGGCTACCACACCGAGTACTCGGGCATGAAGTTCGGGATGTTCTTCGTGGGCGAGTACCTCGGGGTGACGTTGATGTCGGCCATGATGGTGGTGCTCTTTTTCGGCGGGTGGCACGGCCCGGTGCTCCCGCCGGTCGTCTGGTTCCTGGGCAAGACGTTCGCGCTGATCGCCCTGCTGGTCCTGATCCGCGGGTCGCTGCCGCGGCCGCGCTACGACCAGCTCACCTCGTTCGGCTGGAAGATGATGTTGCCACTGGCCATGCTCAATCTGGCGGTGACCGGGGCGATCGTGTTGTGGACGCAGTAGGTGTGACAACCCGCGCTGGCGGGGGCGGAGTGAACGCGTGCTGGCAATCTTGACCGCCATACGGACGATGGGCCTCGTCTTCCTGCACGCCTTCAGGAAGCGCGAGACGGTCCTCTACCCGGACGTGAAGCCCAAGCTGGCGCCGCGCTGGCGGGGTCGGATCATCCTGTCGCGCGACCCGGACGGCGAGGAGCGGTGCGTGGCCTGCTACCTCTGCTCGGCCGCCTGCCCGGTCGACTGCATCGCGCTGCAGGCCACCGAGGACGAGCATGGGCGGCGCTACCCGAAGTTCTTCCGCATCAACTTCTCGCGCTGCATCTTCTGCGGGTACTGCGAAGAGGCCTGTCCGACCTATGCGATCCAGCTCACGCCCGACTTCGAGATGGGCGAGTACGATCGCCAGAACCTGGTCTACGAGAAGGAGGACCTGCTGATCGCGGGCCCCGGCAAGTATCCTGAGTACAACTTCTACCGCCGGGCGGGGCTGGCGATCGGCGGCAAGGGCAAGGGCGAAGCCGAATGCGAGCATCCGCCCGAGGATGTGCACGATCTGATGCCCTAGGAGGCGCGCAGAAGAAGGGACTTCAGCGGCGTGAATTGGGTCTTCTACATTTCCGGGGCGGTGGCCCTGGCGTCGACGATCATCGTCATCACGCGCAGCAACGCGGCGCACGCGGCGCTCAACCTGGTGGTGTCCCTGCTCTCGGTGGCGCTGGTCTTCTTCTCGCTGGGCGCGCCCTTCGTGGCGGCGCTCGAGGTGATCGTCTACGCCGGCGCCATCATGGTGCTCTTCATCTTCGTGATCATGATGCTCAACCTGGGGCCGCTGGCCTCGAAGCAGGAGCGGGCGTGGATGAGCGGGCGTGCCTGGCTGGCGCCCACGCTGCTGGGGCTGGTGCTGGCCGTGGAACTGGTCTATGTCCTGCTCCAGGGTCCCCAGACGCCGGCCGGCGCCGCGGCGGTGAACCCCAAGGCGGTCGGCCAATCGATGTTCGGGCCCTACATGCTGGCGGTCGAGCTGGCCTCGTTCCTGCTGCTGGCCGGCCTGGTGGGGGCGTATCACCTGGGCTTCTCGCCCGCCGCGGATGAGGAGGAGTGCGGATGACGCCGGTTCCGATGGAACACGGGCTGCTGCTGGCCGCCGCCCTCTTCCTGATCGGGCTGGTGGGCGTGCTGGTGCGCCGCAACATCATCTTCATGCTGATGTCGGTCGAGATCATGCTCAACTCGGCCGGCCTGGCTTTCGTCGTGGCCGGCGCCCGCTGGGGCGCGCCCGAGGGGCAGGTGATGTTCATCCTGATTCTGGCCATGTCCGCCGCGGAGGTGTCGGTGGGGTTGGCCCTGGCGCTGCGTCTGTACCACCGGTTCCGGTCACTGGACGCGGACCGCGCGAAGCTGATGCGGGGGTGAGATGCACGAGTCGCTCTGGCTGATACCGGCGCTGCCCTTCGCGGGGTTCCTGGTGCTGGCGCTCATCGGAGCTCGCCTGCCGCGTATGGCCGCGGCCGCGATCGGCTGCGCCTCGGTGGGCGCCTCGGCCGTGGTCGCGCTCTCCGCGGCGATAGCCTACATGGCCTCCGGCGCGGGCGATGCCTGGGTGCTCAAGCTGTGGACCTGGTGGGACGTGGGAGGGCTGGCGCCGGATGTCGCGCTCTACTGGGATCCGCTCGCCATCATCTTCACGCTGGTCATCACCGTGGTCGGCTTTCTCATCCACGTCTACTCGATCGGCTATATGCACGACGACGAGGCCTTCAGCCGCTTCTTCGCTTACATGAACCTCTTCGTGGGCGCGATGTTGATGCTGGTGCTGGGCGACAACCTGCTGTTGCTCTATCTGGGCTGGGAAGGCGTCGGGCTTTGCAGCTACCTGCTGATCGGCTTCTGGTACCGGGACCCGGCCAATGGGCGGGCCGCGCGCAAAGCCTTCGTGGTGACGCGCGTGGGCGACACCGCCATGGCGATCGGCCTCTTCTTCCTCTTCTGGCACCTGGGCACGATCCAGATCCAGGACCTGATGCACGGGGCGGCCGTCCATTGGCCGGCCGGATCCTCGCTTGCAACCATCGCGGCGCTGCTGCTCTTGGGCGGCGCGGTGGGCAAGTCGGCGCAGTTGCCGCTCCAGACCTGGCTGCCCGACGCGATGGCCGGTCCCACGCCGGTCAGCGCGCTGATCCACGCCGCCACCATGGTGACCGCCGGCGTCTATCTGATCGCGCGCACCCACGTGCTCTTCGCGCTATCGCCGGTCGCCATGCTGGCGGTGGGCGTGGTGGGCGCACTGACGCTCCTGCTCGCCGGCTGCAGCGCGCTGGTCCAGACCGACATCAAGCGCGTGCTGGCCTACTCCACCATCAGCCAGATCGGGTACATGTTCCTCGCCTTGGGCGTGGGCGCTTACTCGGCGGCGGTCCTTCACTTCATGACCCACGCGTTCTTCAAGGCGCTGCTCTTCATGGCGGCCGGAGCGGTGATCATCGCGCTGCACCACGAGCAGGAGATCTTCAAGATGGGCGGCCTGCGCCGCAAGCTGCCGACCGTCTTCTGGACGTTTCTGATCGGCTCGGCCTCGCTGGCCGCGCTGCCGCTGATCAGCTCCGGCTTCTACAGCAAGGACCTGATCCTGTGGGAGGCCTGGGCCGGCCCCCAGGCCAACCGCTGGCTCTACGCGGCCGGCCTGGTGGGGGCGGCCTTCACCGCACTCTATACGTTCCGGCTGGTCTTCGTCGTCTTCTATGGTGAGACGCGCACCGAGGTGCACCACCGGCCGGGGCGCGTGATGCTCGTGCCCCTGATCGTGCTGGCGGTGCTCTCAACCGTCGGAGGTTTCGTGGAGATCCCGGCCACCCTGGGCGGCGTCACCCTGTTCTCCGACTTCATGGGCGGGACGTTCGGGACCGCGCACGGCGCCGCGGGTCACGGGGCCCACGCATACAGCGCCCATGACCACGGCGAGGAGCTCCTGATGCAGGCAATTGCCGCGTTGGTCGCACTGGGCGGGCTGGCGCTGGCGTGGCTGCTCTACCACCGCCGGCCCCAGATCCCGCGCGCCTGGAGCGCTTCGTGGGCCGGTGACGCACTGCGCCGCTACTGGCTGGGCGGCTGGGCCTTCGATACGGTCTACGACCGGATGATCGAGCGGCCCTACGCCTGGATCGCCCGCGTCAACAAGTCCGACGGGATCGACGCGTTCTACACCGGGATCGCCCTACTGGCGACCGCTTTGCACAGGGGCCTGGCGCCGACCCAGGGAGGTCGGCTCAGGATGTACGCGATCGGCATCGCCGCCGGCGCCGCCGTCGCACTGGCCATCATGGTGTTCTGATGATTCTGACGTGGCTGATACTGGTTCCCGCCGCAGGCGGGTTGATTGCCTGGGTGGCGGGCCGGCGCGCGCCTGCCGCGGCGCGGTGGACGGCGCTGGCGGCGACGCTGGTGCAGTTGGCGCTGAGCGTGGGCATCTGGATCGCCAAGGGCGCCTCGGTGGCCGCCGCCTCGCGCGGCGCCTGGCTGATCGAGCAGCGCGCCGACTGGATTCCGGAGCTGGGCATCGGCTGGCTGCTGGCGCTGGACGGCTTGAGCCTGCTGCTGGTCGTGCTGACCGCCTTCCTCGGCGTCCTGTCGGTGCTGGTCTCGTGGCGCGAGATCCAGGAGCGGGCCGGCCTGTTCTACGGCATGCTGCTGTGGATCCTGACCGGCATCAACGGCGTCTTCTTGTCGCTCGACCTCTTCCTCTTCTACTTCTTCTGGGAGGTCATGCTGGTCCCGATGTACTTCCTGATCGGGATCTGGGGCCACGGCCGCCGTGTCTACGCGGCGGTGAAGTTCTTCATCTTCACGCTGGCCAGCGGTCTGCTGATGCTGGTGGCCATCCTGGGCCTCTACTTCCTCCACGGACGCGCGACCGGGGTCTACACGTTCGACTACACCCAGCTTCTGGGCACGGCCGTGTCGCCGCCCATGGCGATGTGGCTCATGCTGGGCTTCTTCGTCGCCTTCGCGGTCAAGCTGCCGGCCGTGCCGGTGCATAGCTGGTTGCCCGACGCCCACAGCGAGGCGCCCACGGCGGGCAGCGTGATCCTGGCCGGCTTGCTGCTCAAAACCGGGGCCTACGGCCTGATCCGCTTCGTCGTGCCCCTTTTCCCCGACGCAGCGCGTGCCTTCACACCCGTGGCCATGGTGCTCGGGGCGGCCGGCATCGTCTACGGCGCCGTGTTGGCCTTCTCGCAAACCGACTTGAAGCGCCTGGTGGCCTACACCAGCGTCAGCCACATGGGATTCGTGCTCTTGGGGGTGTTCGCCTGGAACGAGCTGGCCCTTCAGGGCACGGTGATGCAGATGATCTGTCACGGCATCAGCACCGGCGCACTCTTCATGCTCGCCGGCATGATCTACGAGCGGCTGCACACGCGCGACATGCAGGCGATGGGCGGGCTCTGGACCGCCGCGCCCCGCATGGGGGCCCTGGCGATGGTGTTCGTCCTGGCCTCCCTCGGGCTGCCCGGCCTGGGCAACTTCGTGGGTGAGTTCCTGATTCTCTTCGGAGCCTACAAGGTGAGCGTCGCGGCGGCGATCGTGGCCACCATCGGGATCGTCTTCGCCACGGTCTATTCCCTCTGGATCATGCAGCGCGTGTTCCAGGGGCCCAAGGCCAAGGGACTCACGATGGCCGACCTGACGCCGCGCGAGACGCTGACCCTGGGTGTGCTGGTGGCGGCGATCGTCTGGTTGGGGCTCTATCCGCGTCCCGTGCTCCATACCGCCGGCGCCGCGTTCGAGCATCTGCGGCCGCCGGCCGCCGAAGTGGCGCCCGAGATCCACGCGGGGGAAGGAGGGCACCGATGATCACCCTGGCCGAGCTGCTGCCCTTGACCCCGATCATCGCCCTCGCGGCGCTGGTGATCGTGCTCATGCTGGGCGTGGCGATCCGTCGCCATCGCGGCGCCACCGCCGTCATGACCTGTCTCGGACTGGCCGCCTGCTTCGTGACGATCTTCCTGACCGCGCCCCCCGAGCCTACCCCCGTGACCCCGCTGTTCGTCGTGGACGGCTACGGGCTGTTCTTCATCGGTCTGCTATTGCTCACCGCGCTGGCCGTGACCCTGCTCTCGGTCGGATACCTGAGCGGGTGCGGCCACCACGGCGAGGAGTACTTCATCCTGCTCTGTCTGGCCACGCTGGGCACCACCGTGCTCGCCGTCGCCACGCACTTCATCTCGGTCTTCCTGGGAATCGAGCTGCTCAGCGTGGCCCTTTACGGCATGATCGCTTACACGCGACTGCGCACGCTGGCGATCGAGGCCGGGGTGAAGTACCTGATCCTGGCGGCGGTGTCGTCGGCCTTCCTGCTCTTCGGAATGTCGCTGATCTACGCGCGCCTGGGCACGATGGAGCTGGATGCGCTGGCGCGTCTGCTGGGGGGCAGCTCGCCGACCGAGATGGCGTTCGAACCGCTGGTGCTGTCGGGCTTGGCGCTGATGCTGGTGGGCTTCGGCTTCAAGCTGGCCTTGGTGCCGTTCCACATGTGGACGCCGGACGTCTATCAGGGCGCGCCGGCACCGGTGACCGCCTTCGTGGCGACCGCGTCGAAGGGCGCGGTGATGGCGGTGCTCCTCAGGTTCGGCGCGATGATGGATCTGTCCCGCGGCGGGGGGCTGTGGATGGTCCTGGCCGGCATCGCCGTGGTCTCGATGTTCGCGGGCAACCTCCTGGCGCTGCGCCAGCAGAGCGTGAAGCGGCTGCTGGCCTATTCCTCGATCGCGCACCTGGGATACTTGCTGGTGGCGTTCCTGGCGGGCGGATCGGAGGCCGCCGAGGCGGTCACCTTCTACTTGCTGGCCTACACCGTCACGACGCTGGGCTCTTTCGGCGTGATCGCCGTGCTGTCGGGCACCGAGGAGATCACCCGCCCCGATGAGGAGGACGAGGGGCCCGGCCGCACGGAAGCCGACGCCGAGGACCTCGATCACCTGCGCGATTGGCGTGGGCTCGGGAAACGCCGTCCCTGGTTGGCGGGCGTCATGACGGCCATGCTCTTCTCCCTGGCCGGGATTCCGCTCACCGCGGGCTTCGTGGGCAAGTTCCTCCTGCTGGCCGCGGGCGCCGGCGCCGCGCTCTGGACGCTGGTCGTGCTGCTCGCGGTCAATAGCGCCATCGGCATCTACTACTACCTGCGCGTCGTGGTGGCGATCTACCTGCAGCCGGCCGAGAAGGCGCCGCCCGCGCCGGCGACCCCTGAGCAGCGGGCGATTGAGTCCTTCCGCGGCTCCGTCCCCGTGCTGGGCGGGGCCACGCTGGCGGTCTTGATGGTGCTGCTGTTGCTGCTGGGGGTTTTCCCCGGGCCGGTGCTGCGGTTGGTCGCTGAGAGCTGCGCGGGGATCTTCTGATCGCCCCTCCGCAATCCAGGGGCGCGGAACGCACCTCCCTCGGTTCGTGGCCCGTCCATCCACGTGCGCTGCCTGACGCCCGGCCCGGTCCGCCCGCGCACGCCGGCCGGAGACCCGGACGGTGCGCTAGCGGCTGTACCCGATCCGGTTGTAGGCATCCAGCGCGGCGACCTTGTAACACTCGGCGAAGGTCGGGTAGTTGAAGACGTGGTTGATGAAGTAGGCCAGCGTGCCTTCGAGCGCCATCACGGCCTGACCGATGTGGACCAGCTCCGTGGCCCCGGTCCCGATGATGTGCACACCCAGGAGCTTGCGCGTTTCGATGCAGAAGAGCAGCTTGAGCAGCCCCGAGTCGTCGCCCAGGATCTGTCCCCGCGCGATCTCCCGGTACCGTGAGATGCCCATCTCGTAGGGAACCCCGTCGCGCGTCAGCTCCTGTTCGGTCTTGCCGACCATCGAGATCTCGGGAATCGAGTAGATTCCGTAAGGAAAGAGGTGGGGCACCGATGTCGCGTGGATGCCCAGCGCGTTGGCCACCGCCAGCCGGCCCTGTTCCATCGACGTCGACGCCAGGGCGGGGAAGCCGATGATGTCCCCGGCGGCGTAGATGTGGGGCACCGCGGTCTGATAGCGCTCGTTGACGCGGATCCTCCCGCGCTCATCGGCCTCCAGCCCGGCGGCGTCCAAATTCAGAGTGGCGCTCGAGCCCATGCGACCCAGCGCGTAGAGGATCAGATCGGAGGTCAGGACCTTGCCCGATTTGAGCGCCACCTCACCCATGCCCGGCTTGATCACCGAGATCGAGTCCACGACCTCACCCAGTCGGATGGTGCAGTCGTTGTTGCGCATCTGATTGGAGAGCGATTCGACGATCTCGGCGTCCACGAAGGGCAGGAGGCGATCCTTGCGATCGATCAGATTCACGCGCACGCCCAGAGCCGCGAACATGGAGGCGTATTCGGTGCCGATGACCCCGCCGCCGATCACGGTCAGCGTCTTGGGAAGGCCGCGCAGCCCCAGGATGCCGTCGGAGGTGATCAGCGTCTCGCCGTCGGCCACCAGCCCGTCCGGGAGGACCGGCTCGGTACCGGTGGCGATGACAAACGTGTCAGCCTTTACCTCGGTCGTTTCCTCGTGACCGACGACCTCGACGCGGTGCGGATCGAGGAAATGGGCCGTCCCGCTGATCACGCGCACGCCATTTCGTTGCAGTTGAGCGTGGCTGACGTCGATCTCGCGGCGGATCACGTGCTGGCACCGGAAGAGCAGGTCCTCCATGGTGATGTCTTCTTTGACGCGGTAGGAAGATCCGTAGAGCCCACGCTGCTGGTAGCCCGTCAGATAGAGGACCGCTTCGCGGAAGGTCTTGGAGGGGATCGTGCCGGTGTTGATGCAGACGCCCCCGACCACCTCCCGCCGCTCGCAGATGCCGACCCGGCGGCCGACCTTGGCGGCCTGGATGGCCGCGTGATGGCCGGCCGGCCCGGTCCCGATGACCAGAACGTCCAACGTATCCATGGCAGGCATTCTGGCCCACCGCAGATACAGGCGCAAGCAGGCACCCCCGCTGTTCGCCAGCGCACAACGCCCGTGTGCGCGGGCGTCTCCGACGCCCACCCCGGGCGCCCAGAAGGCACAAGTGTACACCGTGTTTAGGGGTGTAAACCCTTGGGATGCAAGTGGCTGGGAAAACCCAACTCCATACCATTCGCCAACACTCCTAATGCAGTGCACCGGGTGCGCCGATCTGATGCACGGACGCGACAGGGGCTGAAACGGATGCGCAAACACGTCCTGTCGGGCAGGTGTGAGACCTGCAAGTCGAGGGCACAGCGCTGTGCGCCTTGCACCCCGGGCGAGGAGCGCGCCTGTGCCTGCTGTTTCGTCTACCTGTCTGCAAGCGACCTCCGGGGATAGGTGATGAGCGTGGCAACGGCGCCAGTGTCTCGGTCGGGTGACCACAGCGATGCGATCGCGCTCCCAGCCATGGCGCCACCATCGTGGGGGACATCAAGATGACGGATCGAATTCGGACTGGTTGGAATCGACCTCTTCGTGTGGTCATGACGGGGATGCTCTGCATCGGGCTTCTGCTGACCGTGACCGCTACGGCCAGCAGTGTGAAGGTCGGCCTCAACTACCCCAAGACCGGGCCTTACTCGGTCCAGGGGTTGGATCAGTGGCGCGCGGCTCAGATGGCGGTCGAGGAGATCAACGCCTCGGGCGGCATCATGGGGCAGCAGGTCGAGATCGTCTGGCGCGACTCGCAATCCAAGGTGGACGTCTCGCGCGAGAACGTGAAGCAGTTGATCGGTGAGGGCGCCAAGATGGTCTTCGGCGGCTCATCGAGCGCTGTTGCGATCGCCAGCGGAGAGGTCTGCAAGGAGAACAACGTGCCCTTCTTCGGCACGCTGACCTACTCCAACGCCACGACCGGCGCCAAGGGCCACCGGTATATCTTCCGGGAGTGCTACAACGCCTGGATGGGCGCCAAGGCCCTCGCGACCTACCTCAACGAGAACTACGCGGGCAAGAAGTACTTCTACATCACGGCGGACTACACCTGGGGCCACTCGACCGAGGCCTCGATGCGCAAGTTCACCAACACGGAAGACACCAATGTGCACAAGGGCATCCTGACGCCCTTCCCAGGCGCCACGCAGGAAGACTTCAAGAAGGCGATCTCCTTCGCCAAGATGGTCAAGCCCGATGTCCTCGTGCTGGTCCTCTTCGGCCAGCAGATGTCCGACGCCGTCCGTCTGGCGACGGCCCAGGGCCTCAAGCAGGATATGCAGATCGTGGTCCCCAATCTCACGCTCGGGATGGCCGAAGGCGGCGGTCCCAAGGTGATGGAAGGCGTGGTCGGCGCCGTGCCCTGGTGCTGGCAGGTGCCCTACAAGTACGGCTATGCGGGCGGGAAGAAGTTTGTCGAGACCTACGCCGGCAAGTACAACCGCTATCCCAGCACGTCGGGTGCTTCCGCCTACACCATCCTCTATGAATACAAGGCGGCCGTGGAGCGGGCCGGCACCTTCGACACGCCCGATGTCATCCGCACCCTTGAAGGTCACGAGTACGTCAGTCTGAAGGACAAGCAGGTGTGGCGCGACTTCGATCACCAGTCGGTGCAGACGGTCTACGCGGTGCGCTGCAAGCCGGAGACCGAGGTGCTGAAGGACAAGTACAAGCTCGACTACTTCGAGATCCTGAGCGCCCTGCCCGGCGAGACCGCCGTACAGACATTCGCCGAGTGGACCGAGTCCTGCAAGGCCGGTGGCCGCGTGGCCACCCGCGAGCCTCTGCCCGGCGACTAGAACGTCCCGCGGCGGTCCGCCGTGCTCGGCGCACGGCGGACCGCCCCATGGATACGAAAAGGAGAAATGGAATGAGACTGTGGCAGCGTTGGCGCGACATGAGCATCCGCGCGAGAATCAACTCCGTCTTGGTGCCCACGCTGATTCTCTTCGTGGTAACCTCAGCCATATCCTACCGCTCTCACCGTCAAACATCCGTCGACAGCAGCGAGAAGATCATGCGCCTGATCGTGGAGCACCAGGCCGCGCAGGTGAACAGCTTCTTGCTTGCGCAGCGGGATGTGTTCGACGAGTGGACGGCGGATGACATCTACGGCATCGCCATCGAGTTCGACACCATGACGGAGCTGGGGGAGCGATTCGGGCAGATGCTCTCAGCCGCGCCCGGCTTCGCTGCGGTCGTGCTCGCCGACGCCGAGGGTCGCGTCCTGGTGGGTGCCACGGCGGCCGAGGGCGCGCAGGGAGGCCAGAAGCTCGTCGGCCTGGTGGCCCCCGAAGCGCGGGCCCTGTCCGCCCAGGACGGCACCGGCACGCTCATGACCACGGGCGACCTGATCACCCGGGCGGGACTGGCCTTCGAGCAGACCTACGTTCTCGGCGCTCCCTCGCGGAGCACGTCCGGTGAGGTCAACGGGGTGCTGCTGGGCTATGTGGATTGGGGTCAGATCCAGGATCTGACCGAATCGACCGAGGGCGCGCTGGCGGAGAACGCGTTCGAGGGCGGCCAGGTGGCGCTGCTCGATACACAGGGCGCCGAGGTCCTGGCGCACTCCAACGCTGATCGGGTTGGGTCCACCCTAGACCTGGACGAGGGTATCATGACGGGGCTGCGCCGAGAGGGGCGTGGGCAAAGCCTGACGGCCAAGGTCGAAGACGTGGAGGAGTTCGTCTGCTACGCGCCGATCCTGTCACCGGGCCAGGTGGCCACCCGCAGCACCGCCGGTGCGGCCCAGTTGCAGCTCGTCGTCTTCGTGCCGTCGGAGACGGTTCTGGCCGAGGTCAAGCAGATGCTGATCGCCACGGCCATCGCCGTGGCCGCCGGCGCCGTGCTGCTCTTCCTGCTCTTCTGGGTGCTCTCACGCTCCATCGCCCGCGCCATCGATACCACGGCCAACGCGTTGAGGGACATCTCCCAGGGTGAAGGCGACCTGACCCGCAGGCTGGACGCCAGCGCGCACAATGAGATCGGACGCCTGGCGCTCTACTTCAACGAGTTCGCCGAGAAGCTGCGGGCCATCATCCAGCAGGTGGCGGAGAATGCCCGCGAGCTCAGCAGCTTTTCGGGCGAGATGTCTCAAGTCTCGAACGAGATGGCCGGCAGCGCCAATGAGATGAACGACCTGTCGGGCAAGGTGAGCACAACGGTCGAGGGCATGTCGAGCAACTTGAACAACATGGCTGCGACCTCCGAGGAAATGTCGACTTCGGTGGCCACGGTGGCGACGGCGATCGAGGAGATGAGCGCCTCGCTGAGCGAGGTGTCCAAGAACTGCGCCCATGCCTCCCAGATCGCCTCGGACGCCGACATGCACGCGCGTTCCACCGGCGAGGCGATGGGCAGGCTCAACACCTCGGCGGTGGAGATCGGCAAGGTGATCGAGACGATCAACAACATCGCCGATCAGACCAACCTGTTGGCGCTCAACGCCACCATCGAGGCGGCGTCGGCCGGCGAGGCGGGGAAGGGCTTCGCGGTTGTGGCCAACGAGGTCAAGGAGCTGGCCCGTCTGACCGCCCTGTCCACCGACGAGATCGAGCGACAGATCCGCGAGATGCAGACCAACACCTCCTCGAGCGTCAAGTCGATCGAGGACATCACGCGGATCGTCGGCGAGATGAACGGCATCTCACAGAGCATCGCCGGCTCGGTGGAGGAACTCTCGGCTACCACCCAGGAGGTGGCTTCAAGCGTGGGTGGCGCCGCCCAGGCCGCCAACGACATTGCCTCCAACGTCCAGGAGACCTCGCGCGAGGCCGCGGGCGTGAAGGAGAGCGTGATGACGGTCAACACGCGCGCCGAGGCTACGGCCGCCGGCGCGGTGCAGACCAGCGGCGGGACCAAGAAGCTGGCCGAGATGGCCGGCCGTCTCCAGGAGCTGGTGGGCCAATTCAAGACCTAGGTCGTGACACGAAGATTGGTGATGCGGGGGCGCGGCGGGGGCCGCGCCCCTAATTCATTCTGGGGAAAATCGTTGCCCGTCCCTGGGCAGGCATCGCGCGCCCGATGGGTTCTTCGGCGGCCGGCCGGACCGGCGGGCCACCGATGCGCAGGGAAGGTTGGCGGAGGGCCGGGGACTCGAACCCCGAAGCGGTTTCCCGCGGCGGATTTCAAATCCGCTGCCTTACCAGTTAGACTAGCCCTCCAGTCGAGACCGCGACGCCTGCCGTCGCTCCCGCGACACCGCCGCCGGGAAGACCGGCGGCGGCCGGCCGCATCCGCCATTATGGTGCGCTGGCCGCCGACCGGTCAACCGAGCAGGCCGCGGCCCTTCCGGCGATCGTGATGTCGGCCGGCTGGCCGACGGGGACCAGAGGCAACTCGATGCTCATGGCTTTTCGCCCGCCTGCCGAATTCCTAGGAAAGGCAAGGGATTCAGGAACGAGGAGGGATCATGAGCAAGCTGAGCTTGGCGATCGTGTCCGGTGTCTGCGCGGCCGTGGCTCTGGGGGCCGCCGCGGGAGCGTCCGATGCGTTTCCCTACCGCTCGCAGTACCCCGATGTGCCGTTCGTCGACACCGAGGCGCTGGCGGCCAAGTACGCGCAGGACGAGGTCATCATCGTCGACGTTCGATCGAACATCGAGTACGAGGTGATCCACGCTGTGGGCGCGGTGCATCTCCCGCTCTCCAGCGAGTCGTTCCTCGAAGATCTGGGCAAGCTGCGGGCGGACTACCCGCAGATGGCGTTCGCCTTCTACTGCAACGGGGTCACGTGCCTGAAGTCGTACGAGGCGGCTCAGAGCGCGCTGGTGGCGGGCTTCGACAATTGCTACGCGTACGACGCCGGCATCCCCGGCTGGGCGAACGCCTATCCCGATCAGACCATCCTGCTCGGCAAGCCGATCGTGGATCCGGGCAAGCAGCTCATTCCCAAGTCGATGTTCGCGGAGAAGTGCGTCGATTTCGAGCAGTTCGCGCAGATCGCCGGTGAGCGGGGTGTCATCGTCGTCGACGTGCGCGATGCCATCCAGCGCTCGGGGTCGCTGCCGGGACTGGAGAATGCCGTCCTCATGCCGATGGACCAGTTCATCCGCGAGTTCGTGCTGCAGAAGCAGCACCAGGACAAGATGGTGCTGATCTTCGATCAGGTCGGCAAGCAGGTGCGCTGGTTGGAGTACTACCTCGTCGACCAGGGCTACGAGCACTACGCCTTCCTCAAGGGCGGCGCAACCGATGTGCTTGGAAGGCAGGCGTACCGGTAGCGTGCGCGCGCAGGTCAGGGGCGCCACCTACGGGACCGGCGGCGGGCGCCGCCGGTCCGGCGAGCTGGGGTCGTCGGTCCCGTGATCTGGTGCCGTCGGTCGCGTGAGTGGGCGCCGTCGGTCGCGTGATCGTCAGAACAGCGACTTGATCTGGCCCCAAGTCGCGGTTTCCACAGCCGACAGGCCCACCGGACCGCCCTTCTGCTGCATGTACTCCCGCCACATGACGAGCGTCCAGATGGGATCACCCGTCCCTGGGTCGGTCCACGATTCCTGCCGAAACCAGAACTGCTCCACGCCGTTGTCGAGGTGGTGGGTCACCAGCACCCCCTGATCGTTCGTCGCGTGGACCTTCAGGTCGACGTGGGTCATCACAATCGTCCAGAGGAATCGATCGGGATATCGCGGGTCGGCCTTGGTCGTATCCTCTACGGCCGCGCTCAGGTTGAAGCCCAGTTCGATGCCCTCGACTTCTGACGCGCTGAACATGCGCTCATGGATGCCCACCTCGTCGGACCGGTTGAGCTTGAAGGCGATCTGCAAGTCTTCCTCGCAGAAGAAGAACTCGAAACTTTCGGCCAGGAGGCTCTCGTAGTCGGCTGCCTCGCGGTTGACGTAGGCTTCCTGCAGGAGGAGCAACAGATTCTGAGGTGACGTCCGCGGCGTCGCGGGCTCCGACTCCGTGATTCGGGTCGGGCTGTCGCTGGAGCAATCCATCAAGAGGATCGAGAAAACCCCAAGGAACACGAGACGTAGTGTGGGCCGCTTGGTTATCACCCTTACCTCCAGTGCGCGCATGTGAACGTTGACAGGATCTGGGCCATCGTAGCAGACGGAATGGGCTGCCGTCAGCAGCCTTTCCAGGATGCGTGCTGGTGGAGTTTGTCTAGTTCTACAGGACCGGCGGTGTTAAGTCCTCAGCGAGCTGTGCAAGGAGCCATTCGGTGGGGTCTCCCGCACCGGCGCCGGCGGTGGACCGCGGCCATCCGGGAAGGGACATAAGCGCACCCATGAAGTCAGGGTGGGCACGGCCGCCGCGATAGGCGGGCTCGCGCGGCGGGTGCCTGAGATAGCGGTCGCAGGCGGGCAGATCGGGATCTACTAGCAGGGTGGTGCCGTAGAGCACCAGCCCGCGCGTGCGGTGAATGCTTGCGCCGCCGACCTTGCGATCGCCGACGGCCAGGTCGGAGACGTCCCGGCGCTGGACGTGCGCGAGCCCGCACCGCGCGCACTGGGCCAGCGCCCAGGCGGTGCACGCGTCCATTGCCTCGCGCACGCGGTCGAGGCCCGGCAAGGGGACGGCGGCGACGAGGATCAGGTTCCCCGGATCGACCAGGACAGCGCAGCCGCCGCCGCGGCGCCGGTAGACCGGCAAGCGATCACGTCGGCAGGCCTCGACGTGGAGCTCGGTCTCGGGATCGCTGCCGCGTCCGAGAATGATGACCATTTCGCCGGGGCGGTAGACGCGCGCGCGGGGGCGACCGTCGGCTTGCACGTGCGCCACCAGGGGATCGTCGGCCACGTAGGGATGGATGAGCAACCCACAACGGTGGCGCTCTCCGCCGCTGGGGTGGGATTCCGAACGGCCTGCCCCACGAACGTCGTGACCGGTATGGGGGCCGTCAGGGCCGGGATCAGCGCCTCCAGGATGCGCAAGCCGCACGGAGCTACCCCTTCTTGGGCGGCGGGATGTGGGTCGGCGCCCCGGCGGCCACTTCGGCCGCCTCCATGATCGACTCCGAGAGCGTGGGGTGGGGGTGGATGGTCACCATCAGGTCTTCCACCGTGGCGCCCATTTCGATCGCCAAGGTGGCCTCGGCGATCAGCTCCGAAGCCTGGGGACCCACCATGCCGACACCCAACACCAGACCATTCTCCGGATTGGAGAGGATCTTGGTCAACCCTTCGGTGCGGCCCAGAGTGCGTGCCCGGCCGAGGGCGCGCAGGGGGAACCTGCCAACCGTGATCGGGATGTCCCGCTCCTGCGCTTCGCGCTCGGTCAGGCCCGTCCAGGCGATCTCCGGATCGGTGAAGACGACGGCGGGAATCGCGCGGTTGTCGAATGCCGACTTGTGGTTGGCGATCACCTCGGCGGCCACCTTGCCCTCGCGGCTCGCCTTGTGGGCCAGCATGGGCCCCGGCGCCACGTCTCCGATCGCGAAGATGTTGGGGTCGGCCGTGCGCAGCTCTTCGTTGACGGGAATGGTGCCGCGCTCGTCGGGCTCGATCTTGGTGTGCTCCAGTCCCAGGTCCTCGGTGTTGGGCTTGCGGCCGATGGCGACCAGCACCTGCTCCACCTCCAACGTGCGCGTCTCGCCCTTGGTCTCGACCTGCACGGCGAATCCGGCCGACGTCTTCTCGAGGCCGACCACCTTCGATTCGTTCATCACGTCCGCGAACCTGCCCCGGGCGTGCTTCACCATGATGTCCACCAGGTCCGGATCGGCGCCCATCAGCAGACGCGGGAAGAACTCGACCATCGTCACCTTCGAGCCCAGGCCGGCGTAGACCATCCCCATCTCGAGGCCGATGTAGCCCCCGCCCACGACCAACAAGGTCTCTGGGATGGATGGCAGCCTGAGCGCTTCGGCCGACGACCAGACCGGCAGGTCGTAGGCCGGCGGCAAAGTGTGGATGCTC
Source organism: uncultured bacterium (assembly GCA_964585945.1). Lineage (GTDB taxonomy): Bacteria > Eisenbacteria > RBG-16-71-46 > CAIMUX01 > WJJG01 > CAZDKK01. The sequence continues at coordinate 183,383 of CAZPGB010000002.1, read as the reverse complement.
GATCCGGTGGCGATGATGCACTGCTTGAACTCGATCGTTCCGCCCCCCTCGAGCGCCAGCGAGGAGCTGGAGGCGAAGCGGGCGCGGCCGTGGATCACCTCGATGCCGCGCTTGCGCAGCAGGGTCTGCACGCCGCTGGTGAGCGTCGCGACCACCTGGTCGGTCCAGCCGCGCAGCTTCTCGATGTCGACCTTGGGGTGGGCAAACGACAAGCCCATCTGATCGGCCGCGCGGGCCGATTCCACCAGCTCGACCGCGTTGATCAGCGTCTTGGAGGGAATGCACCCCTCGATCAGGCAAACGCCGCCGGGCCGCTCGCGCTCCTCGATCAGCACGACTTCCTTGCCCAGGTCTGCGGCCCGGATGGCCGCCACGTACCCCCCCGGACCCGCGCCGATGATCGCCACCTCGGTTTCCTGATGCAGGTTGCCCATGACCATGACAACGTCCTTTCCCGCGCCCTCCTGCGCATCGGGCAGAAGGGAGTGCGGATGCGATCGTTCCTGCCTCCAGGCGAGCAGAAGCGATCGCTCACGCCTCCACACAAGCAGCGACCGTGGATCCGCCGCCCCTCCTAGGCCTCCAGCAGAAGCGACCGTGGATCCGCCGCCCCTCCTAGGCCTCCAGCAGAAGCAGATTGGGATCCGAAAGCTGCCGGATCAACTCGCTCACGAAGCGCGCGGCGTCGGCGCCGTCGGCGATGCGGTGGTCGAAGGCCAGCGTGAGCGGCAGGATCTTGCGGATCACGATCTGGCCGTCGCGCACCACCGGCTTCTCCTGGACCTTGCCCATGCCCAGGATGGCCACCTCGGGGTAGTTGATCGTGGGGATGAGGGCGGTGCCGCCCAGCGGCCCCACGTTGGTGATCGTGAAGGTGCCGCCGCGCATGTCGTCCACGGCCAGCTCGCCCTTGCGGGCGCGCTCGGCCAGTGCTTCGATGTCGGCCGAGATCTGCGTGATGCTCTTGCACGCCGTGCCCCGCACGACCGGCACCACGAGACCGCGGCCGGTATCGACGGCGATGCCGATGTTGTAGTACTTCTTGTAGACGATCTCCTCACGGAACGGATCGAGGCTGGCGTTGAAAGACGGGGCCGCCTTCAAGCCCGCCGTGACCGCCTTGACGATGAAAGGCAGCAGCGTGAGCTTCCCTCCGGGCTGCCCCTCGCGACGCGTGCGTTCCTTCTTGCGGAACTCCTCCAGCAACGTCACGTCCGCTTCGTCCATGTGTGCCACGTGCGGCACCAGGATCATCGAGGTCACCATGCGGTGGGCCACCTTGCGCCGGATCGAGCGCAGCGGCTCCTTGTCGACGGGACCCCACTGGGAGAAGTCGGGCAGGGGCTCGAGATCGAGGAAAGGAATGGCCGAGGCGGCGTGGGCCGCGTACTCGGCCTCGGCGCGCTTCTCCTCGGGCCGCGCGGGGGCCTCGGCCGCCGCATGCTCGGTCTCGGCCGCCGCGGGCGCCTCCCCGCGCGCGTGGCGGTGGACGTCTTCGGGCGTCACCCGCCCGCCCGGGCCGCTGGCGGCCACCTGGTTGATGTCGACGCCCAGCTCGCGCGCCAGACGGCGCGTCGCCGGAGCCGCGGGCACCGGTCCGGTGCGGTGGGCTCGGGCGCCGGCAACCAGTCCTGCAGGCACTGGCGCTGCTGCGGCTTCCTTCGCAGCCGGCGCCTCCTCCCGGGGTGAAGTCTCCTTCGCGACGGCGGCATCCTTGCGCCCGGCGGCCGGTTCTGCGGCCGGCGCGGCTTCGCCCTCGGCCGCGATCACGGCGATCACCTCTCCCACGTTGACCGTGTCGCCCACGCCGCCGCTCAGGCTGACCACCGTGCCGCCCTTGGGCGAGGGAATGGTGACGGCGGCCTTGTCGGTCTCAACGTCGACCAACGGCGCATCCTCGGCGATCGTCTCGCCCTGCTGCACGTACCACTTGAGGATCTCGCCCTCGTGGATGCCTTCGCCCAGGTCGGGGAGTTTGAACTCGTACACCTGCAACCTCCTGTCAGCCCTTCGAACTCGCGTCCATCGGTCCGTCCCCGGCGGGCGGGGGCGCCCGAAGCAAGCGCATCGGAGCCTCGCCTTTGGGAAGCTCTAGAAGTCGAGGGTTTCCTGCATCGCACGCGCAATGCGCTGGACCGTCGGGATGTAGTTGAGCTCGCGCCCGAAGTAAGGCGTGACCACGTCGTAGCCGGTCACCCGCCGGACGGGCGCCTCCAGGTAGAGCAGCGCGTTGTCGTTGATGCGCGCGATGATCTCCGCCGCCGCACTGAAGCTCTTGGGGGCCTCCTGTACCACCACGCACCGGCCCGTCTTCTTGACCGATTCCACCAGCGGCTCGCTGTCGAGTGGGGCGATGGTGAGCAGATCGATCAGCTCGATCGCCGCTCCACGCGCCTCGGCCACCTCCTCGATCGCCTTGAGCGTGGGCCGCATCATCGCGCCCCACGAGATCACCGTCAGATCGGAGCCCTCTTGCACGACCTGCGGCTTGCCGATCTCCATCACCTCTTCCTCCTCGGGCACCTCCTCCCGGAAGGCCCGGTAGGAGCGCTTCGGCTCCATGAACACGACCGGGTCCGGGTCGCGGATGGCCGCCACGATGAGCGCCCGGGCGTTGCGGGGCCCCGAGGGGATCACCACCTTGACGCCCGGCAGGTGGGCGTAGGTGGCCTCGCGGCTCTCGGAGTGGTGCTCGAGAGCGCGCACGGACCCGCCGTACGGCATGCGCACTACCAGCGGCACCGACCAGGTGCCCAGGCTGCGGCCGCGCATCCGCGAGGCGTGGCCCTCGAGCTGCGGGAACATCAGATAAGAGAACCCGGAGAACTGCATCTCGGCCACCGGACGCAGCCCCGCCATCGCCATCCCGATCGACGTGCCGAGGATGCCCGATTCGGCCAGGGGGGTGTCGATGACGCGGTCGGCCCCGTAGGCCTCGTGGAGCCCGTCGGTCACACGGAAGACGCCGCCGTCGACGCCGACATCCTCACCCAGGATCACCACGCTTTCGTCCTTGGCCATCTCCTGCTTCAACCCCAGGTTGATCGCCTGGACCATATTGAGCTTGGGCATGGACTGCCTCCTCCTCCTCCTGCTCCTGCTTCTGCTCCTGCGGTTCCACGTTCGCGCTCGGGATCGGCGGGCCGCCTATGGGCTGCGCCGGCCGCTCCTCGGCGGATGCGCCGGCCGCTTCTCGGCGGCGTCCCGCCCGGCTCAGCCTTGTGGTCCGTCGGCCTTCAGGTCCGCCAGGAACTGTGCGCGCTGCTCCTCGATCTCCGCGTGCCGGGTGCCGAAGACGTGATCGAAACAGGCGTCGGGCTTGAAGTCGGTGCGCTCCTCGAACGCCTGGACGGCCGCGTCTTCCTCGGCCTTGATCTCCTTCTCCAGCGCCTGCTGGCGCTCCTCGTCCCAAAGCCCCTTCGATTCGAGGTAGGCGCGGAAGCGCGGAATCGGATCGCGGCTCCAGGCCTCGCGCTCCTCCTCCTCGCTGCGGTACTTCTTGGGGTCATCGGCGGTCGTGTGCATCATCAGCCGGTAGGTGAGCGCCTCGATCACGGTGGGGCCTTCGCCGGCGCGGGCGCGGTCGAGCGCCTCCCTGGTGGCCGCGTAGGTGGCCAGCACGTCGTTGCCGTCGACCTGCATGCCGGCGATGCCGGCGGCAATGGCCTTCTGAGCCAGCGTGGGAGCCGCCGACTGCATCTTGCGCGGCACCGAGATGGCCCACTGGTTGTTTTGGATGACGAAGATGACCGGCACCTTCCAGACGCCGGCGAAGTTCATCGCCTCGTAGAAGTCGCCCTGGGAGGTGCCGCCGTCGCCGACGAAGGTGACCACGGCGGCGTCGGCCTGCCCCCGCTGGCGAAGGGCATAGGCGATGCCGACCGCATGCAGCGTCTGGGACGCCACGATGATCGCGATGGGCAGGACGTTGCCCCCGTTGTCCTGGATCACGTTGCCCTCTTCGAACCCGTTGTGGAAGATCAGGGCGTTCTCGGCCGGCTCGCCGCGCAGCAGACGGGCGCCCAACTCGCGGAAAGAGCCGACGAACCAGTCCTGCGGCGCCATCGCGAAGGCCGGGCCGATGGCGGCGGCTTCCTGCCCCGTGCTGGGCCCGAAGGTCCCGATGCGGCCCTGGCGCTGGAGCTTGAGCATCCGCTCGTCCAGCTTGCGGGATGCGAGCATGGCCCGGTAGAGCTTGCGAAGATCGTCGTCGCTCAGGTCGGGTTCCAGCTTCGCATCCACCTTGCCGTCCTCGGCGAGAATCTGCAGATAGTCGACACTGAAGCTCTGGATCTTCTTGCGTGGCATCTGCACTCCTCCAAACAGGGCCGCGGCCGCCATGGCGGTCGAGATAGCCTAACCGATGGTTGCCCAGGGGGAAACCCGGCACAGGGGTAGCTATTCACCTGCCAAGGCGTCAGGTTCCCTGTTTTGTTGCGGGCTCCACACTGCGACCTTGCCGGTCGCTGCGGGCGGTTGGGCCCGGACGTCGCCGTCTGGGCGTTTGCGGCACGGCGTGCCCGTTGGTAGACTGCTGCTTTCGACATCGCGAGGCAGCAGGTGGAGGTGTGGATGACCCCGCCCGAATCGCGAGGCAGCAGGCGGAGATGTGGATGACAGGGCCCGAATCGCGAAGCAGCAGGCGGAGGTGTGGATGACAGCACCCGATCGCGAGCCGTCCCCTGAGCGGATCCGGACCCCCTACAGCGGCCGCTGGCTCCGTTTTCGCGTGGCCACCTACCGGGATCGCGCCGGGAGGGACCACGAGTGGGAGTTCGTCGACCGCGAGGGCCTGCGTCCGGCGGCTCTCATCGTGGCTCGGCTGCGTCCGTCGGGCGATCTGCTGCTGGTGTCGCAGCACCGGGCCCCGGTCGGCGGCCGGACGGTCGAATTCCCGGCCGGGCTGGTGGATGAAGGCGAGACGGTCTCCGAAGCCGCCTTGCGAGAGCTGCGCGAGGAGACCGGCCACACAGGCCAGGTGCGGCGCCTCAGCCCGGCCCTGGCCGTCAGCCCGGGGCTGACCTCTGAGCAGGCCTACCTGGTCGAGGTGGATGTTCCCGAGAACGCACCGGCGAACCGCGCCCCACGGCCGGGGCCGGACGAGGGGGAGCAGATCGAAGTGCTGCGGGTTTCTAGGGATGGTGCGCTCGAGGAGCTGAACTCGCTTGCGGGCCAAGGACTTCTGATCGATGCCCGCGTCTGGGCCTGGGTCACGGCCGGGCTGCCCGACGGCGGGCACGGCGCGGGAGGCGCCCGTTCGTGATGGCGACAAGGAGGGTGTCCATGAGCAATGGCGGCGCGGGTCGGATGGGTCCGCGGCGGTCCCGAGCGGCGGCGGTGGTGACAGCGGTGGGGTTGGCGTGGGGCGTGATCTCGTGCTCGGAGACCGACGCGCCCCTGCGCTGGGTGGACGCCATGCGAGCGGGCCTGGACGAGGCGCCCGACACCGCGCTGGTCGGTGAGCTGGTCGATACGCTGGTGGCGGCCGAGCGGACCTACGGGCCGACCGTCTACTCCGGCAGCAGCGGCACGCTGCTGATCGGTCGCGTCGAGCGCTCCGACCCCTTCGAGGCGGAGGTCGCATCACGTGCCTACTTCAAGTGGGATCTCGGCGGCCTCCCAGCGGGCACGGTCAACGCGGCGCGCATCGACCTGGTGCTGCGCGATCTCTCCGAGGCCGATCCCGCCGACCCCGACTCGATCCAACTCCAGCTCTACGAGGTCGCCGGCCCGTGGACCGAGGACAGCCTGGGAAGCGTTCCCCATCCGGAGGTCGGTGACGCGCTGGAGGAGGGCTTGGGCACGGTCGACCTGACCGGACTCTCTGATACCAGCGACGTGTCGCTGACGCGCATCTTCGACGGTCCGGGACTGATCGATCTGGTCAGCGCGTGGCGCGATCAGCCCGACGAGAACACGGGTCTGGCGATCGAGGTGGCGCCCGGCGAGGCTCAGGAGGCGTTTCTGCGCTTCGTCAGCAGCGAGGGAACGCCCACCGGGACGGCCGTGAACCTGAGCACGCCGACCCTGCGGGTGGAGATCGCGCGCGCGGGCGGCAACGACACGACCCTGACCCTGGAAGCGGCGGAGGACGGCTATGTCGTCTTCGCCGAGGACCCGGCCACGAGCGGACCGCCCGAGCTGCCCGATTCGCTCCTGGTGCTGAGCACGGGCCACGTCCAGCGCATCCTGCTCGACCTGGATGTGCGGCAACTCATGACGTCTCATCCCGACCGCTTTCCCGTTGGTGTAGCCGTGCACCAGGCGGTGCTGCGACTCACCCCTGTGCGGGACAACGACTGGAGCCTCCACGGCGAGGAGACGCTGACGGTCTGGGCCTACGAGACCTCCTCGGCCTGGTCGGAGGAGACCGATCCCGAGAGCATCGTGTTGGGCGATGTCCTCGGCTACGACATCATCGGCGCCGGCGACCAGGTGATCGAGCTCGACGTGCGCCAGACGGTGCAACAGCTCATCGAGGGCGCCCAGCGGAGCTTCGTGATCCTGGGCAGCGGCGAGGTCACCCAATTCCGCTCGGTGCTCGTCAAGGGTGGGACCGCCCGCGTGGGCGCGCCCGAGCTGCGCCTGGTGTGGACGCGTCCCGGTTCGAGTCGTCTGGGTGATGGGGAGGGAGAGTGATGACCGGCAGGAAGGCCTGCGCATTCAGGACGGCCCTGCTGGCCGGCATCGTCTGGGCGGCTTCGCATCCCGCGGTCCCGGCCAACGGCATCTTCTCGCGCGAGGGTCTGGGTGAGTGGCTGGAAGGCTACGACCTCCGGGGCGAGACCCTGGGGGGGACCGGGATCGGCGTCGTCGACCCGCAGAGCTTCTGCGGCGCCAATCCGGCCGCCTCGGCCTTTGCCCTGCACACGCTGGGCTACGTGGGCATCGACGGGACGGTCAACTGGGCCAGCGACGGCCAAGAGGAGGCCCGCCAGGCGACGGGTGAGATCTCGGGCCTCGGCGTGCACGTGCCCCTCGGTCGTGGCTGGGGCCTGCGGCTGGCCATGCGGCCGCGCACCGACGGGGTCTACACGCTGAACGAGATGCTTCCCAGCGCCACCGGGTCAACCGGCAACCGGCGCATCCTCACCGGCGCCCGCGGGCTGCTGCTCTATACGGCCGACACCTCATACCGGGGCGGCCGCAACTGGGCCGTGGCGCTGAGGGCCGGCATCCTGGCCGGATCGCTGCTCGATGAGGTGCGCTATGAGTTCGCCGACAGCGGCATGGTCGACACCGAAGACCAGCGCATGCTGCGTCTGGGGCCCTCCTGGGTGGTGGGCGCCGGCTTCCAATGGGCGCCCTTCTCGCGCCTGGCGCTGGGCGGCGCGGTGTCGGCCGGCACGCGTCTGTCGACCAAGGAGACCTACCGCGCCCCGGGCGGCGCCGAGACCGTGTACGAGTCGTCGATCGACCAGCCCCTTGGAGTCGGTGCCGGTGTTTCGCTGTTTCCCCTCTCGCGCGTGCGCTTGAGCGCTGACGTCTACTGGCGCAACTGGGAGGCGATTCAGATCGGCGGAGAGGACCTGCCGCTTCCGGGGCTCGCGGACTACCGCGACACCGTGCGGTGGGGCGTGGGCATCGAGCGCACGCCCAAACTGACGCCCACGTCCGGCTACTTCGATCGGATCTCCTGGCGGGCGGGTTTCGCGTTCATTCCCTGGTACGCGCAGGACCGCACCGGCAACGCCCCGGACGAGCAGCGCTTCAGCGTGGGCATCGGGCTGCCGATCCGCCGGGATCGCGGCCGGCTCGATCTGATGGCGGCCTGGGGACGCCGCGGCGCCCTGGACGAGACGGGCATCGAGGAGGAGTTTCTGCGCTTCGCCTTCGGGGCCACGTTCGCGCGGGTGGTGCGGGAGTACTAGCGCGGGGCGTTCGCGCGGCTGGTGCGGGAGTACTAGCGCGGGGCGTTCGCGCGGGTGGTGCGCGCGGTCGGGCAGGATCCGGCGCCCGTCGGCCGCTGGCTGGTCCAGCCGTCCGCGGCCGGGCCGCGACGTTTCCTCAGATCCGCGGAGTTGCCCCGGGGCAACTCCAGAACCTTTTGCAATTCAAAGAGTTACAAAACAGGGCCTGTACAGGGAGAGAGTCCCCCAGACCCTGGATGTACGCTTGTAAATCGAGGACTGGCCTCCGTGAGCGCCCCCGCGAACGCCCAGCACCCGCTTCCGCACGCGGACCACCAGCTTCCGCAGGCGGACCGCCAGCTTCCGCACGCGGACCGCCAGCTTCCGCACGCGGACCACCAGCTTCCGCAGGCGGACCGCCAGCTTCCGCACGCGGACCGCCAGCTTCCGCATTCGCCAACCGCGAGCGCAGACCGAGTCGACGGGGGCCAACCCACGCGCGTCCCTACGAGGTCAGCCTTCCGTAGAGCCCGGGCCGCCGGTCCCGCACCAGATGATTGCCGGCGTTGAGCTGCTTGTCGTCGGCCAGCGCGGGGTCGATCTCGGCCAGGATCACCTGCTCGCGATCCTCGCCGGCCTGGGCCAGGCGCTCACCGCGGTGTCCGGTGATCTGGCTGCGGCCGATGAACTCCAGCGTGCCCACGGGGCGCGTGTCTTGGCCGATCCGGTTGGCCGTCACGCCGAAGACCCCGTTCTCCAGGCAGCGCGTGACCATCGCGTCGGGGCAGTAGGGCATGACCAGGTTGGCGGCGTGCACGATCACCTGTGCTCCGGCCAGGGCCAGACAGCGCATCGTCTCGGGGAAGATCCAGTCGAAGCAGATCATGGCCCCCAAGCACGCGTGGCTGCTGTGGACCACGCGCGGGGGATCGGTGCCGGCGTCGAACCAGTCGAATTCGCGATCGAAGAGGTGGATCTTGCGGTAGCAATCGAGGGGACGTCCATCTTCGAAGAGCGCTGCCGAGTTGTAGAGTCGCCCATCGGGCATCCGCTCCGCGAAGCCGGCGACGATCACGCTCTTCATCTCGATCGACAGGTCGGCCAGGAAGCGGCAGGTCGGGCCTTCGGGGTAGGGTTCGGCCAGCGCGTCCACTTCCTCGCGGTCGTTGAACAGGTAGCCGGTGTTGAACAGCTCGGGCAGGACGTAGAGATCGGCCCGAACGCTGCGGACCAACGCGGCCGCGCGCCGGCGGTTCTCGTCGACCGCGCCGAACCGGGGTGCGGTCTGGACGGCGGCAATGCGCATGATACGACTCCTCGTGGATCCGAGAATCGGGACCTCGTTTGCCCCGAGACCGGTTCTCTTCCTGCGGCCGAGAGACCGCCTAGCACATTGAGAAGAGGCCGAGACCTTTCGGCTTGGCGTCTCATGGGTTCTCCCGCCGATGTACGGGGGGACCCGGGCAACTCTCAAAGCTCCCGCCGCAGGTAGACCGCCTCCAGCGGCGTGACCTCGGCGCCCTCCTCGACGTCGGCGGCCACGCCCCACATCGCATCGCGCGCGGGGATGATGCCCCGCAAGAGCACGTAGCGATCCTCTCCCAAGGGTACCAGTCGGTCCTGCAGCGGGTCGGCGTCCACACCCAGTCGCACCTGGGCTACGTAGCGACCATCGGGATCGAACAGGTCGCAGGTGGCGAAGACCCCCTCGAGCTGGTCCACCATGCTGCGGGCGTGCCACACCCAGAGACGCCCCTGCTCATCGATGAACAACTCGCGCAGGCACGCCTCGGTGTCTTCGATCTCCGCGTCGAGCTGCACCACCTCGCCGCCGATCGTCATGGTGAGGCCGTCGGCCACCCGCTGCTTGTCCTCTGGGCTGCGCTGCACGGGCTCGTAGTCGCGCTCGATCACGCGCAGCAACGCTCCGCCGGGCCCGTAGACATGGATCACGTAGCGGTCGCGCTCGCGCGCCACGTAGATGTTGCCCTCAGGGTCAAGGGCCCACCGGCGCCCCTGCTCGACGAAATAGGCGTAGCGCTCGGTGAAGCTGCGCTGCTCGAAGTCCCATGCCTGCTGATCGTGGTGCCACAGGCGATGTCGCTCGACGCCGTCTACCCCGAAGATGCTGAGGAAGCGCACTTGCTGCCGTTGGCCTTCGACCTGGCGCCGCTCCTGACCGCAGAAAACCAGCGTGCCGCCCCGCCACAGGCCGCTGCGGGCCCGCATCGAGCCGGCGCCGGTTTCCTCGGGACGGCGCAGGTGCAGCGAGCTCATGGGGCTCCCCATGCGGTCCAGGCGTGTGACCTTGGCCGGCGCCCGGCCGAGCAGGGCGAGGCTGCTGTCGGGCAGAAAGAAGATATCCCGGGGCCTGTACACCTCACCGGGTCCCTCGCCCTCGCGGCTCAGGCGCCGCTGAAAGGTCCCGTCCGCGCCGAAGACCCACACGCAGGCGAGCTGGTGGTCGAGGAGATAGACATCGCCGCGGGCATCGGTGATCGCCTCTTCGATGACCCCGAAGAAGACCTCCTCGTCGTCCCCGGCGCGCCAGACCTCCTGGAGCCGATGGTCCAGCACGCCCTGAACGGGCTGCGGCGGATTGCGCATGTGGGGGATGTCGCCGGAGGGCGCACGATCGGTGCCCAGGGCTGCACCGGGCCAGACGAACGCGGCCGCCCATGCCGCACTCAGGGCATATCGCAGGCGGCCCGTGCGCCACGGCCGGAACCGAGGGTCGGCATGCGTTTCGATGAGCACGGATCGGGTGTGCATCCTACGCCCCTCCCCCCAAGCACAGACCCCGGCGCGCTGCGCCGGGGTCCGCGTCTGCCCAATCGATTGCAACCCATCGCGCGCCTGTGCGGCACCCTCGCCGCCGCTCTCGCGCGCGAGGCCTACTCTAGAACGTGGATCTTCTTGGGCGCACAGATCTCCTTGAGCTGCTTTGGCCATACGGTCACGGTGACCTCGCCCAGGTGGGCGCAGCGCAGCAGATACATGTAGGTCCGTGCCTGACCGATGCCGCCACCGATCGACAGCGGGATCTCGTCGTTCATGATCATCTTGTGGTACGGCATCTCCAGGAAGTGCTGCTGGCTGGTGATCTCGAGCTGCTTGACCAGCGTCTCCTTGGTGACGCGAATCCCCATCGAGGTCAGCTCGTGGCGCCGCTTGGTCACCGGGTTCCAGACGAGAATGTCGCCGTTGAGCCCGTACATCTGCTCGCCGTTCTTGACGACCGTCGGCGTGGTCCAATCGTCGTAGTCGGCGGCGCGCATCTCGTGCGGGTAGCCGTCCTTGAGCGTGTGGCCGATGCCGTAGATGAAGATGGCCGGATACTCCTGGATGATCGCCGTCTCACGCTGCTTGCGGGGCAGATCGGGATAGCGGTCCAGAATCTCCTCGGCGTGCAGGAAGGTGAGCTCCTTGGGGATTTCGGGATAGCGGGGATCGTTCAGCTCCGGCGCGACCTCCTTGGCGATCTGGCTGGCGCCGTAGATGACGTTCCAGATCTTCTTCACCGTGTCGGTCAAGTAGTCCAGATTGCGCTGATCCGGTGTGATCACCCGCTCCCAATCCCACTGATCGACGTACGAGCTGTGGTCGTGGTCGAGGAAGTAGTCCTTGCGCACGGCGCGCATGTCGGTGTTGATGCCCTCGCCGACCTCGCACTCGTACTGCTTCAGGGCCCAGCGCTTCCACTTGGTGGCCGCCTGTACGACCTGCGCGTCGATGCGCTTCTCGAGCCCCAGGCCGCACTGGAAGTCGATCGGTGTTCGCGAGCCGTCGCGGTCCAGGTAGTCGTTCATGCCGCTGTCGCGATCCACGATGAGCGGAACCTGGACCATCTGGAGGTTGAGCTCCTTCTCCAGGTTCTCCTCGATGTAGCGCTTGATCGCGTAGAGGGCCTTCATGCGCTTCTTGGGTCCCAGCAGCGGCTCATAGTCGGTCGGCAGCACCTTGTTGACTTCCTCGTAGGTACTGACGCCGGGGCCGGCCAGATCAGCTCTCTTGTCTGCCATCGCCTCGATCCTCTCTCTGTTTCAGTGCCCGTGGGTCGACATCAAGCCGGAAAGCGTACCATCGGCCGGCGGGGTAGGGCAACCGGGGACTGTCGCCGAAGCAGGATCCGGCGATCGAGGCGCAATGCGCGGGCTCGGCGAGCGGGCCGTCATCGCGACGTCCCGGTTGGCGCGGGACCCCGAGAGCGGACCGCCATCGGGCTCCCGGCGGGCCTAAGGCCCCAGGTAGGTGACCGTCACATCCGATCCGCCGCTGTTGTCCACGGCCAGGTCGTCGATGAAGCCGGCGTAGACCAGGTCGTCGGGCTCCAGGTGGACCTCGACCCGGTCACCGACGCCGTTGAGGCTGGTGAGAAGGAAGTCGCGCGACTGCTCGTTGGGCCGGTAGAGATGGACGAGAACCAGGGGCGTCTGCGCGCCGGGCCTGGGACTGAAGGCCGAGCGGCTGAGGGCGATCTCGTACGTGCCGGCCCCGGCGCTGTCGTATTCCACCGGCGCGAATTCGCGCCACAGATCGGCGACGATGACGCTGTGCCCCTCGGCGGTCAGCTCGAGCTGCTGCTGACCGTCCACCGAGACCACGGAGCTGCCGTGGTTCCCCAGCGGGAGCGTGCCGACATAGCCCAGATAGATCGTGCCGCTTGCGGCAAATGCCAGAGTCTTCTCGTCGCCGATCCCGTTGAGCGTGAAGAACCAGTCCTTGGCCGCGGTCGAGTCGTAGCCCGCCCCGAGGACGCCGCACACGAAGTGGGTCTGATACAGAGAGTCGGGCTCGTCGCCGTACGTGGAGGCCTCCAGGCGCAGGGTGTGCTCACCGGCGGACACCGCCACGCTCCGGAACTGGAGAAAGAGGCTCGGCGAGACCGCGCAATCCTCCAGGCCGTCGGCGAGGTACTCCTGGGTCTCGGGTGCGGGGGACAGGTCCTCGGTCCCGCCGCACTGCAGCCAGACGGTGAGGCCCGCCACCAGGACGAAGAACGCCGATGTCCGGCGCAGGCGTCGCGCGGCCAGAGTCTTCATCGTTCGGTCTCCTTTCTGCATCTATTGGACGTCAGAATCTAGCCCTTGACCGATGTGCGCTCAAGCGCGCGGCAGGACCGAAGAAGCCGTGGGCGGCGGTCGCGTTTCGCGGTAGGCTCGCACCGCCGACTGCACGGCGGAGCGCTGGCGGGCGGAAACAGGAGGACGGCGTCGGGACGATGGCGGGTCAGGGCCCACAAAGGGTTTTCTTGTATAAGGTTGCAGGATTGCTCCTGGCGGCGATCGGCTTGCGGATCTGGTCGGTGGCGGCCCTGGTCGACGACCTGCGCATCGTTCGGCCGATCCTGGACGGCCGCTACTACCTGGCCCTGGCGCAGCGGCTCGCGACAGGAGAGGGTTGGCCGCCGGGGCCGCTCTTCTTCGGTCCGCTCTACCCCTGGCTGGTCGGCCTCCTGTGGCGGATCGCGCCGCACGAGATCCTCACGATCCAGATCGCCCAATCGGCGCTCGGCGTCGCGACCTTGCTGCTGCTGCTGCTGGCGGTGCGGCGGCTCTTGGGTCCGGCGGCCGGTTGGGCCGCGGCCGTCCTCTACCTTCTCTACGGTCCGATCCTGGCGATGGAGAGCCAGGTGCTGATGGCGACGCTGCTGCTCTTCCTGGTCGCAGCCGCCTTGTGGCTCTGGCCCCGCGCCGCCGACCCGTGGTGGCGGCACGGCCTCTTCGGGATCTGCTGCGGCTTGCTGGCCGTCGGACGCGGCAGCTTCCTGCTGCTGCCGCTCGGTTGGGCGGCGCTGCAGCTTCCGCGGGGCGCCGACGGGACGGGGGGGAGGCGCTGGTGGGGGCGGCTGCTCTGGGTGGGCCTGGGGGTGGCGCTGGCGCTCGCGCCGCAGACGGTCCACCAGACCCGCGCCACTGGCCACCTGCAGGTGATGACCCTGAACGGCGGCATGAACCTCTTCATCGGCAACAACCCGCAGGCCCAGGGCATCTTCAGCGCGCCGGCCGAGCTGGACCTGCACGAAGACGTCACCGGCACGCGCTCGGCCTCTCAGCTCGCGGGGCGGGAGATGTCGACCGAGGAGGCCTCGCGCTTCTGGACCGCGCGTGCGTTCGAGTTCGTGCGTTCGCAGCCGGGGCGTGCAGCGGTCCTCCTGCTCAAGAAGGCGGCGCTTTTCTTCTCGCCCGATGAGATCCCGCAGATCGCCGACGTCCAGCTTCTGGCGCGCGATGCGATGCCGTTGCGGGTGGCGTGGCTGCGTCTGGGCTGGATCCTCCCGCTGGCGCTGCTGGGCGCTGCGTCCCGACTGCGCCGCCAGCGCGCCGCGATCCTGCCGCTGGTGCTGGTGATTGCGGTGGGCTGGCTCCAGACGACCGTCTTCTTCGCCACCGGCCGCTACCGGCTGCCGATCACGGCGGCCTTCCTCGCGCTGGCCGGTGCGGGCCTGGTGGATCTGTGGACCCATGCGCGGCGGCGGCGCTGGTGGATCGTGCTGCTGACCGTGGCCGCCATCGCTCTCTACCCGCTGATCCCGCCGGGCTATCCCCGGCTCAAGGCCCGCTACTTCGACGCCTACCAGCTCGGCAAGCGGCAGGCGGCCGAAGGCAACTACGAGCACGCTCTCGTGCAGTACGAGCGCGCCATTGCGATCTGGCCCGAAGGGGGCGAGGCCTGGCACGACCGCGGCGTGGCGTTTCTCCGTCTGGATCGCCTGGAGGATGCCGCCGACGCGTTCACGCAGGCCCTGCGCCGCATGCCGCGGTCGGCGGTTACCTGGTACGCGCTGGGAGCCGCGCGCCACCAGCAGGGACGTCACGAGCTGGCCGCGGAAGCCCTGGGGCGCGCCGTGGCGCTCAGCCCCTACAACCCGCGCTATCGGATCGACCTGGGACGCGCCCTGGCGGCCGGCGGCCGCGTCGCCGAGGCGGCTCAGGCGTGGCGGGAGGTCTTGCGGCAGGATCCGACGCAGCAAGAAGCGCAACAGCTCCTGCGCGAGGTCGGCGCAGAGGGGCCGTGAGACGGCCGCGGCTCACTTGAGCAGGTGCCGTAGCTGCGCGCGGGCCCGATCGCGCCGCGCTGCCGGGGACCGCCCGTGGCTCACTTGAGCAGCAGGAGCTGCTGCGTGCGGGCCCTCTCGTCCAGCGTCAGCCTGAAATGGTAGATGCCGCTGGGCTGGGTCTGTCCGGCGTCATTGCGGCCGTCCCACCGAATGCTGTACCCGCCCGGGGGCAGTACGGTGTCCAGCAGGGTCCGGATGGGCGCCCCGGTGATGTCGAAGATCACGAGCAGGACCTGCGTGCTGGCTGCCAGCTCGAAGTCGATCGTCGCAATCGTCCCCGCGGGCATTCCGTCGGACCCCGCCCCCGATCCGACCGCGGCCCCGCCCGATGGCGGTCCCCCGGATGCGTCGGGCTCCAGCCCCCGAATGGTCCAGCTCGCGTCGGGTGGGGGCACCAGGGGCACGTCGGAGGCGGGTCGTTCTTCGGCGTCGGATGCGGTGCCCTGCGCTCTTGCGGAAGGCGCTCTGCCGGAGCCGCGTGGGGACGTGAACCCGATGGCGGGTTGGACCGTCTCGAGACACGCGCAGCGCGACGCGCTGCCGGCGGCGCCGGGCCAGGGCATGGACGCCGGATCGCACAGCGCGTCGAGGTCCCAGACGTAGAGCGTGTTGAGCCGCTCGGTGGCCGCCAGCAGTTCCAGGTCACCGTCGGCGTCGACATCGGCCGTCACGGGCGCGGCGCGGATGATCTCATCCTGGGGCAGCATCACGGGGAAGTCCCGTAGCTGGCGACCGCTGGCATCGATCGCCCAGATCCAGGCGTCGCTTTCGAGTCCCGTGGATAGGGCGGCCACGATCACGTCGTTGCCGCCGTCGTCGTCGACGTCGGTGATCAACGGCGGGGCATTGATCGTCTCGGCCCGCAGGCGCACGGGCCACCCGGGCAATGGGCGGGCGGTCACGACGTCCAGGGCGATGACGGCGGCGTCGCCTCCGACGGTGACCACCACGATCTCGGGCACCCCATCGCCGTTGATGTCGCCCAAGGCCGGGCCGGCGTTGCTGGGCTCGGGCAGCTCGAACGGCCACCCGGGCTTCATCAGGCCATCGGGACCGAGCAGTGCCACGAGGGCCGGGCCGTCCGCGCCGTGCTCGGTGGTGACCACGACCTCGGGCGTCCCGTCACCGTCCAGGTCGCCGGTGGCCACGTCTCCGAAACCGCACCGCGCGCCGTTGGGCATCCTGACCGGCCATCCCGGAACCGAGCGGCCGTCGCTGCGCCAGGCGTGCACCCGGCCCGCGTTGTCGGCCAGCACGATCTCCGGCCGGCCGTCGCCGTCCAGATCGGTCAGCGCCGGGGAGGCGAAGACGCTGGCGGGATTGGGCGGGCTCGCGCTCGGGGGCAACGAGTGAGGCCACCCCGCGCGCGTCAGGCCGTCGGCCTCCAGGACCCAGACCAGACCCTGCGCCGCCGGCACGACGACTTCGGCCAGACCGTCCCCGTCCAGATCGGCGACGGCCGCCGCCCCGTAGAACTCGATCGCTCCCGCCGAGCGACGTTCGGGGAACGCCTCGGGCAGCGGCGGGCGGACCGGCCAACCCGGCACCCGGGTGCCGTCGACGTTCCAGGCGTAGACGCGCCCCGAGATCCCCCCCAGCACGATCTCCAGCTCCCCGTCGCCGTCCAGATCGCCGGCCGCCGGGGGGGCATAGAAGCCGTCGCTGACGAAGAGCGGCCACCCGTCGCCCACACGGCTATCGGCCTCGAGCAAGGTGACCGAGCCCTCGGTGGTGGCCAGCACGATCTCGCACCGGCCGTCGCCGTTCAGGTCCGCGACGCATGGGCTGCCGGCGACGGCGCCGTCGGCCATGTAGGGGAAGCCGTACTGGAGGCGCAGCGGGGTAAGGGGAATGGGTGGGAGCGGTGGTCCCTCGATCACGCTCTGATCAAGGACGGCACCTCCCAACGCCTGACCGGCGCCGGACCCCAGTCCGGGCGGCGTGGCGAAGCGACCCAGCAGGAATCCGCGAAGCTGATCGACCACGATCAACTGGCCCTTCCCGTCGAGCAGGTAGGCCGGTGCCCGTGCCTCCTCGGGCGAGATGGTCCTGCCGGGGGCGATGCCGATGGAGACGGGAACGCGGCTGTAGGGTTGCCCACCCGCGCTCGCACAGACCAGACCCACCGCCAGGGCGGCTGTCATCAGACGGTAGCGCATGGTCCTCTTCCGTCCCGTCCGTAACTCCCGCGCGTCAGTCGCTCCGGCGCTCCCGCAGCATCTCGAGGATCCGCGCGGCCTCGCGGGGCGCGTCACGACGGTCCACGGGCCATTGCTCCTCGGCGCTGGCGCGCAGGACGACCCGTCCGGATGCGATCTCGTCGGGTCCCACGACCGCCAGCAGCGGGATGCCCTTGCCGGCCGCGTAGTTGATCTGCTTGCGCAGCCCCTTCGGGCGCTGCAGCGTGATCTCGGACCGCAGACCTCCGCGACGCAACTCTCCGACCAGGGCCAGCGCCTCGGCACGCGTGGACTCGTCGAAAATCGTCACCAGCACCTCGGTGCCGCCGGTCATGGGCGGGAACATCGAGAACTCCTTCATCACCTCGATGATCCGCTCCAGACCGACCGACGTCCCGGTCGCGGGGATCGATTGCCCGCTGAACTTGCCCAGCAGCTCATCGTAGCGCCCGCCGCCGGTCAGGCTGCCGATGGCCGGCTGGGTCACGATCGACTCGTAGACCGGGCCCGTGTAGTAGTCGAGACCGCGCACCAGGCGCAGGTCCAGCATCAGATGGTTCGCCGGCACGCCCATCGCGCCGAGGATCTCGAACAGCTCGCGCGTTTCAGCCACGCCTTGCGGCCCCTGTCCCGTCGAGGCCAGCCGCCCGTCGAGGTGGGTGAGGATCTCCTGCGGCGAGCCCTCGATCTGCGTGCTGCTCAGGACCGCCCCGGCCACCTGTGCGGGGACGCCCCGCTCGGCCAGCTCTTCGCGCACGCCTTCGAGGCCGACCTTGTCCAGCTTGTCGATCGCCACGCGGATCTCCTGCAGCCAGTCGGCGCCGCCGGCCGACTGGACGATCGCTTCGAGGATCTTGCGGTGCCCGATGTGCGTGACGAAGTCCTTGAATCCCAGCTCCTGCAGCGTCTCGACCACAATGGCCACGATCTCCGCATCGGCCATCATCGAGGACGAGCCGGCCACGTCGACGTCGCACTGGTAGAACTCGCGGAAGCGACCGCGCTGCTGGCGCTCGGCGCGCCACACGGGCTGGATCTGGTAGCGCTTCAGCGGCCGCGGCAGGTCCGGGTGCATGGCGATGAAGCGCGCGAAGGGCACCGTCAGGTCGAAACGCAGGGCCGAATCGACGATCTCGTCGAAGCTCTCGACGGTGACCGAAGGGACCTTGCCCAGGCGCAGCTCATCGAGCGCGGTTCCCCGACGCAGGATCTTGAAGAGAAGCTGCTCGCCCTCGTCGCCCAGCTTGGCCTGCAACACCTCGAACAGCTCCACCGCGGGCGTTTCGATGGGATCGTAGCCGTAGCGTTCGAAGACGCTGCGAATCCGGTCGACGACCCAGTCGCGGCGGCGCTTCTCCTGTGGCGGGAAGTCACGCATGCCCCGGGGTGTGCGCGGCATGGTGCTCGACTTGCTCATGAGCGACTCCTTGGGGACCCAGGCCCTCCTGCAGGTTGACGGCTAGTGTACCAGAGCCCCGGACCGGTGCCAGTCCCGCCGGCTTCCGGCCGCGGGGCAGGATCTGGACGTCCGCCGCCGGGTACGCTAGAAAGAAGGTAGTCTCCTCGCGCAAGGAGGTCCAGGAAGGATGGAAAGCTGCGGGACGGCCAAGGTCGAGAAGGCGTGGAGCGGACGCGCCCGAGTCGTCATCGATCGGCAGAAGGCCTGTGCGAGCTGCCAGTCGGCCGACCTGTGCCACGCGCTGTCGGGGCGCGGCACCTTGCATCTCGAGGTCGACAATCCGATCGGCGCCCGGGAGGGGCAGCTCGTCGAGCTGCAGGCCTCGCGCTCCGGCGGGCTCAAGGCGGCCACGATGGTCTATCTGCTCCCGGCGCTCTTCTTGCTGGCCGGCATTCTGGTCGGCACCGAGGTCCTGCGGTGGAATCCGCTCCCCAGCGGGCTGTTGGGTTTCGTCGCCTTGGGCGTCTCCTGGTTCCTGGCCTGGCTCTACGACCGTCGTGCGCGCACGAGCCGGGAATTCCGCGTCATCATCACCCGGGTCCTCCAGTCGTGATCACCCGGGTCCTCTAGTCGTGCTCCAACCGGTCCCGCTGACACGCGCGGCGGATGGGGCGAGTGCGACCGATGAGGAGCAATGCCGGGTTAGCTCTCAGAACCTCTCAGAACTCGCTCGACTCCAAGGCGATCCGCCGGCTGTCCTCGTCGGAGATGCCGTGCCACGGACAGCCGATGCGGGCGCAGATGTAGAGGCCGAGCTCGAGATTGGCGACGCGGATGTGGATCCGAAACGCCGGGGATCCGCAGGCGTGGCACATCCGATCGGGAACGATCAGCGACACGTGGCAGCGAGGGCATTGCAGGTCCCGCATCTGGGTGCCGGCCCGCAAGGGGACCGAGGAGCGCTTGTCGAAGACGTTGAACCGGGGGGAGAGCTCGAGCAGGCCCTCGCTGCCCTCGGCGCTGATGACTTTGAAGCGGATCCAATCCTCTTCGATCAGGTCGGCCCGGCAGACCGGACACCTCGTGTAGAGGTAGGTGCCCGTTCGCAGGAGCTTGCGGCGGCCCGCCGACTCCGTTGACGTGGCCTTCGCCGACGCGCGGTTGTTCATGCTCTCTTGCACGCGCTGCTTCTACCTCCCTGGGAACGGGGCTCCTCGTTGGGGGCCCGGCATCCATGAGGTCCTTCACGTGTGCGCAGGCGGATTCCGTCACCCGGCCGGACTCCGCCTGCGAGGACATTGTAGCATTTCCCCATGGCTGCATGCTGCCGACTTTTGCATGCGACGACAAGCTCGATCGGGGGGCGAGGCGGCCCGCCGGGGCGGGGGGCGTTCCCGGGACAGCCGTCCGCCCCGCGGGCTTGGGCCGGGCTCCGACGGCGAAACGGATCGCGGGCGGCCCCAGCAGGGGCCGCCCGCAATCCAAGCGATTCCAGCCGGGGCCCCGACGGCAGCCGCGCCGCCGCTGAGACCCCCAGCATGCACATCTAATCGGCGAGCAGGATGTTCTCGATCAAGTCCGCGCGCTTCTGGGCGTCGAGGGCGGTGAAGACGTCCGCCGCGATCACGCCACCGTCGGCCGCCAGGGGCGCGCCCGGCTGCAGGGTCTGGATCAGCCTGTCGCTGCGATCGGTCAGCCACTCCATCGCCTTTTCGCCGTACATCAGCTTCTTCATGTTGGCCGGCATACGCGGGGTCGGCTCCACGAAGGCGACCCAGCCGTCGCTGAACGGCTCGAGCTCGGCCGGACGGTCCTGAAGCGGATTGACCGCCATCACGGTGCCGTCAACCGGCGACTCCAGCTCGTAAACGCGGTCGGCGGTCTTGACCCTCATGAAGGGCTCGTTCTGCGCGACCTTCTGGCCGATTCTGGGCAGGACGTACTCGCGCTGCTCGCCCAACAGCTTGCCCGCGAAGTCGTCGAATCCCACCCGGCACTTGCCGCCGTACTCGACGGTGGCCCAGGCGTGCTTGCGATGGAAGTGGTACGTCGGCGCGATCTTGAAACCGGCGATCTGACGCAGCTTCGGCAGCGCGGCGTCACCGATCGTGTCCTGGACCATCTGGTCGTACTTGCAGGACCCGCAGTCGTAGTTCATGGGGCACAGCTTGTAGGAGACGAGGCCCTGGAGCATGTGCCGGCAGTACTTCTCGGGTCCACCCAGCTTGCGCAGCCGCTCGGGCCACGGGACCTTCCGCTTCTGCGGGGCCGTCTCCCGGCCGGCGTTGCGCATGGCCTGGTCGAAACCGCACATGTTGCAGGCGTAGTTGTACGGGCAGAGCTTGTAGTTGACAACGCCCGCCGTCATCCAGATGCACTTGTTCTCTTCGTTCGTCTTCATGGCCCCAACCTCCTGTGATCTCTCTTCAGTGGCCGCCCGGACCTCTTGGGGTCCAACACGCTCTATTGCAAGTCGCGGACCAGAAGGCGCTCCGTTACCGCGAAATCCGGAAGGTCAGCCATAACTTATTATAGGAAAAGGATCTAAAATGTCAGCCCAGCTCCGGGCCCTCTGGTTCAGAACCTCTGCGGGGCCACCCAGGGCCGGGAATGTGTTGAGATTTTCAATGGGTGTTTGTTGAAGAATTCAACACCATCCGGCCAGCGCGAGGAGCTCCAGGCACTGCGGGCAGAAGGAGTGCCTCTTGAGGTCGGTCTCCTCGACCGACGAGGAGGGGTGCATGATGCAGCTGTAACGGAAGCAGTGCTTGAGGCCGCAGGTGTGCCCGATCTCGTGGATGGCCTCCTTGGCGCACCGTTTCAGGAACAGGTCGGCGTCGGCCGGAAGGCCGTAGGCTTCGGGCCGCAAGCGGTGGAGGGAGACGATCGCGAAGCGGCCCTCGACCTCGGCCGCGCCGAAGACGCAGGTCAGGATCGGCGTACAGAGATCGACGTCGCAGACGGCCAGCACCTTGCCCTCGCACTCGGGCGGTGATGCCGCCAGCGTGAGGAGGATCTGGGTGGAGTCGTACTGCCCGCGCGAAGGCATCCAGGCGGCGTTGGGCAGGAGTTGGCTGGCGATAAGCTCCGGCGTGACCGCGAAGGCTTCCCCCAGGGCTACGCAGATGCGCGCGAGGGGGAGGGCCGCGACGTCGCCCAGAGGTAGGATCGTGATGCGCTTCGCGCCCGGGTCCATCAAACCTCTTTCCTGGGTCCATCAGACCTCTTTCTTGATGTCGTACTTCTTGATCTTGTTGTAGAGCGTCACCCGATCGATGCCCAGGGCCTTCGCGGCCTGGGTGATGTTCCACTCGTGTTCCGCCAGGATGCGGCGGATGTGGTGTCTCTCGACCGCCTCGAGCGAGGTCCGACTCTCGTCGTCCTTGCGCGACTGGATGGAGAAGGGGAGATGATTCGAGCGGATGGTCTCGCCCTTGACCACCACAAAGGCGCGCTCGATGGCGTTCTCCAGCTCGCGCACGTTGCCGGGCCAATCGTAGTTGCGGATGATCTCCAAGGCCTCCTCGGAGAAGCCCTTGACCGGCTTGTTGGTTTTGCGGGTGAACTCCTGGAGGAAGCGCTTGGCCAGCAGCTCCACGTCGCTGCCCCGCTCGCGCAGGGGAGGCAGCTCGATCGAGACCACGTTGAGGCGGTAGTAGAGATCGTCGCGGAACTCGCCGCGCGAGACCAGGTCGCGCAGGTTCCGGTTGGTGGCGGCGATGATGCGCACGTCGACGCTGATCTCGCGGTTCCCGCCGATGCGACAGAACCTCGATTCCTGCAGGACGCGCAGGAGATCGACCTGCGTCTTGGCCGAGAGGTCGCCCACCTCGTCCAGGAAGAGCGTTCCGCCGTCAGCCAGCTCGAAGCGGCCCCGACGCGCGTAGGCCGCGCCGGTGAAGGCGCCCTTCTCGTGGCCGAACAGCTCGCTCTCCACCAGTGTCTCGGGCAGGGCCCCGAGGCTCACCGGCACGAAGGCCATGTACCGGCGCCGGCTGTTGGCATGGATCGCCTTGGCGATCAGCTCCTTGCCGGTCCCGCTCTCGCCCGTGATCAGCGCGGTCGAATCGCTGTCGGCGACGTCTCTGACGAGCTGGAAGACCGCCTGCATCGCGGCACATTCGCCGATGATCTCGTCGGCGACGAGGGAGTCCTTGATCCGCTCCTTGAGGGCCACGTTCTCCTTCTGCAACGCGCTGCGCTCCAGAATGCGGGAGATGAGCAGGCGCAGCTCTTCGGGCTCGAACGGCTTGACCAGGTAGTCGTAGGCGCCGTCGCGCATGGCTTGCACGGCGCTCTCCACCGAGGCGTAGGCGGTCATCATGACCACCTGGATCTCCGGCTTGGACGCCTTGACCTTCTCGAGCAGCTCCAGTCCGCTCATGCGCGGCATCTTGATGTCGACCAGCATGATGTCGGGCGTCTCGCCCTCCAGCATCACGAGCGCCTGCTGCCCGGACTCGGCGCAGCTCACGCTGTAGCCGTCCTCCCTGAGCCAGTTGCGTAACGAGACCCTGACGATCTCCTCGTCGTCCACGATCATGATCTTGGCCGGCTCGCCGCTCATAGCACCTCCGAGCTCTTCTGCTCCTCTTCCGGGTCCTGACACGGGGTGTGGGAAATGGGCAGGACCACCTCGAACTCCGCTCCCTGGCCGACTTCTGAAGACACGTTGATGGATCCGCCGTGCTTGTTGACAATGCCATAGGCCACCGGCAGACCCAAGCCGGTTCCCTTGCCGACCTCCTTGGTCGTGAAGAAGGGATCGAACAGCTTGTCCATGATGTCCGGGGGTATGCCCGGGCCGGTATCCCGGATCTTGATCGAAATGCACTTCCCATTGCGCGTCCGGCCGGAGGAGACGGTGAGCTTGCCGCGGCTCCCCATCGCCTCGGCCGCGTTGAGCAGCAGGTTCATGAAGGTCTGCTGCATCTGGCCGCCATCGATGTAGATCTTGGGCAATTCGGGGTCGAGGTTGGTCTCGATCTCGATCTCGGCCATGCTGAGGCGGTGATCGACCAACTCGAGGGACTGCACCAGCAGCTCGTTGATCGAGTGCTCGCGGCGCTCGATGCGCGATCGGCGCGCGAAGGCGAGCAGATTGCGCACGATCTTGCTGATGCGCATGGTTTCCTTGCCCATGATGTCCAGGTCCTGGCGGAACTCCTCGAACTTGGGCGGGGGAAACTCGTTGCCCTTGATCCAGCCCTGGAATGTCCGGATGAAGGTGAGGATGCCCATGAGGGGGTTGTTGATCTCATGGGCCACCGAGGCGGCCAGCTTTCCCATCGAGACGAGCTTCTGCGACTGCAGGAGCTCGGCCTGCGCCTGCTCGAGCTCGGCGGTGCGCTCGCGCACGCGCTCCTGCAGGCTGCGGCCCCACTGTTCGATCTCAAGCCGGGCTTTCTTCAGGTCGACCGTCATTTGGTTGAAGGCATGGGCCAGCTCGCCGATCTCGTTCTCCGCGTCGACCGCGATCTGGTGATCCAGCTCGCCCGCGGCGACGCGCCGCACACCGTGCATGAGCGCCGCCACCGGCCGCCGGATGAAGCGGCGTACGTAGAAGGTCAGAAAGACCGACAGCACCACGATGATGATGAGTGCGGCACCCACGCTGAAGGCGGCGCTGCGCTCCATCTCCGCGTCGACGTCCTCGAGACTCACCGTCATGTAGAGCACGCCCAGGACATTCTGATCGGCCGGGTGCTGGTGACACGGGTCGGCGGCGCATCCGGGCTCGTTGTAGATCGGGGTGACCACGCCGAAGCTGCGCCGGCCGTCCTGATCGAAGATGCGGCTGCGATCCCGGCGACCGAGCTCCACCAGGGGAACCTCCGAGGCGTGGCACTGAATGCAGCCCTCGGCGTCGGTGGCGACCACGTGGCCGACGTCGGCGGGGTCGGCCGAATAGATGATCTCGCCGGACTTGTTGAAGATGCGGACCTTCTCGATGCCTTCCTGCTGGCCGATCTGCCAGATGGCCTCTTTGATGTTCTCGCGGTCGTAGCGCATCATCGAGTGATGCAGGGAGCGCTCGCTGACCTCGCTGACGAGATTGGCCTGGCGGCGGACGTGATCCATCAGATCGCTCCGATGGATCCGAATCGTGATGAGCGCCAGCGTGGAGACCAGCACCGCGATCATCACCGCGGTGAAGAAGATCAGGCGCGTGCCGATGTAGCGGATTCTGCGCTTCATACCGTGCGGCTCCCTTCGGGCTGCGGGTCCTGCCAGGCACGGATGCCCCGGCGCCGGTGGGCGATGGACACCGGGGCGGCTTCATCTCTCGCGAGCACGCGCGGACGCGCTGGACACCGGGGCGGCTTCATCTCTCGCGAGCACGCACGGACGCGCTGGCTCCGCCGCAGGAGCGGCGACCGCGCTATGGGTCTACAGGTCTACAGGTCACAGCGCAGACATCGGCGCGCCTCGCAGAGGGCCACCTGACGCTCGAGTCCGAGCTCCACTTCCTTGAAATTCCCGCGCCGCTCGGCCAACGGCAGCTCGCGCATCGCGGGCCGCACGAGCTGCTCGTCCTCGTCCGTCGCCTGGATGCGATCGACGTTGTATCGCGGCCGGGGATGCCAGTAGCCGCTGAATTCCTTGCCCTGCAAGTAGCAGTCGATCGAGACGGCCGCGCGATGGGCGGCGCCGATCGCCTCGACTACGGTGGCCGGGCCGGTCACAGCATCCCCGGCGGCGAAGAAGCCGGGACGGGTGGTGGCCAAGGTCCGCTCGTCGACCACGAAGGAGTTCCAGCGGCTGATCTCCATGCCGTGGTCCTCGCCCAGGAAGGAGAGGTCGGGCTGCTGGCTGATGGCCGGGATGACCACGTCACAGTCGATGACGAACTCCGACCCTTCGACCGGCACGGGTCGCCGGCGGCCGGTCTCGTCCTCGGGACCCAGCTCGTTGCGGATGCACTCCATGCCCACCACCTTGCCGTTCTCGCCGAGGATCCGAATCGGGGCCGAGAGGAAGTCCAACTGGATGCCTTCCTCGAGGGCGGCGTCGATCTCGGCGGCGTTGGCGGGCATCTGCTCGCGCTGCCGCCGGTAGACGATGTGGACTTCCTCGGCGCCCAAGCGCAGGGCCGTGCGGGCGGCGTCGATGGCCGAGTTGCCGCCGCCGATCACACAGATCCTGCGGCCCGGACGGGTCGTGTCCCCCAAGTTGACGCGCTTGAGGAAGATGGTTGCGTCCAGGAAGCCCTCGAAGTCGTCCTCGCCCGGAATGCGCAGCTTGAGCCCCTTGTGGGCGCCGATGCCCAGGAAGAACGCCCGATAGCCCTCGGCCTTGAGTTGATCGAAGGTGATGTCGCGGCCCACGCGGACGCCCATCCGCATCTGGGCGCCCATGCGGTCGATGGCCTCGATCTCGTCGCTCAGGATGTCGCGGGGCAGCCGGTACTCGGGAATGCCCACGCGCAGCATGCCGCCGGGCACCTTCAGCTCCTCGAAGATGGTGACCGGATAGCCCTTGCGCAGGAGGTCGTTGGCCACCGTGAGCCCGGCCGGTCCCGCGCCCACGATCGCCACCTTCATCTCCGGATACCGCACCGGCTCGGGCTCGATCTCCTTGAGCTTCTCGCGCATGCTGTCGCCCGCAAACCGCTTCAGGGCGCAGATCGAGATGGGCGTATCCACCTCGCCGCGCGTGCAATTGCTCTCGCAGCCGTGGGGGCAGACCCGCCCGAGCACCATCGGAAGCGGATTGTCCTCCCGGATGATCTCCCACGCCTTCTCCACCTGGCCCTGGGCGAGCAGCCCGACGTAGGTGGCCGCGTCCTGACCGGTGGGGCAGGCCGACTGGCAGGGCGCCGGGCTGAGCCGCTTGCACACCCCGGCGGGACAGTGCTTGTCGAAGATGTGCGCTTCGTATTCGTGACGGAAATAGCGCAGCGTGCTGAGCACCGGATTGGGCGCCGTCTGGCCCAGGCCGCACAACGAAGCCGACATGATCACCTTGCTGAGGGTCTCCAGCTTCTCGATGTCATCGGGCCGGCCGTGCCCGTCGGAGATGCGCCCGAGGATATCGAGGAGCCGTTGCGTGCCCTCGCGACACGGCGTGCACTTGCCGCAGGATTCGTCGGCGGTGAACTCGAGGAAGAAGCGGGCCACGTCGACCATGCAGCTCGTCTCGTCCATCACCACCATGCCGCCGGACCCGACGATGGCGCCGGTCTTGACGACCGACTCGTAGTCCACCGGCGTGCCGATCAGGTACTCGGGCAGACAGCCGCCCGAGGGCCCTCCGATCTGCACCGCCTTCAGGCGCCGGTGCTCGGGGATGCCGCCGCCGATATCGTAGATGATGTTACGCAGCGGGGTGCCCATGGGCACCTCGATCAGACCGATGTTGTTCACGCAGCCGGTCAGGGCGAACACCTTGGTGCCCTTGCTCTTCTCCGTGCCCAGGCTGGCGAACCAGCCGGCGCCGCGGTGGATGATCTGCGGGACGTTGGCGTAGGTCTCGACATTGTTGAGTACTGAAGGTTTATCCCACAGGCCGCGCTGGGCGGGGAAAGGCGGGCGAGGACGTGGCATCCCTCGGTGGCCCTCGATCGAGCGCATCAGCGCGGTCTCCTCGCCGCACACGAAGGCGCCCGCGCCGAAGTAGAGGTCGATGTCCATGGTGAAGCCCGAGCCCAGGATATCCTCGCCCAGCAGACCGTACTCGCGCGCCTGGCCGATGGCGGTCTGCAGCCGCTTGATGGCCAGCGGATACTCGGCGCGGACGTAGATGTACCCCTGGTGGGCCCCGATCGCCTTGGCCCCGATGATCATCCCCTCGAGAACGGCGTGCGGATCGCTTTCCAGAATCGAACGATCCATGAAGGCGCCCGGGTCGCCCTCGTCGGCGTTGCAGAGGATGTACTTGGGCTCGCCCTGGGCCTTGGCGCAGAAGTGCCACTTCAGCCCCGTCGGGAAGCCCGCGCCCCCGCGGCCGCGCAGACCCGAGGCCTTGATCTCCTCGACGATCTGCTCGGGCGTCATCTCGAGCAGCGCCTTGGCGACGCCCAGATAGCCGTCGCGCGCGATGTACTCGTCGATGCGGTCGGGATCGATGAGCCCGCGGTTCTTCAGCGCCACCAACACCTGGTGACCGAAGAAGCCGATGTCCTTGATCTTGGGAACGAGCTGCTTGGCGACGGGGCTCTCGAAGAGGTGCTCCTTCACCACGCGTCCCTTGACCAGGTACTCCTCCACGAAGTGGGGCACGTCCTCGGCCCTCAGCTTCTGGTAGAAGATGCCGTCCGGGTAGGCCACCAGCAGAGGGCCTGCGGCGCAGAAGCCGTTGCAGCCGGTTGTGGCCAAGAGGACCTCGTTCTCGAGACCGCGGCGCTTGATCTCTTCCTCCAACGCATCGCGCATCTCGAGCGAACCGCTCGCCACGCAGCTCGTGCCCGCGCAGATCAGCAAGTGGGCTCTGTACTTCTTCTCCATCTGCTTGTCCTGCTCCTGGAAGGGGGCCTTCCCGTTGAGTTCTCAGCCGCGTCTATCCACCTCAGCCACCCCGCTCGCGGGCGGGCGGCTAATAGGTCGTTTCGCTGCCCATCGACAGCGCGTACTCCGCCACCGGGTTTCCGTTCATGACGTGCTCCTCGAAGATGCGCAGCGTCTTCTCGGGATCCAGCCTGACGTACTTCACGGGCGCTGAGTCCTTGACCTCGACCGTCATCATCGGCTCGTGGCTGCACAGCCCGGCGCATCCCGACGAGGTGAGAATCACGTCCTTGACGTCCTGCTTGTCGATCTGCTCGAGCAGCGTGCTCATGACCTGGCGCGCCCCGGCCGCGATGCCGCAGGTCCCCATGTGGACCGTGATCTTCACGCGGAAGTTGCCGTCCCGCAGGTTGACCGTGCCCTTGACCGATTCCTTGATCTTCTTCAGATCCTCGACTCTCAGCTTAGCCATGGTTCTTGCCTCCGTCCGTTGCAAGGGCGTCGCCGTCGGCGCAGCGGCCCTCGAGCAATTGCCGGATCAGGATCAGCACGTCCGGGTGAGAGATGGGCACCTCGCCCAGCTCCGCCTTGATCTCGCGGGTGTCGAGCTCGATCGCGCGGCCGCCGACATTGCTGCTGTAGACGAAATCCACATCGGGATTCCCCAGGATGAGGGCCACCATGGTGGCGGCCATGTCGCCCAGCGGCTTGCGGTCGATGTGACTGTTGCGGAAGCGGGCGACCACCTGCGTGCCCCGCCCGGGTGTGGAGCGGATCTCGAGCGCGCCATCGGCTTCGTGGGCCGCCTGGTCGAGCAGCGCCAGGCCCATGCCCACGCGCCGGGTGGTGCGCGTCGTCGCGAACGGGTCGCGCACCCGCTCAAGCATCGCGGCGTCCATGCCCCGGCCGTTGTCCCGGATGGTGATCATCAACTGGTCCTTCTCCAGGTCCTCTTGGATGTGGATCTCGATCAGCCGCGCCCCCGCGGCGGTGCTGTTCTCGACCACGTCCAGAATGTGAAGCGAGAGGTCCTCCATCTCAGTCTTCCGGGTTCCGTTCCAGCACCCGGCGCCCCGAACGCTCTTCCAGCGCCAGGCGGAGCTCCGCGAAGGCCCCGCCGCGGCACCAGACGCGGGTGGGACTGCGCCCCAGCTCGTCCAGGTCGTGGGCGTCCGACGCCGTCAGGAAGGCGTAGTCCTCGTATTCGGGGTACCGGACCCGCGCATCGGGCAGCGGCAGACGCCAGGAGATCTCCACCGCGTCCAGCTTCAGGTCCGCCGGCAGGAAACCCAGTTGCCCCACCAGGCTGAAGCTCTCCCGGTCGATGTGACAGGCCAGCGCCAGCCCTCCGCGGTCGTGAATGGCCGTCACCACCGCCTCGACGTCCAGCGACGTGGCTCCGATCAGCAGGCGAGGATTCATGGCCTCGACCTCGTCGCGCTCGTTGGCCACGACCTGCAGGCCGAAGAGGTCTTCGTCGTTCTCGCCTTCCTGGAGCCGGTCGTAGACCAGCTCCTGCAGCGACAACGCGTCCTCCAGGTGCTCGAAGAGCGCCAGGATGTGCGCTTCCTCCGCCGTGGTCACTTCCATGCCCGGCAGCACGGCCACGCCGGTGCCCCGGGCCGCGCGCATCACGGCGCCGGCGTTCTCGGCGCTGTTGTGATCGGTGACGGCGATCATCGCCAGTCCCTTCTCGACCGCCCGGGCCACGATCTTCCTGGGCGTCATGTCGAGCGTGGCGCAGGGCGACAGACACGTGTGCACGTGCAGGTCGAACCGGTGCACGCGCAGACCGTCGCTCGCCTTGCCCTCGGCATCCACCTCCGACCCGCTGGTGCCCGCCACGCCGGCTCAGTCCCCGCCGATTCCCAGCTCGTGGAGCTTGCCGATCAGGGCGAAGGCCGACAACTCGGTCGTCAGAATCGGGATGCCCTCGGCCTCTGCCTTGGCCAGCGTCTCCTCGTCCGGCTCCCGGCCCTTGATCAGGATGATGGCCGCCAACGACTTCATCACCGCCACCGCCACGATGTTCTGGTGCACCTGGAGGGTGATCCAGACCGATCCCTCCTTGGCGTGACCCATGACGTCGCTCAGCATGTCGCTGGCGTAGCCGTCGGTGACCTCCACGTCCAGGCGATCGGCGCCCGTCTTGACCGTCAGGCCCAGCTTCTCGACGATGTCACTCAGTTTCATCCGTCTTTCCCGTGAAGATCCAGATCGTCAACGTGGTGCCCTCTCCAGGGGTGGACTCCAGCGTCATCCGATCCGAGCACTTCTTGATGTTCTGCAGCCCCATGCCGGCCCCGAAGCCGAGCTCGCGTACCCAGTCGGCGGCCGTCGAGTAGCCGGGCTGCATTGCCTTCTCGATGTCATCGATGCCCTGGCCTTGGTCCCGCACGCGCAGCGAAATCTCCGCCGGCGTGATCCGGTACTCCATGGTGCCGCGATCGGCATAAATGACCACATTCATCTCCGCCTCGTACGAGGCGATCGCCAAGCGGTGGGCGAGGTCCGGACGGATGCCCAGCCGCTTCAGGTTGCGCTTCATCCGCGTGGAGGCCCGTCCCGCGCGATCGAAGTCCTTTCCCGCGACATCGTAGGTGAGGTAGATCTCCTTATACTCGGCCACAATGTCCTCGAAGATGTGACTGGCGCGGTACTGGCGGATCTCCTCCTCGCGCAGGGCGTGCTCCAGGCGCCCCAGCATGCCCTCGATGATCGCCGCCCGCGTCACGATGCCGACCAGCTTGCCGGATTCGCGGTCGAGCACGGGAAACCGTCCGAATCCCGACTGCTCGAACCGCTGCACGGCATGCGCCACGAACTGGTCGTCGTGGAGGCAATCCGGGTCGCGGGTCATCTTCTCGCGAATGGGGCAGTCCTGGCCGCCCTCGATGAGCCACCGCACCAGGTCCTCGATGCTGATCATCCCGATCAGCTCACCGTTCTCCACCACCGGCGTCCCCGAGATCCGTTGGTCGCGCAGCGTGCAGCGCAGCTCGCTCATCATCTGGTCGGGGCTCATGGTGATCACATCGGGGCGCATGATGTCCGCCACTCTGAGCTGAAAGAGGAGCTCCCGCGTCTTGGCGAACTGCGTGTCCATCGGCTTGTTCCAAATCTCCGCCTGCCCACCGCGGTCTTCTAGGAGACCCGGGGCTCGCTGCGCAAACCTTTCTCGTACAGCCGTCCGGAAGCCTCGAACAGGCTGAGCGGCGAGGACATCAACACGATATCCTCCTCGCCGGCCAGTTCGATGAGCGATTCATTGACCGCCTTGCCCCGGACGAAAACGATGGCTCGAATGCCGGCCACGGCCGAGGTGCGCACCGTCTGGTTGGTCGCCAGACCGGTCAACATCACGTCGGGCACGCCGACCCTGGCCAGGATGTCGCTCATCAGGTCGCTGGAGGCGGCCACCTGCACCGTGAGATCGAGTTGCTCCTCCGATCCGCACAGAATCTCGGCCGAAACGGCGGCCGCCACGTCTCTAAGCGTCATGGTCTTTGCCCCTGTAGCCCTCGACGATCCCGACGACCTCTCCGGGATCGAGCATGCCGTGTGTGTCCTCGTCGATCAGCATCACCGGGGCGAGACCGCAGGCCCCGATGCAGCGAACCGCTTCCAGTCCGAACTCGCGATCGCCGGTTGTTTCTCCGACGTCGATCTTCAGATGCCCGACCAACTTCTCCAGAATACGCTTGGAACCCTTGACGTAGCACGCCGTGCCCAAGCAGAGACGGATGGTGTGCTTCCCGCGGGGCACCATGGTGAAGAAGGAGTAGAAGGAAACCACGCCGAACACGTCCGCGGGCGGAAGTCTCAGGCCCAGCGCGATGTAGTTCTGCACCGGGATCGGCAGGAACCCGACGATGCCCTGGACCTGCTGAAGCACCGGAATCAACCCTCCGCGCCTTTGCCGATAGGTGGCGAGGACCTGATCGATCTCCGGTTTCCTGTCGACGGCCTCCTCCTCCTCGAGCAGGGCCATGAAGCGCCGGTTCACCTCCCGCGGGTCGGTGGGCCAGTCGCGGGTGCCGCCCTCGTCGGGGGCCAGCGACTCCAAGAGCCCTTCGCACTGCTCGAGCAGCGCGCGGTGGTGGTAGTTGAGGCGCTGCCACTCCGGGCGGATGCGGGGCGGCCGCTGGCCGTCGAGGCGCGGCGTGCCGTTCTCGGACGCGGCCGTCACCGGCCACTGCAGTCCGTCGCCCGCCAGCCGGTCGTAGCGGATGCCGGCCACCTGGGGAACGATCTCGGCGATCTCCTCATCCCAGACCGCCTGGCTCGCGCGCTCCGGCCAATCCTGGCCCAGCCGCCGGGCCAGCTCGGTGTAGACCCAGATCTCCGGTCGCGCCTCCCCGGGGGGATCGACCGCCCGGCGCGCGCGGCTGACGCGCCGCTCGGCGTTGGTAAAGGTGCCCTCGTGCTCGGCCCAGGCGGCCAGCGGCAGGACCACATCCGCCTTGGCGGTCGTCTCGTCTTCCAGGATGCCCGCCACCACCAGGAAGCCGGCCTTCTCGAGCGCGCCCTGCGCCCCCTCGATGGCGGGCGCGGCCAAGGCGAGGTTTTCGCCCGCGCAGAAGAGCAGCTTGACCGGCGAGTCCTTCTCCGCGCCCAAGCCCGTGAGCATCTCGGGGAAGGTCAAGCCGGCCCGGTCGCCGAGGGTGCATCCCCACACCTGCTCGAGCGCCTGCCGCGCCTCGGCGTCCTCCACCCTGCGCAAGCCCGGCAAGAACCCCGGAGCGGCGCCCATCAACGTCGACCCGGTGGAGTTGTTCAGCTCGCTGAGCGCGTTCACGCCGCCGTGTTCCGCGCCCAGATTGCCGAGGATCTCCTGGATCACATCGTAGAGCGTCGCCCAGGCCGCCACCTTGGGGCCGTAGACCAGCATCGTCCTGGGCGACTTCTGCAGCATCGCGACCGCCTGACGGAGGGTCTCGGGCGCAAGGCCCGTGTTTTTGCTGACCCTCTCGAGCGGGTATTCCTCGGCCTGCGCCCGAGCCTCGTCGAATCCGAGACCGGGTCCCGTCTCCAGGAGGTGCGCGATGAGGCCGTTGAGCAGCACCGGCTCGGTCCCGGTGCGCGGCTTCAGGAAGAGCGTGGCGAAGCGGGAGATTCGGGTGGGCTCATCGTCGATCACGATGAGCTGCGCGCCCGCGCGCACCGCACGCTTGATGGCGGCGCCCGCCACGGGGCTCTCGCCGGTGACGTCGCATCCGATGAGCAGAATGCTCGGCGCCGACTCCAGCTCCGCGATCGAGTTGCTCATGCCCGTGGTGGCAAAGGGGGTGGCGACGTTGTGGGTCCCGATCGCCTGGCGGAAGAGCTTCTGGCCCAGGTAGAGCGCCTCGTTCGAGGCCTTGTCGCTCAGGACGCCCGCGATGGCCTCCGCGCCGTGGGCCTCCTTGACCGCCCGCATCTCGGCGGCGACCGCATCGAGCGCCTCGTCCCAGGTCGCCTCGCGTAGCTCGCCGCCCTGACGGATCATGGGCTTGGTCAGCCGCTGCGGGGAGGCGAGGTAGTCGAAGCCGAATCGGCCCTTCACGCACAGCCGGCCCTGGTTGGGCTGCGCCCCCTCGATCCCGGAGACCTTCATCACGCGGTTGTCCTTGACGTGCAGCAGGAGCTGGCACCCGACGCCGCAGTAGCCGCAGGTGGTCCGGACGAACCGGGCCTCCCAGGGGCGGATCTGGTAACGGCTCTTGCGCTCGACCAGCGCGCCCACGGGACAGACCTGGAGGCACTCGCCGCAGTAGACGCATTCGGAGCGCTCCAGGGGCTGGTCACCCATGCCGATGATCTTGGCCCGCTGGCCCCGGAAGCCGTAGGAGATGGCGTTGTTGACCTGACTCTCATTGCAGGCCTGCACGCAGCGCCCGCAGACGATGCAGCGGGAGAAGTCGCGCAGGATCAACCGGCTGGCGGTCTCCATCGGATAGTCGATCTTGCGGCCGGCGAGACGGCTGCTGTCGGCCTGATATCGGTAGGCCAGCGCTTGCAGCTTGCAGGAGCCGTACACCTCGCACAGCTCGTCACTCTGGTCGTAGGCACGGGCGTCCTGCTGGAGATTCGTCCAGCGGTCGGCGCTCTGGCCGCGCGCCGAGCAGTTGTGGTTGCCCGAGGAGAGCAGCAGCTCGAGCACGCTGCGCCGGGCCTCGATCACCTGGGCCGTGTCGGTGTGGATCACCATCTTGGGCGCGGCGGGCATCGTGCACGCGGCGATCAGCGTGCGCGCCCCCTCGACCTCCACCACGCAGATGCGGCAGGCGCCGGTCGGCCGGGTGCCGGGCAAGTGACACAGGGTGGGGATGAAGATGTGGTTGCGCTTGGCGATGTCCAGAATCGTCTCGCCCTGCTCGAAGCTCAGCGCCCGCCCGTTGATTGTGACGAAGTTCTCTGCATTCATCGGTTTTCCTGCCCCTTACTGCATCTTCCGGTAGCAAATGAGGCCGCACTGCAGACAGCGCTCGGCCTCGTGCCGGGCCTCGGTCTCGCTGAAGCCGGGAAGCTCCTCGGCCGCCGTCCAATCCACCACGGTGCTTGGTTCCCGCACGGGAACCGCAGCGCCCTCGCGGGGGACGGGCTCGACGGCGTGAACTTCGTCGACATCGAGGATCTCGTCGGCCTCCAGAGCGAGGTGCTCGACGCGTCCGACCGCCGATCCGGTGAGGTGTTGATGGATCCCGCGGACGATCCGGCGGCCCGATACGATTGCCTTGACCACCGCCGAAGCGTCGCTGACGCGGCCGGGCTCGGGCGAGCCGAAGAGGCCTCGCGGATTCGGCTGCGGATAGGTCCGGAACACCGCGACCGTGCGCCACGTCGGGCGGGTCGCGAGCGCGGCGCAGATCCGCTCGTAGGCCGCCACGGCCTCGGGATCCTCGTCTTCCTCGTCCGCGCCGCGGCGCGGATCGGCCGGTGCCACCACCAGCTCGGGTATGCGGCCGGCGGCCACGACGAGCAGGTCCGCATCCAGCGTCTGCGGTGATGGGGCCCCCGGCTCGTCGGTGCTCGGCTCCAGCGTCACCCCGACCAGTCGCTCCCCGCTGCCCCATAGGCCGGCCACGGCACAGGACGCGGTCACCTGGATGCGCTCCCGCATCAGCGCTCGCTTCTCGCGCAGATCCTGATGCAGATTCTCGTACTTCTCCTGCGTGACGATGACCACCTGCTCGGCGCCCCGCGCGCGGCAATCCCGCGCCAAGGCCAGGGTGTCCGGGGCGGCGCCCACGATGACGACGTTGCGCCCGGCCGGGGGCTCCTGATTCGTCTCGCGTGCGGTCTGATAGTCGATCAGCAGGTAGACGTTGGGCACCAGGGGGGCGCGGCCATCGGCGCCGCGGAGGATCTTGCGGCTGTCGAAGCCGCCCGTGGCGAGCACCACCGCGTCGACGTCGCCCTCCAGGAGCGAGGCGATCGTGAAGTCCCGCCCCAGCACCTGTCCGGTGCGGGCCTCGACCCCCGCGTCGAGAATGCCCTGGATCTCGTGGTCGAGGGCGCCGTCGGGCAGGCGGCCCGGCGAGATCACGTAGCGCAGGATGCCGCCGAGCTGGGGCATCGCCTCGTAGAGCGTGACCGCATGGCCCAGCCGGGCCAGGTAGTAGCTGGCCGTCAAGCCCTCGGCCCCCGCGCCCACCACCGCCACGTGCTTGCCGGTCGCGGCGTTCTGATAGGGCGCAACACGCTTGCCGGTGCGCATCTCATAGTCGGCCACATGGCGTTTCAGGGGGTTGATGGCCACCGGATCGTCGCCGGCCAGGTGGCGCCGGCAGTCGTTCTCGCACGGCGCCGGGCAGATGCGCCCGCAGATCAGCGGCAGCGGACACTTCTCCTTGATGATGCGCAGCGCTTGCTCGGGGTATCCCGCGCGGATCGCGGCGATGTAGCGCGGGATCTCGATTCCGGTGGGGCAGGCCCGCTGGCATGGGGCGGTGCACTCGTCGGTGGTGTATTCCTGAACCATGCGGCGCGAGGAGGAGGTGAGCTGGATGATCCCCTTGGGACAGGCCTTCACGCAGGCGCCGCAGGCGACGCAGTTCTTGGGGTTGAACTTGGGCAGGTGGTCGGAGCCGATCGTCAGCGCATCGAACGTGCAGGCCTTGACGCAGCTTCCCAGACCGATGCAGCCGATGGGGCACAGCTTGCTTCCGCCGAAGAGGGCCACCGCGGACTGGCAATCGAGCGCGCCGGTGTAGCGGTA
Source organism: uncultured bacterium (assembly GCA_964585945.1). Lineage (GTDB taxonomy): Bacteria > Eisenbacteria > RBG-16-71-46 > CAIMUX01 > WJJG01 > CAZDKK01. Next base: position 147,248 of record CAZPGB010000002.1, on the reverse strand, counting down.
GATCAGATCGGCCTCGCCGGTGCCGTAGGTGCAGGTGGTGGAAGCCAGCTCCGGCTCTTTTGCCTCCACCTTGACCCCCATGACGGCGCCCACCTCGACCGCCGTGTCGAAGCCGCCGACCACGCAGACGTTGGCCTCGGCCTCTCCGGCCACGATCGCCTCGGCGCAAGCGCGGCAGCCGGCGTAGCCGCAGCCGCCGCAGTTGGCGCCCGGCAAGGCGTTCTCGACCTCACCGATGCGCGGGTCCTCCTCGACATAGAAGACCCGCGACGCGATGCCGAGCAGCAGCGCCGCCGCCGCCCCCAATCCCCCCAAGAAGATCAACGCGATGACCATGATCGTCTTCCCGTCCTAACGGTTCAGGGTGAACGGCCTAGGCCAAGCCCTTGAATCCAAGAAACGCCAGCGACATCAGTCCGGCGGTGATCAGTCCGATGGCGGTGTCCTGCAGCGGCTGAGGAATGTGCGCCACGCGGAACCGCTCGCGCAGTCCGGCGAACAGCACCAGCGCCAGGGCGAAACCGACCGCGCTGGCCACGGCGAAGACCACCATCTCGGCGAAGTTGTACTCATTCTTGATGCACAGAATGGCCACCCCCAGGATGGCGCAGTTGGTGGTGATCAACGGCAGGAAGATGCCCAGCGCCTGGTAGAGGGCCGGGAGCGTCTTCTTCATGAAGATCTCGACGAACTGCACCAGGGCGGCGATCACCAGGATGAAGGCGATCGTCTGCAGGTGCTCGAGATTGAAGGGCACGAGCACCGTCTTGCTGACGATCCAGGTGATGACCGAAGCGACGGTCATGGTGAAGATGACCGCCATCCCCATGCCGGTCGCCGTCTCCATCCGTTTGGACACCCCGAGGAATGGGCAGTTCCCCAGGTACTGCATCAGCAGGATGTTCTTGACCAGGATCGCCCCGATGACCAGCAGAACGTAATCCACGTCGAACCTCCTCCTCGCGAAACCGATCGATTAGGCCGGCATCCGGTTGCGGAAGCGGTCGTAGGCGTTCATCAGAAACAGCAGCACGCCGAGGCCCACGAAAGCGCCCGGCGCCTGGGCCATGAAGGCGAACGGCTCGAAGGACTCGCCGAAGACGCTGGCCCCGAAGAAGGTGCCCTGTCCCAGCACCTCCCGCACGGCGCCCAGCACGGCCAGGGACAGGGTGAAGCCCAACCCGATGCCCAGACCGTCGGCGGCCGACAGGTGGACCGGGTTCTTGGCGGCGAAGGCCTCGGCGCGGCCCAGGATGATGCAGTTGACCACGATGAGCGGGATGAAGATGCCCAGGCTCTGCGAGAGGCCGAAGAAGTAGGCCTTCATCACCAGCTCGACGATCACCACGAAGGAGGCGATCAGCACAATGAAGCAGGCGATGCGCACCTTCTGCGGGATGATCTTGCGCAAGAGCGAAACCAGCACGTTGGAGCAGAGCAGCACGAAGGTGGCCGCCAGGCCCATGCCGATGCCGTTCTCCACCGTGGTGGTCACCGCCAGGACCGGGCACAGGCCCAGCACCAGGCGGAAGGGCGGCAACTGGGTCGTGAAGCCCTTGGTGAACTCCTTGACGATTCTCATGCCCATCTCCCCGTCTAGGCTGGTGGGCCCGCCAGGGCCCGCTCAACGATCTCGTCCTTGTGGTCCAGCACGAAGCGCACCGCCTTGTCCACGGCGTCGGCCACCGCCGTGCTGGTGCGCGTCGCGCCCGACACGGCCTCGATGTCGCCGCCCGCCGGCTGCAGCGAGAAGAGCGTGCCGGTGATCGGCAGGCCGCGGTACGTGCGCAGATAGCTCGGGTCGGCCACCCGGGAGCCGACGCCGGGCGTCTCGGAGCTCTCCGTCACGCGGACACCCAGCACCGCGTCCTCCTCAAGGTCGATGCCGGTCATCACCTTGACGTCGCCCGCATAGCCGCCTTTTCCCGTCGTCTCCAGGGTGACGGCCTTCACCTCGCCATTCTCGATCCAGGGAAAGAGGCCCCAGTAGACCCCCTCGATCTCCAGCTCGATGTATTTTTCGGCGAAGTCGGGCGGGGCGCCCTCCAAGATCTCGCGCGCCATGGGCACCTGGACGTTCTCGCGCTTCTGCTTGGCGATCTGGTCGGCCAACCCGTTGTTCAGCGCGGTCAGCGCGAAGGAGGAGAGCAGGCAGATCGCCGTCAGCACCAGAATCATGCGGACCACTTCGTTCATTGCGCCGGCACCTCCACTGCCACCGGTTGCGGGTGGATCTTGTCGATCAGCGGTTGGGCGAGGTTCATCAAGAGCACCGCGAAGACCGTGCCGTCGGGCCACGCGCCGAAGGTGCGGATGATCACCGTCAACAGGCCGCAGCCCACGCCGAAGATCACCTGCGCCCAGGGATTGACCGGGGAACAGGTGAAGTCGGTCGCCAGGAAGAACGCCGCGAAGACGGCGATTCCCGAGAAGAGATGGAAGAACGGCGACGGATAGGTTGTCGGATCGGCCAGATTGAAGATCAGCGCCGTCACGAACAGCCCGCCCAGAAAGGCCACCGGGATACGCCAGGCGATGTAGCCGCCCAGCATCAGCACGATGCCGCCCAGGGCGAGCAACAGGATCATCGTCGAGCCGACGCCGCCGAGCTGCTGCCCCCACAGCAGGCCCCAGGGCGAGAAGGCGTCGGTGGCATCGATGCCGAACGAGCGCCAGGCGGTCAGCGGCGCGACCGCCGGAAACGACAGGTCGTAGTGAACGAGCTGGCGCGCGAAGTTGAGCTGCCCCGGCCAGGAGACCAGCAGGATCGCGTAGGTCAGCAGCGGCGGGCTGAAGGGGTAGCTGCCCTGGCCGCCGAAGAAGTGCTTGCCGAGGAAGACCATCAGCGCGGCGGCCACCACCACCAGCCACCAGGACGTCTCCGCGTGCAGGAGCATTCCCAGCATCAGTCCCTGCGCCAAGATCGAGAGGTTCCCCAGGAAAGCCTCCTGCTTGCGGATGCGGGCCACGACCCCCTCGAAGAGCACCGCGGCGCCCATCGCCAACACGAGGGTCCGCAATCCGCCGACGCCCCACACCCAGACGCCTCCGACCGCGGCTGGCAGGAGTAGCAGGAACTGCCAGAAGTAAATCTGGGCGACGCTGCTGCCGTCGTGCAGGTGAGGCGGCACCGCCACACTCAAGAGCGGGGGACGTTTCATCGCGCTTACTCCTCCTGTTCCCTACTCACCGGTTTCCGTCTCCTGGCGCCACGCGGGTCGCCGGCTAGCGTTCCTCCGTCCAGGATGCGGCGCGCGGCGCGCTCGGCAGGTCGTGATCCGACGGCAGCTTGCAATCCAGACACTCCTCGTCGCCCTCCTCGGTGCGTACGATGCAGTCCTCGTGCTTCAGGATCGCGAAGCGCACATACTGGAGCAGGGGCCGGTGGGCCGGGCAGACGTAGCCGCACAGGCCGCACTCGATGCAGGCATAGGCCCCGGCGCTGTAGGCTTCTTCCATCAAGCCGAACTCGGCGAAACGGGCGGCCGTACCCACCTGGATCTTCACCGGGCAGACACTCGTGCAGCGCCCGCAGTTGATGCAGGGGTTCTCGGTCAGGTGCACGACTTCGTCGGCGGGGATCACGACCACCGCGTCGGTGCTGTGGGTGACGGGGGCCTTCAGGTCGTACTGCGCGTAGCCCTGCAGACGGCCGCCCAGGAGCACGCGGTCGCCTTCGGCGACGTCGACCTGCAGCTCCTTCAGGAGGTGCTCCATGGGAGCGCCCAGCACGGTCTCGACGGTCACCGGCTGCGACAGCGCCTTGCCCATCACCGTCACCAACTTGACGGTGCGGGGGAGCCCTTCGCGCAAGCTGCGCCCGGCCAACGCCGCCTCTTCGGCGCTCATCACCATGATGCCGGCCGCCCGGGCGCTGGCGACGGTCGCATTGCCGACCCCCGCGACGCGCCCCAGCAGCAGACGCCAGTGGTTGGCGGGGTAGCGGGCCGTGACCGGCTGCACCTCGACGCCCTCGACAGTACCAGCCATCTCGTCGCGCACGGATTCGGGGACCAGGAGCACGATGCGGGCGGCGCCGCCGGCCAGGGTCCGCACCGCCTTGAGGCTGCCGATCAGATCCGCCCGGTACTCGTTGAGGTAACGCTGTTGCACCGTCAGATCCGGCTCCCGATCGACGCCGATGATGACCACGGTGTGGATCGGCCTCTGCTCGGCCGGATCCATCGTCTCCTGGATCGCCTTGGGCTTCCAGGGGGAGGCGGCGCCCAGACCCACCAGCGTATCGGTGAGCTCGTCCCAGGAGGCCTCGCCGACGTCGTCCAAGCCGTGCGCCTTGACCCACTCTTGCTGGTCGGCGGCCACGATCTCGATCCCCTGGATCTCGCGCCCGTCGGGGGCGTGCATCATGCCGATCAGGGTCACCTCGCCCGCCACCGTGGCGTGGACCGCCGTCATCGACGGCGTCACCGCCACGGCCTGGCCCAGCTTGACCTGCTCGCCGACGCTCACCGCCGCGGCGAGCGGGGGCTGTCCCGGCACCGTCAAAGGGATCCGCACACGATCGGGCGGCGAGAGTCGGCGCACCTCGCCGACGGGGGTGCGCTGCGCGATGCGCGGTTTGGCCAAACCAAAGAGGCGTTGGCTGCTCACTACTCCTCCCCAGTGCTCCAGGCGTTGCGCTCCAGCCGCGCGGACGGACCGTGCACCGTCCAACGCGCGTCGCCCACACCGGTGGGCGGCTCCAATATGGTGGCGACTACTTCATGTGGCAGGTGCTGCAGACCGTCTCGGCGTCCTCCCGCGAACGGGCGAAGAAGGTGCCCTCCTCGAGGTCCGCGTGGCACCGATTGCATCCGTGATGGATCGCATCCGAGCCGCGCGAGGCGACGTGACACGAGGAGCACGTGTGGCCTTCGATGGCCACCAACTCGGCGTGCTCGAGCATGTCGGCGGTGTATCCGTCGTCCGCATGGCAGCTCGCGCATGACGCATCCTCGCCCTCGCCGGTGCGGTGACACTGGCCGCAGGCGGCCACCTGGTCACCCGCTTGCGTGGCGTGGCAACCGCTGCAGTTGTGACCGGTTTGCAGGGCGACGAGATCCTCTTCATGACATTGGACACAGGTGGATTGCGATACGGGGCGCAGAGGCTGGATGAGGTCGTTGTGGCTGTGGCAATCGACGCAGACGCCGGCATCCCCGTCGGACACAAAGGTGTCGTGCAGGTCGGCCATGTCTTCGTCTTCCCACTCGGTGAGCGCGAAGCTGTTCTCGTGATGGCAGAGCAGGCAGTCGTTCTCCAGTTCGCCGGTAGCCAGTTCGTGGTGGCAATCGGCGCAGGCGGCCTCCATCTCCGTGTGCCGGTCGTGCGGGAACAGGACCGGTCCCCCGGCGTTTTCGTAGTAGACGCGCAGGGGGGGAAAGGTGTGTTTGGTGGGAAGCGCCTGGCCGACGAGACCGAGGACCAAGAGGACGAGCCCACCGGCGAGTACCCAAGCAGACCGCGCATGTCGATTCATGGCTTGTTCGGCTCCATTCCGAGGATTCTGTGGAGCAGCCCACGTGACCGCGACCGGCATCCCCGTGCGCGCAAGGCATGCCGTGGCAGCCTGCGGGCAGACAGGGAACCTCGCCGCAAGTCACAAGGGGAGAAGGCTAAGCACGTGACGGGCCGTTGTCAATCCCGATCGTTCCAGAAGAGCGTTGGGGGCGGATTCCCGCAAGCGCGAAGCACTTTCGAGACGCTTATCCGGAAGATGAGAAGATGAGACAAGGCGGCCCACGCATCGCTGCGGGAGCCGCCGTCTCGTTCCGGGTGGGCGAAGGGATTTGAACCCTCGGCCTCGTGAGCCACAGTCACGCGCTCTAACCAACTGAGCTACGCCCACCGTGGATGCGCGCCGGCCGACCGGACGAGGTCCGCCAGAATACGCACAACAGAGAAGACTACCTGGACCGCGGCCCGAGCCGCAAGGGAATTTCAGCGCGCGCCGCGCTCAGGCCTCCGGGCGTGCGTCGGCCTCCATCTGACCCACCACGCGGCGCCGCAGTTCCCGCAAGGGGCCTTCGAGCATCGGCGGCGGGCCCTTCTTCAGCAGCCGATCGATCCCCTTGAGGGCTTCCTGAAGCTCCCCGCGCGCGTGTTGCAGCCGGGTCAACAGGAAGCCGTAGTAGTCGAGCTCCTCCGGGCTCGGCTGCGATGCCTGACAGCCCATGCAGGTGTCGAAGATGTACTGCTCGGCATCCTTCAGGGCCCGGCCATGCCGCAGGGCGAACTCGGCGTACTCGGCCCGGAAGAAGAGGGCCTGCCCGCCCAGCTTGACCGCTTCCTCGAAGGAGGACTCGGCACGGTCGAGGTCGCCGCTCAACTCCGCGGCCACGGCCCGCAGGTGATGCACCATGGCCGCGTTCGGGGTGCCCGCGTCGAGCACGCGCTGGGCGTACCGGGCGGCATCGGTGGCCCGACCCGCGGCGAGGCAGATCTCGGCGGCCGCGGTCAGGTAGGCCTCCGTCTGCTCGGCGTCGCGTTCGATGCCTTCCTCGAGTAGCGCCAACCCCTCATCGGGTCGGCTCGTCTCGGCATCGGTCTCCTGAGCGGTCTGGCGCCAGTGGGCGAACGACTGGATGCCCGCCGTGGCCTGGACGCCGGCCGCGATCCCGGCCAGGGCCACGCGGGCGTTGGTGCGGTCCGGCTCCTGCTCCAGGGCGGACCGGTAGAACGCGGCCGCCTCCTCGGTCTTGCCCCGCATGTCGAGCACGAGCGCCAGCGTCTCGCGCACCAACCCGTCGTCCGGCCGTTCCTGGGCCGCGCTGCGCAGCGCCGCCTCGGCCTCGTCCGCGGCGCCCATCTGGTGCGCGACGAAGCCGCGCTTGAACGCCGCCGGGGCCTCGCGGGCCCGGTCGCGGTCCTGCGGCGGGAGCGCACCGGCGAACTGGTCGAAGAGCGCGTCGATCTCCGGGTCGTCCACCGGCGCAGGCTCCTGCGCGCCGGCGCCGGCCCCGGCTTGCCCCACGGCGCCGGCCGGAAGCCCCGCCCCGGCGGAGAGATCCACATCGCCCGGACCGTGGGCCGCTAGCCGGGTGCGGGTGTTCTGCTCGAGCGACTCGATCCGCAGGCGGGCCTCCCGATCCTCGGGGGTCAGGTACTGAGCCGCCACCTGGAGCTCTTCGAGCGCTTCCTCGAGCAGCTCGTCCTCCAGCAGGCGTTCGGCTTGCTGCGTCTTCTCGGCCAGGAAGCCGCGGCGGGCCCGGGACACCTTGGCCTTGAGGCGCTCCGCCGCCACGGGGTCCTTGCTCTGCGCCTTGCGCTGGGCGTCCTGGAAGAGCTGCAGCGCCTCGAGCGCCCGTTCGCGCCCGAGCGCCGCGTCCCCGCGCTGCTCCAGCTTCTCGAACCCGCCGAAGATCCCGTCGAAAAGGCCCATCCTGAATGCCTCGCCTCGGTGCTAGGAACCGCCGAAGGTCTTGGCAAAGCTATAGCTGTTGCCGCCGAAGAGAATCAACCCCGCCACGACCATCACGATCACACCCGCCACCGGGATACCGCGGAACCGTACCGAGACGATCAGCTCACAGGGCGCCGCATCCCCCACAGCGGCCGACAGGGTGGCGATGCCGGCATCCTGCGGCGTCCACATCAGGACGCCGGTCTCGTCGGCGCGACCCAGAGTGTCCACGTGCGACACCTCGCTGTTGGGCCGGTAGGTGACCGCCAGCATCGCGTCGGCCGCCGGCTGGCCGTCACGGGTTACCCGGATGCGGCACGGCCGGCCTTGAGAAGGGTACCCGGGATCGACGCAGATCGTAAGGTCTCCGCCGGTCGCACAGCGCTGATCGGGAGCCCCGAGGGCCGTCCCGACGCAGATCGCCATGAGCAACCCGAACGCCCACGCCGCGCGGGCGATGACCACGCTTCTGCGGGCGCCGAACGGGGGGCTAGTCCTCTGCATGGGTAGGGTCCTCCAGCTTGCCTTTGCGCAGCGTCAAGACGGCCGCGCCCCCGAGGGTGGCGACGATCCACAGCCAGATGGCGATCTTGGGCAGATACTTCAGCCACGACCAGTCCACCGAGTAGTTCTGCGTATAGGTGGCGCCGTAGATCCCGCCCGGGTCCCGGACCTGCTGCACCAGCGAGAAGATCAGCACGCCGGCGATCAAGACGGGGATCACCAGCTTGAGCAGCCAGTCGAACGCGGCCGGCAACCGGTACTTCGAATGCTCGTTGATGGTGCGGCGAATGCGGTGCACGCCGTAGACCCATCCGATCAGGATGCACTCGATCAGCCCCACGATGAGCAGTCCGTGACTGAACGCCCAGTGATCGATGAAATCCAGCAGGGTGAAGCCCAGGGTGCCGTTGTCGGACAGGTTGTGATCGATCACCTGCGGGAGCGCGAAGAGCAGGCTGCCGCACAGCCCCACGATGAACGACCAGAGCAGCACCTTCCTGCGGCTGGCCTGGAACTTGTCGATCAGCGCCGAGGAGAACGACTCCACCAGCGAGATGCTGGAGGAGAGTCCGGCCACCATCAGCAAGACGAAGAAGAGCGTTCCGAAGCCGATCACCATTGGATCGCCGCCCGGCATCTGCTTGATGCCCGTCGGGATGATGAAGAACATCATGCTGATCGTGCTGGCCCGCGGAATGACCACCGTGGCGAAGAGGATGGTGAAGATCGCCACGCCGGCGATGTACTCGAACCCGCAGTTCAGGAAGCTGGTCATCAAGGCGTTGTTGGTCTGGTCGGAGCGCCGGGGGAGATAGCTGGCGTAGGCGGTCATGATGCCGAAGCCCAGCGAGAGCGTGAAGAAGATCTGACTGAACGCGCCCTGCCACACCTCGAGATCGCTCATCACCTCGAAGTTGGGCGTGAAGAGCAGCAGCAGCCCCTGCACCCCGTTCTCCAGCGTGATGCCGCGCAGCAGCAGCACGAACATGAAGACCCACATCAGGGGCACGAAGATCTTGACCGACGACTCGATGGTGCGGGCGCCGCGGCGCACGATATAGATGTTCGCCAGCCAGACCAGCACGACCAGCCCCAGCACCCAGACCTGGGAGAGCATGTTGAAGAAGAAGGCGTAGGGATTCGGAAGCGCCCCTTCCTCGAGACCGAAAGCGGGCAGGGCGACCGAATCCTGCCACAGCCCGCCGAAGATGCTTCCGAAGAGCATGCCCAGCACCCAGGCCAGGATGGTGATGTAGTACATGGTGATGAAGGTCGCGTTGATGATCGCGAACCATCCCAGGTACTCGCCGCCCCGCCCCACCGTGCGCCGCAGCGCCAGCGGGTAGGCCAATCCCGTGTGATGGCCGAGACCGAATTCCATGATCATCACCGGGATGCCGATCGCCACGAGGGCGATCAGGTAGGGCAGGTAGAACGCGCCGCCGCCGAACTTGTAGGCGTTGGCGCTGAAAAAGACGATATTGCCCAGTCCGATCGCGGAGCCCGACGCAGCCAGGATGAACCCGAGCTGCGATTTCCACTGGCCGCGACCGTCGCCGGTCTCAGACATGCAGGTTTCCTCCGGGGATGTGGGCTGCTTCCGGTCTCCCGATCCCGGGCGCCGCCGGGCGAACCGCGACTGCGAGCGCCGGGCCGGCCAGCGCCATGTGAAGCCGCGAAAGCAGGGCGATTATCCGTGCGCTCCCAAGGCCGATCAAGGGTCGTTTGGGCCCGAACGATGGAGCCTGAGCGTCGTCCACTCTTCCTCCATGCGTTCCTCAGACGGCTCGAGACCGTGAGGGCGCAGGAGGGCGAGCAGCTCGCCGCGATCGCGGCGCAGCACGCCCGATGCGATCAGCGTCCCGTGCGGGCGCAGCAGCCGAGGCAGGCGTGGAGCCAGGGAGCGCAGCGCCTCCAGGTGCAAATTGGCGAGCACGAGCGCAAAGCGCGCTCCGGGTCGCAGCGCCGCCACGGTGCCCGCGAACAGGTGGACGCGGGCCTGCAGCCGGTTGAGCGCGATGTTCTCGGCCGCGGTCCGCGCCGCGCAGGGATCGATCTCGCAGGCGACGATCGATGCGTAGCCGAGCTGAGCGGCGCGCAGCGCGAGAATGGCCGAGCCGCAGCCGATGTCCAACACGCGGGCCGAGGTCGCCGCGGGGCTGGGCGGTGGGAGCAGTGCCAGACAGGCGCGGGTGGTGGCGTGCGTGCCCAGGCCGAATGCCGCGCCCGGGTTGAGAACCAGGAGGTCGCCCTGCGGTCGGCGGGGGCGATCCCAGGGTGGGGCCACGGTGAGTCCGGGGACGGGATCGAACGCCCGGAAAGCCCGGCGCGACTCGGCCGCCCAGTTGCGCCAGGGGCGCACGCGGATGTCGAGCGCGAGCGAGGCTTCGTCCACCGGGTTGACACCATCGGCTCCGTCGCCCGCGTTCCCGGCCTGGGCGTGTGCCGCCGCCGCCCGAAAGGCCGCGAACCGCTCCGCAACCCGAGCCGCATTGGGCGCCGGACCCTGCAGGAAGTAGCCGCTCACCCGCACCTCGGGGGACCTCTCGGGCGACCGCCGGCCCACGGGCTCCGACGAGGTTCCGACGGCGCCCAGGTCCAGCAGGGCGCTCTCGGCCGCCTCCTCGAACCGGTGCTCGACGGTCAACATCACCTCGATGTAGGTCTCCATCGCACCTTCTCCCGACGCGGACCCAGGCCCGGGCGACCGGCGGCGTGCGATCGCGCCCGGGTCGGCATGGCCGGCGGCACGCGGATCGTCCCGGGGACGGGGGGACGATAGCCGGCCGCGATGGCTGAGGCGAGCCATTCGTACCTGGGCGGCCCGGACCGACGCCGCGAGGATCCGGGGCGCGGTGACATCGGCCCGGGGGCCTCACCCCGCAATCGCCGACGCGCTGCCCGCGCGGCTAACCATCGGATCCGTGGGAGACGATGATTCCGAGGGAGCCCGTCCCCCAAACCAGCGGGACACCCTTAGGACGACGCGGCCGTGGGAGGAGACCAGCATGAACCGCCTGACGAAGATGCTCACGCTGCTGATCGCGAGCGGTGTTCTGGCCGTTGCGGCCGGCGCCGATTCGGCCACGAGCCGGTACTCCATCGCCTATGACGAACCCATCTCCGGCACCGATTCCATGTACGGCGAAGTGTTGCACGACGACGACGGGGAGTTCGAGCGCTGGGGGACGGCTCCCAGCTGGGCCGACGAGCTGCAGGCCGGCTTCATCATGCCCAGCGGCGGGCCCTGGCTGGTTTGGATGGCCAAGCTGTTCATGTCGGGCACCGGCACGCACCTCCTGCATGTGCGTGACGCCTGCGGAACCATCTGGAGCGCGCCCTGCGGCGTGATCGACGGCTCGATCGCCTTCACACCGGGCTACCCGGCGCCGCCGGACCGTTGGGTCACGGTCGACCTGCTGCCGCTGGGTATGATGTTGGGCGGGGGCGAGGGGATCTTCGTGGGGGTCGACCTGAGCGGCTCCGACGACGGCATCGCGCTGGACACCTCCACGGGCACGGGCCACACCTGGGCGTTCTACGACGGGCAATGGCAGGATGACAGCGGCTACTGGGGGCTGCAGGCGGCGATCCGCCTTGTCGTGACCGATACTTCGTTCGATGCCGAGAGCTCGACCTGGGGCGCCATCAAGTCGCTCTTCGGTGAAGACGCCGAAGGCGGGGCGGTGGTGCTGAGCCCGATCCGGACAATTCAGTAGCCTGCAGCCGGCTGGACCATGGTCGGACGGGCTGCCCCTGGCCGCTCCGGGCGGGCTGGCTCCGGTTCCCCGAGCACCCCTCCGCCCCCAAAGTCTACATATGTATATCCAGCGTGCGTCGGGCTGATTCCGTGAAACTTGGCACCGTAATTGCTTGTTATTGTGTGCGTAAGGCTTGAGGCGAGCCCCCGGCGCCCGATTGACTGGAGGGGTCCGATCGTGCTAGACTTCCCCTGTACGGTGGCTTCACGACGAGGCTCCGCGTTGCCAGGCCCTGCAAGAGGGCCGTTGGATCACCTAGCTGTACGACACGGATGGAGGCACCGATGAGGTGGTCATTGGCTCTGCTGCTCCCGCTGCTCCTGGCGGGCGCATCGTGGGCCCATGAATGGACAGACGACTATGTGCTTGCCCCGGAATGGGATACGGCGCATACCGACTCCTATCTGGGCTGTTCCGGCGGACAGATGCTCGGGTACGGGGAAGCGAACACCTGGGCCGATGAGGTGCAGGTCTGCTTCCAGCTCCCCGAGCCGCCCGAGGGCGGTCCCTGGTTGATCGAGTACGTGGCGTTCTTTCTCAGCGGCAACGGGACGCACTACGTGACCATCCGGCAGGCCAACAGTCGCGACAGCGCTCCCGGGAGCGTCCTGGCCGATGATCTGACCTTCACGCCCGTTTACTCGGAGTGGCCCCCGGCGGAGTGGACCTACGTGCCGCTCGAGGGCAGCGTCGCCTACCCGCACAACCTGCCCGGTAGCGAAGGCGAGTGCATCAGCCTCGGATTCGAGATGATGCCGGGCGATGCGATCGGTCTCGCCGGCACCGAGATGGGCACGCGCGGGTGGAGCAACTACCAGGGTTCCTGGATCGACGATGCCACGGTCAACGGCATGACCGCGGCCGTGCGCTTGGGGCTCACCGACTTGGGCGTGAGCGAGGCCAACCAGAGCACCTGGGGGGAGATCAAGGACCTGTTCAAGAATCGCTAGCTCGAGGCCGGGCGGCTCGGAGCGTGAGCTTTGCGGGTCATGTCCGGTCCGGAGCCTGGATGTCCCGAGCGCGGTCGCTTGCGATCGCGCTCTTGTCGTAGGCGGCCCGATGCGCTTTGCTGTCTGCGGCGTTTCCCCGATCCCCGGGGGGCGGCGTCGGATCCAGGGGCTTCGCAGGGAAAGCGAGGTAGGCGTTGGATGCAGCGACCGGATTGCCGATCGCCGAACACAAACTGGACAACGGGCTGCATGTCCTCCTGCTCGAAACCCCCACCGCCCCGGTGGTCTGCGTGTCGGTCTGGATTCGCGCCGGTTCGCGGCACGATGCCGCCGGCGCGAGCGGCACCGCGCACTTGCTCGAGCACATGGTCTTCAAAGGCACCGCCGCCCACCCCAAGGGGGACTACGATCGGATCCTCCACGCGCTGGGCGCCATTCACAACGCCTCCACCTGGTACGACCGCACCAACTACTACGTGTTGATCGGCAGCGACCGGTATCGCACGGCCCTCGAGCTGGAGGCCGACCGCATGCGCGGCGCACTGCTGCGCGCGGATGATCTCGACGACGAGCGGCGGGTGGTGCTCAACGAGCTGGATCGCAGCGAGGATGACCCCGGCACGGCGCTCTTCGAGCGCCTCCTGGCGATCACGTTTCTGGAGCATCCCTATCGGCGGCCGGTCATCGGCTGGCGCCCCGATGTGGAGCGGATCACGGCGAACGATCTGCGCGCCTTCTACGACACCTACTACCGCCCCGACAACGCCTTCCTCACCCTCGTGGGCGGCGCACCGGCAGAGGAGATGCTGGCAGCGGTGACGGCGACCTTTGGAACCTTGGAACCGGGTGGGGTGACGGCGCCCCCGCGGATCGTCGAGCCCGATCAGAGGGGCGAGCGGCGCTTCGAGCTGCGCAAGGCCGGCGAGCAGGAGATCCTGGGACTGGCCTATCGCGCCCCGCGTCGCGACGAGGACGATGCGTTCGCGCTCGACGTGTTGGCGCAGGTGCTCGGTCACGGGCGCACCAGCCGCCTCTACAAGGCGCTGGTCGAATCGGGGCTGGCGGCCAGCGTGGTGGCCGAGAACCAGACCACCCCGGTCGATCCCTTCCTCTTCTTCATCGACGTCGAGCCGGTCGCCAATGCCGCGGTGGGCGGCATCGAGGCGGTCATCGACGCCGAGATCCAGCGGCTGATCGAGGAGCCCATCTCGGCGCGCGAGCTGGAGCGGGCCCGCAAGCGCGCGCGGGTCGAGTTCGTGATGCGGCGCGACAGCGTCAGCGCGCTGGCGTTCCTCATCGGAGAGCTGGAGATCTGCTCCGGCTGGCGGATGGCGCAGACCTATCTGGAGCGGTTGCAGCGCGTGCGGCCCGAAGAAGTGCAGGCGGCCGCCGCGCGGTACCTGCGGCGTGAGGCCCGCACGGTGGGCCACTTCAAGCCGACGGAGGTGACGGCGTGACGAAGCTGGCCGACCGGATCAGGACGGGGAGGCTCTCCGGGGGCGCCGAGGTCTACCTGATCGAGAGCCACCGCAACCAGACCGTCGACCTGGTCGGCGTCATCGATGGCGGCATGTTCCTCGAGCCGCCCGCCCTGGCCGGCGTGGCCAACCTGTGTATCAGCACCCTCGACCGTGGCACGCAGCGGCGCAGCCAGGCGGAGATCTCCGACGCGCTGGAATCCAACGGCGCCCGGATGGTGCATGGGCTGACGCGCGAAGCGGTCGCAGTGCGGGGCCGCTGTCTGGCGGAGGACTTCGAGCTGCTGCTCGAGCTCCTGGGCGATACGCTCGCGCACCCCGCGTTTCCCGACGCGGAGGTGGAGCTGGCCCGGGAAGAGGCCCGCGCCGGTCTGCGCGAGGCCGCCTTCGACACCTTCACGCAGGCCTACCACCGGGCGGCCGCGCACGTTCTGGGGGAGGACCACCCCTACGCGCGTGATGCGCTGGGCCGCCGAGACACCCTCGAAGCGGTGACGCGGGCCGATATGGAAGCCTACCGAAGGTCGGCGATCGCCGCCGCGCGCCTGAAGCTGGCCATCGTGGGCGATATCGACTGCGACCGGACCCTCGCGCTGCTCGAAGAGGCGCTGGCCGAGATTCCCGCCGGCGCAGCGACGCTGCCTGCGGGAACCGATCCGACCGATCCCGGCGCGGGAGCTTCCGAACGGTCATCGGTCGGAGCGCCGCCCCCGGCGGCCCCTCCGAACCGAGGCCGGGTGCGGGACCATGTCGAGATCGCCGACAAGGGCCAGACCGACATCGTCCTGGTGCGTCCGGGCGTGGCCCGCACGCGCGAGGACTTCACCGCTTACGGTCTGGCCAACTTTGTTCTCGGCGGCAGCTTCGTCAGCCGCCTCAATCAGAGCCTGCGCGATCGGCAGGGCCTGACCTACGCCGTGCAGAGCACGCTCGTCTCGGGACGGTGCCCGGGCCTCTGGTCCGCCTACGTCGGTGTCCACCCCCAGGACGTTGAGCGCGCCATCGCAGGCGCCACGGCCGAGATGGAAGCCTTGGCACGTGAGGGCGCCACCGAGGAGGAGCTGGAGCTGGCGCGGATGCACCTGACCGGGTCCTTCCCGATCAAGCTGGAGACCAACCGGGCGGTGGCGGCCACGCTGCTCGAAGGCATTCGCCTGGGGAAGGGCATCGACTACATCGACAGTTACCGAGACCGCATTCTGGCGGTGACCGCAGAGGAGGTGCGCGCCGCCGCGGCGGACCTGCTGCAGACCGGCGATCTGGCGATCGTGACGAGCGGGACGCTGAATACCCCCACCGAATCGCGAAGCCCCTAGGAAGCGCCTCGGGCGTCCCCGTCGCCTGCCCGCTAATACAGGAAGTGCACCTGCCCCTCGGTTTGCACGTAGTCCTCATCGCCCAGCGCCGACCCTTCGGTGCGGTGCAGATTGCAGAACAGCCGTAGCTGCAGGAACGGGTAGGTGAAGAACTCGAGCCCGCCCCCGATGCGTTCGCGCGTCCCGCTCTCGACGTCGATGTCCGGGTCATGGAAGTCGTAGGTCGCGATCAGGTCCAGACCCTGCACGAGCTGGAGCGCCACCTCGTGGGACGCCGTCCAGGACTGGGTGTCGGCGCCGACGGCCGCATCGTCTCGCATCCAGCCCAGCTCTCCCAGCCAGGTCAGACGTCCCCATGCCAGCGACCAGAAGGGGCCCGTCACCGCCGAGGAGCCGCCCTCGAAGTCGTGGTGCCAGCCCGAGCCGCCGACGCAGGCCTTGAGCTCCCCCAGGCGCCATCGCCAGGAGCCGCGGCCGGCTACGGCCAGACGCCGGTCGTTGTCCCGTGGGGACCCGGGGGCGCCGTTGAGCAGTGCGGCCTGCAGCGTGAAGCGACCCGGGAAGAGGCCGATTTCAAAGCCGACGTCGGTGTGCGTCGGTGGGGCGAAACCCTGCAGGTCGCGCACGAAGGCCTCGTGATCGGCGAAGCGCCAACCGTAGGGCGGCGCGAACCGGCCCACCTTCACGTACCCCGACGCGGGCAGCAGGTGGACGGTGCCGAAGAGCTCCGTGCTGCCCGACATCCCACGGTCCAGGTACGCGGAGAGACGGTCGTTCAACTGGAAGGCCAGATAGAGGTCGCCCTGCATCTGGAAGAAGTTGCCCGGGGTGCGCCCGTCGTCGGTGTAGTGATGAAACGTGCGCAGGTCGAAGCCCACCGACACGTTGCGGCCGATGCTGGGGTCGATCTGCTCCAGCTCCTCGGACGGCGTGGTGCGCCAGGCCAGCTCGGTGGGGGCCAGGAACTGGGACGCATAGCTGCTGCGCATGCCGCCCCCCGAGACGTCCTGATGACAGAGGCCGCAGCGTTGATGGTAGCGCGCGGCATAGCGGGGAACGGCGCGCGCCTCCTGCGGCGCGACCAGCGCCACAAGCAGCGCGCAGGCCGCCGCGCAGACCAGGCCAATGCCGGCGGGCCACCGAAGCTGCAGACGCGCCCTCACCCTCGCAGTGGTCAGCGGCATGGGTCACCCCCTTGTGTGGTGTGTGCTTCGTGCCGCCGCCAGCGTCTCGATCGTCGCCGCGGCGCGCGAAGGAGCGAGCTCAGTTGTCGTCGGCGCCTTCCTCGATCCACGATCGGATGGTCGCGATCTGCTCCGCCTGCAGCGCGCCCCCGGGCGGCATCCGCGAGATGCCCTGGCCGCCCTCGATCTTGAGCACCAGATAAGAGCTGTCGGGCTCCCCGGGATGAACCCGCTGGAGGTCCGGGCGTTGAGCCGCCTGCACGCCGACCAGGGCGGCGTAGCTCGCCCCGGCGCTCAGGTCGAGGCCTTGGGCTGGGGATGCGCCCGCGTGGCAGTCGCTCACCGCGCACGAGCCGCTCAAGATCGGCTGCACGTCGGCGGCGAAGCTCACCTCCTCGTTCGACGGGCCGCCGCCCGGATCGGTGGCCTTGTCCCCGCTGTCGGAACAGGAAGCCAGCAACGCCGCAAGGCCGAGGGCCAGTACCCACAGGCGACCGTCTCGCAAACGCATCGGGACGCTCCTTTCACTCCTCGAGCCGGGCCAACGCCCGCACCTCGATCTTCTGCGTATCGCTGACCTTGAGCATCAAGAACTTCGGCCGTGGAATGGCGAAGTCGCTCAGCTTCACGTCGAAGCGGCCCTGCAGCCACAATCGCGTCCGCCCCTCGTGCTCCTCGCGCCGCACCTGGGCCCGCATGCGCACCGGGCGCTCGATGCCGTGCAGATCCAACCGTCCCGCCACCTCGAGCCGCACCGTTTCCCCCGGAGCGAGGCGCGCGGGGATCTCGCCCAGCAGGCGGGCCCCGCGGAAGACGGCTTCGGGATAGCGGTCGGTGTGCAGGTGATTGTTGCGCATGTGATCGTTGCGCAACCCGATGCCGGTGTCGAGCGTGGCCAGATCGACCGTGACCACCATGGTAATGCTGTCGCTCAGCGCATCGGGATCGAGCCACAGGCTGCCCTCGGCCTGACGCGTCTCGCCGGTGAACGACTCGAGGGTGGCCTTCGATTCGAAGCGGATGCGGGTCGTTTCGGCCCCGGGGTCGATCAGGAACTGCGCCAGCTTCGCCGGCGCTATCGGGGCGCACCAAACCAGGGCCGCGAGCAGCAGGACCGTCGGGAGGGCTCGCGAAGTCTTCATGCCGGATTCCTTCCTTGGATTCGCTCGGGTCGTGATCAGTCGAGCACGACCAGGGCGCGCGTGGCGGCGCCGAATGCGGTTCGGAGCCGGCAGAGGTAGATCCCCTCGGGCACGCGCCGGCCTTCCTGGTCGCGGCAATCCCAGTAGACCTGGCGGCGGCCGCCCGGCACCGGGCCGCCGAGCAGATCGGCGATCGGCCTGCCGTTCACATCGAACACCTCCAGCCGCACGTCGCTCTCCTCGGCCAGGGCGAAGGAGAGGAGCGTGCCCACCCGGCAGGGGCTGGGCCAGGCTTGCAGGGCGAGCCGCGAGCGCGGGCCGGGCGGCTCCTCGACCGACGTCGAGACATAGGTCGACGTGAAGGTGGTCGTATAGATGTAGTCGCCTCCGGTGCTCCCGTTTCCGTTGGCCGCGTTGCCCGCGGCGTAGAAGATCACCTCATCGGGGGGATTCACGCTGGGGGCGGTCCAGTCGAAGGACCAGCTCACCGGTCCCTGGGTGCCGTTGAACGTGCCGGCGCTGGTCTGCTTGACGTAGGACTTGCCCTGCGAGATCGAAAGCTGGGTGTTGATCGGATCGATGATTGCGCATTCACCGATCTCGAGCGGACTGATCTCGAATCCCCAGCGCGTCTGACCGGGGTCGTCGCGAGTCACGGTGACCGTATAGGTCTGTCCGGCCAGATAGTGCTCGGGTCCCTCGATCGACAAGACGCCGTCGCCTGAATTGAGGGGAAACGAGGCGTGGCAGCCGTGGCAGGTGCCTTCGCCCGGGGCACCGGTCAAGCCGTCCGGTGGACCGCT
Organism: uncultured bacterium; assembly: GCA_964585945.1. Classification (GTDB taxonomy): domain Bacteria; phylum Eisenbacteria; class RBG-16-71-46; order CAIMUX01; family WJJG01; genus CAZDKK01. Next base: position 128,708 of record CAZPGB010000002.1, on the reverse strand, counting down.
GGAAGAAGCCCCGGCCAGGGGTGCGAGCAAGAGGAGCAAACCCGAGATTGTGATCCACACCGGCGGCGCGACCGATGGCTGCAAGACGCGTGGGATGCTCATGACGACCTCCTCAACGATGAATGTGCCGGTGTCTGCACGAGGCCCGCATCGTGCGGTGCGTCGGAACCGGGGCGCCGCTCACCGCTGTGCACATGGCGCCAAGTCTACAGACACATCGGTGTCGTGCGTTCGGCAGGGGCACGAGATACAAAGGTGTCGCGCAAAAGAGAGCCTAGCAGTCACGGTTTCACTTCACAAGGACACACGCCATCTGTCCCGCGCGCAAAGCTCCACTTCGTTGCGGTGTTGTGAGGGGTGGCTCAGATCTGGAAGAAGATGTACCGTGCCAGGAAGACCGCTGCCAGGACGTAGATCAATGCCGGCACCTCGCGGCCGCGCCCGGAGAGGAGCTTGATCAGCGGATAGCTCACGAAGCCCAGCGCCAAGCCGTCGGCAATGCTGTAGGTGAGCGGGATGCCCAGGATGATCAGGAGCGCGGGCAGTGCCTCAGCGAAGTCGTCCCAGGGGATCTTGCGGACACTGCCCATCATCAGGCAGCCCACCGCCAGCAGGGCCGGCGCGGTGATGGGAGAGTAGAGGCCGCCCTCCCACACGTAGGCCTCGCCGACGGTCTTGACCAGCGGGTAGCAGAAGAGCGCGGCCAGGAACAGCGCGCCGGTGGCCATGTTGGCCAGCCCCGTGCGCGCGCCGGCCGCCACGCCCGCGGCGCTCTCGATGAAGCAGGTGACGGTGGAGGTGCCGGCCGCCGCGCCCACCACCGTTCCGGTGGCGTCGGCGCTCAGCGCGCGGGTGGCGCGGGGCAGCCGGCCCTCTTTGAGGAACCCGCCCGCCTGGCCGACGCCGATGAAGGTGCCCACCGAATCGAAGACGTCCATGAACAGAAAGACGATCACGACCACGATGCCGTCGGCGGTGAAGAGACCCTCGAAGGAGAGCTTCAAGAGCGTCGGCTCGAGCGACGGCGGCGCGTCGAAGAGGCCGTAGTAGCGGGTTGTCCCCAGGAGCAGCGCGAAGAGAGTGGTGCCCAGGATGGCCCACAGGATGGCGCCGGGTATGCGGCGTACCAGCAGCACCCCCACCAGCACCAGCCCGAAGACCGTGGTCCAGACGGCCGGATTCAGGGGATCACCGAAGGTGACCGGCGGCACCGCCGCGGCGCCGCGCTCGACCAGACCGCCGTTGGTGAGGCCCATGAAGGCGATGAACGCGCCGATGCCCACGGCGATGGCGTGCTTGAGCGCGTCGGGCACGGCGGTGATCAACATCTCGCGCACCTTGATGAACGTCAGGATGAAGAAGACCACGCCCGAGATCATGACCGCGGCCAAACCCTGCTGCCACGTCATCAACCCCGCGGCCACGAAGCTGGCGAAGACGGCGTTCTCGCCCATCCCGGCCGAGAGCGCGATCGGGTAGTTGGCGATCAGGCCCATGAAGATCGTGGCCACCGCCGAGGCGATGCACGTGGCCACCATCACTGCGCCGAAGTCCATGAACTCGGCGCCGCTGTCGGAGAACGCCGCGCCGCTCAGGATGATCGGATTGACGAAGATGATGTAGGCCATCGTGATGAAGGTGGTCACGCCGGCCAGGATCTCGCGCTGCGCGGTCGTGCCCAGCTCCTTGAGGTGGAAGATCCGCTCCATCGGACGCCTCCTCAAGGGGCGCGTGCGGCCCCGTGTGGCACCTGCTGGCGGCGACTATTCGATGATGCGCACCGAATTGCCCTCGCGCTGTTCCACGACGATCTTGCGGGCGCGAGGGAGGATGCGCTCCATCGCTTCCAGGTAGAGCCGCGTCTCGGTGATCTCGCGCGCGCGGCGCACCTCGGCCAGCAGGTCGCGGTACTGCGAGGCCCGTCCGCGGGCGCCCTCCACCGTCTCCGCGGCGTAGCTCTCCGCGTCGCGCAGCTTCCGCTCGGCCATCGCTCGCGCGCGCGGAATCAGGTCCTTCTGGTAACCGTCGGCCTGGTTGATCATGCGCGTCTTCTCGAGCTTGGCGGTGGAGACGTCGTTGAAGGCCTCGATCACGGTCGAGGGGGGCTCGACCACGCCGATGTTGACGGTCACGAGCCGCAGTCCCGCATCCAGCGAGTCGAGCAGGCCCTGGGCCCGCAGGCGCGTCTCTTCTTGCACCAGCACTTTGCCGCGGGTCAGCAGCTCGTCCACGGGCATGGTGGCGACCAGACGGGTGAGCACCGTCTCCGAGACGCGCCGCACCAGGAAATCGGCCTCCACCGGTCCCACCCGGTACAGGTAGTCGACCGGGTCGCCCACCGCGTACTTGACCGTGAGGGTCATGTTGATCACGTTGGTGTCGCCGGTCAGCCACTCCACTTCTTTGCTGCTGGGCGGGATGCCGCGCACCGCGTCGACCAGCTTGTAGCCGATCGGCATGGTGCGTACCTCGCTGGTCTTGACCACCACGGAGCGCTCGATCGGCCAGGGCAGGGTGAAGAGGATGCCCGCCGGCGCCACGCGCGTAACGCGCCCGAACTGCACCACCACCGCCTGCTCGTCCTCGTGCACCACCCGCACGCCGGTCACCGCCCAGTCGAAGACGATGATGCCGGCCAGGAGCATGAGCAGATGGCGCACCGTCAGCCATTGCCGGATGCGGTCGCCCAGCTCGCGCCAGTCCGGAAGGCGGCGCCGCTCGGGCTGCTGGTGCGCTTCGGGCTCGTGCATCAGCGGGGCTCCTTGAGCAGGTGCAGCAACCGCGAATCCGACGGCAGCACGATGGTGGCGTCCTGGTCGATGAAGCTCTCGTAGGCCTCGAGCGTCTTGACGAACTCGTAGAACTCGGGGTCCTCGCTGTAGGCCTCGGCGTAGATCCGCGCCGCCTGGGCGTCGGCCTGGCCGCGAATCTCGGCCGAACGCCGCTCGGCCTCGGCCAGGATACGCGCCTGCTCCAGATCGGCCTGCGCGCGGATCTTCTCGGCCTCCTCCTCACCCTCGGAGCGGTACTGGCGCGCGATGCGCTCGCGCTCGGCCTCCATCCGCCGGAAGACCGCTTGGCGGTTCTCGTCAGGGAAGTTGAGCCGCTTGAGCCGGATGGCGCGCACCTGGATGCCGTAGCCTTCGCTCGCCTTGCGCCGGGCGCGCTCGGTGATCGTGTTCATGATGCGGTCCACCTGCACCTGATCGGGTGCGATGGAGAGCAGCGCCGACAGCTCGTGCGAGCCCAGCTCCGCGCCCACCTCGGCGCGCAGAATGTCCTCGAGCTGCGCTTCGGCGGTGCGACGGTCCACGACCGAGACCAGGAACTCGAGCGGATCCTCGACCTCCCAGGCGGCGAATGCGTCGGCCAGCACGTTCTTCTTGTCCAGCGTCAGGTATTCGGAGGCGGGAGGATCCAGAATGCGCAGCCGCTTGTCGATGCGCACCACCGTCTCGAACGGCGGGGGCAGCTTCCAGACCAGACCCGGCTCGGAGATGATCCGCTTGGGATTGCCGAAGAAGAGGATGATCGCGTATTCGGTTTCCTGGACCTCGATCGCACAGGAAAGCAAGACGGTGACCGCCACGGCGATGAGGATCAGGATGGTGAAGAGCCGCTTCATTGTGGGTTCTCCTGCAGTTTCCGCATCTTCTCCCTCCAGGTCTCGGTCGACGGCTGGCGCTCGGGCGCCCCGGCCTCGGGAGATGCCGACGGAGCAGCGCTCGCGCCCTCACCCGCGCCCCCAGAGGATGCGCCCGCCGGTCCCAGGGTGCCGCCCCACGGGGCTTGCCACGCGCGGGCTGTGCGCGTCAGCCACAGGTCGAGCGGCAGATCGGCCAACGGCAGCACGACCTTCGAGCGTGCCAGATTCCGCTGCGCGGCATCGAGATACATGCGCATGCGGGTGACCCCTGGATAGGCCCGGTATGCCGAGTCGAGCGCTGCGAAGGCGTGACCGCGTCCCTGGGCGTCCGCAACGATCATGAGCTGATCCCCTTGGGCCCGCTTCTCCCGGCGGAACGCCTGCCCGCGGGCCGAAGCGATCGATCGGTTGCGATAGCTCTCGGCCTGGCGGATGAACCGGTGGTTGTCCTCCATGGCGCTGGCGACATCGCGAAAGGCGAAGTGGACCTCGCTCGGAGCGTGGATGTCCAGCAGGTCGACGCGCAGCACGTCGATTCCGGCGCCGACGGCGTCCAGCTCCGTGCGCAGCCGCTGGGCGGTCTCCAGCGCCAGCTCGATGTGGTGGTCCACCAGGATGGTATCGGTCTCCACGGTGCACACCACATGGCGCAGCGCGTACTCGGCGAAGGAGGCGACCAGCCCCTCGGGGTCGTCCAGCTGGAAACGGTAGGTGTAGGGTTCCGACACCCGGTACTGGACGCTGTAGCGGATGCTGATCAGGTTCTCATCGCCGGTGGCAACCTCCGCCTCGCTGACCAGCTCTTCGCTGTCTTCGCCGCTCATCTGGCCCGGGAGCTGCAGGAAGGACTGCCCCTGCCGGTACCCCCGGTCGATCGAGCGGACCAGGTCGTCGGCCTCCTTCTCGAGGCGCGCGATGGGGTAGGGCCAGTGGACGACCAGCCCGGGCGACTCCACGGTGCGCGTCACCTTCCCGAAGGTCATCACCCAGCCGACCTCCCCGGGGCCCACCACCGAGCAGCCGGTCAGCAGGTAGAGCAGCACGAAGAGGACCGCGTAGGTCGTCAGCGCCGGACGTCCGCCCAGGTCCAGCCGCAGCGGCCGACCCAGCCGGCGCAGACCTTCCCTCCAGCGGGAGAGCATCCCGGTGCGCCCGGCGCTGCTCAGGATCAGCCCCAGCAGCAGCAGCGCGGCCGGAATGCGGATGAGGTCGGGCACTAGCTGGCTGGCCGCGCCCGCCACGGCGCTGGCGTCGATGCCGCTCGAGGCGTAGAGGCCTTCGACGATGTAGCCCGCCAAGATGGAGCAGACCGCGATGGAGAGCAGGTAGACGACCACGGTCCTGCGACCCAGCAGCTTGCCCAGCACGGCAATGGTGGTGGCGTTGGTCGCCGGCCCCGCCAGCAGGAAGACCATCACCGGTCCCGGGCTGAGCCCCTTGAGCAACAGCGTCGCCGCCAGCGGCGTGGACGACGTGGCGCACACGTAGAGCGGTATGCCGATCACCAACATCGCCAGCATCGCCGGCAGGCCCCGTAGGGCGGGGTCCTGCAGGGCGCCGGTCGGGATCACGGCGCTGATGAAGCCGCTCAGCAGGATCCCGATCACGAACCAGGAGGCGATGTCGTCGAGGAGCTCCACGTAGGCGTACCGGAAGATGGCGCGCAGCCGTTCACCGGGCGACCGGTAGAGCGGCGTCGGCGTCTCTCGGGCGTCCCCCTCAGGCGACGCCGCTGCCCCGACATCGACGGGCACCGCCGCGTCAGAGGGCATCTCCTCGATGGCTTCCCGGTGAGCGCGCGCCGCGTCGGCTTCGGGCTCGCCGCGCTCGAGGAAGTTGACGGCCGTGCCGGCGGCCAGCGCCGTTCCCATGGCGGCCATCGGGCGCGCCACGGTCATGAGCGGATCCATCAGCGCGTAGGTGATGCTGATCGAGTCGACGCCCGTCTCCGGGGTGGCGATCACGAAGGAGGCGATCGACCCGCGGCTGGCGCCGCTGCGGCGCAGGGCGGCCGCGGTGGGCAGCACCGAGCAGGAGCAGAGCGGCAACGGGATGCCGGCGACCGAGGAGATCGCAACCGATCGCACCGATCGCTTGCCCAGCGTGCGCCGCAGCCACTCGGCCGGAACGAACGCGCGCAGGACGCCGGCGAGGAGGAACCCGAACAGCAGAAACGGCGCCGTGCTCAAGAAGATGGCGACCGTCTCGCGTATCAGGTCGATCAAGAACGTCATCGCCGAGTACTCCCCACGCTCCGATCCTCGCCGGCGGCCCGGCCGTCGTGCCGCGGGCGATCCAATCAAGTGTCAGAGCCTACTCCGCATGCCCACTTCCCGCAATCCAATCCCGGACCCTTCCGCGTGCTGAGGCCGCACGGCGCGCCCGCCGCGGCAGGCCGTGGCCATAGGCCTGCAAGCGGGTGGGGATTCGATCGAATCCCCAACGGGCTCGTGAACCCCCGCGCCCTTCTGCGAACGGGGACCGGATCCTCTCCGTGGTCCTTTCCGTGGAGATGGGTCGGATGTGCACCGGCTTACGCGCCGCTAACGGTCCACATGGTATCTTGATGCCGCGCACGTAGCCCTCGATGTCGTTCTGGCATGGGATTGGCATTGTGCTATACTTCCGGCGGCAAGGAGATGGGTCATGCTGAACGAACCGGCCTTGGTTCTGAACAGTAGCTGGTATCCGATTGGTACCACTACGGTTCGGGACGCCATCTGCATGATCTACCGCGAGGCGGCCCGGGCGCTCGATCCGGAAGACTTCGTGGCGCACGATTTCGACTCCTGGGCCTCGATCCGCGTTCCGGAGGGCCAGCCCTGTCTGCGCACGGTGAGGCTGCGCATCCGGGTCCCTGAGGTGATCATCCTCAATCACTACGATTCTCTACCCATCCGGCGGGTGCCTTTCTCCCGGCGGAATATCTACAAGCGCGACCAGAACCGCTGCCAGTATTGCGGTGGCCGGCCGGCGTTGACTGAGCTGACGATCGACCACGTGCTGCCGCGCTCACGCGGCGGGCGCTCGACATGGGAGAACTGCGTGCTGGCCTGTTTGAAGTGCAACCGGCGCAAGGGCAACCATACGCTGGCCGAGGCGCGCATGAGCCTCTACCAGGCGCCGCGGGAACCGCGCTGGACGCCCTTCATCTCGATTCCCCTGGGCAAGCGCAAGAGCTCCTGGGAGCACTTCATCTCGGAGCGGTACTGGACCGTCGAGCTGGAGAGCTGATCGGGTCCCGGTCTTCCCCGCCGCGCTGGGAATCGTCCCGGTCTTCCTCGCCGAGCTGGGAATCATCGAGACGGGTCGCGCGCACGCAAGGAATCTCGCCGACGTGCCGCCAAGACGCTAGGAATCCTCGAGACTCGCCGCCAGGTCCAGCACGTCCAGAAAGCGCGGGTCCTCGCGCAGCGGATCCAGATCCGGGTCCTCGTACAGGTTCTGCAGGTTGTTGTACCCGGCGCGCACCGCGCGCGTGAGCGTGCGCAACGCCTCGTCGGGGCGCCGAAGATGGGCCAGGGCGCAGGCCTGGTTGTAGTAGATGACCGGGTCGATGTGTCCGCTGCGGATCAAGCCGTCAAGCAGATCGTAGGCTTCGGCGGCCCGACCGAACTCGAGGTACAGCGCCGCGATCTGCGTGCGCAGGTAGGGCGTGTGGCCCAGTTGGGGCCGGGCGAGCTCGTACTCGCGTAACGCGGTATCGAGGTCGCCCCGCGCGCCGGCCACGCTGCCGAGGGTGAGGTGACGGCGCGCCTCGACGTGGGGATCGGCGGCGTGGAAGCGCAGCGCGCGCTCGGCTTCGTCGAGCAGCCGCAGGTCGAGCGCCGCGGCGGCGAGCTCCAGCCGCGCCTCGTGGTCGTCGGACCGGTCCTCCACGCGGCGTTGGGCCTCGATGTAGTCGCCGATGCGCTGAGCATAACCGGAGAACTCCGGGCTGCCGCCCACCCGGTCGGACAGGACGCGGTAGGTGTACTGCGCCTCCTCGGCCTTGCCCATGACGAGCTGCGTGCGGGCAATCTCGATCGCGGCCGACGCGTACTGAACCGGGTCGTCCTCGATCTTGCGCAACGTGGCGAGGGCCTCCTCGTAGCGGCCGGCCAGCCGCTGCGCCATTCCAAGATACTTCTTGGCGCTGGCGCTGTTGGGCGCCAGGGCCACGGCGTGCTCGAGCTGCTCGACCGCCGCTGCGCCCTCGTTGAGCTGGATGAGGAGCTTGCCCAGGTTGATGCGCATGATCACGTTCTCGGGGTTGCGCTCGAGAACCTGCACCATCAGCGCGCGCGCCTCGGTCAGGTTGCCCGCATCGAGAGCGGCCAGGCCTTCCGAGTAGATCCGGTTCAGGTCGGCCATCTCCTTGGGATCGGGCAGCACGAACTCGCCGCCGCTCTCCATCTCCATCGCCAGCTCGCCGCCGCCCAGGTATCCGAGGCTTTGCAAGCGCTCCAGCTCCTCACTGGTGATTGTCTGGGACCGATCCTCTTTGCCGAGGGTCTCCTCCCGCACCCGCCGCAGACGCTCGGCCAGCTCCTCGGCGGTCTGCGGCATCTCGTCGATGCGGTTGCGCAACTCGCCCGGGTCCTCCTGCAGGTTGTACAGCTCAGGTTGGGGGGCGCTGACGTACTTCCAGTCCAGCGTCCGCAGCGCGAAGATGTGGCTGTGGTAGAAGCTGTATTCGGGGAAGTAGGTCTCGGCGTAGGCAGCGCGCTCCGGATCGGTTCCGCCCGCGGCCACCCGGGCCAGCAGGTCGTGGCCGTCGATCGGCGCGGGCGGGTCCACGCCCGCCATCGCCAGCAGCGTGGGGGCGACGTCCTGGATGTGGGCCAGCTCGGTCTGACGGCGTCCGGCCGAGCGCCCGTCGGCGCGAACCAGGATCAGCGGCACGTGGAGTGTGGCGTCGTAGAGGAAGAGGCCGTGCTCGTACTCTCCGTGGTCGCCCAGCCCCTCGCCGTGATCGCCCACCAGCAGCAGATCGGTTCGATCGTCCAATCCATGCGCACGCAGCGCCTCGAGGAAGATCCCCAGCCCTGCGTCCATGGTGGCCACTTCCTGGTCGTAGGGGTCCAGACCGGGCAGGCTGCGATAGGGCTCGGGCGCATCCAGCGGCACGTGGGGGTCGTAGAAGTGCAGCCACAGAAAGAACGGTCGTTCGGGGTCCAGGTCGTCCAACCAATGGGCGGCTCGGCGAGCGGTGAGCAGCGCGCTGCGCTCCCCGTAGAAGCGATCGTCGTAGGTCGTGAATCCCTGCGCGGTGCCGAAGCTCTTCTCCAGGACGAACGCGCTCACGAAGGCGCCGGTCTGATAGCCGTGCGCATGCAGCCGCTCGGCCACCGTCTCGAAGTCGTCGGACAGCACGAAAACCCCGTTGTCGCGCACGCCGTGGCGCGTGGGGTAGAGACCGGTCAGGATGGACGAATGAGCGGGCAGCGTAATGGGAACCGACGTGAAGGCCTGCTCGAAAACGACGCCGCGAGCGGCCAGGCTGTCGAGCACCGGGGTGATGGCCCGCTCGTGGCCGTAGCAGCCCAATCGGTCGGCGCGCGTCGTGTCGAGGGTCACCAGAATCACGTTGCGCGGACCGTCGGGGCCGCGGTCGCACGAGAGGACGGCGAGGCAGGCGAACCCGATGAGCAGCCAGGCAGCGGTGGTATTCGGACGGCGCACTGCCGAGAGGGTCTTCATGGGCGCTGGTTCCCTTCCCGCCCGGCGGTGTCGGGCGCACAGAGGCGCTCCGGCCACATACGCAGACGGCGAGCGCGTCGTTCCTGGGCGAGAAGCTCTTCGACCAGCGCATCGGTCTTCAGCCGCCGGGCGTCGCCCTGCGCCAAGGTGAGCCCGGCCTCGCGGGGCATCGGCTCGCTGTGCCGGCGGTAGGTGCACCGCACCAGCGCGAACCGGCCGTCGGGCAGCTCGACCGGTTGACTCACCTCGTCGCGCTCCAGCTCGGCCACCACCGGGAAGACGGCCAGATGCAGCGCGTTCTGGGGCGGGTGTTCCAGGTCGACGACGCCCTGATCACGCACAAAGACGATCAGGCTGTCGTGATTGGCCGCGTTCCGGGCGGCCTTGGCCCAGTCATGGGGCGAGTCGTCTTGGTGGGCTTCGCGGAAGGCCACCGCTTCCTCACGTGCGTAGGACGGGAACAGAACCACGGTGAAGGCCGCCCGTTCGTGGATGCGGTACTCCTCGGCATTCGCTTGGTACTGGGCCTCCACGTCCTCGGGCGTGACGACGATCTGCGGTTCGATCCGCTCGGCGAAGAACTGGTCGAGCAGCGCCTCCTCGTACAGACGCTCCTCGAACGCCTTGAACTCGGGCTCGTCGGGGATCCCGGCGCGCTCGGCCTCCAGTTGGAGCAGCCAACGATGGATTCGGCCGTTGATCTCGTCGCGACGGTGCTCCCGCGTGGGCCCCCCCGGCCAGAACTCGACGTCGCACTCCTCGAGGCTCTGCATGAACTCCAACGCCGTCACGACGCGATCGTTGTACTCGAAGATCGGAACGTCGTGGTGTTGCGGCGGCAGCCTCCACGTCGGAACGCGCAGCGCGTAAAGGTCCATCCGGTTGGCGCGCGGGCTCTCAGCGCTCACCGAGTCCCAGTATGCATTGAACGGCTGGTTCACGATGATGAAGTTGTCCTCGTGGATCTCGAGACCCAGGGAACGGTGCAACCGCTCCGAGCGGGCCTTGAGCGTGTCGCGGTAGCTGAGCACGTGCATGGTTTGTTCGATCAGCGGCCGCTGACTGGTCCCGAACTCGACCGGCCGGAAGTCCAGGAGCTTGACGATCCACACGCCGCGGGTCGTGTAGGTGGGCGAGACGACCTCGCCCGGCGAAGCATCGTGGAGGAAGACCTTGCGCACGATCTTGTAGGGGAGGGTCTCGGGCGTCACCCAGCCCATGTCCATGGCCGTCTGCGGGGACCCGGCGTCGAACCCGAACCGATCGTAGGCGTCCGCGAAGCTCATGCCGGCCTCGATGGCGGCGAAGCAGGAGTCGGCCGTGCCGATTTCCGCCAGCACGATGCGCAAAAGATGCGCTTCCCGGCCGAGGCGCGACTCCAGGAACCTCCGGTCCTCGGCGCTCATGCCGAGATCGCCCCAGGTGCGCTGGAAGTAAGTGTCGATCAACCGGCGCTCGCGCTCAGAGCGAATGCGACGCTTCAGCGCGTAATCGAGCTCGTCGATCTCCTCGCGCGCCAATCCCAGCAGCAGCTCGTTGTTGACCATGTCACGCAGGAGCTTCTGCCGTTGCTCGCAGGGCGCGGTCTCGAAGGGGAGATCCGGGAAGATCCGCTCGTGCGTCTGGCGGACATCCGCCACCGTGAGCGATCCATCGGTCATCTGGGCGACGAGCGAGGGGTCATCGGGTGAGCACCCCAGCAGGATGAGGCCTGCGGCCAGGAGCCACATCCCGCCACATGCAGAGCGAAGGCGTCCAGAGGGCATTTGAGCTGCGCATCTCCTCTCTCGGGGATCATTCCACCGCGCGACCGTCCCGGACGTCCGGATCCAGCGGATCCTCGAACCCCTATAGGCAACAGCGACCGCGCGGCCTGCGATGCTTAGCCTGAAGCCCGACCCCCACTTGGGTCGTCCGAGGCTCGCGGGCGCAACGAAGGAAGATACCAGAGGAGCAAGGGGGGCGCACCCCCGAGCGTGGGCATGGAAGCGGAGCTCCTGCGGGGCACTTCAAGCGCAATTCGTTGCCAGACAATGGAATCCAGCAATCCACCGGCTTTTGCGCTCTCCCGTGGCCCGGGTAGCCGAGCCACGGCTACGACGGAATTCTTTTTCTTGCAAGCGGTTAGCTCGTGCGCCCCCGCATGCTTCCCCACCGGTCGATTTCTTGACAGCGGAGGCGCCGGCCTGGTAGAATTGTCTCGCCAGTGAGGACCACCGCTCAATGCGGACTTGGTTCAGGATGGGGACTCCGACCGAGGGCTAACCTCAACTGGCGCTCGATGCATCCTAAGGCTCTGCAGAGTAAGTAAGGAGGGTGAGATGCGCAACTTGTTACTGGTTTTGGCGGTCCTGGCCATGGCGACCCCGGCGATGGCCAAGGACTACGTCGCTTGGAGCGGGACGCCCGGCACCGGCACCGACACCCGTGCGGACGTGACGCTCGAGTACGACGGATGGGAGCTGATCGGCTTCTACGGCTACGGCTCGTCCCCGGGCTGGACCGACTACACGGTGGTCAACTTCGAGACCCCCGCGGGCGGTCCCTTCGTGCTGGCCGAGGCCCAGTACTACGTCTTCGGTCCGGACAACATGCCGGCCGAGGTCTGGAATGTGGCCGACCTGTTCCAGCACCCGATCGACGTGATGGCCACGGGTGTGTCCTTCGTCCCGATGTCGGCTGCCTGGCCTCCGGGCGCGTTCGACATCGTCGACATCACCTCCTACGGCATCATGCTGAACGAGGGCGACCTCTTCGGTATCGGAACCGACTTCGCGATCTACGCGGGTCTGTCCGGTATCGGTCTGGCCGATGCCTACGGTGACGGCAATCCGGGTCATAGCTGGGCCATCTGGAGCGGCATGTGGACCGACGACACCTACGGCTATGCCACGGACGACGGCATCCGCGCCGGCCTGAACGAGGGTGTCACGCCGGTCGAGGCGACCACCTGGGGTGGCGTGAAGGGTCTGTATCGCTAAGAGCGACCCGATCACGGTTCTTTGAGACCGTCCGACCCGGTAGGGGTCGGACGGTCTCCTTTTCCGATGAATTCGAGGTCTGTGCGAGGGTGGAATCGCTTGCATCCCCAGATCACCCGTGCGAGTGATCCCTGTCGTTGAGCCTCGGGCGCAGGGCCCCTCGGCTTTTGCATCGGAGAGGACGCGGGGTGACAAGACGGTCGGCCATCCTTCTACCGGGCCTCTTCCTGATGGCGCTACTCCCGCGCCTCGTCTTCCAGCTCGAGTGGTACCGTCCCGGCTCCTGGAGCCTGCCCGTCATCGATGCGCTCGAGTACGAGCTGGACGCGTTGCGCATCCTGGAAGGCAGAGCCGAGTCCACCGTCTACTGGCACGCGCCCGGCATGTCCTACTTCATCGCGGGCGTCTACGCCCTGGCCGGCTGGGTGCCCGCCAGGGTCGGGGCGGTTCAGGCGCTGCTCGGGGCCTGGACCTGTGTGGTTGCCTTCTTGCTCGCCCGCAGGTGGTCGGGTCCGCGCTGGGGCCTGCTGGCCTTCGCCATCTGTGCGCTTTATGGTCCGCTCATCTACTTCGAAGGTCAGCTTCTGCGCGCCACGCTCTTCACCGCGCTGCTCACGACCTGGTGCTGGGTCCACGTGCGCTGGTTGGGGGACCACGGACCCTGGGGAGCGCTGGTGAGCGGCTTGTTCTTGGGCGCGACCGCGCTGGTGCGCGAGACGGCGCTCATTCTGGCGCCGGTTGCGGCATTGGGCTACGCGTGGCCCCGGCGCCGGCCGCAGCGGTGCGCTGTTCGGCCCAGCGAACCGCGCGCCGCAGACACGGACGCACCGAGCTTGCCCGAGGAACATCCTCGCCCGATGACGCGTCGGCGTTCCTGGCTGCCGGCGGTCGCGCTGCTTTTGGGTACGACGGTGGCGATCGCCCCGGTGACGCTCCGTAACTGGATGGCCGGCGGAGAGCCGGTGCTCATCTCCTCGAGCGGCGGGGTGAACTTCTACATCGGCAACCACCCGGATGGCCGCGCGCTGCAGGAGGCGGGGCCGGGCACGAGCGCGTGGGCCCGGATCACGGCCGCGGCCCGGCGACAGAAGGGTGCGCTCACGCCCGCCGAGCGTTCGCACGCCTTCTATCTCCTGGGATGGGAGTACTGGAGCCGAGACCCGGCCGGCGCGGCGGCCAACACGCTCCGCAAGGCGGTGGAGCTGGTCTCCGCCCACGAGATCCCCCGCAACCAGGATCTCTATCTCGATCGCGAGCACTCCCGCGTGCTCTCCGCGTTGGCCTGGAGATGGGGAGGCTTCGCGCTTCCGTTCGGTTTGCTGGGGCCCCTGGCGATCACGGGACTGCTCCTGGGCACGGCAGGCCGCCGCGAGCGGCGTCTCTTGGCCTGGATGGTGCTGGTCTATGCGCTGATCACGGTGGTCTTCTTTCCCGCAGCACGCTACCGCGTCGCCTGGGTGCCGCTGCTGGCCTGCTTCGCGGTGCTGGGGGTGCGTCTGCTCGTGCGCGCGCGTGGCGGCGCGCGGTGGCGCGCGGTCGCGGTGCTGGTGTGCGCGGCGGTGCTGGTCAACGGCGGCTGGGCGACGGTGACCTCGGACCCGGCGGCCCGGTCCTATGCGCGCGCGTGGAGCCTGCAAAGCCGCGGGCGCAGCGTGGAGGCGATCGGAGCGTACGAAGAGCTGCTTCGCTCGCATCCGGACCACCTCGAGGCGCGCGTGAACCTGGCCGCGCTCTATGGTCTCAGAGGACAGGCGCGCCAGGCGCTGGCTGCGGCTCGAGGTGCGATCGCGATCGACTCGACCGACGCGCAGGCCTGGATCAACCTGGGCAACGCGCAACTCATGCTCTCACGGACGGAGGCGGCCGAACGGAGTCTGGAGAGGGGCCTGCGGCTGCAGCCCGACGCGCCGGAGGGATGGTCGGCGTACTTGAGGCTCCTGGGTCCGAGGAAGACCGGGTCACACGTCATCGACCTGGCACGTCTGGCCACCCGTCGCTGGCCCGCGGATCCTGTCGGATGGGTTCGTCTGGGCTACCTCCTGCGGGAAGCGCACCGGCTGCCCGAAGCCGAGGAGGCGCTGCTGGAGGCCATCCAACGGAATCCGCGGAGCGACGAGGCCTGGCGCCAGCTCGATCTCGTTCGCGCGGCGCTGAAGGAGGAGCCCGCCGTCAGCCCGAGCCCAGCCGAGCCCGCAACGCCTGCGCGGTGACGCTGCTCTCGTGGGTGAGCAGGGCGGTCAACGGCCCCTCGCAGACCACCCGGCCCCCTTCCTCCCCGGGCCCGGGCCCCAGATCGATCACCCAGTCGGCCGCGGCGATCAGGTCGAGATTGTGCTCCACCACGATCACCCCGTGGCCGCGGGCCAGCAGGCCGCGCAACGCGCGCAGCAGCCTCTCGATGTCCTGGGCGTGCAGCCCCGTTGTCGGCTCGTCGAACAGGAAGAGGTGGCGACCGTCGCCGTCGCCTTTGGCCAGGAAGCCGGCCAGCCGCAGGCGCTGCGCCTCGCCGCCGCTCAGCGTGGTGGTGCTCTGACCGAGCCGCAGATACCCGAGGCCCACTTCCCGCAACGGCGACAGCCGCGCGACGATCTGCGGCTCGCTGCCGAAAAAGGCGCCGGCCTCGTCCACCGATAGCTGGAGGATGTCGTGGATGTTCTTCTCGCGCCACGTGACCTCCAAGACCTCCGGGCGGAAGCGGTGTCCTTCGCATGCTTCGCAGGTCACCTCGACATCGGGCAGGAAGTACATCTCGAGCACCTGCGAGCCCATGCCCTTGCAGGCCTCGCAGCGTCCTCCGGCGGTGTTGAAGGAGAATGCGCCGGCCTGAAGGCGCCGCTGCCGCGCGGCCAGCGTCCCGGCCAGCAGCTTGCGGATCTCGCCGTAGGCGTCGACGAAGGAGATCGGATTGGAGCGGCTCGAACGGCCCAGCAGCTCCTGACCCACCAGGTGAACGTCCTCGAGTCCGTCAAACCCCGTCACCGAGCCGACGGCGCCGACATCCTCCACCGGCTTGCCGGCGCGTCGCAGCCAGTTGCGGTGGATTACCGCGTCGAGCAGGGTCGACTTGCCGGAGCCGGAGACCCCGGTCACCGCGACCAGACGATTGAGCGGCAGGCGGAGCCGGTCGATGCGCAGGTTGTGCTGGGCGGCACCCGTGAGCGTCAACCGGGGGCCTTGGGCGAACTGCGCGCCTTCGGCGGAAGCGGCGGTCCGCGTGACGGTGTGTTGGTCCAGCCAACGGCCCACCGCGCGGGCGTCCCACGGGTTCTTCAACCGCCCGGCGCGGCGGGACCGACCGGTCACCCCACGGGGAAGCGCCGCCTTCCCGCGTCCGGCGTGCGCGCGGTGGGCCGGGGGAGGAGCCGAGCCGTAGGCCGTGAAGTAGGTCGGGTTCGCGCCGAGGAAGTCCTGAACGGGGCCCTCGTAGGTCACGCGGCCGCCCCGAGCGCCGCCGCCGGGGCCCAGAACGATCAGGTGGTCAGCGCCGGCGATCAGGTCCGGGTCGTGTTCGACCACCACCACGGTGTTGCCGCCGTCGGTCAGCCGTCGCAGCACACAGAGGACGCGCGCGGTGTCGATGGCGTGCAGGCCCACGGTGGGCTCGTCCAGCACGTAGAGCGTGTCGGTCAACGCCGAGCCGAGGGCCGCGGCGAGGCGGATGCGCTGGGTCTCGCCGCCGCTCAGCGTGCGGCCCGACCGGCCCAGGGTCAGGTAGCCGACGCCCACCTGCGCGAGGTAGTCCAGGCGCGCCTGCATGCTCTCGATCAAGCTGCCGACGCCGGTGCGCTGCGCTTCGCGCGGATCGAAGCCGTCGATCGCCTGGACGAGCTCCGTGATCGGCATCTCGTGCAGCTCGTGGATGGTCTTCCCCAGGACCGTGACCTGGAGGGCCTCGGGCCGCAGGCGCGACCCCCCGCAGTCCGGGCAGGGCACGTAGCCGCGGAAGCGGGCGATGAAGATGCGCACGTGCATCTTGTAGCGCTTCGATTCCAGGCGACGAAAGTAACCTTCCACGCCCGGGAACGTCTCGTCGCCCTCGAAGACCCACGCCTGCTGGTCGGGCGTGAGGTCCCGAAACGGCACGTCGGTGGGGACGCCCGCACTGCGTGCGGCCTTGAGCAGCCGCCGGTACCAGTTGCGGCCCGAAGGGACGCTGAAAGGCGCCACCGCGTCGTTGCGCAGGTTCCTGCGGGGGTTGGGAACCACCTTGGCGCGATCGAGCGTAATTACCCGGCCGAAGCCCTGACACGTCGGACAAGCACCGATCGGACTGTTCCACGAGAAGAGGCCCAGGGTGGGCGGCGCTGCGGGCCGGCCGCATTGGCTGCAGCTCGATCCCTGCCGCAGCGCGATCGGCGCCGGGGCGCTCGCGGGGTCCGTGCGGAGGTCGACCAAGAGGCAGCGGCCCTCGGCCATGCGCCACGCCGCCTGAACCGCCTCGACGATCCGGTTTCGGCGCGCGCGGCCGGCGACGATGCGGTCGACGACCACGCCCGACGACGCTGGGGCGCGCGACCCGCGCCGGCGGCGAGGGGGGCTGCGCTTCGCCTTGGACAACACCGCGCTCGGATCGTCGATCTCGACCACCCGCCCATCCACCCACAGCCGCCGGTACCCCTGGCGATCCAGCTCCGCCAGAGCGGCCGCGTCGAGCGGCCCCTGTAGCGGCGCCACGATGCCGATGCGCGTCTCTTCGGGAAGGTCGCGCACCGCGGAAACCGCCTCTTCGCTCCCCGTCGAGAGCACGCGTCCCCCGCAGTGGGCGCAGTGCACGCGGCCGGCGTGCACGAAGAGCAGCCGCAGCAGATCCGTGAGCTCGGTAATGCTTCCCACCGTGGAGCGTGCGTTGCGGATGCTCACCCGCTGCTTGATCGCGACCGGGGGTTGGATGTAGCCGATCGACTCGGCCTCGGGCCGATCCAGACGCTCCAGAAACTGACGCGCATAGGCGCTCAAGCACTCGACGAATCGCCGCTGGCCTTCCGCGTAGAGGACGTCGAAGGCCAGGGTGGATTTGCCCGATCCAGAGACGCCCGTGATCGCGGTGATCTTGCCCAGGGGGATCTGGCAGTCGATGTCGCGCAGATTGTGCGCCCGCGCGCCGCGGACGATCGTGGCCGCAGGCCGGGCCGGGCCCGCGCGCGGGCCGGCGTTGGGGGAGCGTGTGCGTCGAGAGGCCATCCACTCAAGCTAGCACCCGATCTTCGAGGCGGGCAACGGACGAATCCGGACCCATGCGATCCGGAACCTGGGCGTTGGTCGGGGCGTACCCAACGCATCGGTGCCAAGACCCCATCGCGGAGCAGGAGGAGGAAGAGATCGGGGGCAATTGGGCGTGAAATCCCAATCCCAGGTAGGAGTTACCGGATGCGTCCGTGTACTGGCGTAATTTCTCTGTAACTCCTTGTCGAATAGGAGAATATGGGCTACAATCAAGATCTGGACCCGATCCCTCCGACAGCGATTCCCGGGCGGCCCGATTCTACGTTGAGAATAGCCAAACCCCGGCCGAAGAATCCAGCGTGCCGGCCTTATCTACGGCCGGCCTGCGGGTTCCTCGAGACTGTCAGAGCAGCTTGTGTCGGCCCTCCGGGTCACGCGCGAGCCTTGGGGCGGGGGCTACGCGGTGAAGAGAGCCTGAGGGCGTAGAGGGAGAACTACATGGCAAGCAACAGTGCCAAGTCCAACGGCAACGACTGCGCGAGGATCTTGGCGAGCACCCAGAGACTCTACGGACGCATCGACGACCTGCCGTCGCTGCTCGATCTACTGGCCCAGACCATGGTCGAGCTGTTGGAGGAGATCGCACCCCAGCACGCCGAAGCGCCGCATGTCCTCAGCGCGGCGGGGCTGCTCTCGCGCAACGGCAACGGCGGGGTCTTCCGGCCGCTGAGGCTCAAGGGCAGGCCGGATCCCGAGGAGCTGCGCAACTTCGTGGAGCATGTCGGTCCCGGAGATTCGCTGAAGCCGACCGGATTGATGGGCTGGTGCGTGGCCCGGCGCATGGTGGGCTTGCGCCAGGGTCGGGAATGGTTCGTCGCCGAGCGCGACGACGAGAAGGACGCGTGGGGCGCCGTGCGGCCTGCGACCACCGCCGAGGCCGATGAGATGCGCGGCAGCTCCATCGCCGCCTACTCGAGTCTCAAGTCGCAGCTCGCCGTCCCCGTCCTGGATCCCGAGATCCGCGGCCAGGCCCGCCCGCGCGACGCGATCGGCGTGCTCAACATCGAGAGCGACGAGCTGCTGACCCGTCCGTTCTGCGACTTCATGGTTGGTTTCAGCAGCGCGGCCGGCTACCCGTTGCGGGCCTCGGTGCGGCTGCGCGACCTGAGCCGTTTCTCGCGACGTATGGCGGCGCCGGTGTCGCGCGCTTCCCTGGCCGAATCGCTGCTCTCCGCCACGCTGCCCTACCTTCCGGGAAAGGGGCGCCGGGGCTTCGTCGCCCTGCGCAGCACGCGCGCCGAAGACCGCTGCCTGGTCGAGGCGATGTCGACCGAGGGTCTGGCGCACGATCTGCTGAAGCGCTATCAAGAAAGGCAGCTCGATCTGACGGCCCTGGGCGGCGTGTGGAGCGATGCGATCCGGACGGGCCGCTCGACCTACTTGCCCGATGTGCCCGCGGAATCCCATCCGGTCCACCGGCCCCTATGGGAGGACACGAAGAGCCTGATGGCCATTCCGCTGGTCTCGGGGCCGGAGGGCGAGGTCCTGGGTGTGCTGGGGCTCGAGAGCCCCGAGACCACCTTCGCCTTCTCGGCGCAGGACAAGAGCTTCTTCGAGATGCAGGCGTCGCTGGCCTCGGTGGCCGCGAGCAGCATCGAAGAGGCGCGGCTCGACTATCCGGAGGCCATCGGCGTGCCCGCTCTGTTGCGGCGGCTGAAGAAGGACAGCCTGGCCGATGTGGCCGAGGATCAGATCGTTCGCATCAACGTCATCTGCCGGGCCCTGATCGCGCACGACTTCGCCTTCCAGAAGGCGGCCGAGGAGAGTCGTCTCACGGTCCACATCCTGCGCGAGTACACGTCGCGCTCGCCGCGCATCATCGATGTCGAGGCGCTGCGTCGGGCGGCCGCCCGGCGCCTGGAGTTCCAGCGCATCGACGGCGCCGCAATGAGCGGCGAGGATTGACCGATTGCCCCGCGACCCCGCGCGGTTCTAGGTTAACGGTGGAAGCATGGGGACATCGCGAGGGCTGTCATGGGACCGCCGGATCACATCCGCTCACAGCAGAGACGCGAAGATGCTCTGGAGGTCTGTGAGCTCTACGCCTCCATCCAGGGCGAGAGCAGCTTCGCCGGTTGGCCCTGCGTCTTCATCCGCCTTTCCGGCTGTCCGCTGCGTTGCGCGTATTGCGATACCCCCCACGCGTTCGGCCCCGGCGAGATCCGCACCCGCGAGCAGATCCTCAGCGACGTCGCCGTGCAGGGCATTTCACTGGTCGAGCTGACCGGCGGCGAGCCGCTGGCCCAAGCCGGCGCGCGGCCCTTGATCACCGCCCTGCTGGATGCGGGCTACCGCGTGCTGATCGAGACAGGAGGAGGCGTCTCGATCGCCGGTGTGGATCCTCGGGCCCGCATCATCCTGGATATCAAGACCCCCGACTCAGGCATGTGCGAGCGCCAGGTATGGGAGAACCTCACGCGGCTGCGCCCGCACGACGAACTGAAGCTCGTGATCTGCTCGCGCGCCGACTACGAGTGGGCCCGCGATCTACTCGCCCGGCGCAGCCTGGCCGCCGCCCATACCGTGCACTTCTCGCCGGTCACGGGAGATGATGACCGGTTGCGCCGCGAGCTGGCCGAGTGGATCCTCGCCGATCGCCTGCCGGTGCGCCTCAATCTACCCTTGCACGCCTGGATCTGGAGCGCCGGCGCGCGCGGCGTGTAAGGGGACCCATGGACAGGGGAGATGCACCATGAATGTGCCGCAAGGCGATCGCGACCGCGAGGCGCAGGCCGGCAGCGCGGTGGTGCTGCTCAGCGGCGGCCTGGATTCGGCCACCGCCCTGGCCATCGCGCGCGCGGAAGGGTGGCGCTGCCATGCGCTGACGGTGCGCTACGGGCAGCGGCATGCGATCGAGATCGAGAGCGCCCGGGCGGTGGCCCGGTCCCTGGGTGTTGAGGAACACCGCGTGATCGATCTGGACCTGTCGGCCTGGGGCGGATCGTCCCTCACCGGCCAGGGAGACGTGCCCCAGAGGCCGCCGCCCGAGCCTCCGACACAGGGCGGGGTCCAGGGCGAGCCGGTGTCGCTCCCCTCGACCTACGTGCCGGCGCGCAACACGGTTCTCCTGTCGCTGGCCCTGGCCTGGGCCGAGGTCCTGGGTGCCGAAGCGATCTTTCTCGGGGTGAGCGCGGTGGATTACTCGGGGTATCCCGACTGTCGTCCCGAGTTCATCGAGGCGTTTCAGCGCCTGGCGCAGCTCGCCACCGGGGCGGGATTGGAAGGGCGCGCCCCGATCGTGCGCGCGCCGCTGGTCCACAAGAGCAAGGCGGAGACGATCCGCTGGGGCGTGTCCCTGGGACTGGACTACGGCCTCACGTGGAGCTGCTACGCACCGCAGCCCGGCGGCCGCCCCTGCGGCCGGTGCGATAGCTGCCGTTTGCGTCGCAGGGGATTCGCCGAGGCGGGCGTGGACGATCCGCTGCTCTCCGGAAACAGGAGGTCGCCGCAATGAAGGTCGAGCTGGTGCGCAGCTTTCACTTCTCAGCCGCCCACGCGCTCTCGCGCGTGCCCGAGGGGCACAAATGCAAGGGCACCCACGGCCACAACTTCGTGGTCGAGATCGCCGTGCGCGGAGACGTCGATCCCCGCACCGGCTGGCTGCTCGACTTCGGCGATCTGAAGCAGATCGTGGAGCCGGTGATCGCCCGGTTGGATCACCAGCTTCTCAATGAGATCCCGGGCCTCGAGAACCCCACCTCCGAAATGCTGGCCGTGTGGATGTGGAACCAGCTCGCCGACTCCCTGCCGGGACTCGCCCGCGTGACGATCTCCGAGACACCCTGGAGCCGTTGCTCGTACCACGGAGAGTAGCCGCCGAGACGCTCGATTGACCTGTCGTTGCGTTCGTGTAGGATCCGCCTGCCATGCGACGCCGGGTCACGGAGAGCGACGGAAACGGTGCGAACAGCCCCCGCTTCACAACCGCCATCCCCCACGGAGGCGCTGCGGCAACGCTTCCGGGCGCTGCTGGGGACCGAGCACGTACTGAGCGAGCCCGGTGACCTGCTGCCCTACGCCACCGACGCGATGCCCCTGCAGCGCGGACGTCCTGCGCTGGTTCTGCTGCCGGGCACTACAAACGAGACGGTGGCGGCCCTTCGCTTCCTCCATGAGGCCGAGCTCCCCTGGGTCGGGCGCGGCGCCGGCACGGGGCTGACCGGCGGGGCCGTGCCCTCGCCCGACTCGCCCGCGGTGGTGCTCGCCCTCACGCGACTGCGCCGCATTCTGGAGATCCAGCCCACGCACCGGCGGGTCCGCGTGGAGCCGGGAACGACCCCGGCCGTGCTCAACGATGCGCTCGCCCCTCACGGCCTCTGTTTCGCGCCCGACCCCGACAGTCATCGCGTAGCCACGATCGGCGGCCTGATTGCGGCCAACGCCGGTGGTCCGCGCGCGTACCAGCACGGCCTGACGGGCCGGCATGTCTCGGGTGTGCGTCTGGCGCTGGCCGACGGCAGCGTCATCCCGCTGGGCGGCGCGGAAGAGACACCGCCGGGGTACGATCTGCTGGCCCTCTGCGTCGGCTCCGAGGGCACCCTCGGATGTGTGGTGGAGGCGACCCTGCGAGCGGCGCCCATCCCGGAAGAGGTCGGTGCGTTTGCGGCGTACTTCCGCTGTGGGGACGATGCGGCGGCGGCCGTTCAAACCGTGATGCGCTCGGACATCGCGCTCGCGGCCCTCGAGTTGAGTGACGAGACCGCGCTGCAGGTTCTGGCCGAGGGCTTCGCGCTGCGGATCCCGCCTGGCGTGTGCGTGTCGCTGGTGGGTGAAGTGAGCGGCTTGCACGAGGGTGTCGAGGATGCGTTGGCGCGCGTGACCCCTCTGCTCGGCGCGCACGGAGCGATCGAGACGCGCGTCGCGCTCGAGGCGGCCGAGCGCGCGCGGCTGTGGTCGGAACGTCGTCTTTCGATTGGCGCGCTGGGACGGGTCGCACCCCACGCGCTTCTGCACGATGCGGCCGTGCCCCGCACGGCCCTGCCGGCGGCGGTGGCCACGGTTCGGGACGTGGCGCGGGGCGCGGGATTGAGCGTCGCCAACGTCCTCGATGCGGCCGGCGGCCATCTGAGCGCGATCCTCCTGTTCGACGCGCGCGACCCGGACCAGTCGCGCCGCGCCCGGGAGGCGGGCCGCGAGATCATGGCAGCGTGTACGGCGGCGGGCGGGCTGTTGGCGGGCCGGTACGGCATCGGGCTCACCTGGCGCGACGAGATGCCGCTGCTCTTCACCGAGCCCGAGCTGCAGCTCATGCACCGCCTGCGGCGCGCCTTCGACCCGCGGGGGCGCGTCAACCGCGGCAAGATGCTCCCGCATGTGGAGGACGAGGGCGACGCCGAGGGGATCGACGAGGAGGGCATCGGCCGCGTGCGGCGGGCCGGCAGCGCCGACGGCGCGCCGCCGGCGCCCCCCCGCCGAACGGGCCGCCGGCCCACCGCGCCCGAGACGCGCGTGCTCGATGCGATCGCCGAAGCCGCCCGGGCGCGCCGCCGCGTGATTCCGCTGGGAGGCGGATCGCTCATCGTGGCGATGCCGGCGGCAAAGAACGACGCGGCCTCGACGGTGGCCAACGGGCCCGACCGCGGGCCCGACCGTCATCCGCTGCCGCTCGAGACCTGGTCCGCCGACCGCGTGCTGCGCTTCGACGCAGCGGACCACACCCTGTCCGTGGAGGCCGGCGTGACGCTGGCGACGGCCGAGCGCGTGGTGGCCGAGGCGGGCCAGCGGCTCATCTGGGAAGCGCCCGATCCCGAGCACGCCACCCTGGGAGGGGTGGTGGCCTCGGGCTACTGGTCGTCGCTGGCCACCGGCTTCGGGCACCCCAAACACTCCCTCCTGGGCTTCCGCGGCGTCACCGGTGAAGGAGACCTGATCGCTTTTGGCGGACGGACAATCCAGGGGGCCGGCGGCTACGACGTGGGCAAGCTGATGGTAGGCTCGCGCGGCACCCTGGCGGTGCTGACGCAACTCACGCTGCGCACCTATCCCATGCCCGCGCGCGAGGCCACGGCGATCATCGAGGGATCCTATGCGCGGCTCCTGGATCTGGGCGCGGCGCTGGCCGAGCGCGGTCTCGGTTGGACCTGCATCGATCTCTTTTCGGGCCCCGGCCCCGCGCGCCTGCTGGTCGGCCTGGATGGATGCCCCGGCGAGGTCGCGCGGCGATGGCGAGAAGTGCAGGAGGCCGCGGGCCGGGGACCTTCCGGCGCACACAACGACGCCGTCGATCGACTCTCCGCGCGGCTGTGCGAAGGTCCCGAGTCGGTGACCGCGCGGGAAGCTGCGCGCACCGCATCCGCGTGGCGGGGATCGCCGCTTGTGCTGCGGCTGGTCGTATCGCCGGGCCACACGCGGGAGGTGTTCGGCCGCGTGCAGGCCCTGTGCGCCGCCGGAGAGGCCGAAGCCTGGGAACACCGGCTTCACGCCCTTCCGGCCGTGGGCCTGGCGCGGGTGATCTTCGGCCCCCGGTTCGACGAGGTGCGGCTGCGGCGGCTCATGCTCGATCTGGCGACGGCCGTCCGCGAAGCCGGCGGCTACCGCGCCCTGGATCGCGCGCCCAACCATCCCTGGTGGGGGTGGGACTGCTGGGGTGTGCCGGCGCTGTTGCGCGATCACATGCGCCGCATCCAGGGCGTGCTCGACCCGCAGGGCGTTCTCGCGCCCTGGATCACGGCCTAGGCCCTGAGGCGGGTGAACGACATGGGCAGCAAGCAGCCATACGACGAGGCCGAGCACTGGACCTGCATCCGGTGCGGATTGTGTCTGGAGTCCTGCCCGACTTATCGCCTGACGCGCCAGGAGGGGCTCTCCCCGCGCGGGCGCATCAGCATCGTCCGCGCCCTGGCGGCCGATCCGGACCTGGGGGCACAGGGCCTGCACCTGATCGAGCAGTGCTGCTACTGCCGCGCGTGCGAGGCGGCCTGTCCTTCGGGCGTGCCGTTCGGCGGCGTGATCGCGAGCGTGCGCGCCTGGCTGGCGGAAGGCCGCCTGTCGCGGCGCACGCATTTCTGGCGCACCGCGCTGCGCCGGCTCGGACCGTGTCCACGGTTGTCGCGGTTGGTGCTGCGCCTGGTGCGGCTGGGGTGCCGCCTGCGCGCGGTGCAGCTCGGGGTGCGGCTCTTCGCTCACCGCCGGCATCGGCTCCACTACCTCGCCATGGCCACATCCCTGGGCGGGGCCTCGCCTCCGGCGCCCCTCCAGTGGCCCAACCCGGCAGCGTCCCCTGCGGTTTCGGCGCCGCCGCCGGGTGAGCGCACGCCAAGCGTGTTGCTCTTCACGGGGTGTGTGACGAGGGCCCTCTATCCGAAGACATCCGCTGCGCTGCTGTCGGTGTTGAGCAAGCTGGGGATGACGTGGGAGACACCCCGCCGGCAATTCTGCTGCGGCATGGCGTACCGGCAGGTAGGACTGCTCGAGGATGCGCGGGAGCTCGCGCGCCGGAACATCGACGCGTTCGAGGCGGCGGGCGGTGGAATCATCCTGGCGGATGCGGGCGGCTGCGCGGCCTCGCTGCGCGAGTACGCGCTGCTGCTACGCGAGGACGCGGAGTACGCCGAACGGGCCCAGCGGTTCTCGGCGCGCGTGCAGGACGCGACCGACTTCATCACGGCCCGGCTTCGGCCCGCCGCCGCGGGGCGGCCGCCGTCGCCTCCCGCTGCGGCGGCCGGAGGCGAGCCGCAGATGGTGGTCCAGACGCCCTGCCACCAGCAGCACGTCCAGGGTCTGGCGGGCGTCCTCCCATCGCTCCTCGATCGGCTGGGCCTCGCATGCCGGCCGCCGCCTCCCGAAGGGGATCTCTGCTGCGGCGGCGCGGGGCTCCACGGCCTGCTGCAACCGGCCGCGTCCCATGCACTGGGGGAGCGCAAGGCCGACCTGCTGGCTGCCGGCGGCGCCCCGATCGTCGTGACGGCCGATCCCGGATGCCGGATCCAGCTCCAGGGCCGGTTGGCCCGGCGAGGTATCCGCCTGCTCCACATTCTCGAGGTGTGTGACCATCTGCTTCCGGGCCCGGACCGCCCGGATTCACCGTGAAAGGAGAGACGCATGTCAGACACGCAGCCGTCTGGGTCCACGCCGCCCGGAGCGCCAACGCCCGTGCGCGAGGCGTTGCTGGAGTTCTCCATGACGCCGCTCGACAAGGGGGCCTCGGTGGGCGCGTACGTCTCGCGCAGTCTCGACATCATCGACCGGTCGGGGCTGCCCTATCGCCTGAATCCGATGGGCACGGTGATCGAGGGCACGTGGGACGAGGTGTTGAATCTGGTCACGCAATGTCACCAGCGGATGAGCCAGGATTGCGAACGCATCTCGGTGGCGATCAAGATCGACTGGCGCCGCGGACGCAGCGGCCGCCTGCAGAGTAAGATCGAATCGCTGGAGAAGCGACTGGGACGTTCGCTCGAATCCTAGAGGACGCTTCCGGGAGCTCGGAGGGGGAAACCGGCCTTGTTTCGAGGGGTAGATACGAATAGGGCGGCCACCGAAGTGACCGCCCCCCAGCCTGTAGGGATAACCGGGTTGCCCCTCGCTACCTGCGCCGTTCCAGAGCGGAGGCGTCGTCCCGATAGACGTCCCTCGGGCCAGCTCAACCGTTGGGCTCGGACCACGCGGTCCCGCCGAGGATCCGAGTATGCCTATGGCTCCGGAGGTGCGCGGGCGGATGTCTCCGCCGGACCCGCCAAGGAATCACACGCTCCGGTGCTCTTTGTGCCGGTCGGAGTAGGCAGCGTCGATTCGTCGTCGTATCGCCTTGTTGCCGACGCTCACCGCAATGTTAACATTCTTTACACCCCACTGTCCATGCCTAGTTTTTTTCCGGTAGCCAGAACGGTCGAGCTTGGGACTGTAGCTGTATGTATTTCTGTTGCATAGGGAATCGATGCTTGCATGCGGACAGGAGTGGGGGCGTAAGCTACGCGGCCATTTATTGCAACAAGATTGAATCTGAGAGACCAGCCGTCTACGGTGGCGTCGGGAGACGCAAGCGCTCCCCGGGGAGGACCGATGGACATGAACCAGCCCGATTCGAACGACCCGCAGCGTGAGCCGGTGGTCTACCTGAGCCGGGATCTGATGCGTCGCCTGTGTCGCGAAGCCGGGGCCCATCCGCGGGGGCGCACGAACTTCAACTTCCACCGGCTCGACGAGGTCTACCAGCGATTCCTGAACGTGGTGCAGCCCGGGTCCTACATCCGGCCCCATTGCCACCGGGAGCCGCCCAAGGCCGAGTCCTTCATCGTGCTGCAGGGACAGGTGGGCTTTTTCCGCTTCGATCCGGACGGGACCTTGCACGAGGCCCGGCGATTGGGTCCTGGATTGGACGCCGTAGGCGTCGATGTGCGGCCCGGTGTCTGGCACACCTTCTTCGCACTGCGGCCCGACACCGTCGTGTTCGAGGGCAAGAACGGCCCTTACGACCCGCACACGGACAAGACGTTTGCACCCTGGGCGCCGGAGGAAGGGGAGGCCGAGGCGGTCGACTACATGCATGCCCTGATCGATGAGCTTCCTCCCGAAGAGCTCGCCGCAGGGTCTGTGGAAGCGTAGACGACGCCGACAGACGGTCCTCGGAAGGGCCCGGGACCAGAACCCGCCGTGCGTTCCGGGATGGCGAGCGCGATCTCAGCGCAGGAGATCGTCCACGTTCTCGCGCCGGCCGAAAACGATGATGCGATCGGCCGGCCGCAGCACCGAGTCCCGCATGGGAAAGGCGAACCGGCTGTCGCCCGATTCCCCGGTGCGATCGATCAAGATGATCTGGATGCCCCGCTCCTGCCTCAGCTTCAGCGACGCGAGCGGCCGGCCGCACAGGTGGGGTGGCGCTTCGGTCTCTGCCAGCACATAGCCGCCCACCGTCTCCCACGTGCGGTTGCGCGAGGCGGTGTGGATCCGCGCCGACAGTGAGCCGGCCAGGTCGACCTTGAGGATCTCTTTGTTGTAGGCCTTGATGACGTCTCCGCGGTGCACGGTGCCGATCGGCACCATCGAATCACCGGACGGCAGGACCGGCAGCTCCTCGAACATCTGCTTCTCGAACTGGCGCATCGCGCAGTCGAGGGTGTCGTCATCGCGCACGAAGAGCAGCGCGCCGCCGATCAGGTCCTGCGCGATCACCACGTGCTTGAGGGCTTCGATGTGCGGCAGCGACTGGCGCAGGTCATCCACGCTGACGACGCCCACGAGGTTCTGATGCTCGTCGACGACGAAGAACTCGTAGTGCGGCGAGCGCACCAACCGGTCGTAGAGCTGCATGATGTTGGCCGATTGCGGGACGATGTCCAGATCGCGGCGCATGATATCGCGCACGTACATTTTGCGCAGCACGTTTATCTCGTGGCCGGCGTGCAGGTCGATGCCACGGCGCATCAGCTTGATGGTGTAGATCGACTCGCGCCGCAGGCGCTGGGCCACAAGCGTGCCCAGGATGCAGGAGATCATCAGCCCCAGGATCACGCGGTAGTCGCCGGTCATCTCGAAGATGATCAGGATGGCGGTGATCGGGGCGTGGGTGGCCGCGGCCACCATGGCGCCCATGCCGACCACCGCGTACGCGCCGGGCGAGGCCATCGCGAAGGGGAAGACGCTCTGCGCCACGTGGCCCACCAGGCCGCCCAGGGCCGCGCCCATGAAGAGCGACGGCGCGAACACGCCGCCGGATCCCCCCGAGCCCAGCGTGAAGCTGGTGGCCACCAGCTTGGCGCCCAGGACGGCTCCCAGCATCCACAGGCCGAGCCGCCCGTGAAGCGCATCGGTGATCGTGTCGTAGCCGACGCCCATCACCTCCGGCAGGACCAGTCCGATCAGTCCGATGCCGATGCCGCCGATCACCGGCTGCACCACAAACGGGACCCGCTTCATGCGCTCGAAGAACTCCTCGGAGTAGTAGAGGATCTGGACGAAGAGAACGCCGGCCACGCCGGCCAGCAATCCGAGCACCCCGTAGGTGAAGATCTCGGCCGGATGCAGGATGGCGTAGGTGGGGATCTCGAACGCGGGCACGTCCCCCAGCAACGATCGCGCGATGACGGTGGCGCTCACCGAGCTGACCACCACCGATCCGAAGGCGCCGGGACTGAACTCGCCCAGGATCACCTCGGTGGCGAAAAAGGCGCCCGCGATGGGCGCATTGAAGGTGGCCGCGATGCCGGCCGCCGCGCCGCACCCCACACACGTGCGGATGCGCCGCGTGGAGAGGCGCAGCACCTGGCCGATCGTCGAGCCGATGGCCGAGCCGATCTGCACGATCGGCCCTTCGCGTCCCACCGATCCGCCCGTGGCGATGCAGACCGCCGAGGCGAGCGACTTGGCGACCGCGACGACGGGCCGGATCACTCCGCCCACCCGCGCCACCGCGTTCATCACCTCGGGCACGCCGTGGCCCTTGGCCTCCGGGGCCAGGTAGTGGGTGATCAGTCCGACCAGCAGGCCCCCGGCGGCGGGCACCGTGATCCGCATATACCAGGGGGACCGGACGATCTTCTCCAGCGGCGAGCCGCCGGCGCCCCAGGCCAGATCCTGGAAGGTGCCGATCAACCAGCGGAAGAAGACGGCGCCGAACCCGGCGGTGATGCCGATCAGCAGGGCGAGCAGGATGAGGCTGGTGCGCTCGCCGAGCCGGACACGCAGCCTACCGAAGGGCACCCCTCGGGTCAGCGCGCGCCGTTCACACGCGGGCTCGGCCGGTTCGCGGTCCGGCTTGGGCTCCTCGGCCATCCCACCCCTCTCACACCGCGGGTCCCATCGAGTCCCTCACGCCCCGCAGCGCGCGAGCTCCTCGACCAGACTCCTCGTGAAAGCCCAGAAACGCTGGACCGAGGAGATGCTCACCCACTCTCCGGGGGAGTGGGCGTCGTGAATCTCGGCGCCGTAGGCCACCACCTGCAGCTCGGGGCGCGCGGCCAGCAGGAGGCCGCACTCCAGACCGCCGTGTATCGCCTCGAACGTCGGTTCGTCGTCGAAGAGGCGACGGTACACCCGATCCACGATGCGGAGCAACGGGGTATCCAAGGTCGGCTCCCAAGGGGGGTATCCGTCACTGTGCGACACGTCCGCGCCGGCCAGCTTGGCCGCGGCGCGTAGTTGGCTCACGACCGCCGCCAGCGAGGCGCTGGTGGCCGAGCGGGTGGCGCTGGTGAGCTGGTAGGCGTCGCCCAGATCGACGAGCACTCCGATGTTGGTGGAGGTGTCGACCAGCCCCTCCAACTCGGTGCTCATCGCAACGATGCCCGACGGCAGCGCGGTCAGCAGGTGGAGGAAGCGCATCGTGTCGGCCGGCGAGCAGAGGCCCGCACGCTCGGCTTTGGCCCGAGCCTCTCCACTGAGCTCGGCCGTCTCGACGCGCAGGCCGCTGTCGGTCGCCTCGAGCTGAGCGCGCACCTGTCGCGCCACGCGGCCCATGATCTCTTCGAAGGCAGAAGCGGCCGCGCCGGGCACCGCGATGACCGCCTGGGCCTCGCGGGGAATGGCGTTGCGCTTGCTGCCGCCCCAAGCCGCCCCCAGCCGCAGCTCACCGACCGCTTCGTCTTCCGCCGCGGCCACCAGCAGGCGGCCCAAGATCTTGATGCTGTTGCCGCGGTTCTTGTCGATGTCGCCGCCCGAGTGGCCGCCGCGCAGCCCGTCGATCACGACGCGGTAGTAGCGGAGCCCTCCTTCATCCGCCGCGGGCTCGCGCGGGGCGGGGAAGGTGATGTGCGTGTCCTGTCCGCCGGCCGAGCCGACGGTGAATCGCCCCAGGATCTCGGCATCCAGATTGAGCAGGAAGTCGCCCGAGAAGAAGCCGGCCTCGATCTGGCGCGCCCCGGTCAGACCGGTCTCCTCGTCCACGGTGAAGAGCAGCTCCAGGGGGCCATGGGCCGCGTCGCGGTCATCCAGGAACGCGAGCGCGGCGGCCACGCCGATGCCGTTGTCGGCGCCCAGGGTGGTGTTCTCGGCCGAGACGCGGTCGCCCCGGATGCACAGCCGCAAGGGATCGCGCTCGAAGTCGTGCCGGCTGTCGCTCGTCTTCTCGCACACCATGTCGACATGGGCCTGCAGGATGACCGTCGGGGCCCCCTCGAGCCCGGAGGTGGCGGGCACGGAGATGAGCCGGTTGCCGACCCGGTCGCGGTTGCATTTGCATCCATGGTCGGCGGCGACCGACTCGATCCAGGCCATTGCGGCCGCCTCCTTCTTCGAGCAGCGCGGAATCTCCGCGAGCTGTGCGAAGCGGCGCCACAGGATCCTGGGCTCGAGCCGGTCGACGCGTTGGGCCATGAGGTTCTGCTCCCGCTCGGATCGCTTGCGCCCCCCGAGCTAGGCGATCGTGATCTCCGGCTCGAGGAAGACGTCCTGTATGGCGCCGAGCAGCTCGACGCCCTCGGCCATCGGCCGCTGGAACGCCTTGCGGCCGCTGATCAGGCCCGTGCCCCCGGCGCGCTTGTTGATGACCGCCGTGCGCACGGCCTGGGCCAGGTCGTTCTTGCCCGAGGCGCCGCCGGAGTTGATCAGCCCCGCGCGGCCCAGATAGCAACCGGCCACCTGCACGCGCGTCATGTCGATCGGGTGCTCGGAGGAGAGCTCGTCGTACATCTTGTCGCTGTACTTGCCGAAGCTCTGGTCGCCGGCATTGAGGGCTCGGTAGCCGCCGTCGAGCGTGGGCTGCTTCTGCTTGATGATGTCCGCTTCGATGGTCACGCCCAGGTGGTTGGCCTGGCCGGTCAGGTCGGCCGCGGCGTGGTAGTCCTTGCCCCCCACCTTGAACGCGGGGTTGCGCAGGTAGCACCACAGAATGGTCACCAGCCCCATCTCGTGCGCTTCCTGGAACGCCTCGCTGATCTCGACGATCTGCCGATCGGCGTTCTCCGAGCCGAAGTAGATCGTCGCGCCCACCGCCGCGGCCCCCAGGTCGAAGGCCTGGCGCACCTGTGCGAAGAGAATCTGGTCGTAGGTGTTGGGGTGGGTGAGCAGCTCGTTGTGGTTGAGCTTCACGATGAAGGGGATCTTGTGGGCGTACTTGCGCGACACCGCGCCCAGGACCCCCAGGGTCGAGGCCACGGCGTTGCAGCCGCCCTCGATGGCCAGCTTCACGATGCTCTCGGGATCGAAGTAGATCGGGTTGGGCGCGAAGCTGGCGCCGGCCGAGTGCTCGATGCCCTGATCGACCGGCAGGATCGACAGGTAGCCGCTGCCGCCCAGGCGGCCGTGGTCGAAGATCGCCTGCATGTTACGCAGGACTTGGGGATTGCGGTCGCTGTCCTTCCAGACCCGGTCCACGAAGTCGGGGCCCGGCTGGTGGATCATCTCTTTGGGGATGCCCTTGCACTCGTGCCGGAGCAGGGTTTCGGCGTCGTTGCCGAGCAGATCGGTAATCTTGCCTATGGTGGACATGCATGACCTCCAGTCTCGTTTGGAACGTGCTCGGGAGCCCGTCTCGGCCGCGCGGACGCCGCCGAGACGGACAAGTCTATCGGAGAGAGACTACCCGGGCAAGGGCGTGCAGGTTCGCGGCGGCGGGTGCGCGGGGGCCGCTGCACGGCCGGGTTCCGCGCGCGCAGCGGCCCCCGCGCGGGGATCAGCGCAATGGGGCGAAGCGCCGGTGGACTAGCCGGAAGAGCGCTTCCGCAGCTCCGCGATGACGTCGGCCTCTACCCACCAGGTGTCGTCGCTCTCGTAGGTCGGCCGCACCAAGAAGAGGTACCGTTCATCGGGGGAGACGACGGGACACGTGCCCATGACGGCGCCGCCGGTGGCCGCGGTCAGATCGACCGGAGGGCCCCAGGTCCCGTCGTCGCGGCGGAAGCGAATCAGATTGCGCTCATGCGGCTCGGCGAACGTGAAGGTGATCAGGTAGCTCTCGTCGGGCGCGACGTAGGGCATCAGCTCGTCGATTCCCAAGGGCTCGGGCTCCTCGTAGCGGCCGTTCACGAAGCGCGCCCGGTAGAGGCCTTTCGTCTCCTGGGTCGTCGTCCGGCCGTGGAAGTAGAGATTGCCGTTGGCGGCGGCGGATACCTGCCAGTGGTGCTCAAAGCGGTTGATGCATGGCGGAAGCGGTTCGGGCTCGCCCCAGCCCTCCCCGCGGCGCATCACCATCCAGACATTTTCCTTCTCCTCCTCCTGTCCAGGAACCAGCGGACGCGAGGACAGGAAGTAGACCCGCTGGCCGTCGGGCGAGAAGGTGATATTGCCGTGCTGCTCGTAGGGGCCGGCGACGATGTCCAGGGCGAACGGCTTCGGCCGCTCGCCCGGTGAGGACTGCCCGAGATAGGGGCCCGACAGGGGCGGAAACGCCCGGGCACCGGTAGCGACGCCATGGGCCAGCAGGATGCGCGCCGCACCTTCGCCGCCTTGGTCACGGGCCAGATTGAGCGCTGAGTAGCCCGAGCGGGTGCGGGCGTCGGGATCGGCGACGCGGTCGAGCAGAAGCGCAACCACCCTGGGCCGCCGGCGCGCGGCGGCGTAGTGCAGCGGCGACCAGCTTCTGATACAAGCGCGTCAGACCCCGCGCGATCGACATCGCCACCAGCATCTGCCCTTGGTGTCCTTCCACCGTGACCTGAGCGCCGTGATCCAAGAGCAGGTCGACCAGGGTCCCGAAGCCACGCCACGCGGCGAGGTTGAGCGACGGCGTACCGAACTTGTCCAGCGCATTGACATCCGCGCCGAGCCCCAGCAGCATCCGCGCCATGCGCAGGTCGCCTCCTTCGCGCACCGTCCACAGCAGAGGCGTGCGATCGTACTCGTTGCGGACCTCGATGTCGGCTCCGTGGCCGATCAGATGCTCCACCGCGTCGTAGTGCAGCCCTTTGACGGCGTAGAGCAGCGGCGCCTCGTGCCGGTGGTTCACGGCGTCGATCGGGACGCCCCGGTCGAGCAGCCAGTCGATCGCGTCGCGCCGGCCCTCGAGCGCCGCCCAGTGAAGCGGTGTGTCGCCGTCGATGTCCTGGGGCGACAGCGCCGCCCCGTGCCCGGCCAGGAACGCGAGCACCGCGACGTGGCCGCCGCCGGCCGCGAAGTGAACGGGCCGACACTGGCGCTCGTCGAGTGCGTCGACCAGCTCCGGATCGGCTTCGATGAGCGCCTTGACGCGGGCCAGGTCACCCTCGCGTGCGGCCGTGTGGATCTCGCCGGCGAGAGCGGGCGGCGTGGTCGCGGGTTGGAGCCCGAAGTGCGCGATGCGATGAAGCCGCGTCAACGGCGACCAACCCGCCCAGGTCCGCGACGAAGCGACGAGCACGGATAGCCGGGCGCGCAGGGCGTGGGATCACTTCGAGACGATCACGCTCCGGCTGTCCGTGCCCAGCGATCCGCGCAGCGCGAGGTAGTACCGGCCGGCTGGAACGAATCGCCCGAACCGGTCGCGGCCGTCCCAGTGCACGCGATGCTGCCCGGCCGGGAGCGGCCCATCGAGCAGCACGCGCAGTCGGCGGCCGCAGATGTCGTGCACGGCGAGGCGCACCGTTCCCGCGCGGGGGAGCGCCAGGTGGATGTCGCCGGCGGACAGGATCGTCGGCGTCCTCCAGGCGAGCTCCTGCGCTGCTGCGCCTGACGACGCTGGGTCGACGCCTGCCCCCGCATCGCACTGGAGCGATGCGATCTGCAGTCCGCCCTCACCGATCGCCAGGCTGACCCAGTCGCCCTCGGCGGCCACACCGTACGCCCAGTCGGGAAGAGCGACGTTGCCGATGATCCGCGGCGCGAGCGGGTCGGCGATGTCCACCACCTGAAGGCCGGCGCGCTGATCGGCCACGTAGGCGAGCGTTCCCGCGAGGACGATCTTGCGCGCGTTGCCCGATGTCGCCAGCTCCGCGACAACGGCGGGGTGCGTGGGATCGGAGATGTCGACGACCACCAGACCGAAGGCGTTGTCGGCGATGTAGGCGTAGGGCTCGCGGACGCACACGCCGTATGCCATGCCGGGCACGGCCGCCTGCCCGACCACCAGCGGATTCCAGGGATCGGAGACATCGACGACCTGCAGGCCGTCGGCATCATCGGCGACGTAGACGTAGGTGCCCGCGACATCCACACCGAGCGGCAGATCCGGCAGCCGGGCGGCTTCCCGCGCCACGGGTGCGGAGGGCTCCGAGAGTTCGACGACCAGGAGCCAATGATCCGAGGTTCCCTGCTCGTGCAGACCGAGGTAGGCGTGGTCGCCCTGCACCGCGAGGTCGTAGCAGAGCATGGGACTGGTTGGAAGCTGGCCCACAAGCGTCGGTTGGGCCGGGTCGGAGATGTCCACCACCTGGAGCCCGCCGCTGCGATCGGCCACGAAGAGATGGTTGCCACTCTGGTCGATCCCCCAGGCGTTGCCGGGCGTGTCGACGACGGTCCCGGGAAGCGGCTGTTGAGGGTCGGAGAGATCGACCACCTGCAGTCCAAGGTCATCCACCGTCACGTAGGCGTGATCGCCGCTCACCACGATGTCGTTCGCGAAACCCGCGAAGGCGGTGCGCCCGGCCAAGGGAGCAAAGTCGGCGCCCGCCACGTCGATGACATGCAAGCCGGCCTGCCGGCTGGCGGAGTAGAGGTGCCCGTTTGCCAGGGCCAGCCCGCGGCTCTGGGCCACGATGGGCACGAGCCCCACGAAGACGGGCGCGGCCGGATCGGTCACATCCAGCAGATCCACCCCGACGCCTTCCCCCACCCAGAGGCGATCGCCCGCGACGACCACGGATACGGCGAACTCGGTCGTGATCCATTCCCCGTGCGATCTCGGATGGCGCGGGTTGGAGACGTCGACGACCTGAACGCCTTCGGCGCCTGCGGCGAGGTAGACGAACAGACCTTCGATGCAGATCCCGAGGGAATAGCCCGGGGTCTCGAGCGCGCCGATGCCCTCGGGCGCGTGCGGATCGGATACGTCGACGATGAAGAGCCCTCGATCAGCGCAGGCCACATAGAGGGTGGCGCCGCTGACCACAATTCCGTGCGCGTTGCCCGGTGAGGAAAGGGTGGCGATGCACTGCGGACTGGTCGGCGTGCTCACATCGACGACCTTGACCCCGCCGGCGGCCGCGGCGACGTAGGCGTAGGCGCCACAGACGGCGACGTCATAAGCCGAGGTCGTTCCGGTTGCGGTCGCC
Source organism: uncultured bacterium (assembly GCA_964585945.1). Classification (GTDB taxonomy): domain Bacteria; phylum Eisenbacteria; class RBG-16-71-46; order CAIMUX01; family WJJG01; genus CAZDKK01. Next base: position 93,120 of record CAZPGB010000002.1, on the reverse strand, counting down.
ACGACCTGGGGCGCGCCGGGGTTCTGCACATCGACGACGAGGAGACCGTTGGCGCCCGCGCAGACATAGGCGTGCGACCCCGAGACCGCCACTCCGGTGGCGCTGCCCGTGGCGGCCTCGCCGACCACTTCGGGGTGCTCTGGATCGGTGATCCGCACGATCTTCAATCCGCCCGGGTTCTCGGCCACGTAGGCGAAATCTCCATCGACGGCCACGTCCCACGAGGTGCCTGGCGTGAGCACGCATCCGGTCCAGTGGATGTAGGTCTCGTAATCGAGGCACTCGGCCCGTGGCGTTCCGAGTGCGATTGGGGAGGCGAGGCTGAAGGTGACGAGCGCCAAGACGGCGCGGTTGGGACATACACGCTTGCGCATGGAATCGGTCTCCTTGGCGTTGGCCTGGTTCGACAGGGATTCTCGGAGGGGGGGAGCGCGAGCCCTGATTGCCCACGACGTTTCGATCAGGCCCTACGTGGAGACCCGGCGAAGAGTTGCTTGGCTGCGCCCGGCCCGCTACCGCCTCGCCCGGCTCAGCACCTCCAGCGCCCGGGCCGCCGCGCCGGCGTACGGTCCCTGCGGCGCGGCCCGCAGGTAGGCCTGGAACTCGCGCCGGGCGAGATCCAGCTCGCCGCGCGAGTGGTGCAGCGCTCCGGCCACGAAGTGCGCAGGCGCGTAGTCGGGGTCGAGCGCGCGGGCGCGCTGCAGGTGCCGGGCCGCTTCGTCGAGCTGACCCAGACCCACCAGGATCTGCGCCAGGTCGACCTCCAGAAACGCCTCGGGCCACCAGTAGCTGCGGGCGATGGCGATCTCGCGCAGCGCCTGGGGGCCCATACGCTGGGCGCGGTACTGGGTGAAGAGGTAGTAATGGCGCTTGCCAAAATCGTACAGGTCCCCGGTGCGGTCGGTGGGGATGGCTTCGAAGACGGCCAGCTCGCTGGGATTGAGCTGCTGGCGCAGCGCCCGGATCTGATCCTGGATCCGCTCGCGGGCGCGCCCGTTCTCGTAGCAGCCGGTGAACGGCCACTTGGCCAGCTTGTGCAGGTCGGTCAGGTAGAGGCCGGCCGATACGTCCAACGCGCTCATCCCCACCCGGTCGACGTATTCGCGCGGGGCGGCCAAGCCGGCAAGGTCCCAGGCGCCCAACTCGGCGGCCAGTTCGCTTTCAGACAGGCGGCGGGCGATCGCCTGAGCCATCCAGGCGTGGCCGGCGGGATAGGGGTGGACGTGCTCGGTGAAGACCCGGTGGCCGGGACCGTACGGATAGGCTTCCAGGAGCATCCGCTCCAGGTCCACGAGGACCACCCGGTGGCGCCCGCCGGTGTCCCATTCGCGGGCCACCTGGCGGATGATCTCGTTCTGCGCGCTGCAGGCCCGGAAGTGGATCGCGTCGAAGTCGCGCGCGGCCTGGTATTCCTCGAACGCCGCGGCCGAATCGCCGAGCGCATCGAGGCAGCGGCCCAGGCGGAAGCGGACCTCAGCGTACTCGGGATCGAGCTCGCGACACGCCTGGAGCTCCTCGCGCGCGCCGGCCCAGTCTGCGGCCGCCATGCGGGCCTTGGCGCGATCGAAGGCGGCTTGCCAGGCCGCGTCCTGCGCGGCGTCGAAATCGCAGCCGTGCACCGAGCCCATCGGCGACTGGTCGCGCAGGTTGCTGATCAGCGTGCAGAGGATCACGTCCACGCCGGCGGCCCGCGACGTTTTCAGCATTTCGACCAGGTTGGCCCGGTAGTAGTCCAGCATGCGCGCGTGCTTCTCGCCGCAGGCCGGCACGAGCCGGTCGCGCATCAGCCACATCCCGAACCCCTCTTCGGGCGGCTGCCCGGACCCGCCTCCCGAGAACAGCCCGCCGAAGGCCTCGCGCAGCAAGCGCACCAGCCGGATGTTTCGGAACCAGAGCCAGAGCTTGGCGGCGCCGCGCGAGGAGAAGGAGCGCTGGACGGGGGTGTCGATCCCGTCGGCGCCGTAGGCTTCATTGTGGCCGGTGTAGATCAAGACGGCGTCGGGTTTGTAGCCGAGCGTTTCCTTGTGCAGCAACAGCACGTCGAGGCTGGAGATCGCGATCACGGCACAGTTGACGACCTCGTAGGAACGCTCGGGCGCCACGTCGCGCAGCATGTGGCCCAGCAGCTCGGGGAACGCGGTCTGCGGACCGAACGGATCGCCCATGGTCGAGGAGGCCCCGGTGGCCATGATGCGGTAGGTGTCGTGCCCCTTCTTGACCGGAAAGTGCTCGTAGCCGGGGGGCTTGGTGGCCCAGCTCGGGAAGAAGAGCTCGCTGATCTCCCGGTTGAGCTGATAGATCTGCTCACCGCCGGCGTCGCGGCGCACGAAGAGCTTGCGCGGCGGACCGTAGCCGGCCAGGGCCAGGATCCCCTCGGCCAGCAACAACACCATCACCAGCAGGAGAATGCCCAGACCGACCAGGCCCAGCTTCGCGCCCACGGAGGTGCGTGGCGCGCCCGTGGATGTGGGGGGTGTTGCCTTCATGCGATGCCCATGGTGTTGCGGATGCGCGCGCGCGGGGCCCGCGGCCCCCATGCGCGCCCCGGGCCTAGAAGAGCGCGTAGATGAACGGCGCCAGCGCCGAGCCCTCCGCGAAGACGATCAAGAGGCTGAGCAGCACCAGGATCAGGATCACCGGACCCAACCACCACTTCTTGCGGACCTTCATGAAGAGCCACAGCTCTCTCAGAATGCTGGCCTTGCCCATCGACTCCCTCCCGCAAGACTAGAACATGCGCTCCATTCGCTCCGGACTGTGGTCCTGGTCCGTGCGCGGCTCCCAGTAGCTGGGGGCCTGTGGATCGACGCGCAGCTTCATGGGGTCCTTCCTCAGGACCCTCATGATCAGGCCTGCCGGCGTGAAGACCAACAGGAAAACGATGCCCAGAATCACCCGGGTCATGAACCAGCCCATGTAGCCCGCGGCCTTCATCCAGATGCGCTCGACCGGCCGCAGAACGGCGGGCACGACCAGGCCCAAGACCATCAACAAGCCGCCCGCCCCGGCGGTGTAGGGCCAGGCCGGGCGGTCCTTCCAGAGCAGGAACGCGGTCAGGATGAAGAAGGCGATGCCCACCGTCAGACCGAATCGGCGCAGGTGCCGGCGCTCGGCCGCGTGCGCGACGGGTAACGGTGTCGGTCCGGACGCGCCCGGTGCGCCCGTGGGTGTCCGCGGATCAGTCAAGTTCGAACTCCTGATGCCAGTCGAGCCGATCGTGCCGCTTGGGCTGCTCGCGCTTGTCCAGCAGGAACGGACCCAAGACCAGATAGTCCATCTCGGTGCGCATGAAACACTTGAACGCGTCCTCGGGCGAACAGACGATCGGCTCCCCGCGCACGTTGAACGACGTGTTGATGACCAGCGGGACGCCGGTGCGGCGCCGGAAGGCCTCGATCACGTCGTAGTAGAGCGGGTTGTCGCTCTTCGAGACCGTCTGCAGACGGGCCGTGTAGTCGATGTGGGTGATGGCGGGCACATCGGAGCGCGAGATGTTCAGCTTGTCGATGCCGAAGAGTCGCTTCTGCTCGTCGGTCATCTCGATGCGCCGGTCGGTCTTCACGGGCGCGACGAGCAGCATGTAGGGGCTGGGCCGGTCGATCTCGAACACCTCCGGCGCGTGGTCGACCAGCGTCGAGGGGGCGAAAGGACGAAACGACTCCCGGTACTTGATCTTCAGATTCATCACCGACTGCATCTTGGGGGAGCGCGGGTCGCCCAGGATGCTGCGCGAGCCGAGCGCACGGGGGCCGTACTCCATGCGTCCCTGGAACCAACCGACCACGTTCTGCTCCTCGATGAGCTGCGCGACGCGCTCGGGCAGCTCCTCGCGCGAGAGGCGCGTGTAGGGCAACTCGTTGCGTTCCAGGAAGCGCTCGATCTCATCATCGCTGTAGCCGGGGCCCAGGTAGCTGGCCCGCTGCTGGTCACGACCGCCGTTCACGCGGCGCGGGTTCTGGCCGTAGCGGTACCAGCCCAGGAGCGCCGCGCCCAGCGCGCCGCCGGCGTCGCCGGCCGCGGGCTGGATCCAGATGTCCTCGAAGGGGCCCTCGCGCAACACGCGGCCGTTGGCCACGCAGTTGAGCGCCACCCCGCCGGCCAGGCAGAGGTTCTTCTGGCCCGTGAGCCCGTGCAGGTGGCGCGCCATGCGCAGCACCGCCTCCTCGGTCACCACCTGCACCGAGCGGGCCAGGTCCATCTCGCGCTGGGTCAGGGGCGACTCGGGCTTCCGCGGGGGGCCGCCGAAGAGCCGGGTGAACTTCTCGGAGGTCATCTTCAGCCCGGCGCAGTAGTCGAAGTAGTCCATGTTCATGCGGAACGAGCCGTCCTCCTTCAGGTCCATCAGCTCGTTCAGGATCGCATCGACGTACTTGGGCTCGCCGTAGGGCGCCAACCCCATCACCTTGTACTCGGCCGAGTTGACCTTGAACCCCGTGAAGTAGGTGAAGGCCGAGTAGAGCAAGCCCAGGGAGTGGGGGAAGTGGATCTCGCCGTGGATGTGCACGTCGTTCGCGCGCCCTTCGCCCATCGTGGTCGTCGTCCACTCGCCGGCGCCGTCCAGCGTGAGGATGGCGGCCTCGGCATAGGGCGAAGGAAGGAACGCCGAGGCGGCGTGGGATTCGTGGTGCTCGGGGAAGAGGATCTTGCCCTCGTAGCCCTCCAGCTCGCGGTGGATCAGATCCTTCATCCAGAGCTTCTGCTTCAGCCAGAGCGGCATGGCCATCAGGAACGACGGGAAGCCGCGCGGCGCGTAGGTGAGGTAGGTCGTCAGGATGCGCTCGAACTTGATGAAGGGCTTCTCGTAGAAGACGACCACGTCGAGCTGCCCGGGACGCAGACCCGCTTCCCGGAGGCAGTAGCGCACGGCGTGACGAGGGAAGCTCATGTCGTGCTTCTTGCGCGTGAAGCGTTCCTCTTGGGCGGCGGCGACGATCTCGCCGTCGCGCACCAGCGCCGCCGCGCTATCGTGATAGAAGCACGAGATGCCCAGGACCCACACGGTTTGCTGCATCCTCCTGCGGCGATGGCCCGATGCGGGGTCGGGCCCGATCGGTCCGGTGGATGTCGTCGCGAGACCCGAGGCCGTCCGCGCCTGCCGCGCGTCGCGCCTCGGGTCCCATCACCCGTCTAGGGTACAAGATCGGCACCGGGTCTGCCAGCTTCATGGCTCGACGTCCGGGCCCGCCGGCTTCACGGCTCGGCGTCCGGGGCCCCTCCCTCGAGCGGCCGAAAGATGCACCACTGGTCGGCCGCGGCTTCGAGGTGCTCCCCGAGCAGATCGGCCAGCCGCTGAGCCAGGTCGCACTCCTGGGTCCGGCGATGCCGCCGCGGGTTGGGGACAGGACCCGAGCCTCGGTCGGAACTTCCCACAACGCCATCACGGGGCCGGTTCCCGGCGGAGCTGGCGACATTGCCGGTGGCCGGGTCGGCCGGGGCGTGTCTGCCCCCAGGCCGGTCGTTCGGGGCGCTTCCACCCGCGGGCCGCGCCGACGGGGCGGGATCGCACGCGGGGGGGAAGATCGGGGGATGAACCCAGACGGTTTGGCGCATGAAAGCCGTGCGGCGCGAGAAGACCGGCAGGATGGGGCACCCGCTCATCCGCGCCAGCCGTGCGGCGCCGGCGGCCAGGCGCACGGGCTGGCCGCGCAGCCGGACGTGCGCGCCGCGCGCGTAGGACCCGCCGTCCAGGGGCAGGGCCACCAGCGCCCCGCGGTCGAGAGCCCGAACCAGTCCTCGCCAGCCCGATTGCGTGGGCGCCGAGTGCACGCCGCGGGCGGCCTTGACCTTCTTGTAGATGCCGGACAGCAGGGGGTGAAACTGGGTGCCCGTGGGCGCCACGATCGGCCGTCCCAGCTCGGCCGCCAGACATCCCAGGTGCTCCCAATTCCCGGTGTGGGCGCCCGCGAGGATCCAGCCCCGCGGTCGGCGGTTCAGGCGCTCGAGGTGGTGCGCGCCGTGAATCCGCCATCCGCGCGCGATCCGCCGCGGCGGGACGGCGAGCCCACAGAGCAGCTCCACCAGAAAGAGGCCGAACGCGCGAAAGACGGCGCGCGCGGCGAGCCGCGGATCGTCGCCCGCCAATCCGAGATGCATCAGATTGTGCTCCACCGCCGCGGCGGTTCCCGGCTGCAGCCGGCGCCGCAGGTCGCCGATGGCGGCGCCCAGCCAAACGGCCCCGCAGACCGACGGTCGCGTCGCCATCAGGGGAGGCTCTCGGGGCCGGGCTGCGCCTTGCCACCTTGCGTGGCGTCCGCGATCCAATCCAGGTACGCGGTCAGTCCGCCCAGGATGGGGTAGGCGACGATGGCCGGGACGTCGTAGGTGTGCAGCTCGCGCAGGCGCGCCTCCACGCGGTGGTAGAAAGTGCGGCGGGTCTTGAGCAGCACGGCAACCTCCGGACTCTCCTCGACCGCGCCTTCCCAGCGGTAGATCGAATCGATCGGCATGATGTTGGCGCAGGCGACCAGCCCCTCGGTCACCAGCGCGCGGGCGGCGGTCCGGGCCGCTTCGCGGTCGGGAAACGTGCTGTAGATGCTAATGTGATCGTGCGTCATGCCGAATCTCCTCTGCTCGAGCGTTGCCGATCGGAGCTCTCGAGCCGTTTCAACAGCCAGGACTCGATCCGTGCCCGATGGCGCCAGTAGGCGCCGAAGAGCAAGCCCGCGATGCCGACGAACGCCACCCACCAGATCCAGTGCAGCCCCGTCGCGGTCGCGCCGATCCAGGCCGCCGCGAAGTGTCCCGGGAGTCGCGCCAGGATGACCAAGCCTAGCATCGGCAGAAGCGGCAGGGAACTCAGTCCGACCGCGAAACAGGCCAGGTCGTCGGGCAGGAAGGGCAACATGAAGAACAGGAAGAAGAAGATCGGTCCCCGGCGCGCCGCCCAGTGGTCGACGCGCAGAAGCGCATCCTGCGGGGCCAGCCGCTCCACCAGTGGGCGGCCGGCCAGGCGCGACAGCACCATCACGAGGCTGCCGCCCACACCGACGCCGACGGCGGTGTAAAGCGTTCCACGCCACGGTCCGAACGCGAAGCCGCTCACCGCCGCGAGCAGATGACCGGGAATGGGAGCCAACACCACCTGCGCGGCCTGCAACGCCATCAGCACCAAGGGGGCGCGGGACCCCTGCCGCTGCAGGTAGTCCAACAGTGCCTCCCGATCCAGGAACACGGACGGGGCGTGGGTCCACGCCAGCCAGCCCGCGATCGTGAGGAGGAGAAGCAGACCGCCGGCCTTCAGCCAGCGATGGCGTCGCCTGGGACGTGGGGTGGCCTTCTCGGGCGTCGGCACGCTTGGACCCTTCCTGGACATCCTGGTCTGACCGGCCCGCACGCGTGGCCTCGGGCTGCGAGCAGGACAGACTATCAGGCCTCGGGGGCCGAGTGACAAGGGGGCGGGCGGCGGTCGGGGTGCGGCGCGATCGCAGGGCGCGGCGATCCGCTCCCCTGGTCTGCACGCGCGTGGGTCGGGGGGATGGGAGAGCGGGATCCGGTTCCGGAGCGCGGGATCCGGTTCCGGAGCGTGGTGGAGGGCCGTCGCTTGGACCGCCATCTCCCCGAAATGGGCGCTTTTGATCTAAATGCTACGGCTACAGTGTGTTAACGGGCATCCATCCCTTGTCCCAGACCCACAACCTGGGGGATACGCACAACCTGAGGGTTGATGTGGTTGGGAGAATGGCCGATACTCATGTGTTAGAGGTATCTAACAGAGGTTGCAGTGTCTACCAAACCCAAGACCCCTGCGTCCACTGCGCTCAGCGAGACGCTCGAGGATTATCTGGAGATCATCCTCCGGCTCTCGCTGGAGCATCAGGTGGTGCGGGTGCGCGACATCGCCCGGGAGAAATCGGTACGCATGCCGACGGTCACCGCTGCGCTGAAGCGGTTGGCCGAGCGCGGACTGATTGTCTACGAGGCGCGCGAGTTCGCGGTGCTGACCGACCGCGGCGCGGCGATCGCGGGCCGCGTGGCGAGCCGCCATCGCTTCCTGCGACGGTTCCTGGTGGAGATTCTCGGTGTCCCCGCCGCCGTCGCCGAACAGGACGCCTGTGGCCTGGAGCACCATCTCTCCCCGCCGACGGTGGAGCGACTGGCGGCCTTCGTGGAATACCTGGAGACCTGTCCCGGCGTGGACCCAGATTTCCTCACCCGTTTCCGGGAGTGTTTCAGCAGTCCGCAGACCGTGCTGACCGAATGCGCCGATTCGCCCTGCCAGCCCGGTTCCGGAGGGCAGCCCATTCCCCAGCGCGGGGACCGCGTGCTGCAAGCGGTGGGCGAATTGTGCGTCGGCTGTTCGGGCGAAGTAGCGCGACTGCGCGCCGACGAGCAGCTGCGCACGAGGCTGACGCGCAGGGGATTCCTCCCCGGGACGCGCATCACCAAGCTACGGCAGGATGCGTCCGGCCGCAGGACGGTGGTGGAGCTCCAGGGTCGCGAGCTCGAACTGGACCCCCACGAGGCCGAGGCGGTCTTCGTGGATGTGGGCCAAGATCAGGAAGAGGCCAGCGGATGAATGAACCCGAGCACAGTCGTGGACCGAGGGGTGTCGAAGTTCCTCTCTCCGAGGTGCCTCCTGGCAGCGTCGCCCGAATCGTGCGGCTCGACGGGCAGGCCTCGTTTCGCGAGCGGCTGCGCAACATGGGACTGCGCGAGGGCGTCGAGGTCGAGATCATCAAGCAGGCCCCCCTGGCCGATCCGATCGAATACCGGCTCGACTGCACCCATCTGAGCCTGCGTCGCGAAGACGCGCGCCAGGTGCACGTGGATCGCGTGCGCGCGGCCACGATTCCCTGCGGCCGTTGGGGTGGGTGGGGACGCCGCGGCCCCCACGGCCGCGGGCCGCATCCCGGTCGGGGCGGACGCGGTGGTCCCGGGGCTCGTGGCGCAGGAGGCGGACGAGGCCCCGGCGCCGGACGCCGCTTCGGCCTGGGCCGCAAGTCCTCCAGGTAGGATCCGCCCGGATGAATCCCGATACCCGCATCATCCGCGTCGCCTTGGCCGGCAACCCGAACTCCGGCAAGACCTCGGTCTTCAACCTGCTGACCGGGATGCAGCAGCAGGTCGGCAACTGGCCCGGTGTCACCGTGGAGCGCAAGGTCGGCCGCGTGCAGTACGCCGGCTACCGCTTCGAGGTGATCGATCTGCCCGGCACCTACTCGTTGACCTCGTACTCGATCGAAGAGCGCGTGGCCCGCGAGTACATCCTGGAGGAGCGCCCCGACGTCATCATCAATGTCGTCGATGCCGCCAACCTGGAGCGCAACCTCTACCTCACGACCCAGCTCCTCGAGATGGGCGCGGACCTGATCGTCGATCTCAACATGTGGGACGAGTACACCGCCTCCGGGGCCCAGCTCGACATCGAGCGCTTCGGCGCGTTGCTGGGAACCCCGGTGGCCACTTCGATCGGCCACCGCGGCCGCGGCCGCGAGGAGCTGCTCGCCGCGGTGATCCGGATCGTGGAAGGGCGCAGCGAGCGCCACCGTCACGTGCCGATCTCGATCGGCACGCAGGTGGAGAACGTGATCCAGAGGCTGACGCGCCGGATCGACGAGACCGCGGGCGGGGGGCTGTGGATCCCGAGCCGCTATCTGGCGACCAAGCTGCTCGAGGGCGATCCCCACATGGTCGAGGTCGTGCACAACCGGCTGCCCGACCTGAAGCCGATCCTGGTCGAGGCCGAGGCCGCGCGGGCGCACGTGCAACACGCCACGGGCATGGAGCCCTCGCGCGTGATCAGCGAAGGCCGCTACGGCTTCATCGACGGTCTCCTGCGCGAGACCCAGCGCCGCCGCCCCCTCGACCGGATGCGCTTGTCGCGCGAGCTCGACAGCATCCTGACGCACCGGTACCTGGGCCTGCCGATCTTCATCCTCTTCATGTGGGTCCTCTTCAACGGCACCTTCACCCTGGGCGCCTATCCGATGGCCTGGATCGAGCAGCTCATGGATGCGCTGGGGGGATTGGTCACATCGGTGATGCCGGCCGGATGGCTGCGCGACCTGATGGTAGAGGGCGTCATCGGCGGCGTGGGAGCGGTGGCCACCTTCTTGCCCAACATCATGATCCTGTTCCTGGGCATCGCGCTCCTGGAAGACACCGGCTACATGGCGCGCATCGCGTTCATCATGGACCGGGTGATGCACCTGTTCGGCCTGCACGGCAAGTCGTTCATTCCCATGCTGACCGGGTTCGGCTGCACGGTGCCGGCGATCATGGCCACGCGCTCGCTCGAGTCGCACCGCGATCGGGTGCTCACCTCACTCCTGATTCCGCACATGTCCTGCTCGGCCCGGCTGCCGGTCTACGTGCTGCTGGCGGGCGCCTTCTTCGGGGCCCAGGCCGGGAACGTGGTGCTGAGCATCTACCTGCTGGGCGTGCTCGTCGCGCTGGGGGTGGGGGCGATCTTCAGCCGCACGCTGCTCAAGGCCGACCAGGTGGGGTTCGTCATGGAGCTGCCGCCCTACCGGTGGCCGACGCTGCGGGGGCTGCTGACCCACATGTGGGCGCGCTCGCGCCACTATCTGAGGAAGATGGGCGGGGTGATCCTCGTCGCGTCGATCGTCTTGTGGGTGCTGGGCGCATTCCCGCGCCATCCACAGGCGGGTCGCATCGCCGCGCGCGCCGAGCGGATCGATCCGGCCACGGCCACGCCGGCGCAGATCGCGGCGGTGCAAGCGGAGCAGTCGGAGGTGCTGGAGTACAGCATCATCGGCCGGATGGGGCGGGCCATCGAGCCGGTGCTGACGCCGTTGGGCTTCGACTGGCGCATGGGCGTCAGCCTGGTCTCCGGGTTCGTGGCCAAGGAAGTGGTCGTCTCGACGCTGGGGGTGCTCTACCAGGCGGGCGAGCAGATCGGCGGCGCGTCGACCGGCCTGCGCCAGGCGCTGGCTGATCCGCGCAGCGGATTCTCGCCGCTGGTCGCTCTGGCCTTCATGGTCTTCGTGCTGCTCTACACGCCCTGCGTGGCCGCCATCCTCACCCTACGCCGCGAGCTGGGCACACGCTGGATGTGGTTCGACATCGGCTATCAGCTCCTGCTGGCGTGGACGGCCGCCCTGCTGGTGACACAAGGCGGCCGTCTGTTGGGCTTGGCGTAGGCTTTTACGCCGCTGGTCGGTGAGGTCAAATCGACGCCTGCCGGCCTTCGTTCTCCGGCGAACCCTCCAGGATCTCGGTGAAGCGGTCGCGCTGCTCTTTCAAGTATGAGCTGCCCGGATCCAGCTCGAGCGCCTCCTCGATCAGGGTGAGCGCTGCGCGCGTTTCGCCGCGCAGGTGGAGGATCTGGGCCAGCGTGTCCAGGGCGTTGGCCTTCGAGGGCCCCGCGGGCGCGGCCTCGACCGCCTGGCGGGCCCACGTCTCGGCCTGCGCCAGATGGACGCGGCGCTCGAAGCACCACCAGGCGAGGCCGTTCAGCTCATCCGCATCCGATTCCCAGTCGTCGGGCAATGCGGCGCGGCGCAAGCGCAGGCCCTTCTCCGGGTCCTGCTCCACGTAGACCGCGTGATCGGCCAGCACCGACTGCCGGTGCTCCTGGTGCGAGTCGTCTTTCGCGCTCTCGACCAACGGGTAGGCCTTCTGCAGCAGCGGCGCCACCTGCGTCAGCTCGGCGTCACCGCGGCGCACCGCCCGGTAAAGACGGGAGCTGAGGTAGATCGCATGGTCGGCGGTGACGTGGGAGGAGGCGAGCACTTCGGTCAGGATCGCCGTGGCCTCCTCGGGACCGTAATCGGAGCCGAAGCCGTAGAAGGCGGTGCGCAGAAGCGACCCCAGCACGTCCTCCTCGGCCGCTGCCTGAGGGTCGAGCGCCTGCGCCTGGCGCAGGAGCTGCTCGGCCTCGCGCAACCGGCGCGAACGCAGCGCCTCTTCGCCCAGCACCAGGGCGTCGACGAACGTGGGCGCCTCGATCAGGCGCGCGCGGCGCTTGGCCAGCGTGATCGGATCGGCCGCGATCCGACCGAGGTCGCTCGACCAGGCCTCCGCATCCGCGAAGCCCGCCCAGCTCGCAAGGGGCTCCCCCTGGGCGTTGAGAACGACGAAGCTGGGGTAGAGCCAGACACCGTGGGCATCGCGCAGGGCCTGGTTCTCCTCGGCCCGGGCGTCCACCTTGACCAGCACGTGATCGGTCAACGCGTCGATGACGATGGGGTTCTCGTTCGCCGCACGGGCGAACTCGACGCACCCGCCTCAGCCGCTGACCCAGAAGTCGACCACGATCAGCCCGCCGGTGTCGGCGGCCATGGCTTGCGCCTCCCCGATCGAGGCGGCCTCGCGCACCACCGATTCGGTCGAGGTGCAGGAATTCAGGGTGAAGGGGACCCCCATCAGAAACGCCAGGGACAGGATCCCCGCGACAAGCGAGCCGGCCGCTGCGCGGCCGAATGGGTGATACATGAATGCCTCCTACTGCGCAGTCTTCTCGGTGCGATGAACCCCCAACGCCGACCCACGCCACCGGGCACAGGGGATAGGGTCACGCGTGCAACCATCAAATGCAACGGACGACACCTCCTACGATTGCACCGGCGGCCGGGTTCCCGCGCGCCCGGCGGAGCACGAATCGGGGGAACCAAACCACTGTTTGTTGGGCTACAATAGAGTGTTGATCGGTGCCGGCGCTGGGTCGCCGGTCGGTACATGCAACTTGGTGGTCGATTATGATGACGGCTGGCATGATGACGTTTGGCATGATGAGGCCTGGCAAGATGACGCCTGGATCATTCGCAGCTCGTTGCGGTCGCAACCTGCGGGCGGCGTTCGTAGCGTGCGCCCTCCTGGCCATCTCCTGCGGCCAGGCCGTCGCGGGGGACCTGCACCGCGTCGTGCTCGACGGGGCCTTCGAGGACTGGGACGGTTTGGCGCCGACCTGGGTCGATCCCACGGGCGACGGCGGACCCAGCGGCTTCGACGTCGGAAACATCTGGCTGGCCAACGACGAGGAGCGGCTCTTCCTCGCCTTCGAGGTCGGCGGCAACCTGGTGATCAACGAGGACAATCAGTTCACGCTCTACATCGACACCGACGACAACCCCGCCACCGGATATCCCCTGGGGTTCATCGGCGCCGAGCTGGTCTGGAATTTCGGCGATCGCGCCGGTTTCTTCTTCCACTCGGGCGGCTGGATCGACATCGCCTGGGACGACATCGAGCTGCTCTGCGGGCCGACCCACAGCAGCACCATCTACGAGCTGAGCATCGCCCGCGACGCGGTTCCCGGCGGCGTCCAGCCGCTCTTCGGCGGCGGTCCCATGCGGATCGTGCTGCGCGATCAGCAGGGCGGCGGCGATTGGGCGCCGGACATGGGCGGCGCCATCGCCTACACCTTCGCCGACGGCACGCTGCCGCCGCTGGAGACGATCGATCTGGTGCGCGAGGCGGGGCCGATGCGCATCGTTTCCTACAACGTGCTCCAGGACCGGCTGTTCGAATACTACCCCAAGCAGTCCTTCCGCCGCGTGCTGCAAGCGCTCGAGCCCGATGTGATCGCCTTTCAGGAGATCTACGATCACACCGCCACCGAGACGCGCCTGCTGGTCGAGGAGTGGCTGGGCGGCGACTGGGACGCCTACAAGATCAGCGACAAGGTCCTGGTGACCCGCACCGACATTCTCGCCCACTACGAGATCGCCGGCGGGCGCGCGGCGGCCTACCGGGTCGCGCCGATGGGCGACCTGAACGCCGACCTCTTGATCATCAACGTCCACCTGAGCTGCTGCAGCGCCGATGAGCAGCGTCAGGAGCAGTGCGACGCCATCATGGCGTTCATTCGGGACGCCAAGGAGCCCGGCGGGCTCATCGACCTGGCTCCGGAGAATCCGATCCTGATCATCGGCGACACCAACTTCGTCGGATTGGATCGTCAGCTCGAGACGCTGCTCACGGGCGACATCTTCGACAACGCCACCTACGGTCCCGACTTCGCTCCGGATTGGGACGACAGCGACCTGGTGGACCTCTACTCGCGCCAGCCGACCGAGCCGCTGGGCTACACCTGGTACAAGCCGTGGAGCGACTACTGGCCGGCCCGCATCGACATGCTGATCTACACCGACAGCAACCTCTCGATGGCCAAGAGCGCCATCCTGCAGACCGAGGTCATGCCCGAGTGGTATCGCCTCGAATACGGGCTCGAGCCCGATGACACCAGCAACGCCTCGGATCACCTGCCGCACTTCGCCGACCTGACCGTTGCCGGCACCGGCGTGGCCGAGCAGCTCGGGCCGGCGTCCCAAGGGTGGCGGCTGCGACGGGTGGATGGCGGACCCGGCGCCGCGCCGGTCCGACTGGCGCTGGATCTGCCGGAAGAGAGCGCGCCCGTCGCGGCGAGGGAGCTTCGGGTGGCTGTCCACGATCTGACCGGACGGCTGCTGCGCCGCCTGGACGCCAGGGAACAGCGCGCCACCCGCTTCGAGATCGTGTGGGACGGCACGGACGAGCAGGGACGTCCGATCTCGCCCGGCACCTACTGGGTGCGCGCCGCGAGCGGGGCCGGCAGCGCGACCGCCCGCGTTCTGGTCGTGCACTAGCGCGGCTCGAAGACCAGATCAAAGGAAACGTAGTCGGTCCCCGGCGTGCCGTTGAACATCCGCCACTCGGGTCGGAAGTCGCGCAGCACCAGGTGGAGCAGGTAGCGCTGCGGCCCGGGCCCGGGGGGCGGATCCACACCCACGATCTCGTCCAGCTCATCCATCTCGCCGGGCTCCTCGCCGTTCTCCAGGAAGAAGGGATCGTCGTCGGCGCGCGGCACGGAGGGCGTGAAGTACCAGTAATACGCGTGGTCCTCGGTGTGCGTGATTCCGGCCGGCGAGCGGTAGGACTGTTCGTCGTGCTCCATGAACATGAAGTAGCTCCAGTCGGGCCGCACCGACAGAGCGCGGGTCACGGGAGCGGCCGGATCGTGACGGTAGACGTAGGTCGTGTCCGCCGCGTGCGCGGCGATGTCGTCGGGATCGTCGACGTCCGCGGCGTGCACCGCGATCCAGCCGATGCCCTCGATCGTGGGATTGAGATTCACGTTGTCGCTCGCGAAGCGCCGGGCGTAGCGCACCGTCAGATTGCGTGTGACGTCGATCGAGATCGCGCCCCGCAAGCGGCAGCGCAGGCGCACCTGGCAGGTGAAGAGCTCGCTCAGCCCCTGTACGTAGAGAAACTCCTCCGTGGTGAGCGTGGCCGGATCCACGTCGCGCAGGAAGGCGTCCCACTCCTCCTGCGTGGGCTGATCTCCCGCGGGCTGGATCATCTCCAGCAGGCCGGGCGGAATGTCCGGGGCGTCGAGGTCGGGCACGCCGCTCGACATGCGCAGGCACGAGCCGGGCACCACGAACGCAAAGCGCCGCGTGACCAGCCCGTCCTCATCCACCGTGATCTCGGGATCGAGCAGCAGCGGACCGAGGGCGATCACGCTGCCCTCGTAGTGCAGCTCACCGTAGCGGTCGATGCGGTAATCCTGCGCGAGCTGCCAGCTACAGGTGGTGGCCTCGGCGTGCGGATCGTAGCAGCAGGCGGTCACGCGTACGGTGTCGCCGGGCATCGCCTCGGCCGGTTCGCAGACCACCGCCAGAGGCCGCAGCTTCTCGCCCGACTTGACGTGCATTTCCGGGGCGAAGTCGGTGCTGCAGCCGAGGGGCGATAGGGCGAGCGTGCCCGCGAGCAGCCACGTCCGTCGATGCGGTTGACGACGTCTCACGTTCAATCCTCCTGACCTGGCCCGGCTAGAACTCGGCGCGCACGCCGATCGATGGCAGGACGATCCCGCCGATCGCCTTGCGCTCGGAGTCGTCATAGCCGTAGGCGTAGAACTCGGGGCTGTTGTAGACGAAGTAGTTCAGGTTCTGGATGTCCACGTAGGTGGTGAGCATCCACGTCTTGAAGATCCAGCGCTTGTCGACCCGCAGATCGATCTGGAAGAAGGGGTCCATTCGCTGGGAGCGGAACGCGCCCTGCAGGGATACGTACTCGCCGCTGTCGGCGTCGAACTCGTACTGCCCGGCGCTGTGGCCCAGCCGCGGCGTGATCGGATTGCCCGTGACGTAGCGCACCCGTAGGCCACCGGTCCAGTTGCGGCCCAGCAGGTAGGAGCCCACGAGCTGCAGGTGATGAGTCTGATCGTACTCGGAGACCACCCACTGGTCCGGATCCCATTCGCCCTGGATGCTCGCGTCGGGCCTGCGGGGCGAGCGGCGCTCGCTGCGCGAGAGGCTGTAGGAGAGCCAGCCGAAGAAGCGCCGGCCCTGATGGTGGCGCAGCATCACCTCGAAGCCGTACATGCGGGCATCCATGTCCGGGAGGAAGTTGACGTCCGGATCGTCGGTCAGGTTGGGAATCTTCTCCTGCGTGTTGTAGTAGAGATCCAGATTGGCCGACAGCAGGTCGCTGATCTGCCACTCGCCGCCCACCGTGTAGTGCACTGCCTCGGTCGGCGGCAGGCTGGGATTGCCGAAGACGGGGTCGATCGCCTGGCCCAGGGGGCGGGGCGACTGCGAGTAGGTCCCGGCAGCGGCCTTGAGCATGCGATCGCGATCGAGCTGGTACTGCATCGTCAGCCGGTAGCCGGGCCGTCCGGTCTTCAGCTCGCGGAAGTGGTCGTAACGCACGCCGGGAATGACCCGCAGGCGGTCGGTCGGCCGCAGTGCGACGTTCGTGTAGGCGGCCAGGTCCGCGTAGGTCTTGCTGAGCTTCGTGTGACCCGCGCCCACGACGTGCACCTCGTAGTCGAGGGGCACTTCGTAGAGATCGAGGCCGACGTTGTAGGTCAGTCGGTCGCTCGCTTTCCAGGAGAGCTGGTCGCGCAGCGAGTAGGTCGCGAAATCGTAGTCGTAGCGCGCGAAGCCCAGGAAACGGCCCTGATACGTGTCCCATCCGGCCGACAGGCGCAGCTCGTTGTTCAGGCTGCGGCCCAGGTGCTTGTCGTACCCGAATAGCAGACGATCGAAGCGGTAGTCCATCGACAGCTCGTTCTTGGCCTCGTTGACCTCGGAGCTGCCCCCCTCGACATCGTCGAAGACGAAGCGCATCGCGTCGCCCACGGAGAAGACGGTGAAGAAGAGCCGGTCGCGGGCGTTGGGGGTATAGTCGACGCGCCCGACGACGTCCCAGTAGTAGGGCACCACCGAGAGGTCCACGTCATCGAACATGCCCTCGATCAGGCTGAAGGCGTTGGTGATGTAGCTGCGCCGCCCGGCCAGGGTGAGCGACCACGTGCGAGCCAGGGGACCCTCGAGCAGGCCGGAGGCGTCGAGAAGATTCACGTCGATCGTCTTGCGCCAGCGGTCGGTGCGCCCCGGCCGGCCCTTGATCTCGACCACACCGCCCACGCAGCCGCCGTAGCGGGTGTTGAAGCCGCCCGGGTAGAGGTCGATCGACTCGAGCGCCTGCGAATTGTAGGTCGACTTGAGGCCGCCGAAGTGGAAGAGCAGGGGAATATCGATGCCGTCCAGGTAGTAGCGGGTGTCCTCGGCTGCGCTGCCGCGCACGATGACGTCGCCGGATACGAACGACGGTCGCGCCACCCCCGGGAGCGTCTGCACCACGCGGATGGCATCGCCGCCCAGACCGGGGATGCGCTCGATCTCGGCGAGCTGCAACGTCTGGCGGGTGACCTCCTTGCGGAGCGGCTTGCCGTAGACCACCAGCTCGAACTCGTCGTACGCGGCCCGCTGCAGCCAGTAGTCGACCTCGAGCAGCTCTCCGGGCCCGATCGTCTCCTCGTACGTGGCTGGCTCGTAGCCGGCGTTGGGGAAGGCGACCTGCACGGCCCCCGGCGGCAGCGACGTGAAGGCGAAGCGGCCGAGCGAGTCGGTGTAGGCCACCAGACCGGGATCCGAGCGAAACTGCCCGGAAAACTCCCCCAGGCGCTCGAGGTAAGCCGACCAGGGCACGGGCAGCTCGGCGGCCCCCATGCTGTCCGGGAACGTCAACGCCACCACCGCGTCGGCGATCGGGCGCCGGGTGCCCCGCTCGCGCAGCGTGCCGCGGAAGTTGACCCGCTCGGCGATCTCGCTCGCACGGGCCCGGATCGAGAAGGTGTAGTGATACTGCAGGATCACCGGGATCGGCTCGCCGTCCAGCACCGCGGGCGTGAAGCGAAAGCCACGCGCGGCATCGGCCGCCGCGCGGTCGAGCGCCGAGTCGACGCCGCGCACCACGGCGACCGAGTCGACCGCGCCGTCGACGCCGATCACCAGGTCCAGGACGACGGTGCCCTCGATTCCCTGCCGCAGCGCGTCGGCGGGGTAATCGGCCTCGACGAACGAGATCAGCTCGGGCTCGGCCTCCAGGTCGCCGGGGGCATCCCGGCCCTCGGCCGGGGGCTCCTGATCGACACCGGCGACACCCGACGGGGCATCCTGCGCAGCTTTGGGAGGTGCGGTGGAGCCGCCGCCGGGTGAGCCGGTGTCATCGCTGGGGTGCGCCGCGCCGCAGGGCGTGCTGCCCAGGACGGAGAGCAGCGCGCCCAACAGAAGCCATGCGCCTGCGTGATACGTCGGTTGCGCGCCGCGGTCGCGCCATCGCGGCGCGATCGACAACCGCGTCGCCGAAGACCTGTGGACGGGACGTGCCATCGCTGACTACTCCTGCAAGACGAAGCGGTACTTCATCACGATCCAGGCGGCGGCCGGTCGATCACCGCGCAGGGCCGGCTCGAAGCGAAGGTTGTAGAAGGCCGCGGTGGCCGCCTCGCGTGAACCGTACCCGATGTGTTCGATCATCTCGACGGACGTGACGCGGCCGTCGACGTCCACGAGCAGACGCGCCTTCACCACGCCCTCGATGCGGTTGGCGATCATCGCCTCGGTGTAGACCGGCTTGGCGCGACCGCGTAGCTCGGGGGCCCGCGTCACCTGGCTCAAGGGCGCCAGGGCTCCAACCAGATCCTCCGGGGTGGCCGTGAGGCTGTCGGGCTCCTTCTCGAGCGTGTTGCCGCGCTTCGAGATCACGGTGCCCGCCCCGCCGGCTCCCGAGCCAAGCCCTTTGGCGAAGACGCGCCGCAAGCCGTAGACCTTGCGGGGTGCGGGGGCGGGCTCCTCCTCGGGCGCTTGGGCCGTGGCCGGCGCCTCCGGGACCGGCTCCTGGACCGGTCGCGTCTCGACCTGGCCCAGCAGCGGGTCTTGGGTGAGGTCCTCCACCTCGGGTTCCGCAACCGCCGGCGGAGGGGGGGGCGCGGGATTCTCTCGCGGCGGTTGCAGCACGAAGCTCGCCTGGCGCCCGGCAGTGCTTGTGACGAGGGGCTCGGCGGGAAGCTCCGCACCCAAGATCGCCACGCCCAGCATGCAGCAGACGGCCAGGTTTGCGGCCAACAGGCCGGTGAAGCGGCGCCCGGTGTGATCCGCACGGTCGCCGGATCCGGCCGCGTAGGCCTCCAGCAGGCGACGATAGGCATCCCGAGTGTGCGCCACGGATCAGCCCTCCTGGAGCACCAGCAGCGAGAAGTCGCTGCAGTCGGCCTGCGCGCACGTGGCCATGACCTTCTTCAGGACGGCGAAGTCGACCGTGCGGTCGCACAGGATCGTCACCTCGACCGGGCCCTCGCGTGTGGACTCCCGCCGCACGATGTCGACCAGCCGCGCGTGGAGCGCCGGGATCCGCAAGGAGTTGCTCGCCGCGACGGCGGGGAGCGCCGCGACGGGCTGGCCGTCGATCGAGATCGCCGCGGTCGACACCTCCACGTTCACCGTCGGCGCCGGGCGCTCGCGACTGCTCGACGCGGGAAGCTCCAGGTCGGTCGCAGGGGTGAGTAGCTGCCCCTCGACCGAGAAGCTCTTGAGCAGGAAGACGAGCAGGATCGTCAGCGCATCGATGAGCGAGGTGAGCTGGGGCTTGGCGATGCCCGCCGGCATCGGGCTGTCGTCGGCACCGTCGCGCTGGGCGGTGCCGATCCGCGGGCGGTGAAGCAGGATGCGGCTCATTGCGGTCATGGGATCGTCAGCCTCCAATCCGCTCGCTGAGGTTCTCGGCCGCGGCATCCAGGCTCGTGCCCTGCGCCAGGCGGACGTGAACGAACCCGGCTTCGCGGCAGGCGTCCATGCACTGCACGATCTCGTCGAAGAGGAGTCCGTCGTCGACGGCGATCACGATGGTGTCGGCGATCGTGCCCGCCGAGCCGCGCAGCGCTTGCAGGGCGTCGCCGAGCTGCGCGAAGGCGTGTCCGTCTTCGGTGCGCGCATGGCGTGAGAGGATGCGCTCGCCGTGGGTGACCGCCAGCTCCTCGAGGGTCATCGCCACCGTCAGCGGCAGCCGGGGGCTCTTCTCGCCGCCCGCGGCGCCATCGCCGGGAAGCGAGAAGCGCAACACCGCCAGATGCGTGAAGACGGCCATGCTCACCAGGAACGGGATCAGGATCACGAACATGTTCATGATTGGGGTCACGTCCACGTCCGGGGCGCCGGCGGCGCGCGAGGGCGCCTGAGCGCAGATCGAGATTGGGCGCGTCAGCCTGCTCATGGTTAGCCTCGCGAAGCCTGCGGCTGGAGCTTGGCTTCGATGGCAGCGCCCGCGCCCGGCCGCGATGCGGCGGCGTGTTCGGCGGCCCGCGGGCGCTGTGGCGCCCGGGCGTCGTGCCCCGCCCGCGGTGTGGCCGGGTCGCAGCCGGTTGGGCGTGCCGGCTGCGCATCTTCAGCCGCACGGCGCGCCTCGAGGTAGTTCAGCATCTCCACCGCCGCCCCATCGACATCCTCGATCCGTGCGGCCTGGCGCTGCGTCAACACGGCGTAGGCGACCATGCAGGGGATCGCGACGATCAGACCGAAGGCGGTGGTATTGAGCGCCTGCGAGATTCCGGCCGCTAACATGGTGGCCTTCTGCGCGGCCTCGGCCGCGCCCAACGAGGCGAAGGACTTCTGCAGGCCGAAGATCGTACCCAGCAATCCGGTCAGCGTGGCGATGTTGGCGAAGAGCGCCAGGTAACCGAGCCGCCGCCCGAAGCGGGGCATCTCGCGGATGGCCGCCTCCTCCACGCCCTGGCGCACGGCGGCGATCGGGAGACCCTGCTCAAAGCGCTGCACGGCGGCGGACAGAATGGCGTGCAGAGGACTTCGGCCGCTGGCCGCCAGGGCGAGGGCCCGCTCGGACTCGTCCTGGTTGAAAGCCCGCGCAATACCGGACACCAGCTCCCGGGGCCGCCCGCGGCAGACGACGTGATAGAAGATGAGCCGCTCGACGGCCACCGCCACGGCGGCGGCCAGGATGGTCAGGATCACCCACATGAAGGCGCCCCCCTGGGCGAAGAACTGGGCCAAGGTCGCGAGCATCTGGTATCCTCCGGCTTGGTTGCCATTCGACGGTTCGAATGCAGCGGCTCCCCGGCGGCTGGACCGTAGGCCCCGCTGATGTGTTCGCCTGTCAACAACACCGGTGGGGGCGGGATCTGTTACCCTGGATTGCGGGCAATCCACGGGCGCTGATCGCTAGCGAATTCGATTCAACTCGGGCAAGGAGCGATGTGTATGAAGGTCGAGGTGACGGTCACAGACGGTGTGTGCAGTGGTGGGTACCATGAGGTCGGTGACACCTTTGTCGCCAGCGATCTGACGCCCGAAGGGATGTGCGTCGATGCGTGGGCGGCCATCGCGCCCTACGTCATGACGCTGCGATGCGGGGGCGACTTCACCTGGGCAAAGGAAAGGGGCAGCGCCGAGATCCACTGTCCGGATCCGTGCGGGATCACGCTCGCGCTGCGCCGGGTGGAGTAGGTCAGCTGCGGGGGGCGCTCGCTGCGTCTCGCGACGACCCACCAAAGGAGCTGGTTGCGCCATCACCTGAGCGGCGGCGCACCG
The DNA here is from genome assembly GCA_964585945.1 of uncultured bacterium. Classification (GTDB taxonomy): domain Bacteria; phylum Eisenbacteria; class RBG-16-71-46; order CAIMUX01; family WJJG01; genus CAZDKK01. The sequence goes on along the minus strand of CAZPGB010000002.1, from coordinate 71,347 downwards.
GCCGAAGCCCCCTCCGGATGATGCAACGCCCACCACTCCCGCGCCCGCCCCTGCGTCCAGCCCGCACCCAGCCCGGTGCCGGCGAGCCGCTCCGCCACCTCGACCGCGCTCTGCGGACGGCGGTCGGGGGCCTTTTCCAGGCAGTCCAAGATGATGCGCTCAAGCACTCCCGGGATCTCGATCTCGCTACGCTTCGAGGGCGGCACCGGCTCCTCGCGCACGTGCGCGACCGCCATCGCCATCGGGGTGGTGGCCTCGAAGACCTGCTGACCGGTGACCATCCAGTAGGCCACGCAGCCCAGGGCGTAGAGGTCGGCCCGGGCGTCGACGCGCTCACCGGCCACGGCCTCGGGCGGCATGTAGGCCGGCGTGCCGCTGACCTGTCCCTCGGCCGTCAGGCGCACGCGCTCGGGATCCGCCTGGGGACGCAGCGCCACCAGGCCGAAGTCGAGCACTTTGAGCACGTCGTGGTCGCTGGCACGCCTGCGGCAGACGATCAGGTTGGCCGGCTTGATGTCGCGGTGCACGAACTCCTGTTCGTGAGCTTCGCGCAGCGAATGACAGGCCTGCAGGAGCAAGTGCGCAACGCGGCCGGGGTCCATGGGACCGTGCCTGCGGACGAGTCGTTCCAGATCGAGCCCGCTCAGCAGCTCCATGACATAGTAGAAGACACCGTCGTCGGTCCGGCCGAAGTCGTACAGATCGACCGTGTGGGGTGATTGCAACCCCGCGGTGACCTGGGCTTCACGCTTGAAGCGTTCCAAGAGGCGGTCATGCTCGAGGGCCGACTGCGAACCCGTGATCTCGGGGCGCACCAGCTTGACCGCTGCGGGACGGGCCAGGAGACGGTGGCGGGCGCGCCAGACCTCACCCATGCCCCCGCGCCCCAGCAGCTCCTCCAAGCGGTAGCTGCCCATCTGCCGCGCGCGCGCCACCTCCACGTTGAGTCCGTAGATCACCAGCGATCCGAGGACCGCCAGGCCCACGCAGATGATGGGCGTCACCGCGACGTGCACGTAGTCGAAGGGCGCGGGTGTGGCCCAGCCGAACGCCTGAAGCAGGTACAGGCTCAGGGGGACCATGGCGGCCGAGCTCAAGGCCGCCACGAAGGTGCGCCAGGGGGGCGTGGGCACGATGAGCGGAAATGCGACGATCACGATGGCTGCCCACGTGACACCGGGCGGCGTGGCCGTGAACTGGTACTGAATCCAGACGAAGCCCATGGAGACGCTGAGGCACATCAGCACCTCGTAGACGAGCGCCAGACCCAGAACCCATCGGTCCGCGATGCGACGCCAGCGCGTCAGGGCGAAGAGCGCGAGCGAGGTGATGCCGTTGAAGATGTAGACGGGGTAGATCCGGTACGGGTCTTTGGCGTAAAGCGTGTGCTCGAGAACGACCGCAAGCGCGCACATGACGGCGAAGATCAGCGTCAGGAATGCCAACCGCGATCGGGCTTTGGCCAACTGCTGTGGGGACAGGGTGATTGCTGAGCGCCGGGGCGTGGCGCTCGCGCTCCCGAGGTCGGCGGGACGGACAATGGACACCGGTTCGTGCATGCTACGTCACCTGGGTCCGCATCTTCTCCCAGGCAACGGCCGCAAGCAAAGGCATTCTGCGTGGCCGCGAGATGACTTGGACGGGTGGTGTCGGGTAGGAGCATACTGATCATGCGGGCTTGCGACCGTGCTGATTCAGTGTGTGGTGAGTGAGCTGCCCGCGGCAGCCTGCCTGCGCGGCGTGCGTTCTCGCGGATGCTCCTGAGCGGGCTCTGCCTTCCTCACATCCTACTCCACAACAAGGAGGTGGAGGCATGCCGCCCTCGAACCGCCTCTGGTCAACCGTCATCGGCGCCCTACTGCTGCTGCCACTGACCGCGACCCCATCCTCGCGCGGTGAGGTGGGCGGCGATCGCACCGAATACCGGATTCACTCCTGCGTCGTGGGTGTGGCCGGGGCTCGCGGAGCCAGTCCGGCCTACCGCCTGGCAGGGACCGCCGGCCAGGCGACACCCATCGGCATCGGTGCCTCGGAGGCCTTCCGGCTCTATGCCGGTTTCTGGCAGCGTCTGATGGCCCTCTATGCCGACACCGATCCCGCAGCGCCGCCCGTGCTGCGGACGACCTTCTACGGCGCCCATCCCAATCCTTGCCACGGTGCGGCGGTGATTCGCTACGCCACCGCGACGGCGGGGCCGGTGGCGCTCACCATTTTCGACCTCAGCGGCCGCCGGGTGCGCATGCTGCACAATGCGCATGCGAGCCCCGGCGAGCACCAATTCGTCTGGGACGGACGCGACGATCGCGGCGCCCCGGTACCGGCTGGCGTGTACTTCCACCGTCTGGCAGTCGGTTCCTTTGAATCGGTCAAGCGCCTCTTGGTGCTGCGATAGGAGGGCAGACAGATGAGACCCCTGACGATATGCACAGGGTTTCTGGCGCTGATCTCAGTGCTGACCTTCGACACGGCGCACGCCGCGCCGGGCATGATCAACTACCAAGCGGTGTTGACCGACACCGAGGGGCTCCCGATCTCGGGCGTTCACCAGCTCCACTTTGCGATCTATCCCGATAGCTCCGGCCTCAGCTTCCCGCTGTGGATCGAGACCCACCCCGACGTCACGGTCGACCACGGTTTGGTGAACGTCATCCTGGGGAGTGTGACGCCCATTGCGGAGAGCCTCTTCGAACTCAGCGAGCGTTGGCTGGGCATCAAGGTGGATGACGATCCCGAGATCCGTCCCCGCATGCGCTTCACGTCGGTGCCGTGGGCCCTGCGCGCCGCCGTCGCCGACAGCGCCCTGTCATCGACGGGCGCGGCCGACACCGACTGGATCATCACCGGCGATGACATGCACGCCGGTGTTCCCGGCAAGGTGGGCGTGGGCACCGATGCTCCGCTGGCCAAGCTGCACGTGGAGCGTCAGGATCTGATGCTGATCCCCGAGGCGCTGCTCAACGACGACCTCGTGGTGGAGGACAGCGACGCCGGGGTGGGCATCTACAGCTTAGACGACGGCGGGGCCGGATCGGCCCTGTCGCTCGGCGAGATGAACGCTGCCGGCGAGTACCGCAACAAGTGGAGCCTGTGGCGCACGGCGGGCGGTTCGTCGAAGCTCCGGCTCAGCTTCGGCATCGACCGCAGCTACGTGACCAACCCGACCTACATGTCCTGGACCCACACGGGCGTCAGCATCGGCTCGCACGATCCCGAGGCGCGCCTGGATGTTCAGCTACACAGCGGCGCCGGGGGCTACCACATCGACGAGCCCGGCCTGGTGCTGCGCGGGGGCGTGGACAATCTGGGGAGCCAGATCGAAGTGCGCGACCACAGCGGCAACCCCAAGTTCCTGATCGATCCCAATGGGAACGTCGACATCCTGAGCCAGGTGGGGATCGGCACGACGATGCCCGACCGGCGCTTCGAGCTGGCCGACGACCCGGCCATCATGCGCCTGACCTCGTCGCAACTGTTCGGAACGTCCACCGTGGAGTTGAAGGGCGTCAGCGACGGGACGCTGTGCAGCATCGGCAAGCTCAGCTTTCTCGACCAGGACGATGTCGAGGTCGGGTACATGAAGTACAACGGCAACTCGCCGGCCGGCGTGCCCCTGGGGATCGCACTGTTCGCGGGAGGCGGCGGAAACGACGTGCTGCGCATCGAGAGCGGCGGCAAGGTCGGCATCGGCACGTGGAATCCCACCGAGAAGCTGGATGTCCGCGGCACCGCCAAGTGCGAGATCCTGGTGATCGATGGGGGCGCGGACCTGGCCGAGCCGTTCGATGTGCAGGGCGGCGTGGTCGAGCCGGGCATGGTGGTCTCGATCGATCCCGATCAACCGGGACGACTCAAGCTCGCCGCCCACGCCCATGACCGATGCGTGGCAGGCATCGTGAGCGGCGCCGGCGGGCTCGCGGCCGGGCTGGTGATGGGTCAGCGCGGCTCAGAGGCCCACGGCGAGCACCCGATCGCCCTGACCGGCAGGGTCTACTGCCGCGCCACCGCCGCCAACGGCGCCATCCGGCCCGGTGACCTGCTGACCAGTGCGGATCTGCCCGGCCACGCTATGAAGGTGACCGACCACGTGGCCGCACAAGGAGCTATCATCGGCAAGGCAATGAGCGCGCTGTCCGAGGGTCAGGGGCTGGTCCTCGTGCTGGTCGCGCTCCAGTAGGAAAGGCGGTGAAGCCATGAGACACAAGCCATCTCTCAAGCGCATCGCCGTCGGTCTGCTGCGAGCAGGACTTGTTCTCGCATTGCTCGGGTGCGGCGCCGCCGGTGCGCGCCTGGTACCGACCGAAGACGTGCGGGCCGCGGTCGAGACGTGGGTGCGCAACACGACCGTCGACGCCCGCCCCGATGCGCGCGTCGAGCGGATCGACGCCCACCGCGCCCAGGGCCGGATCGTCACCTACATCGCGCACCTCGAGGATCAGGGGTATTGCCTGTGCGGGGCCGATGACGTTCTCCTACCGGTCTACTTCTACTGCCCCCGCGGGACCTTCGACCCCGCCGTGCGCGACCTCGGCATCATCCTCGAGCAGATCGCCGCGCGGGAGGCCCAGGTGAGGAGCTTTCGTGAGACTGCCGCGGCCCTGCCGCCCCGCGTCGCGCGGGCGATGAGCGAGCGACCCGCCCTGTGGCGCGACTACATCGCGGGGCGCGTTCCCGTTCGATCTCAACCCGATCCCCGTGACCGGATCGAGCCCGAGGTGCTGGTGCTGCCGCTGACGACCTGCTGGGATCAGGGGTATCCCTACAACCTGCAGTGTCCGACGCCCATTCAGCTCCCGGATGTGCACACCATCGTCGGGTGCGTGGCGACGGCGACGGCCACGATCATGGACTACTGGCAGTGGCCGCCCACGGGACAGGGATCCGCGCTCACCTTCTATCACTACCGCTGGCGCAGCGACTGGGACTCGCAGTACTGCCCGTACGACCCGCAGATCCCGAGCGATTGGGGTGAGGGCACGCGCCTGCGCTGGATTCCCGACGGCGGTGGCCACCTGCAGATGAACGGGTTTTGGGATTGGAGCGTGTTCCATGCCGCCCAGAACGACTCGGTGATCTTGAACAAGACGCCCGAGTATCTGTTCGCCCTGGCGGTGTTATACGATCGCCTCACCCCGGAAGTCGTGCCCGATGGCGTCTACTTCGACCAAGCCACCTATGAGTGGGACCTCCTCGAGGACACTCACGGCGATCCCCTCGGACCGGAAGATGACGAGGTGGCCGAGATCTGCCATCACGTGGGGGTGTCCGTCTACATGGACTACGGCCTGTGGGGATCGGGCTCCGTGACGCCCGCCGAAAACGCGCTTGAGGACCACTTCTATTACGACCAGGATGCGTTTCGAACCGCCACCAACATGTACACCATGACCGCGGATCTGGTCTGGATGCGGGCGGTCGGCATCACCGGGGCGGTGGAGGAGGGCGCGCACATGTGGGTCATCCAGGGGTATGACAAGCGCACCGACCCCGACCGGCTGTTTCTCATGAACATGGGGTGGGGGCCGGAGAACATCGGCTGGTACACGCTGGATGAGCAGTTCCCGATCGACCAGGAGCAGGTGATGGCGATCGCCCCAGAGAGCGTCGTGCGCTTCGTGGGCAACACGATGTCGGGCGACGGGTCTCCCGGACTGCCCTACCGCAACATCGACGAAGCCTTGGCCCAAGCGCCGGATCACACGACCCTGATCTTCAAGGCGGGCTCGGACAACGCCTTCAGCGGTCAGACGCTGACGATCGATCGGCCGCTCACGCTCAAGGGTATCGAGGCGCGGGTACGACCTCAGTAGGAGGATCTCCACAGAGCGCGCGTGGTCCACGGGCCCCAATGGCTCCAGGTGACGCTACCCGGCCAGGAGCCCTCCGCCCGTGTACGCCCGACAGGTCCGCCACCGGACATAGGCCCCGCACACATAGCCCCAGGCCGCGCCGGAAATGGCGTAGTCTGGGATCGACATCCAGTCGAAACGGTGGTCGCCCAGGACACCCTCGAGCCAGATCACGTTGAGCAGGACGCCCGCCAGCAGCAGAGCCTTGCGGGCGTGCACGTGGAACACGGCCCGCAGCACCCGGGCGGCCATGGTGCGCGTCTTGACCGGCTCGCGGCCCGGCGGCGGCTCGCGCACCTGGCGTCCGTACTCCTCGGTGAGAACGCGGCGCGCCCACGCATCGAACTGCAGCGGGGACAGCTCCATGCGCACCGGCACGCCGCCGAGCGGATCGAGGACGGTGCGCGAAGAACCCAGGCGGTAGAGCGCCCAGGCGGCCGCCGCGAAGGGGAGCATGCTGTAGAGCGATTCGGTCAGCAGCACCGCCACCGGCAGCGGGACGAGGAGCAGGGGGATGAGCCAGTCGGCCAGCCGAATCAGCCGGCGGTGGTTTCCGGAATCCGAGCTCGATTGCATCACGGAATCTCCCGCACAGATCAGGTTGCCGGACGCACCTCTTGGCTGAGACGTTCTTCACGGGGCGATGCGGGTCGGGTTGCCGATTCCGGGAGGGATGATTCAGGAAGCCGGCGGGAATCGCAACCCAAAGCGGCCGCTGCGCACAGGGGCCTGGTGGACAGGATCTCGTTGCCGAGCGGTAGGATCCGAGCGGGCACCCGCAGAGCGATTCCAACCTCCCCATCGCCGTGCCCTTGTGCTACGCTGATGGGGTGACAGCGTCGTCTGATTCCCGCGATCGCCCCCCAGCCCGGGTCCGCGCCGCGCGCCCCGGACTTCGCCGGAGATGCAATCCACGCCACAGGGGGTATGCGCATGCGTATCGAACGTCTCTCTTCGGTTTGGGGACTGGTCGCCTGCCTATCGGCCGCGACCTGCCTGGCGGCGGACAACGTGCAGACCCATCTGCGCGCGGGTCCCACTGGGCCTTGCCTGGTTGAGGCCCGCGCCCCGAGCGGGGAAACCCCTGAAGTCGCGCACCGGACTGCAGAGCTGGGTACGCGCACCGGCGGCGAGATCCTCTGGCACAACACGTACAGCGAAGCCATCTGCCAAACGACTTCCATCTCGATCCCGACGGCGCACCTGCTGGCCGGCACCTGGCTCAACCCGCCGCAGGAGGCCGAGTGGATCGCGCTCGAGGGCGACGGCACGCCCGATTGGGTCCACCCGGGAACCGACTTCCGCGTCGCCGCCGCGCGCAACGGCGACGTCCTTGCGGGGGTGGACAAGTTGCCGGGCGGTCTCACCCTCTACAAGTGGCATCCCGGCTCGGCCACGCCGGACTGGTCCTACGAGATCCCCTCGGCCACGGTGATGGGCGTGCGCGCGCTGGTGGTCTCGCCGAACGGCGCCACGATCGCCTTGGTGGTCACGATGCAGGACCCGCAGTTCGTGCGCCTCTACTGCTTCGATCCGGGCTCGGCCGTGCCCGTCGCGATCTATGACGCGCCCGGAGAGAACACCTCCGGAAACATCGACATCACCGCCGACGGGCGCTACGTCGCCTTCTACTCGGGGGCTATCGCCTACGTCTACGATCGCCAGACCGGAGCCCTGCGCTGGAGCGGCTCGATGGGTGCCGGCAACGCTCCGCTGGCGATCTCGGGCGACGGCGCCCACCTGGCCTACGGCTGGATGTCGCTCTACGTGCGCGTGTGGGACGGATCGGTCTATGCACCGCTCTGGTCGGTCCCTGGCGGAAGCAACTGGTTGCGCAGCTGCAGATTCTCCCTCGATGCGAGCACCCTGGTCGTGGGGTGGTATCAGTACAGCACGCACCTGCAGAACACGATTCAGCTCTTCGAGATGCCCTCCTCCTCGCCGCTGTGGACCTACACCTATCCGATGGGGGCGGGGACGTATCAGGACATTCCCTACGAGATCGCCGCCACGCACGACGGGAGCTACATCGCCGTGGGATCGTGGGGCGACGAGGCCAATACCAACCCCGAGGTGCACGTCTTCGAGCATGCCGCGCCCGAGCCGGTGATGACACTCGATGCGCCGGGCTCGATCTTCGGCATCGACATCGTGGAAGAGGCCCGGGGAACCGTCTACGTCTCGGCCTGTGGGAAGCACATCCACGCCAACGAGAACGGACGGGGCGGAGATCTCTATTGCCTGCGGTTGACCGATCCTGCCGCGGTGGGTGGACCTGACATCGGTTCGGCGAGTCCGGTGCTGCGGGCCAATCCGAATCCCTTCACGCGCGAGACGAGCACGTCCTTCATCCTGCCGGGCGCGCGGAACACCGAAGCGGCCGTCTACACTGCGAACGGGCGGCTGGTGCGCCTGTTGCAGACCGAGACCGACGGCAGCGGGGTTCACTGCCTGAGGTGGGATGGGCGCACCGGGGATGGGCCGATGGCAGAGCCGGGAGTCTATTTCATCCGGCTCTCGACCCCGGGCCGGCCGATGTCGGGGCGCATCGTGAAGATCCAATAGCCACACCGGGACGCCGACCAGCGCACCGCGCGGGCAGAACACCCCGGCCCAGGATGATTCGACGGGGCCATCGCGATCCCAGGGGCGCTGGAGCCGTATCGTTGCGACCTAGGGCGCTCCGGCCGCGGTGTTCAGCACCTGCACCTTGCGCACCGCGGTGCCTTGCTGCGTCCCGACCCGCAGCAGATAGTGCCCTGCCTCCAGACGCAGCCTGCCCAGGTCGGCGTCCAGGCGCTGTTGCCCCGGGGCAAACACGTCGTCGGCCAGCGTCGCCCGCCGCCGCCCGCTCACATCGAAGAGCTCCACGCGCGCATGGCCGCCGACCGGCACCTCGAAAGCGATTGCGATCCGATCGTCGGCGCGCACCAGACTGGGGCTGATGCTCAGGTCGAGGCGATCTTCCGGCCAGCGCGTTTCGCCGCGGCCCGCCTCCTCCTCGCCGCCGGCCACCGCGGCATAGTCGACCGGCGTGTAGTCCCAGATTCCACGCCCGTAGGTTCCGAAGCGCGCCGCGCCGATCTCCGGCACCCACTCGACGCACCAGTAGGTGGTCAGGGGCGCTTCGGTGCCCACCAGGCTCTCCCATTGGCCGGTGGACGCGTCGAAGCCGTAAGGGCCGGCCTCGCACGCGGCGTAGGGCGTCTCATCGGGGTCGTCGCCCAACGCCAGGCCCAGCACGAGCGTCTGGGGCAGCCCGTCGCCGTAGCCCTCCCAGCTCGCGCCGCCGTCGGTCGTGCGCCAGACGGCGTGGCCGCTGTAGCCGCTGCCGCCCACGTAGGCCAGATCGCGGTTGGTCGGTGAGGCGACGATCGCCGTGCCGTAGAAGTAGTGGGCGCCGGGGCCCATCGCGCCGTAGGTCCAGTTCGCGCCCCGGTCGTGCGAATACCAGAGATGCCCCTGACTGGTCACCGCGTACCAGTAGTCGTGATCGGCCGGCGAGATGGCCAGCCCGGTCAGGTAGCCGCCGCTCGCGCCGAAGTCGTGGGGCAGCTGGGTGCGCTGGTAGACATAGCCGGTGCCGGTGCGCTCGTAGCGCCACAGGTGGTCGCCACAGAAGTAGAAGACGTTCGCGTCCTCGGGATCGGCGGTGATGGCGGGCATCCAGCTATGGTCGCACGCGGGGAAGTCGAGCTGGATGAGCGTGTAGGGGTAATTCTCGTTCTTCTGCAGCAGCACGAATCCCGGATAGACCGAGTAGAGCCAGTTGTGATCCCGCGCCGCCGAGGTGCAGTGGCCGTAGTCGCCGCTGATCAGCTGCTCGAAGGGCAGGTAGGCCTGACGGCCCCCCGGGCGCGACTGCTGGTAGCCCTGGTCCTGCGAGCCGCCCACGATCAGGTAGGGGTCGGTCGCGCTGGTGAAGGTGCTGTAGTACTGGCTGATCGCCAGGCCCCACAGCGAGAGGTTGGTCACCGTCTCGCCGCCGTCGTAGGAGACGTACGTGCCGCCGTCGGTGTTGAAGTAGATCGCCTCCTGTCCGTTCACCCAGTGCACGTCCATGCCGGGCAGATCGGCGTGCAGCATGTTCTCCGGGTCGCCGTAGTACTCCCACCAGTCGTTGATCTTGGTGAAGGAGGCGCCGCCGTTGGTGGAACGGAAGCACTCGACGCCGGCGTAGAAGATCAGATCCGGATCGTTGATCCCCGCAACCAGCGTCTCCCAGAAGTCATCGATGTCGTAGCGCCAGGTCCAGCTGGTCCCGCCGTCGGCCGATCGGTAGAGATGCCAGTCGCCGGCTTCCTTGAGCGCGGCGTAGAGACAGGGTGCGCCCGCCTCCGAGGCGGTCAACAGCACGTTGGCGATCGTGGACGACGTGGGCGCCTCGCCGAGTTGCACGAAGCTCTGCGCCCCGTCGTGCGACACGTGCAGCGTCTTGCCTTCCATCACGTAGAGGTCGCCGCCGGCCACGCGATCGATCCACATGTCACAGGGCGGCCAGCCACCGAAGTTGTAGCGCAGGTCGAACGTGAAGCCTCCGTCGGTCGAGCGCAGGATCATGTAGCCCTGCTCCAGCCCGCCGCCGGTGTCGATGCGGCCGTTGACCAGCAGGTAGACCGTGCGCGGCTCGAAGACGTCGTGCACGATGCGCTTCACCAGATAGATCGTCTCGGGCAGCCCCGCGGGCACGAACCAGGTCGCGCCGTCGTCGGCGGTGGCGAAGACCGTGGTGGAGGTGAGGGTAAAGACCATCTCCGGCTCGCCCGGCCCCGCGCCGGGGGGCACGACCAACATTTGATGCGATCCCAGCCCCAGGCCGTCGGAGAGCGCCGTCCAGTCCTGCCCGCCCAGCGTGCCGCGCCAGACGCCGCCCAGGTTGGATCCGACGTAGAGCCGCGTGCCGTCGCTGCTGGGGTGGGCCGCGTGGGTGCGGCCGGCCAGGTCTACGCTGCCCAGCTCGGTCCACTGCTCGGTGCGCACGCCGCGTTCGATCCTGTCGAACCGCTCCAGGGAGGCCGCGCGCCGGTTGGTGGCCTCGATGGCGCGCCAGTCGACGTCGGGCGCGCTGCGGTGCAGGCTCTCGTACCAGGCCTCGCGCTCGCGGCGATGGTCCTTGCGCTCGGACTTCCAGCGCGCGATCTCGGTGGGGGCCGGCGGCCGATCTCCGCGGGCTGCGGCGAGGCGGGGATCTGCATCCAGAGCGCCGCGGTCCGCGGTCGCCAGCAGGCGGCCGGCGGTCTGCGAAACCGCCGGGTCATGCGCTCGCTCGCCGAGCACCCACAACCCGCTGGCGGTGGCCGCCACCGCCAGAATCGCAACCAACAGCCGAGTCCGTGTTGGATGGATCATCCCTGCTCTCCTGGTCTGGAAGTTCTCTCCGATGGCGCCGACGGGGACGCGAGACGATGCGTCGGGCTCCCTCGTCCAGTGCTCGCGCCCAGTATAGCACGCCTGCACAACGCGAAAGGGCCCGTGACCGCGGCCACGGGCCCCAAGAGCTTAGCGGGGGCTGGATTCGAACCAGCGACCTTTGGGTTATGAGCCCAACGAGCTACCGGACTGCTCCACCCCGCACCAAATCTCAGCGCAAGGAACCGAACGATACGCCCGCAAACGGTCCTTGTCAACCCGGTTCGAGGGCCGGATACGGGCGGCCACCCGTAGCTCTACTCCACTCTCTTCTGGTCCGGTGTAGGGTGACGGGACCGATCGATCCGCCGCCGGTCCTCGGCGTCGTCCGGCAGCACGTAAATGCGTTCGTTGTCGCGCGAGAACCCGAACTCCTCGCGGGCGATCCGCTCGGTCACCGCCGGATCGCCTTCATCGATGTCTTCGATCACGCGCTGAAGGGAGTCCTCGGTGGCCTCCAGACGCGCCACGGCGCGCTCGACCCGCTCGGCATGGTTGCGGAGCTTCATCACGTGGAATGTGCCGCCGGGACTCAGCAGCACCGTGTAGCCGGCCCAGATGAGCACCCCAGCCACCGTCATTCGCCGCCACTGCTCGCGGCTGGATTGCCACAGCTTGCGCAGGAAGCGGCCCTCCTGCCCGCGCGCCGCACGCTCTTCGGACAGGGGAGGGTTCTCGTCCCACGCGGTCCCGGTGCGGGATCCGTGGCGTTCCCAACGGCTTGTCCAGCGCAGCCGTTTCCAGAGGGCCATGGTTTGGATCGACCTTGCTCTGCCTCGCCGCTCGGGCGGCCCAGCGATCTACCGCCGCCAGCGGGCGAAGGCGTGAATCCCCGGGTAGCGCGCCTCCTCCTCCAGCTCCTCCTCGATGCGGAGCAAGCGATTGTACTTGGCAATGCGCTCGGAGCGCGAAAGGGAGCCGGTCTTGATGAAGCCGGTGTTCATCGCCACGGCCAGATCCGCAATGGTCGTGTCCTCGGTCTCGCCGGAGCGGTGGGACACCACGTTCGTGTAGGCGTGGGACGCGGCCAGGTTCATGGTCTCGAGGGTCTCGGTGATCGAGCCGATCTGGTTCAGCTTGATCAGAATCGAATTGCAGATGCCTTCGGCGATCCCGCGGCTGAGGCGCTCGGTGTTGGTGACGAAGAGATCGTCGCCGACCAGCATCACCCGTCCGCCGAGTTGCTCGGTGAGCTTCTTCCAGCCCTCCCAGTCGTCCTCGGCCAGGCCGTCCTCGATGGAGACGATCGGATACTTCTCGATCAGCCCGCCGTAGAAGCGGATCATGTCGTCGGAGGAGAACTCGGTCTGCTCCTCGGCCTTCATCATGTAGTTGCCGCCCGCGTACAGCTCGCTGGCGGCGACGTCCAGCGCCAGCGCGATCTGGTCGCGCGGCTCGTAGCCGGCCTTGTCGATCGCCTCCATGATCACCTCGAGGGCCTGCGCATTGGACTTCAGGCTGGGCGCAAAGCCGCCCTCGTCGCCCACGGCGGTCGCGAAGCCGTGGCCCTGCAGGACCTTCCTGAGGTGATGGAACACCTCGGCGCCCATGCGCAGCGCTTCGGCGAACGTCTTCGCGCCCACGGGCACCAGCATGAACTCCTGGATGTCCACGTTGTTGTCGGCGTGCGATCCGCCGTTGAGCACGTTCATCATCGGCACCGGCAGCGTGCGCGCGCCGGCGCCGCCGAGGTACCGATAGAGCGGCAGGCCGACCTGATCGGCCGCCGCATGCGCGACGGCCAACGAGACGCCCAGAATCGCGTTGGCGCCCAGATTGGACTTGTTGGGCGAGGCGTCGAGGTCGCACATCACGCGGTCGATCAACGACTGCTGCAGGGCGTCTTCGCCCAGCAGCTCGGGGGCGATCTTCTCGTGGATGTTCTCGATCGCCTTGAGCACGCCCTTGCCCAGGTAGCGATCGGGATCGCCGTCGCGCAGCTCCAGCGCCTCGTGTTCACCCGTCGATGCGCCGGAAGGCACGATGGCGCGGCCCACAGCGCCGCCCATGAGATGGACCTCGACTTCGATGGTCGGATTGCCGCGCGAATCGAGGACTTCGCGCGCCAGGATCTGCTCGATCGTCGTCATACCATCCTCCGCTCGATCGTCGCACCACACACTACTCCGCAGGGCCGCGATGCAGTACGACCGGGGCCGCGATCGGATGCACACGATGATCCGATCCCGAACCATTTCTCCCACCATGCGCCTCGGAGTGTACTGGACCCGGTGGAGGATACAACCGGCAAGCGACCGCGTGTTCCGCCTCGCGGCGACGGGGGGGGGCGCCCCGCGCGTCGGAGCTTGGCCTTGACCCCCGGCGGCGCCCCGCCTAGTCTTGCAAAGAACTGATCCTAATTGGTTGCGGGAAAGGGAATTGCCAGCCACGCTCCCTGGAGGCCGCCTCCGGGCATCTTCGCCTCCCGTGACCCCTTGGAGCTCGGCCCCCCGGAACGGGCTCCCTGGCCCTGATCGAGGCGCGATCATCCGTGAGCAGTGTTCCTGAGGATCACGCCCTGGTACAAGCCGCTCTCGAAGGCGACGACCGGGCGTTCGCGGAGCTGGTCTCGCGATACAGCGGGGCCCTCTACCGACTTGCCTGGCGGATGCTGCGCAACGAGGAAGAGGCGCGCGACGCGGTCCAGGAAGTATTCCTGCGCGTTCACCGGGCCCTGGCCAGCTTCGATCAGCGCCGGAAGTTCTCCACGTGGATCTTGCGCATCACCACCAACCACTGTATCGATCGCATCAGACGCAGGCGCCTGAAGACGCTCTCGATCAACGTCGACGACGACGAAGATCGCGCGCCCATCGACCTGGTGGACAACGGGCCCACGCCCGAGGCCAACTACGGTCGTGCGTCCTTGCAGGAGATGCTGGACGGGCTGGTCGCGAAGCTGCCGCCGATCTACCGAGCGGTCGTAGAGCTCCGATACAAGCAGCAGCTCGCCTACGAGGAGATCGCCCAGGTCCTGGAGATTCCGCTGGGGACGGTCAAGGCGCGGCTCCACCGGGCGCACCGGCAACTGAAGGAGAGCATTGAGGCTACGGGATTGAGCCTGGAGGATATCGATCTCTGAAACCGGATGGCCACGGCTTGCGTCTGTGGGAGGGAAGGGAGAACACACAGTATAGGAGTCTCTCTCCCTAACTGGGAAGGGGTCTGGGGCCCGAAAAAAGGGCCGGATCGGACAGGCTTTGGGCCGAGGAGTGTAATGGAAGGTGACGCAATGAGTTGCCGCAACCGCCAAGACAGCCTCCAGATGTACTTGGATGGCGAGCTCGGGGCGGACGAACGCTCCGAGCTGGAGCTGCATCTGAACGGATGCGCCGCATGCCGAAGAGACATGAAGGCGTATCGTGCTTTGATGCAGGCACTTCCCTCCATGCCCGATCCCTCGATCCCCGTGGACCTCCCGGCGCAGGTCATGACTGCCGTCCGGGCGCGCCGCCGCGCGAGCCGTCCGGAGCGAGAAACGGCCGCAGCCACGCTGATCCGCCGGTGCGTGCTGGCCGCCCTGGGGGGTGCCTTCGCCTTTGCGATGGGCAGTGCCCTGTGGGGGTGGTCCGCGCGCATCGCCGGCTTCGCGGGGCGGACGATCTCGCAGGATCTGGTGGCGATGTGGGAAGCCGCTCGGGATCTTTGGACGCTCATGACACTCCTCGGCGATGTCGCGGTTCTGCTGCGGCCGGTCGCCCAACAGCTCGGCGCCGTGCTGGTGCAGGTGAGCGAGCCGCTGGCGGCCTACGGACCGGTCCTCCTGGCCGGTTATGCCGGGGTCCTGCTCCTGGGTGCCTTGCTCTGCTGGCGGGCACTCTTCCCGTGGGGAGAAAGGAGACTCACCCATGCATCCTCTTAAGGTCTGCCCTCCGAACCCGAGCCGCACCGCAGCGGTGTGGGCCCGGGCGGCGGGAGCCCTGCTCGCCACGACCCTCCTGACGATGGGCCTCGGATCTCTCTCGCGCGCCAGCGATGAGGAGAGCCAGACGGGGTCCGAGAGCCAGACCATCAGCGTGACGCTCGGCGCCGATGAATCCGGCGCCAGGATTGCCGTCGACGCGGGGGACTCCGACCGGCAGAAGATCCGCATTCTGTCGGATGATGAGCCCGAGGAGGACGCCACCCCGGCCGACGAGACGCCGGGCGAACGATGGGAAGAGGATGAGGAGCCCTGGGACATCGGGCAACGCCGGCCGGAAAAGGTCCGCGGCTACTCCGAGGCGGAGGACAAGGTCGCGATCGGCGACATCCGCATCGACTACGACGAGGTGATCCGGGGCAATGTCCTGTGTGTCTTCGGCTCCGCCCGCATCCACGGGACGGTGCGCGGCGATGTGGTTGCGCTGGGAGGAGACGTCGAGGTCGGCCCCACCGGCCTGGTGCGTGGCGAGGCGCTGGCGATCGGCGGCGGCGACATCCGCATTCTCGGCGGTGGCGTCGTCGAGGGACAAGCGGTCACGGTCGGCGGCCGCGTGCGTCAGGATGATGAAGCCCTGGTGGGGGAGCGGGTCGAGATCTCGTTCATCCCCGCCTTCGCACCCGGGTTCGGCGCCGCGGGCTTCCTCTGGCTGGGCTTTCTCGCGCATCTGTTCATCGTCGGCTTCGCCGGCTGGCTGTTCCTCAATCTCAGCCGCATGCGCACCAGCATCTCGACCGACACGCTGCGCGTCCGGGGTTGGGAGTCGCTGCTGGCCGGGGTGGGCGGCGCGATCATCTACCACATCGTCGTGCTGCCGCTGCTCCTGATCCTGGGCATCGTCTTGGTGGCGATCGTCATCGGGATCCCGCTGATTCCCGTCTTGGTGCTGCTGGTGCTGATGTTCCCGGTGCCGGGCTACCTCGTGACCAGCACGCTGTTGGGGCTGTCGGCCTCCGGCTCCTCGTCCGCGGTGCAGGAGGGACCGGAAGGGGCCGTGCCCCCGAAGCCGCGCGGCTCCGGGCTGGGTCGGGCCTACTTCCTGGGTCATGTCATTCTGTCGCTGCCTGGATTGGTGAGCTTGATTCTCGCCATGGCAACGGGCGGGCCGGGGCTGGTGTCCAAGAGCCTGCTCCTGCTGAGCATCGCGATCATCAATCTGGCCATCGCCCTGGGCTGGGGGGCCATCCTCCTGTCGCGCTTCGGCCGGCGTGCCCCGGCCGCTCGCGCCGCGGCGTAGTCCCACGCGCGGCGCACTTCGGCGAGCGTCGGGGCACGCCACCCGGCGTTGCGCGCTGCATCCATCCGCTGGCAGATCGCATGGGCGTCGCCCGATGCGCTCGCAGTTCCTGCGCGCGGCCTGATTTCCCAGGGTCCATCTCATTGCAATGCACAAGATTATCCTCGGCGAGCCCAGGCGCGGCCGGCCGGGCGCCCAGGCATGGAGCTTGCACACCTGCGACCTGGACACCGACTGGGACGAACCGACCATGCGACGTAAGCCTACGGCCGTCCTCCTACGGCTTCTCCTGCTGGCGTTGAGCCTGCCGGCCGCGACCGCTGCGGCGGGATCCTGGGAGATCACCGGCCCCGCGCAAGTGCTGGCCTCCTGCCGGCCGGGACCCAACGGACCGTGCTTCACCGACGATCGCGGGGCGCAGTGGGACCTCGTGCTGGATCCGGCCGATCGGGCGATTCCCAACCGCACCGCCCGGGGCTTCTATCCTGCGCGCGTGGATTGGGTGCGCGAGGCGGTGGCGGCGATCGATCCGCGGGTCCGGGCGCGCCTGGACGCGCACATCGTCGTGCTGCCGCTGCCGCGGCGCGCACTCCTGCGATCCTCCTGTGATGGTCGCACCATCTACATCTCGCCCGGCGTACGTCCTCTGCCGCGCGAGGCGGTGCACTTCCTCGTGTTCCACGAAGTGGGGCATCTGATCCACCGGCAGCTACTGCCCGACTTCGACGGCGCCGGTTGGAATCGGTATCGTGAGCTGCGCGGCATCGACGATTTGCTGCGCTTCCACGAGAGGGCGCCGCACGGGAACCGTCCGCACGAGATCTTTGCCGAGGACTTTCGGAGGCTCTTCGGCAGCGATGCGGCGCGGGCGGTCGAGCCGCACCATCGGTCGGCCGCCCCGGAACTCTCCCTCCGCGAGCACCTGGTGAGGTCGTTCTTCGGGGCGTTGCTGGACAGCGGATCCGCGACCGCCCACAGGGCGCTGCCCTAGTCCCACCGCCCGCCGCCGGCGACGATCTCCTGCGCACCACCCTGAGCCGCTCGCCGACGGCTCCGAGCCCCTAGCGCGGCGGATCCCCACCGTACGCGGTCGAAAGCTGCCCGCACGCCGCCAGGATGTCGGCCCCCTTGCTCTCCCGCAGCGTTACGGTCGGGGCGATCGGCAGCAGCGTGTTCAGGAAGCGCTGCACGACGCCGGGCTCCGAAGGCTGCAGGTCCGAGAGCGCGTGCGGGTTGTACGGGATCAGATTGATCTTGCAGCCGTGCGCGCGGGCGAAGTCGCCCAGGCGCCGGGCGTCGGCCATCGAGTCGTTGACGTCGCGCAGCAGCACGTACTCCAAGGTCACCCGTTGGCCGGTCCGCTTCCCGTAGGCCTCCACCGCCCGCAGCGCCGCGGCGATCGGGTAGCGACGGTTGATCGGCATGAGCCGCGAGCGAATCTCGTCGGTGGTCGCGTTGAGCGAGAGAGCCAGGCGCACCGCGATCGCTTCGCCCGCCAGGCGTTCGATGCCGGGCACCAGGCCCACGGTGCTGACCGTCATGCGGCGCCGGCCCACCGCCAGGCCGTGGTCCTCGTGCAAGACCCGGATGGACTGCACGAGCGCGTTGTAGTTGGCCAGCGGTTCGCCCATCCCCATGAAAACCAGGTTGAAGTGGCCGCTGGCGCCCGCCGCGAGGAGGCGCTCGCGCAGGACCATCACCTGCGAGACGATCTCGTGAACGCTCAGATTCCGCTGGAGTCCCATGGCGGCCGTAGCGCAGAAGGCGCACCCGTGGGCGCACCCCGCCTGGGTGGAGACGCACAGGGTGTCGCGCTCCGCCGATTGGAGCAGGACCGCCTCGATGTGGCGGCCCTCGGGCAATCCCAGGAGGACCTTTTCGGCGTCGCCTTCGCGGGAGCGGCTCACCGCCAGCACGGGCAACCGTTCCAGGCTGTAGCGGGCCGCCAGCTCGTCGCGCAGCCTACGGGGAAGGTCGGTCAGGGCATCGAAGGACCGCGCCCCGCGGGCGTAGATCCACGAGGCGAGCTGTCTGGCTCGATATGGTTGCAGGCGTTGCAGTTGCGGAAGAGCTGCCAGCTCCTCGGTGGTCCGTCCCACCAGGGACTCTCGTGTGGGCACGGCCGTGTTCTCTTCCATCGGGGTCCACCTCCCGGGACCAGACAGCCTATCACCGCCGGAGCAAAGGTGACAGCCTGTGAGCGTCGATACCTTGGAGAGGGATTCCGGGACCTTTCGGAGCTTACAGAAGTAGCAATGACAGGGAGTTACCAAGCGCGGCTTGACTTGACAGCCGGGACACCGTGTCTATACTCTTTTAGGTGAGAAGGGAAGATCCCTCCCCCCAGGGCCCCACAGCACCGCACCGCAGATCGAGCGCCCTGAAGGAGAGGGGACCTCCCCCTCCCGGTATGCTCGCCCAAGCCAGGAGGTTGAGTCATGAACGGACAGCGTTTCGGATTGATCCGCGGGACACTTGCGCTACTGCTTTGCGCGGTCTTGCTGTCCACTCTCCTTGCTCCCACCTATGCCAACGTCAAGCCTGAACCCCCGTCCAGCAACGGGCCCGCGTTGAACGACGACGGACCGGTATGGGGCGACGGGTCCAGCGGCGACGACGGTGGGGGGTCTGGAGATCCGCAGAACGAAGGGGACCCCGACGACTACGACAAGATCCTACTGGAGATCTGGTCGATTCTGGTCGAGATCCCGGTGTTCTTGCTCATCTAACCAGAAACAGGAGGTGGAATCGCAGGCCATGGACGGAGGCAGGCGAAAAGACCAGGGGAGACGCGAGTCAGGGGCCCAGTCGGTCCCCCGCGATCCTCATGAGGGTGCCGCCCTGGATGCCGCCACGCAGGAGATCGACCGCCTGGTGCGGATCTCCGAGCTTCACCTGGCGGCGGACAACGTCGTGGCCGCGTTGGAGTGCCTGGACCGGGCCGAGGCGCTTGCCGTCCAGAACAAGGTCGCCCCACCTCTGTCGGCCGAACTGAAGATCCGCATCTCGGACAGCCTGCGCAAGCGGGGTGACTTGAATGCTGCTCTGGCCAGAATCGACGAGGCCCGAGCGCTGCTCGGGCCGCGTGGGTTTCCGGTGCTTCGCGGCAAGCTGCTCTCGCGCGAGGGCGCCATTCGCGGAGGGTTGGGAGACTATGACAGCGCGCTGGAGTCTTGCGAAGAGGCTTACGAGCTCCTGCGCGAGTCCGACGAGCACGTCGAGATCGGGATGCTCGAGCTGACGCTGGGCACGATCCACGTGCGCAGCGGCCGCGTCCGCGCGAGTCAGGAGTGCTTCGAGAGCGCGCTGTTCACGTTTCGTCGGATCAACCATCGCGAGGGCATCGCGCGGGCGCTCAACAACCTGGGACTGCTGCTGAAGAACGGTCCGCGCTGGTCCGATGCGCGCGACTATCTGAAGCGGGCGCTGGCGGTGAGCGAGGATGCCGGCAACTACGCCCGCGTCGCGACCCACTGTGCGAACCTGGGAATCCTGCACACGAAGCTGTGCGAGTGGGAGCAGGCCGAGCAGCATCTGGCCCGCGCCGTCGCGATCCACAAGGAGGTCGGCAACACCTTCTCTCTGGCCAAGGCCCTGCTGGCGCATGGCATGCTGCACCGCCGGCGCGGTCAGCGCGAGTTAGCCGCGGCCTGCTACGTCGAGGCCCGCGAGCTGTGCCAGGAGCATGCCTACGGACGCGAGCTGGTGTTGTGCTGGGAGGCCGAGGGCGATCTGCTGATCGACGCCCGGCGACTTCCGGAGGCGCGCGACTGCCTGCGCCACGGACTGGAGCTCGCGGTGCACGTGGCCCCCGACGGCGACCTGGTGCCCGAGCTGCAGCGCCGCCTGGCCCAGGTTGCTCTGCTGGAGGAAGACGCGGATGAGGCCCGCCGGCTGGCGGCCCGCGCGGCTCGGGGCGCGCGCAAGGTGGGCGACAGCGCCGAGGCGGGCGCCGCGATGCGCCTGCTGGGCCAGGCCCTGTCACTCAAGGGCTCGGCCAAGGCGGCCGAGCAGGCGCTTGGACGGGCGGTGGAGATGCTGAGCCAGACCCCCGAACGTCTCGAGTTGGCGCTGGCACAGAAGGCCATGGCCCAGCATTTGGCCCACACGGCCGCCGGTCGCGCGAACGGATCGGGCCCCGAGCGACAGAAGCTCTCGGTGGAGCTGCTGCAGAAGGCCTGGGGGTTTTTCGTCTCGGCTTCGCTTCCCGATCGCGCCGCCGAATCGTTGACGGATCTGGCCGAGGTGCGGCTTGCGTTCGGGGATCTCGAGGGCGCGCTGCGGGACATCGCCCGAGCCCATTCCCTGGCGGAAAAGGTCGGCCGGGCCGATTTGATGAGCCGTCTGGAGCGCATCCGGGGCGCGCTCGAATCGCGCTCCGCGGAAACGGCGCTGCTCAGTGTTCCTGAGGTCTCGATCATCCAGGAGTGGACGCAGCTTTCCAGTGAAGGCACCGGGGCGAAGAGCTGGGTCCAGAAGATGCTGGGCTTCGTGCTCGATCGCCTGGAGAGCAGCACCGTTGTTCTGGCCGCCCCGACGGGCAGTGGCCGCATGAAGATCGTCGGCCGCATCGGCGTGCAGGCCGAATCGGCGCGGGTGCTGCTGCGCATCGTGCGCAGCCACTTGAAGGGCAGCGGCATTGCGCTGGGTGCCGATCCCCGCAACGATCCGCGCTTCGCCCGCTATGTGGGCGGCGCACTGACCGGCGTGCACGCCTTTGCCGCCCTGCGCATCACGCTGCCGCAGGGGCACGGAGTGCTCTACCTGGATCGCCGCGAGCCGAAGGGGCAGCCCTACGGACGCGCGGATCTGCGGATGTTGAGCGTGTTGTCGGGCCTGCTGGGGCTGGGACTGGTTCAGGTGCGCCGCGAGCGCGCCCTGGCCCGCCAGCGCGCGCGGATGGAGTCACATCGAGGCGAGGGTCCCTTCGCGCGCTACATCACGGCCGATCCAGGAATCCTGCAGACCTTCCGGCACCTGCAGCGCGTGGGGGACTCCACGGCCAGCATCTTGACGTTGGGGGAGACCGGCACGGGCAAAGGGCTGCTCGCTGAGTGCATCCACCAGGCGGGCGAGCGGCGCAAGGGGCCCTTCGTGACGGTGAACTGCGCGGCGATTCCCGAGTCCCTGCTGGAAAGCGAGCTGTTCGGCCACGTGCAGGGGTCCTTCACCGGGGCCTACCGCAACAAGCGCGGCCTGTTCGACGAAGCCGATGGCGGCACCCTGTTCCTGGATGAGATCAGCCGCACGTCCCTGGCCATCCAGGCCAAGTTGCTGCATGCGCTCGACACGCGCGAGATCCGACCCGTGGGCGCCACGCGCGGCCGGGAAGTCGACGTGCGGGTGATCTGCGCCAGCAACGTGGAGATGCAGGAGGCCATTCGTCGCGGGGAGTTCCTGGAGGATCTCTTCTACCGCCTCAGCGACTTCGCCGTCACGCTGCCGCCCTTGCGCCAGCGCAAAGGCGACATTCCCCTGCTGGTGGATCATTTCTTCGAGGTCGCGTGTCGCGAGATGAACCGCCACCCACGAGGCATCAGCCGCGACGTGAAGGCCCGGTTGATCGATCATCACTGGCGCGGCAACATCCGCGAGCTGATCCAGGTGGTGCGCAGGCTGGTCGCGCTCTGCGAAGAGGGCGAGCTCGCCACCGTGGAGCTGCTTCCCGCCGACTTCCACCCCAGCAGCAGCCGCGGGGCCACCCGGCCGGTCCACGTCGTGCAGTCGACCGGGTCGGGTGATGAGCCGGTCGACGCGGGCAATCTGCGCGATCAGGTGCACACGCTGGAGCGGCGGTTGATCCACGAGGCGTTGAGGCGTCACGGTTGGAACCGCTCGGCCGCGGCGCGGGACCTCGGCATCAGCTATCCAAGCCTGTTGTCGAAGATCAAGCTCTTCGAGCTCAGCCCTCCCGCGGAGTAGGCTTCCTCTCGAAAGCGGACCTGTCACATCCCTTTATAAACTTTCTTTATAGTTCTAACAGGCTGTATTTCCGCCAGTTGCTCCGATCGGTCTCGGATTAATAAACTCCTTTGATACCCCTTCCAAACCCCTTGGCTCTACCCCACGCCAGAAAGGGGCGGCTAGTTGTTCGATAACTTATTGCAAATGTTTCGTTTGCAACACCGCTCCGGCGCTCTTTCCTGCGGGCGAGCGGGTGGCATGCATTCTGCAATGACAGGGACCGGAGGGGGGGACCTCCAAGGAGATCCGAGAGAGCCGGACGCTTCAGGAGTCATCGGCGAGCGTTCTCCGACAGACGCCGAGGGTACCGGCTAAGAGGTTCACGGAGGGAACGGGTTAGCCGGACGGTGTCAGACCAAAACATGGGGGGATGTCCAGGCTGTCCCGGGTGAAGGCTTCATCCGTTCCTTTCCGTGACGAAGGGCCCACCAAGAGGTGGGCCCTTCGTCTTATCCCCGCTGCACGCTGTTTTGGCGGTGTGAAGCCACAGCGCGGCGCTTCGGCCGTCCCTGGGCCCGCGGCGCCTCGGCTGTCCCTGGGCCCGCGGCGCCTCGGCCGTCCCCGCGCCGGCAGCGCCGGCGGATCTCCTCGCTTCCGTCCACGCCCCGCCCTCGGCCCTGGCATCCAACCTCGTTTTGGGAGAACATTTACACAATTGGGAGGGTAAGAAGCACAGAGGTTGCTCCCGCCAGGCGGGCGCCCGGGCACGTTGTCGGCAAGGTCGGAGCCGGGAGGTGATCATGGTCAGAAACGATGAGGACCGCAGACGGCCGCGTGTGAGCGCAGTGGCGGTCCTGAGTGCGGCGCTGCTGGGGCTCCTCATGATCCTCGGTGTGGGATGCGACGAGGACGACGAAGACTGCATCTGTTGCGGCCGCGACGTGACCGCACCCGCGCCGCCCCGCGGTCTTGTATCCGTCACCGGTGACACCGAAGTATTTCTCTACTGGCTGTCCAACACCGAGAACGACCTGGCCGGATATGCGATCTACTGGAGCACCAGTCCGACCGGAAGTCTGCAGCATCTGATCGACGTGACCCCGACCGACCCGGTCGAGGAATCCTACGTGGACAACGGCTTGCAGAACGGCACCACCTACTTCTACGCCGTTACCGCGTTCGATCACAACGGCAACGAGAGCGAGCCCAGCTTCGAGGTGAACGACACGCCCCGGCCTCAGGGCACGGGCACGATCGCGAGTCTGCAGAGCGATCCCGACCAGGCCGGATTCGATTTCTTCAACGGCCGCACGTTCGGCCGCGTGATCGGCGCGGCCGAGATCGACGCCGATTTCCACTATCGAGGCGAGGAGGGCGAGTTGTGGACCGGCCCCGAGGGCACCTCCGGGGAGCAGGTCCTGATCCAGGACATGGGCTACACCGCCAACTTCGATGAGATCTCCTTCGCCCCCGGGATCGGGGACGGGTATTCGCCCAGTGGAATCGTGGAGGCGATCGCGGGGCACACGTATGTCCTTTTGACCCTGGACGGCCAGAGCGGCTACTATGCCAAGATCCGGGTGCGGAGCGTATCGCCGACCGAGATTCGGTTCGACTGGGCCTACCAGACGGCCTATGGCAATCAGGAGCTCAGCGTGCCCTAGGGACGCGTCGGCGTCGGCAGCGGGGCCGATGGTCCTGGCCCGCGCGGGCTTGCGCGGGAACTCACTGCGACACGGGTCGTATGAGGTAGGCTGCGAGGCGCACCTGCCTGGCGTGGCACGACGTGGATGAGGTTTGACATGAACCGACTGCCTGGTGGACGAGTCCCTGGTGGACGAGTCGTTGTTTCGGTCCTGGTGGGGATCGGTCTGTTTGGAGCGACGGGTGCCCGGGCCGCGACCGGACTGGCGTTTCTCAAAGCCGGTGTGGACGCGCGCTCGACGATCGTGGGCGAGGCGGTGGTATCGCACGTGAGCGATGCTTCGGCCTGCCACTGGAACCCGGCCGGTCTAGCGGGGCGGCAGCGGCCCCAGCTGATCTTCTCCCACATCGAGAGCTTCGCCGACCTGCGTCACGAGTTCGGCGCCGCCGTGCAGCCCGTGGGAAGCATGACGGCGGGCCTGTTCTTCAACGGCATGTGGACCGACGACCTCGAAGGCTACGACCGCCAGGCCAATCCCACCGGCTCCTTCGGATACGCCACCTACGCGGTCGGCGTGGCCCTGGGCGCGCCGGTGACCTCCAGCCTCAAGGCCGGCGCCACCCTGAAGTACCTCAACGAGAGCATCGACACCTACTCGGCCAGCGGGTGGGCCGCCGACCTCGGAGTCCAATGGGACGCAGGCTCGATGATCACGGCGTTCAACCGCCCCGGGGGGCCTTCGCTGACCTTGGGCGCCGCGGTGCGCAATCTGGGCAGTTCCGTCGAGTTCATCGAGGAAGAGTTCGATCTGCCTCTCACGGTGCAAGGAGGAGGTGCGGTGACGCTGCCGCTCGAGTCGCTGACCGGCAGGCTGCTGCTCAGCGTGGAAGGCCGGAGCGTCGATGGGGAGGACGGCTCGCTGCTGCTCGGCGGCGAGTACGAGTACGATCGGATGCTGCGGTTCGGTCTCGGGTACCAAACCGGGCACGACACGCGCGACCTCAGCCTGGGGGTGGGGCTCCGCCACAGCCGCTTGGCCTTCGATTGGTCGTTCGTGCCGATCGCCGAGGACCTGGGGGACGAGCATCGCTTCACGCTCGGTGTCGATCTCTGAGCAAGGCGCGTTGGTCGGGCGCCCGCGCGGCCGGCATCAGTCGGCGGCGATCGCGGGCGGCCAGGGCGATGGCTCGATGGTGTGAGGTCCATGATCGGCATCGTAGCGTTCCAGATGGAACGAGCCCTTCTCCAGCCGCACGAACGTGAAATGGTCCAGCCAGTCTCCGATGATGAGGAAGTCGTTTCCGCGGGCGTCGCGCAGATGCGTGGGCGTGTGGATGTGTCCGATCACGACGGCGTCGTTGCCTTCTGCAAACCGAGGCCGCGCGACGTTGCGCAGGTAGCGGCGCAGGATCCGGTCGAAGGGCAGCGCGTGGGGCCGGCTGGTCTTCGAGACCAGGTAGGCGAAGGGGATTCCCAGGTCCGGGTGGACCATCCGGTAGAGGGCGATGGCGAGGCGATGCCTCAGGAGGCCCTTCAGGAGCCGGTAGCCCAGGTCCCCCGAGGCGATGCCGTCGCCGTGGGCCAGGAAGATCCGGCGTCCCTGATGGCGCACGACGGCGGGCTGCTGGTGCACGTCGAGGCCGATCTCCTCGCGGAGGAAGCTCCCACACCAGAAGTCATGGTTGCCCCCGAAGTAGGCCACCGGCATGCCGCTGACCACCAGGTCGGCGATGGCCGCCAACACCTGGAAGTGGCCCTTGGGGATCGCGTGACGGTATTCGAACCAGAAATCGAAGAGATCGCCGAGAATGTAGAGGTGGGATGCGCGACCCTTGAGACCGCTCAGAAGATCCACCAGCGTGCGGCGTCGCAGGTCGAGATTGGGACCGCTGCCCAGATGGGCGTCGCTGATGAAGTATACAGGTTTGTCTTCGTCGATCACGGGGCGGATTCTATCAGAGCCGCCCGAAGCGGCTCAAACGCCCTGAAGCTCAAGGAGGAGAAAGAATGGAGGAGAGCCGGAGCGCCAGACTCCTGCGGCAGATCAAAGAGGTCTGCGAGATCGCGGGAATCAAGACCGAAGAGTATGCCAAGGTCACCAAGAAGCGCCTCGACGTGCTCAGCCTGACCCGCGAGCTGGGGCGCGAGCGCGCCGCCCTGGGTGAACGGGTCTACGACCTCTCCCGCCGCGAGCCTCGGGGCGAGGTTCTGGAGGACGTGACCGTGCAGGCCATCCTGGGTCGGATCGCCAACCTCGAGAGCGCCCTGGGCGATTGTGAGGAAGAGATCGCCGGCATCCGCGACTCGGCCCATGAGCGTGCCGCCGATATCCGGCGCAAATACGAGGCGCCGGAGAAGGAGGCCGAGGGTCCCGTGCTGGTGGTGGAGGACGAGAAGACGGTGGATGCGGGTGCACCCGAGGCGGCCGAAGCAGAGCAGGCCGAGATCGAGGGGGCCACCGCGGCCGAGAGGAGGGCAGGCGAGCCGCGGGATGCCGGCGAGGAGGTTCAGGAGCCGGACGAGAAGCCCCAGGCGCTGGATGAGGGGTCTGAGGAGCCGCCGGACGAGAAGGAGAGCTCGGAGAAGGCTCCTTGAACGTGAGCCTCCAGCGCCACGGTGCTCCGTTTGTTGACACGTCCGGGGGCCTTTGCTAGGGTGCACGCGCTTGTGCGGCCATGGAGGATCGCCCGCGGGGAGGGACTTGGCGAGAGGGCCCAGGATCCTCCGCCAATGGGCTGCACCCAGCAGGGAGATCGGATGGCGAGGGAGTGCGCCAAGTTACTGCTCATACCCGAGAACGGGGGGCGATTGCGGCAACTGCGCATTCCCCTCGTTTCGCTTTACGCCGTGCTGGGGCTGTGTGTCCTCACGGCGCTTTTCATTTTTGGGGCCGGGTTCGTCTATCTGGCGAATCTGCGCTCCGAACGGGCGGCCGAGGTTCTGAGTCTGGAGAACGAAGCGCTTCGGTCCGAGCTGGTGGCGATGGGAGCGGTGGTCGATCGGCTCCAGACCCAGGTCCACAGCCACATCAAGCTGGCCAACGACTCCCGCCTGTTGGCCGGACTGGCACCGATCAGCGCCGAAGTGGCCCAACTCGGGGTCGGGGGCACCCCGACGCTTGGCCCGAACCCGACGTGCGAGGGGTTGCCCGGGTCGCTCGATCGCACGGTCGGGCTCTACCACGAGCGCTTGGAGCAGCTCTCACGACAGCTTCACTTCCAGGAAGAGAGCTTCGTCGAGGTGCGTCAGGTGATCGAATCCAACCGCGATCGCCTCAATCACATCCCCACCGTCCACCCGGTTCTAGGCGACCACTATACCAGCAGCGGGTTCGGCCGACGGCGGGATCCCTTCACGGGCCAACCCGATTTCCATCCCGGCATCGACTTCTGCGCCGCCCGCGGGACCCCCTTCCGGGCCACCGCGGATGGTGAGGTGGTCTACGCCGCCAAGAACGGCGGGATGGGCAAGACGATCAAGATCGATCACGGCAATGGCTACCTGACGCTCTACGGCCATTGCGACGAGGTGCTCGTCAAGAAGGGGCAAGCGGTTCGCAGGGGTGACATCATCGGGAAGATCGGCAACACGGGTCGCTCCACCGGTCCGCACCTGCACTACGAGATCCGCCAGGGCGACCGGGCCATCAACCCCCGTTCCTATATCCTCGATACGCACTTCCGCGGCCGCTGATCGACCGGACATAAGCCGTGCTCGGAATCAGCGCGTGTCTGCTGGGTATTGCCTGTCGGTATGACGGGTGTTCGCAACGCAATGACGCCGCTCTACGTCTGATGCGGGCGGAGCGGGTCTTCCCCTTCTGTCCCGAGCAGCTTGGGGGCTTGCCGACACCCCGAGCCGCGGCCACGATTGTCGGGGGGGCGGGCGCCGACGTGCTCGCGGGCCGCGCGCGCGTCGTCGATACTGACGGCCGGGACGTGACCGACGCGTTCTTGCGCGGCGCCCGGGAGACGCTGGCCATCTGTCGCCGGTTCACGGTGCACACGGTCTGGCTGAAGGCCCGCAGCCCGTCCTGCGGGGTGGGGCGCACCAGCCGGGACGGCCGGCCGGGAGACGGCGACGGGGTGACCGCCGCGCTTCTGAAGCGCCATGGAATCGACGTCAGGGAGCATCCGGAGTAGCGGGCGTGCGCATTCCGCCAGACGACAAGCAGAAGGGTCGGTTCCTCCCATCCTCTGAATCGAGGCATCGTTCGCTCCGGGCGGCCTTCGTGCTGGTTGCCGGCCATCTCGCGCTGGTCGCAGCCGCGGGGGCGGTCCGCCTCGAGCAGGTGCGCGTGTGGGGGTACGACGACCACTTCCGGGTCGTCCTGGACCTTTCCGGGCCAGTGGTCCACAGCGAGCGCGTGCTGACCGATCCGGACCGCATTGCCATCGACATCCGCGACGCCACGGCGGCCGACCTGGTCCTGCCCGCAACGGGCGATTGGATGGTGCGCCGGCTTCGGTTCAACCAGCTCTCGGGCCCGACGGCTCAGATTGTGCTGGACCTGGATCGCCCCCCGGCCTACTCGCTCTTCACCCTGCCGGCCGACGACGGCCGGCCCTTCCGCATCGTGTGCGATGTGACGCGCCCGCGCGATCGGTCCCAGGCGCCGCCCATCCAGAGGGACTGGATCGTGGTGGTCGATCCCGGCCACGGCGGACGCGACCCCGGAGTCGTCAACCAGACGGCCGGTCTGGAGGAGAAGGAAATCGTCCTGGACGTGGCCCAACGCCTGAAGCGGCTTCTCGACGCACAAGAGGGAGTTTCGGTGCGGCTTACGCGCTCCCGAGACGAGGCGCTGCGGCTCGACGAACGCGTGCGCCGCGCCCAGGAGGCCGAAGGCGACGTCTTCCTGAGCATCCACGTCAACGGCTTTCGCAGCGCGGCGGCGCGCGGCGCGGAGGTCTTCTTCCTTTCGCTGAGCGGCGCCACTGACGCGGCCGCCCGGGAGGTGGCCGAGCTCGAGAACGCCGCCGGCCTCGACGAGGAGCCGGTCTACGGCGAGATCGCCAAGCTGCCCTTCGGCGTGGACCTGATCCAGACCGACACCATCGAGCGCAGCAGCCGGCTGGCGGAGGTGCTGCTCGAGGTCCTGGACGATAGCGGTCTGACCGCCGCCCGGGGGGTGAAGCAGGCCAACTTCGTCGTGCTGCGTTCCTGCCGCCTGCCCTCGGCCCTGATCGAGCTGGGCTTCATCTCCAATCCGGCCGATGCCCGCCGACTGGCGTCGGCCGACCACCGCCAGGCGCTGGCCGAGACGGTCGCCCGGGGTCTGCTGGCCTTTCGCGAGCGCTACGCGCGCTCGCCCGAGGGCGCCGAACAGGGATAGGCGCCCGCTTCGAGGTCTGGAGGAGCCGGGCCAGCGGCCTTCCCCTGCAGGGCTTTGCCTTCAAGTGCCCCGTTCGCACCGACGATAACTCCCAAGAGAGGCATCGATTCGCACGCGTGACGCGGGCTGCTACGACAGGCCCGCCGGAGGAGGAATGCCCGGCCCTAACGACTTCACTGAAGAGGAGATGCAGGTTCTGCGCCCCCTTTTCATCTCATCCGTGCGCGACTACCTGGCCACCTGCAAGGCCAAGCTGGCTGCCATCCAGGACGGCGATCGCGGCGCCGATCAGGTGGAGGCGCTCCACCGGGGCCTCCACAGCATCAAGGGAGCGGCCTTCCAACTGGGGGTCGTCCACGTGGGGGCGCTCGCCAAGGCGATGGAGGCGGTCGTCAAGCAAGCCCGCCAGATGGGGCGCGCCCCGGCGCCAGAGGCGCTCGCGCCGCTCACCGAGGGCTTGGAGCGTCTGGAGGACTACATCGCCGCCTTTGAGGACGGGCGGGAGCCGGTCGAGCCCCCCGCCGATCTGACGTCGCGGCTGGAAGCGGCCGCTGGAGCGTCGCCGCCGCACGACGGAACACAAGAGGCGATCGGGGACTGACCAAGGCCTTCGACGCCGGGGGGAAGCGAGATGCTGCGCGAGGAACTGGACCGGATCGACTCGGTTCCCATGCTGCCGGAACTGGCGGGGAAGATCCTCAAGCTCGTCGACGATCCCAACGTCACCTCCCACCGGCTGGCGGCGGTGGTCTCGCGCGATCAGAGCCTGGTGACCTCGGTGCTGCGCATCGTCAACTCGGCCTACTACGGCTTCCATTGGCGCATCGGCTCGGTGAGCCAGGCCGTGGTCCTGCTCGGGTTCCGCACCATCCGCAACCTGGTGCTGGCGGCATCGGTGATGAAATCCTACAGCGGCGCTGCGCGCGCGGCCGGCTTCGACCGCTCGGCGCACTGGAAGCACTCGATCGCCTGCGGATCGGCCGCGGCCGTGCTCGCCAAGCGCTGGAAGATCGACGCGCCGGACGAGGCCTTCCTGGCCGGGCTCGTTCACGACATCGGGCGCGTGATCATGGATCAGCACTTCCCCGAAGACTTCGCCGAAGGTCTTGAGCGCCTGCGCGACGGCACCGAATCGTTCATCGAGGTGGAGCAGGAGGTCTTCGGCCTGACCCACGCCGCCATCGGCGCCCATGTGGCCCGCAAGTGGAAGCTGCCCGAAGGGATCGTCACGGCCATCGCCGACCATCACGGGCCCGGCGGGAATCGCGCCTGGTCGAAGCCGGCCGCGATCGTGCACGCCGCCGATTACCTGACCCGTCGCGAAGGGCTGGCGGTGGGCACCTGGCAGGTGGCGCTGGAGCCCGATGCGATGCTCGTCCTGGGGCGTTCGGGGGAAGAGCTCGAGGGGCTGCAGGACGCGATTCGTGAGGAGTACGAGCGCTCGGGAGCCTTCGAGGGTCTCCTGGTCTGAGCGGCGACGCTGAGAGGGAGAGCAAGAGCGAGGGATCCGCATGGACATCGCGACCATCATCGGGATCATCGTCGGGGTGCTGCTGATCAGCTCCGCCGTCGCCATGGGTCCGGCGCCGATGGCGTTCGTCAACATGCCCTCGGTGCTGATCGTCTTCGGCGGTACGATCGCCGCCACGCTGATCCGCTTTCCGCTCAAGACGGTCCTCACGACCGCCAAGGTGGCGGCCAACGTCTTCTTCGACAAGGTGGATACGCCGTTCGGCCTCATCCAGAAGATCGTGGAGCTGGCCGAGAAGTCCCGGCGCGACAGCTTGCTCTCGCTAGAGAACGTGCCCATCGACGATGTCTTCCTGAAGAAGGGCATCCAGCTCTGCGTGGACGGCACCGAGCCCGAGGTGCTGCGCGAGACGCTGCGCACCGAGATGGACGGGATCATCAACCGGCACAAGCTGGGGCAGCGCATCTTCCGCGGCATCGGCGAGTCGGCCCCGGCTTTCGGTATGATCGGCACCCTGATCGGCCTGGTGAACATGCTGATGCAGATGGACGACCCAAGCACGATCGGCCCCCAGATGGCGGTGGCGCTGCTCACGACGATGTACGGCGCAGTGTTGGCCAACCTGCTGGCGCTGCCGATGGCCGACAAGCTGGGCGAACGATCCGCGCTCGAGCTGCAGAACAAGGAGATCGTCATCCAGGGCATCATGGGCATCCTGGCCGCCAACCACCCGCGGGTGGTCGAGACGCGGCTGGTCTCCTACCTGGAGCCCAAGGTGCGCGACCAGGTGGCGGCGATGTCGCAGCAGAGGAAGGCCGCCTAGGAGCTCGGGCGGGCGCCGCCGCCCGGGGAACGTGACCATGGCTGACGAAGCCTATCAGCAGGAAGAGGTCCCCGAGGAGACCACCTCCGGCCGCGACGAATGTTCGGGGCAGGAAGAGGAGTGCATCAAAGGCGCGCCCGGGTGGGTGGTCACCTTCGGCGACATGATGTCCCTGCTGCTCTGCTTCTTCGTGCTCATCATCTCCTTCTCCACCATGGATGTGATCAAGTACCGCAGCCTCGTCGGATCGCTGCGCAGCGCCCTGGGCGCCCAGAGCGCGGTGGCCCAGAAGGTCATCGTGGGACGCCAGACGGCGGTCAACCTGGGCGAGCATCAGCCGGGTCGCCAGTCGATGACCGAGGAGGAGCTGGAGAACGAGCTGGTCGCCGCGGTCGAGGAGGAGGGGATGACCGGTGAGGCCACCCTCCACCGCACCGATCGGGGTGTCGTGCTGCGCGTGCGGCAGAACGTGCTGTTCGAGCCCGGCAGCGCCCGCATCCTGCCCGAGTCGATGCCGCTGTTGAAGAAGGTGGCCGTCGTCTGCCGCTATTTCCCCCGCAATGTGTATGTCGAGGGTCACACCGACGCCATTCCGGTCAGCTCGGAGATCTACCCCACCAACTGGGAGCTGTCGGCGGCGCGCGCCTGCGCGGTGGTCCGGTTCCTGCTCGACATGGAGCACCTGCCGCCCGAGAAGTTCGTGGCCTCGGGACTGGCGGCCACCGTTCCCCTCTCGCCCAGCAATTCCCCTGAGGGGCGCGCCAAGAACCGGCGCGTCGAGTTCGTCTTCTCGGGGCGGCCCGGCGATCAGGAAGAGCTCTAGCCCACGTGTTTGCTCGTTAGCCGCCGCTGAGGGTTTGGGGAGGGCCCGCCCTCCAAGGGGTCCCCGCGAGCACTCGGCTTCTGGCATCCCGCTGGCTTGTCTTCCCTGCGGTCGTCGACGCCCACCGCACCCGGACAAGGAGAACGGCATGAGAGGGATGCCCAGTGTGTGCCTGCCGCTGCTGCTCGTACTGGCCTCAGCGCGGGCCGCGGCCGATGCGCCGGTCGTGCTCAACGAGGTGCTCTACGATCCGCTCGGACCCGACGCCGGCGCGGAGTTCGTGGAGCTGTACAACCCGGGTCGGGAGGACGTCGCGTTGTCGGGGTGGCGGCTCGAGGCGGGCAACGGCGCGCGCCCGAACGACTGGCGCACCGTCTGGAGCGGGTCGAGCGCCGACCGCATTCCCGCCGGAGGGTTCTTCCTCGCGGCGGGCGCCGATATCGAGGCGCAGGCCGATGCACGTGTCGAGCTGCAGCTTCAGAACGGGCCCGACGCGGTGCGCCTGCGCTCTCCGGCGGGCATCGTCGACCTGGTGGGCTGGGGGGTGCACACCCATCCGGAGTACGTCGAATCGTCGGCTGCCGACGACGTGCCGTCGGGCTGGTCGCTCGCGCGGGTGCCCGACGGCGCCGACACCGACTGCAACCGGATCGACCTGGTCGGTCGGCCGGTCCCGTCACCCGGAGAGCCGAATGCACGCCCGGGCACGATCCTCCTCGACGATGTGCACTGCGAGCCGCCGATTCTGATTCCCGAGGAATGCGGTCGCCTTAGCGTGACCCTAATGAACCTGGGGTCTGCGCCGCTTCCGCTGGATCGCTTGCGCTGGAAGCTGAGCGCCAATGGTGTGACGGTGCGAAGGCCGTCGCTCCCCGCCGGGACGTTGGCGGCCGACGGTTGGCAGCGTGTGCAGTGGGAGATCGGGCTGCCCGGATCCTGGTCGCGGGGCCCGGT
Source organism: uncultured bacterium (assembly GCA_964585945.1). GTDB lineage: Bacteria > Eisenbacteria > RBG-16-71-46 > CAIMUX01 > WJJG01 > CAZDKK01. Next base: position 37,978 of record CAZPGB010000002.1, on the reverse strand, counting down.
GGCGGTGGAAGTGGCCGTGGAAGGGCCGGACGTACGGCCGGCGAGCGCCCGGCTCTGGCTGCGCGCGGACCACGGCGACGTGTTGATCTCGGAGGTGCAGTACGACCCCGGCCCCGACGGCTGCGAGTGGATCGAGCTGTTCAATCGTGGTGACGTGCCGGTCGAGCTGGAGGGCTGGCGCCTCGGGGACGCTTCGGGGCGCGTGACGGTGCTGGGGCCGGCCCGTCTGGCGCCGGGCACCTGCGCCCTGGTGGCCGACAGCGAGCAGACCTTGCGCCGGCGTTGGCCACAGCTCCCGCCCGATCTGTGTGTGCCCCGACAGGGATCGTGGCCCAGCCTGAACAACAGCCTGGATCGCGATCTGGGCTACGCCGACCAGGTCATCCTGTGCGACGCCGAGGATCGGCCCGTCGATTTCATCCGCTACCAGCCCGGTGGGCTCGACGGAGGCGGGGTCACCCTGGAGCGCTGGATCGAGGGCGCCACGCTCATGGCCCCGCGTCTGCTGATGGCCTGCGCCGCTGCGGGCGGGGCGACGCCCGGTCGCGTGGCGCCCGCGCGCGCGGCCTCCGGAAAGGGATCGGGCTGGCTGGATCCAACGCCCCTGCGCCTGACGCCGGATCGCCCCGACGCTGAGCGGCTGTGCCGAATCCGCGTGCCCCCGCCTCCCGGCGGCGCGGGCAGCCTGGATGCGGAGATCTACGCGCTTAGCGGTCGGCGCGTCGCCACACTCTCGGCCGGAGCGCAGGTCCACGGCCCCAGCGTGTTGTTGTGGGACGGACGCGATGGATCGGGGCAGCGCCTGCCCACCGGACTCTACCTGCTGCGGGTCGCCATGGCAGACCGCGCCGAAGGTCTGCAGGCCCGCGTCACCCGACCGATCGCCCTCGTGCGGGGGGAGTGAGATGGCCGGGTGGGGGCGGCGGACCTCGCGTTGGGCGGGTCGGTTGGCGCTCTGGTTGGCGGCGGGCGGATGGGCGGCGCCCGTCTGCTACGGGGCGCATGAGCTGCGGGCCGACTGGGCGTCGCCCGCGACATTGGAGGCCCTCGAGGCGGCCACCCCAGGTTCGGCGGCGGCGCGGGCCGAGCTGCGCATGTCGAGGCCTTACGGCGTCGCGGATCTGGTCTTCCAGGCCGTGCGCCTGCGGGCCGGACGGTGGATGCTGCACGCCGCCTCTTTGCGCCATCCGGTCTATGCGGACTGGCATCTGGGCCTGGGACGCGAATTCCCGCTGTCGCGTCGCGCGACGTTGCTGACGGGGCTGAGGGTCTTCGGCATCGACGCAGGCGACCTCTCGCCCCCGCGCGCCGCGGCGACGATGGTTCTGTCACTCGCGCCCGATGGGTTGCCGTTTCTGCGCCTCCAGGGCGGTGTGGCGGACGCCGGATCGGGGGCCCCTGACGCGCCGGCCTCGATCGCGTTCGCCCGCGCTCGTTTCCAGCACCGCCAAGCGGGCTTGATCGTCGACCGGTCGGTGTGCCGCAACGAAGACCCTGAGACCACGCTCCTCCTGTGGTGCCGCTTCGGTCGCCTGGGATGCGTGCAGGGATATCGGTGGTCCACGGGCGAGATGAGCCTCGCGCTCACGCTGCGCCTGCTGGATCTGCTGTTGACCGTGGGAGAGCGCTGGCACCCCCACTTGGGCGCGACGCCCCGGGTCGCGCTGGGCTGGACGTGTCCAGGGGGGTGAGCATGCCGGCCGGTCCGTCGTCGTGCGCGGCAAGGTCCGCGCCCGCGCCCTGCGCCACGCGCCGGGCGGCAGCCATCACCTGCGCGCTGCTTGCCGGCGGCGTCGGGACCTCTCCCGCATGGGGAGGTGCGTCCGCATGGCCCCTGCGCCTGGATGTGCGCGCCTCGGCGAGCGCGTCGACGCCCGCGCACGCCGAGGCGGAAGCACCTGTGCGGCGGTCCACCGGCTCCGCCCGGCTTCGTCTGGACGGCCATGACCTGCGCGCCCGGTGGTCCGAGTCCGCGCACTGGACGGCTCGCGTCCGGCTGCCGGCGGGGTGGCGACTGGTGGCGGGCCGCTTGCAGATGGCGCTGGGCACGGGACTTCTGGTCCGCGACGCCTCGGCCGACATGCTCGCCTCGGCGTCGCGGGGCTCGGCGCGCCTCCTGTCGCTTACTCCATCTCTGTCGGGGTGGGGCGCCCGGACCGGAGGCTGGGTGCTCTGTTCGAGCGAGCGGGATCCGGCCTTGACCTGCTGGCGTTGGCCGGATCGACAGGGGTGTCTGGTCGCGTTGGGTCGTCACGGGCTCGCCGTGACGCGCGCCTCCGGCGGGGCGTGGTGCTGGTCAGGCATGACGCGCCTGGGCGACGCCGCGCGCCGGGGCGAGATCCTGCTGGAAGTGGCAGGGGCGATGGGCGACGCGACTGCGGGCGTCTGGACCGAAGCGCGGTCGACCGGCGGGGCTGCGGGAGGCGCGCTTCCCGGGCGCTGGATCACGGGCCTGGGAGGGCGCTGGCGTCTGGACCTGGGCCGGCCGCTGGGGTTGGTGGAAGGCGCATTTCGAATGGGCGAAGGACCGGATGGCTCGGGGCCGGATGGCTCGGGCCCGGTCCTCGGGGGAGACGGCGCGCCGCGCGGGGTCCGCATCGACTGGGCCCTCCCCGCGCTGGCGGGCCTTCGACCCGGTCTCCAGATCCGCCACCGCCACTACGCGCGCACCCCTCGGCGCGGCCCGCGCAGCGAGCGCAGCGCCGCGCTGCACATCGAAGCCGCCCCTTGGTCGGGCGCATCCGTGCAGGTGACCCTGGCCGCAGAAGAGCGCATCGGGCAGCGGGCCGATCCGGACCGGCCGGGCATGGCTCTGGCGACCTCCAGCGAGGACGGGCTCCTCGATGTCACCCTGCGATGCGCGTTGTCGCAGCGCCTGAGCTGCACCGTCCGTTCCCGTCACCGAAGCGAGCGGTGGGGACTGGATCCGGCCGCGCAGCCGCGCCACTACGAACTACTCTACGATGAGGACGGGGAGGAGAACGCCCCGGCGACAGCCCATCAAGAGCCAACCTGGCTGCGGGAGCGCGCCGGATCGCTGCTCCACGTGCGGATCGCGTGGGACCCGGCCGGGCCCGCGCGCGGAGGGGTGGGCTTCGCGGCGGTGCCGGGTGCGTCCCAACGGACCTCGTTCGTGGCGGTCCGCTCGCCCCCGGGGCGCATCCGCTGGTGGGCGCTCGGAGTCGGCGGACAGATGATCGAGGTGTGGGGCGCCCGCCGCCTGGGTGCGGCCGACGTGGAAGCGGCCCTGCGCTGGCACGCCGATGACTGCGCACGCGAGCTGACGTTGGCCGTGGGCGTGGCCCTGCTCATCGCGCGCGGCGGCCGCTGACGTGCCCGCGGTTCTTGCCGCCTCTGAGGTGTGGGGCTAGCATCATCGTTGCAGGGCGCGACGGCCCTTGCGTCCGCGCGGCGTGGGGCGGATCCGCCCGAAGGAGGCACGGGTGCAGCAAGAGCTTCTGGAGAGGATCGCAGCAACGATCCGGGACCGCGGGGAACCGTTGGCGATCGAGGAGATCGCAACCGAGTTCCTCAAGCTCACGGTCGCCGGTCCCGCGGCCTCGAAGCTGGTGCGGGCCATGTTGGCCCGCGATGTCCGGTTCGCCGAGCTCGCGGACGGCTCCTGGTCGTTGAAGCCGCCCAAGGCCGAGCTCTGCGGTCCGGTCGTGGTGTGCTTGATCGATGCCCCCGCGGGAACGTCCTCCGCGCCCTGGCTGTGGCGCATCAGCGTGGGGGCCTGGGGCGAGGACCGCGGGCCGCTGCAGCACACCGGTCCCGAGCGCAGCGATGCGCTGGCGACGATCCTGCGGTGGATGGCCGAGCATCCCGTGGCAACCGAGCGCCCGGGGCTGTTGCGGCGCTGGACCGGCGCGCAGGAGCGCATCCATGCCGTTCCCGAGGTCGAGCCCATCGTGATCGATCTGCGTGCATGGGCGCGTCTGCTGGGCGACGCGGGAGCGACCGCCGTCGCAGGCGGCGCCTTGCCGGACGAAACGGATGACCCGCTCGATCCCCGGCTCGAAGCCCTGGCCCTGCGTACCGAACAGGTCGTGGAGGCGGCCCACGCCCGCGGGCTGTCCACCTGGCAGCAGGTCGCGCGCGCGCCCCAGCGGGAACGCGACGCGGCGCGCGACACCGTCTGGAGCGAGCAGTGGGCCTTCACGCCCGCAGACCTGGCCGCGCTTCCCGAGGAGCCCGGGGTCTACCGCTTTCTGGACCGGGACGCGCGACTCCTCTACGTGGGCAAGGCCAAGAACCTTCGCCGGCGCATCGCTTCCTATTTCCGGCCGCTGGACGATGCCTCCTCGCGCCGGGCCGCGTTCCTGAAGACGCTCCACCGGCTCGAGTACGAGACAACCGGCACCGAGCTCGAGGCACTGATCCTGGAGGCGATGCAGATCCGCCTGCACGAGCCGACCTGGAACGTTCAAGTCAAGCTGGGCGAGCATCCCCGGGAGTCGCGCCGCAGCGAGGAAGACCTGGTGCTGCTCCTGCCGCGCGGCGACGAGTCCTGCAGCCTCCTGGCCTTGGGCGGCGAACGGGTCGCGCGGATGCACCTCGAGCCGGACCATGATCCGGCCGCCCTGCGGACCGCGCTGCGCGACTTCTACGTGGAGGGATCGGCGGGCGATCCCCTCGAGGAGATCCCGGCGCCCGAGCGCGCCTTGGCGCGTCGCTGGCTCGGCTGGAGCGGCACGGAGTGCGTGTCCTTGCGGCTGGCCGACTTCGCCACCTTCGCCGGTCTCGTGGATGCGATCGAAAAGCTGACGGCCGAGCACAACGGAGGCGCGCGCGCCTTCCGGCCGCTCGTCGTCCGGGACGGGCCCACCGGCGGCCCGGGGCTGTGAGCCGGCCCGGGGTTGTGAGCGACCCGAGGTTGTGAGCGGCCCGGGCTGGACTCGCGCCCACCGGAGGGGCCGCGTCCGGATGTGGACATCGCGGTCCCTTTCTCCTACCCTATTCGTTTCCCGCTGCGGGCACGAACCTTCCCAGACCTCCGCCGGGCGGGCGCATCGCGTTCGGGGCGATGCCGCCCCGGGAAAAGAAGGGCGCTCCCGCGGCCGATAGATGGACTTTCGGGGCAGACCCCTCGAGCGGGCCGGTCGCCCGAGCCGGGTCGGTGAGCTGCCGACCCCGCTCCGCGCGACGATCCCGGAGACGACCCATGGCATCGAGAACCGTACTGGCCTTGGGCGGCAACGCCATTCTGCCGGCCTCGGGACCGGGCACCATCGACGAGCAGTTTCGGGTCACCGAGGCGACCATGGAGCAGGTGCTCGCCCTCTTGCGATCGGGCGAGCAGGTGATTCTCACGCACGGCAACGGCCCGATCGTGGGCAACATCCTCATCCGCAACGAAGCGGCCGCCGACACGATTCCGCCGACGCCGCTCTACATCTGCGGCGCCGATTCCCAGGGCGGGATCGGCCTGATGCTCCAGCAGGCGCTGCACAATGTCTCCAGCCGCGAAGGCATCGACACGCACGTGGTCACCGTGGTGACGCAGACGGTGGTCGACCCGAACGATCCGGCCTTCAAGAATCCGACCAAGCCGATCGGCCCGTTCTTCACCGAGTCCCAGGCCCGCCGCATGGAGCAGGAGCGCGGCTGGACGCTGCGCGAGGATGCCGGGCGCGGTTGGCGGCGCGTGGTCGCCTCGCCCGATCCGGTGCGGATCGTTGAGTTGGAGACCATTCGCACGCTGGTCGGCATCGGGCAGGTGGTCATCGCGGCGGGTGGGGGCGGGATCCCCGTCGCGCAAACCCCCGAGGGCGAGTACCGGGGCGTCGAGGCGGTCGTCGACAAGGATCTGGCCGCGGTGGTCTTGGCGGCGGCCGTGAAGGCCGATCGGCTGGTGATCGTGACCGCCGTGGACCGGGTGGCCCTGAACTTCGGCCGTCCCGACCAGCGGGCGCTCGATACGATGACCGTGGCCGAGGCGCGCCGTTTCGATCAGGAGGGCCACTTTCCTCCGGGCAGCATGGGGCCGAAGATCCGCGGCGCGATCCGCTTCGTCGAGCAGGGCGGGCGCGAGGTCCTGATCACGTCGCCGGCGATGCTGGGCGGGGCGCTGGCGGGCCGCGGGGGCACGCGCATCACGCCGTAGAAGGATCGGATGCCCCGGAGACAAAGGCGCCGGGGCGATCTGGTAGGCCGCCGGCGGAGAAGGCCACCCGGGCGCGGTCGGACGCCTCCGGTCGTCAGCGGATCAGGATACAGCGCTCCGGGGCAACGCCCTCCAGTCCGATCAACCCGAGCGCATAGACGCCGCCGGGCGCCGGTCGGCCCCGCGCGTCCCGCCCGTCCCAGCCGATCCGCGTGAGGCCCGCGTCCAAGGCGCCGTCGAGAAGCGTGCAGACCCTGCGGCCCGACGCATCCAACACGTCCACCCGCACGGCCCGGCCCGCCATCGAAGCCGGCACATCCAGCGCCACCTGCACACGGCCGACGAACGGATTGGGATGCGGCCGGCCGAGCCGCAATCTCGGCCCTGCCGGATCCTTTGACTGGGTGGACTGAGGCGTGTTGCATCCCACCGGCCAGGCGCCGATCAGGTCGCACCCCGGCGTCTGGCCCGGCGCGCAGGGCGAAGCGCCGCTCAGCAGATAGGGACGCAGCGGGTTCGAGTCGCAGAAGAGCGGATCGAGGCAGATGTTGCCATTGGTGCCGAGCTGATCGGCGATGGGCCCGGTCCAATCGCCTCCCGCATTGCCGTAGAGATCGCAGCAGGCCAACGCGCAGAGGCTGCCGTTGTCCGCATAGAGCGCCTGTCCGCTGGTCGAATGGGCGATGATGGTGTTCTCGACGCACATCTCCGACAGCATCCAGACGCGCACACCGCCGCCGTAGTGCGTGGAGGCGTTGCCGTAGAGCGTGCAATTGCGAACATGAACCACCGCTCCCTCGACGTTCATCGCCCCGCCGCAGTCGGCCGAGTTGTGCTCCATGGTGCAGAAGTCGAACGTGCTCGGGACCTGGAAGTTGCGCAACTGACCCATGCCGCCGTTCTGCGTGACCGTATTGTCGCGGAAGAGGCAGTGCTCGATCTGCACCGAGCCGCCGTCGGTGTAGACGCAGCCACCTTGAACACCGTCGTTGGCGGCAAATGTGCAGTCCACGACCCAGGGTCGGCTCTGCTCCAGGCTGGCCAGACAGCCGCCGTTGGCCCCGAAGTTGTCCGTGAAGGTGCAGTCACGGATGATGGGCGTGGCCACGTTCGCGCAGCAGATGGCGCCGCCCTTCGATGCCGCGTTGTTGCCGGTGAACGTGACCTCTTCCAAGCGGGCGGACGTCGAGCGGCAGTAGACCGCGCCGCCGTCGTAGGCCGTGTTGCCGGTGAACAGGCAATTGCGGAAAACGACCGAGGTCACGCAGTAGACGGCGCCGCCCTCGCTGGCGGAGCAGTCGGCGAAGATGCAGTTCTCGAAGATCGGCGCCGCGTAACGATAGCAGTAGACCCCACCGCCATAGCAGTCCGGTCAGGTGCCCGATGCGGCGCCGTTGAGGATCGTGATGCCGCGCACGACGGCGGTCGAGTCCTCACCGTTGTGGAATTCGAACCCGCGATGGGTGATGTCGGGGTCGCCGCCGCCCGAGGAGCAGTCGATCACGCACTGGGTGGGATCTCCACTCTGGGAGCAGAGCACAATGCCCTTGCCGAGAAAGTCCAGATTGTGATTCTCGTCGCCGACGTAGATCCCGTCGAGCAGCTCGATCACGTCCCCGGAATCGCCGGCCGCCAGCGCCTGCTGGATGGTGGGGTAGTCTCCACTGCCGTCGGGGGCCACGTGGAAGGTGATCGCGGCGGCGTCGATCGTCGCGCACGCACAGAGGGCGACGATTGCGGCAACGGCATACACTGGACTCCGGGCCATCGTGCCTCCCAGGCTCGGGGATGAAAGGCCTCCAGGGGCTCGACTAAAAGTATACCGCACTTCGCCCGTCGGGGAAGCTCGGGTTATGCGGGAAGTATCGCCGCCGGCCAGCCCCCAGCCTGGGAAGCGGTCGCCGACAGCCAGCATAGGAGGGCGGCCGATACCGGCAACCCCAAGAGCCTGCGATTGCACATGCCTGCGTTCTAGCGTCTGGGGGCCGTGCTGAAGAGGAAGTGGCAGATGTCGCCGTCCGCGATCACGTAGTCGCGTCCCCTGCTCATCACCCTGCCCATCGCCTTGGCCGCCTTCTCGCTTCCGGCCTGCACGAGGTCCTCGTACGTGATGACCTCGACGCGGATGAAGCCGCGCTCGATGTCGCTGTGGATCTTGCCCCCCGCCTTGGGCGCGGGGGAGCCCCGGCGGATCGTCCAGGCCCGCACCTCGTCGGGTCCGATCGTGTAGAAGGAGATCAGGCCGAGCGCGGCGTAGGCGGCCCGGTTGAGCCGGTCGAGTCCTCCCGTCTCGAGCCCGAGCGATGCGAGGTACTCCCGTCGCTCCGCATCGTCGTCGAGCGTGGCGATCTCCTCCTCGATGCGGGCCGACACGCGAAAGGCGGCCGCCTCGGCGGATGACGCCAGCGCCTCCTCCGAGACGTTGGTGATCCAGAGCTGGGGCAGCAGCGTGATCAATCCCAGGCTTCGCACGGCCCGCCGTTCTTCCTCGCCCAGCTCCGCCTGGGCCGCCGGCCGGCCCTCCTCGAGGACCGCCTCGCAGCGTCGCAGGGCGCGCTCTTCGGCCGATCCCGCACTCCGCTGGCCGCCCTGGCACTCCTTCTCGATACGCAGCATGCGATTCAGCACCAGCTCGAGGTCGGCCAGGATGAGCTCGGCCTCCAGGTCGCGTCGATCCCGCTCGGGGTCGACCGAGCCGGCCGGGTGGTAGACCTGATCCGACGCGAAGGCCCGAACGACCACGCAGAGAAGGTCGCACCGGCGGGCCGTGTCGAGCCACGCTCTCTGGCCGGGACCGCTCGCGATGTCGGGACAGAGCACGAACGTGTTCTCGGCGAGCGTGACGCGACGCGGGTTGCAGATCCGGGCCAAGACGTCGACCCGGGCATCGCGCACCTTGGCACTGCCCGCGACGAGATCGGTCGGCTTGCGATTGTCGGCGACGCCTTGACCCGTGAGCAGGCGATAGAGGGTCCGCTTGCCCGCCTGCGGGAACCCCAAGATGCCGATCTGCATCGACCTTCCCCCAATGAGCCGCCCTCGCGCGCGCAGGTGCGCGTCCGGGCCGGCGTCTGCGCAAAACAGCCTGTATACCCGATTGCCGCCGACTTCGCCACCTCGATTGGCCCGCCGATTGCTTCCTGGACGTGCGCATGGCGACCGGCGTCCCGGGGAAGGACCTCGAGACGCCCGGGCGCACGCTTCCAAGAAAGGAGAGGGCATGAAACGATCGTTTCATCTCACCGCGCTGGCTTGCGGACTGGCACTGGGAGTCGTCGTGATCCCTGTACCGGCCGGGGCCGGCCTCTGCGTCAACGAGATCATGGCCGACCCGGCCAGCGACTGGGACGGGGACGGGACCTACAACTACCGCGACGACGAGTGGGTCGAGGTCTACAACGCGGGCCCGGGGCACGTCGAGCTGAGCGAGTACCTGCTGTCGGACGAGACCGGCCTCTGGACGTTCGGGTTCGAGCCCGGGGACGTGTTGTCCGTCGGTGAAGCGCGGGTAATCTACGGGAGCGAGTCAGTGGCCTGGCAGCAGTCCCACGGTCACTCGTCGTACGGGTTCAAGATGAGCAACGACGGGGACACCGTGATCCTCTGGCAGGTGGCCGGCTCCGACACCCTGTTGGCCGACAGCCACACCTTCAACACCTACGAGGCAGACGACGACCGGTCCACGGGCCGCAACCCCGACGGCATCGGCGATTGGGAGATCTTCGACGCACTCAACCCGTACGGCGGATCCACGCCGCCTCCGGGCAACGGGCTGGAGCCGACACCGGGTCTTCCCAACGTGGGCGACCCGCCGGTTCCGGTGCGGAGTGCGTCCTGGGGCGCCATGAAGTCACTCTTCGAAACGCAGTAGCACGCCCGAGCCGTCCGCGGCCCGCCGTCGAGCAGACGTCGATGGGGTGTCGTCGGATCGCCGGGTGAGGTCGGCCGGGCGGGGTGTCGCGCGCACGCCCCGCCGCACGACCGCGTTGGGGAGCGCCCGTCAGGGTCGCAGCAGCAGCACGCGACCCCCGGCTTCCTGGCCGTCGCTGCGCAGGCGCAGGAAGTAGAGGCCGCGCGGCGCCCGGCGGCCGGATTGGGTTCGGCCGTCCCAGTGCACTTCGCAGAGGCCGGGCCGGGAGCTGCAGCCTCTCAGAGTGCGGACCCGTCGCCCGGTGTGGTCGAAGACCTCCACCGACCAGTCCCCGGCCACAGGGGATCGCATGCGAATGCGGGTCTGCGTGCTGAACGGGTTCGGGCGGCAGCCCAGGTCCAGTCGCGCGGGCGGCAAGGGCTCTTCCACGATCCAGGGGGGCAGGTTCGGGTCCCACGAGACGTAGGGTTCGCGTATCTGGTAGTAGATCTCCTTGTTGCCGTCACGACTGTCGGACCAGACCATGTGCATCTGCCCGAAGGGGCCCACGCAGAGGTTGGCCCGAAAGGCGTCGCTCTCGTGCAGCGTGAGACGCTCGTGCAATGACCAGCCTTCGGCGGGCGTCCAGCGCCGGTAGTAGATGTCGTGATACTCGTTGCGGTCGTCGGACCAGGTCACGTGCAATGCGTTCAGCACATCGACGTGAATGCTGGGCAGGAAGGATTTCGACGGCACCCTGGTTACGCGCTCTTCCTGGCCCCACTGGCCGTTCGCCATGTGCAGCGCATAGATCTCGCGCTGGTTCTGCCGGACATCGTCCCAGACGACGTGCAATCGGTCCTGCGCGTCGCAGGCGATGGTCGGGAGCCAGACCTTGGTCGGTGCGTGGGTGATCTGCCCGGCGGCAGCCCAGCCGGTGTCCGCGCGCGAGGTGTAGAAGATCTCGCGGAAGCCCTCGACGATGCTGATCCAGACCACGTGCGGCGTGCCGTCCTGACCCGCCGCAATCTGCGGATAGTAGGGATCGAGGGGCGACGCGATGACCTCCTCGGTGCCCCACGAGCCGGCGTCCCACTGCCGGTAGTAGATCCGGCGGGGCCCGTCTCGCCGATCCTCCCACGCCAGGTGGAGTCGGCCCAGACCGTCTCCGCAGAGCACGGGATTGGATGTGGCGCCGTCGGTGTCGGTGAGGGCCTCCTGCTCGGACCAGATCTCGCCGTCCAGATGACGGTATTGGATTTCACCGTGCGTGCTGGACCAGATCACGTGAACCCTGCCTTGCGTGTCCACGGCGACCGCCGGGGCATGCCCGCACTTTCACCCGCCCGGGTTGAGCATCTCGGGCTCCAGCCACCCATTGCCGTTCCAACGGCGGTAGAGGACGTGGTAGCTCTCACCCTGCTTGATCTGCCAGACGACGTGCACGTGCCCGAATCGATCCGCCGCGACCACGGGGCGATCCGAGATGTCGGGCTCGAACGTGAGCCGCTGCGGCACCGACCAGCCGGCCGGGGGCGCCACGGCGAGCACCTCGAAGCAGGAAGGCTCCCGGAGGCTGGTGCCCCCGGGACCCACGAGCCGCAGGTCGTAGGGGCCGAGGGGCGCATCGGTCAGGTCGATGCGGCAGGAGATCCCGTCCGTCTCGCCGGCGATCATGTCGGCGTGGATCTGTACCTCGCCGGGGCCGATCAACACGATCGTGTCGGGGGCCGCGATGGGAGAGCCCTCGATGCGCAGGTCGATCCAATCCTCGCGGCTCCACGCGGCGGGATCGATCGAGATGCTCTGAGCCGTCGCCGGGACGCAGGCGCAGGCTGCGACGAGGGAGAGGGTCAGGGCTGCGCGCTTCATGGCTCTCCGCTCCTTCCGACGGCCGGGACCTCACGGGGCGCTGTACCTACGGTCACAGCAGCGCCCGGTGGGACGCTGCGCCTACGGTCGCAGGAGCGCCTCATGAGACGCTGCGCCTACGGTCGCAGGAGCGTGTGGGTCGAGTCAACGACGGAGGTCCCCCACGCCATTATAGTATGGGGTGGGCGGGGGAGGAAGTGAACGGCCCGGAGAACTCCGGGCCGCCCGCGTGGTTCATCTGTGCTGTGCGGAAGGGGGGACTCGAACCCCCACGGGCGTACACCCACTAGACCCTGAACCTAGCGCGTCTACCAATTCCGCCACTTCCGCGAACCGCGACATATTGCCACTAGCGCGGTCGCGATGTCAATGCTCACCACCTCGGGCGCTTCGGCGGCGCGGGCGCAGGCGGCGCGCGGGAACGCTTGATGGACGACTGCGTATCTGGTACCCATAGCTGCGAGTAGGAATGCCACCCACGGAGGCGGGGAAGGATCGTGCCCACCAAGAAGCCCGAAGAGCCCCAGGTGAGGACCGTGGTGCGCAATCGCAAGGCGCGCCACGACTACGAGATCCTCGACAAGATCGAGGCCGGGCTCGTCTTGCAGGGCTCCGAGGTCAAGAGCCTGCGGGCCGGCAAGGTGAACCTCTCGGACGCCTACGCGGCGCCCCAGGGGGAGGAGTACTTCCTGGTCAACCTCCACATCTCCCCGTACGACAAGGCGACCGTGGACGGTCACGAGCCGCTGCGTCCCCGCAAGCTTCTGCTGCACAAGAAGCAGATCCGCAAGCTCCTGACCCGCACCCAGGAACGCGGACTGACGCTGATTCCCCTCCAGATCTACTTCCGAGGGTCGGTGGCCAAAGTGGAGCTGGCCCTGGCGCGGGGCAAGCGGAAGTACGACAAGCGTCAATCGATCGCCAAGCGAGATGCCCAGCGGGACATGGAGCGGGTCCGCGCAGCCAGGGAAAGGGACTAGGGTGCGGATCGTCGGCCCTGCGATTCTCGTAGCTCTGCTCGTCGGCCAGGTCGGCGCCCAGGATGCCGGCCTCTCCGCGTGGCGGGCGGACTCGCTCCTGCTGGCGGAATACAGCCTTCCCGAGCCGGCCGGCGCGTGTGCGGGCCAACCCCATGGTCCGCACCGGCTGCCTCCGCGACCGGGGGGCTCGTGGCTGGGCCTGGTTTTCGCCGACGGTCGCCCGTCGCGGTGGGACAGCTTGACGACGATCAGCGGCCACTATTACTGGTCCCTGGAGCGCGCGTGCCAGGCTTTCGGTCTGGGGCTGCGCTGGGACGCCGACCTGATGCGCGGCGAGCTGCTGGAAGGGGACTCGCTGGAATGCGGGTTCGTCGTCGGTGGCGAAGTCCTGGTGTGCGGTGAGGCGGCGCTGCAGATGCGCGCACCGGTGCTCTACCTCTCCGATCGCCTGCTCGTGCCGCTGGACTTCCCGATGTTGATGAGCGGTCGGATCCTGAGCGACCGTTTCGAGTTCCAGCCCGATTCGTTGCTCCTCGTTCAGCGCCCACTCCAGGGACCCGTGGCGACGCTGGCCTCGCACCAGGTGGGCAATCGCACCTACTACACCTGGCCGCTGCCCGACTGCCGGCAGGCGACCTTCCGGACCGACGGCATCGGCACGATCTCGGTGGACGTGCCGGGTGTCTTCCTCGATCCGTCGGCGCCCCCGCAGCCTCCGCCCAAGGGGGCCGGGTGTCTGTGGGCGTTGCGCCCGCACGCCGGCGGTGTCACCTTTGTGCTGCGGGTCGATCCGGCGGTGCGCGCGTGGCGGCTGCAATGGCGGGACCAGACCGGAGAGCTGCGGCTGACGCTGTCGACCAATGTCGGCGACCGCCGCTACCGCACCTACCACCCGTGGGAACCGCCGCCGCCGGCGCCGGACGCCGGACCCGAGAGCCCGATCGTTCTGGCCCTGCCCGAGTGGTCCGAGTGGGAGGACGGCGGCGGAGCCGAGCCGCTGCGCGCGGTGGCGCAGCGGCTGCAGGGGTTGCTGGCGGCGCTGGGTCGCCCTGTCCTGACCGTGTCGCTGACTGACCAGACCGATTGGGCCAAGCGGGTCAACGTTCACCGACCCGCGGTCTGCATCTGCCTCCTGCCCGACGTGGCGGGGGAGCGTCTGCTGCCCGGTTGCCGGCTCGTCACCGCCGAGTATCTTCCGGGTCGTCGCCCTATGGTGGAGCTGCATGCACCCGACGAGGAGTCCGGCTCGGCGTCGGGCGCGGACGACATCGCCCTGCGACCGTGGGAAGGGACATGCCAGGCGCACGCGGAGAGCTCCCACCGGTTGGCCTCGCTCATGAAGCTCTACCTGCAGGCCGAGTTCCCGGGCTTGGTCGCGGCCCGCGAACACCGCGCGGTCGCCCAACTGGAGGGCCTCGACGCGCCCACGGCGCTCTTCTATCTCGGCGACATGGGGGCGGTCGAGACCGAGGATGTGCTGCTTCCGGTGCCGCCCCTGCGCGAGCGCCTGGCGGAGGCGCTCTGCGGCGCGTTGAGGACGTTCCTCAGGGGCAACGGCCATGGTTGAGCGTTCCGATCGTTCTGGGGGGGATATGCCCCCGGAAATCCGCGATGACCGTCGTCGGTCGGTCACGCCCGACGAGCGCGCCATGCTCGCGGGTGCCCCCGAGAGCGACGAGCGCTTGACCAGCGACGGACGCCAGCGATTGCTGCGGGGACGTCGGCGTGGACGCGCGCGCGAGCCTCGGCGGCCCGGACGGCGGCGGCGGACGTGGGCCTACGTGGTGGTGGCGGGGGCGGCGTTGTTGCTGACCGCGATCTGGGTCTTGCGCACCAGAGTTCCGGAGTCTTTCCCTGCGCCCGGCGCGCCCGGTGCCGGAGGCGAAGCCGACGTGCTGGCGGGCGTGAGCCTCTACTACGGATCGAGTGATGGACGGCGGCTCGTCTCGCGTACCCGCTGGCTGCCCCGAGGGGCGGATGTCGAGGACCGGATGCGCGCGTTGATCGAGGCGCTGCCGGAGGGCGCGGCGGGCCCGGAGTTGAATCCGTGGCCCCGCGAGACCACCGTGCTCGAGGTGTTTGTGGCACAGGATGGTACGGCCTACATCAACCTCGGGGGATCCTTGCGGGTCTTCCTGCCGGCCGGTGACATCATGGAGTGGCTGGTCATCGCCTCCTTGACCCGGACGCTGTGTGAGAACGTCCCCTCGGTGCGCGGCGTGCGTCTGTTGGTCGACGGGGTGTCGAGCGGACCCTTGCGGCGCACCATGCCGCTCGAATGGACCTACCGTCCGGACATGTTCGGGGAGGAACCATGAGCGGTCCGTCGTCCCACGCGGACGGTCCGATCGGTGTCTTCGATTCCGGCATCGGCGGCCTGACGGTCGTGCGCGCCCTCAGGGCACGACTGCCGCGGGAGGAGATCCTCTACTTCGGCGACACGGCCAGGGTGCCCTATGGCACCAAGTCCTCCGCGACGGTCATCCGCTTTTCGCGCGAGTGCTTCAGCTTCTTGGCGCGCCGCGGCATCAAGATGCTGATCGTGGCCTGCAACACCGCCAGCGCCATCGCCCTGCCGGAGCTCGAAGGCGCCATGACGCTGCCCATGTTGGGCGTGATCGAGCCGGGCGTCTCCGCGGCGCTGAAGGCCACCCGCGGGGGCAGCATCGGGGTGGTCGGCACCGAGGCGACGATCGCCAGCGGGGCCTACGAACGCGGTCTGCACACGCGGCGGCCCGAGCTGAGCGTCCTCCAACGCGCGTGCCCCCTGTTCGTGCCGTTGGCGGAGGAAGGATGGGTGACAGGGGCGGTGCCCCGTCTGGTCGCTCACCACTACCTGGACCGCCTGGTCGCGGCCGGCATCGACACCCTCATTCTGGGGTGCACGCATTATCCCATGCTGCGCGAGGTCATCCGCGAAGCGGTGGGGGACGAGGTGCTGCTCGTCGATTCGGCGGAGGAGACGGCACGCGCCGCATCCGACCTGTTGGCCCGACTGGGCCTGGCGAGGCAGGGGGCCGTGGAAGGCGGCTGTCGCGTGTTCGTCTCCGATACGGCCCGACGGTTCGAGAGCATCGGCGGAGCGTTCCTGGGCGATCGGATCGGACCGGTGACGGTGGTGGATCAGAGCGAGCTGCCGTGGTATGAACGCTAGGCACGGTGGTGAGGACCGTGGGGGCTGCCGCGGGGCGGTGACTGCGTCATACCGTTGCGGCAGGGGTCGCGGAACGAGGAGGGTCTACGGTGGACGAGCCAACTGTGGATAATCGGCGTGGCGACGGTAGGGGCGCGAAGGATCTCCGCAAGGTGACGATCGAAGCGCCGTACCTGCGTCACGCGGAGGGCTCCGTTTCGATCCGCATGGGCAACACGTGGGTGATCTGCTCGGCCACCGTCGAGGACCGGCAGCCGGCGTTCTTGAAGGGCACATCCAAGGGCTGGGTGACCGCCGAATACGGCATGCTGCCGCGCTCGGTGCAAGAACGGGTGGGTCGTGCGAGGCTTCCGGGTCGCGGAACGGAGATCCAGCGGATCATCGGCCGAAGTCTGCGGTCGGTGATCGATCTGGTGGGCATCCCCGAGCACACCATCAAGATTGACTGCGATGTGATCGAGGCCGATGGGGGAACGCGCGCCGCCGCGGTGACAGGCGCGTTTGTGGCGCTGTGCCAGGCGTGCCGCTGGATGGTATGGCAGGGGCGCATCCCGCGCATCCCCATTCGAGATCAGGTGGCCGCTATCGGCGTAGGGCTGGTCGGAGGACAGGTGCTCTGCGACTTGACCTATGAGGAGGACTCGGCGGCCGACGTGGATCTGAACGTCTTCATGACGGGGCAGGGCAGCTATGTGGGCCTGCAGGGAGCGGCCGAACAGGCTCCATTCAATGACGCCGAGCTCCGGAGCATGCTGACCGTGGCGCGCGCGGGCTTGAGGCGGCTCTTCGCGACGCAACGCCGAGCCCTGGGCCTTGGTCCGGCCGACGCCTTCGATCCCGGACGCATCTGGCCGACCACCCCCTAGCCGGGGCACCGGGGAGGTGACCGTGCGCCTCATCTTCGCCAGCCGCAACCGGGACAAGATCGTGGAGCTGCAAGCGGCGCTCCAGGGCCTGCCCCTGGAGGTCAGCAGCGCGGCGGAGCATCCGCAGATCCCGGAGGTGGAGGAGACAGGGGCCACCCTGGCACAGAACGCTCTGCTCAAGGCCGAAGCCGCCCACCGGGCCACGGGCGCCTTGTGCCTGGCCGACGACACCGGTCTGGAAGTCGATGCGCTGGGCGGCAGACCGGGCGTCCACAGCGCCCGCTACGCCGGGCCAGAACAGAGCTACGAGAAGAACCTCGGTCTCGTGCTGGTCGAAATGCGCGGCGTTCCCGTAGACGACCGCGGGGCCCGGTTCCGCACGGTGATCGCGATCGTCTTTCCGGACGCCTCCTCCATGGCCACGGCGGGGGAGTGTCGGGGTCGGATTCTGGAGGCCCCGCGCGGCTCGAGCGGGTTCGGCTACGACCCCATCTTCTACGTCCCTGAGCTCAACAAGACCTTCGCCGAGATGACCCTCGACGAGAAGCAGACCGTCAGCCACCGCGGACGCGCCATGCGAGCAGCGCGTGAGATCCTGGAACGGTGGCTGCGGCAGACATGATCGCGGCGAGTGCTTCTCGGAAACCATCGGCGCTCAGGACGTGTACATAGGGTGTGGTTGCTGGAACTGGGCCGCACCCTGTCACCAAGTCCACTGAGCCACCGGACGCGGAGCGAGCCCAACAGGAATGCCGTCTGCCCGTGCCTCCAGGGTAGCCAGTGGGCTTCTTCCGGGTTGAGGGTTCCCGGCGGAAGCGGGCCCGCCCGCCAAGGGTTCGGGCCCTTCCTGTATCCGGCCCCGCCATCGACGAATCCTCCGTGCGCGGTGGCAGGGCCTCGATCCACGGAAGCCGTCTCGCGCACGCGTTGCGGTGCCGCGCAATCGCAACCGGTTTGATACCTATCAAACGATTTAACAGATCTAGGGGCCTTTGAGCGTTCTTCCGCGATTGTATCGGGCTCCGCAGGGTCGCATGTGCCCGGTCCCGTTGACACGGTTCGAGCGGCGAACCTATTCTGTTGGCGGTCCTTGAAACTTCTCTCCCCCCTGAGGACGTAGTTCGGGCTGAATCCCCCCGCAGACGCAAGACAACCAATGGATCCAGCACGCTATGACCAGCGCACGGCCGATGGCGAGCCTTCAGCTCAGACCAGGTGATTCCATGAACTGCACCCCGGAACCGCGGGCTCCCCAGGCCGCTCATCGAATCAAGGAAAGGAGGTGAGAGGCCAATCCGACGCGGTGGTTCCAGCCGAGTGGATCGGGGCTACCCTCAGCATCGTTCGTCCCAGCAGCCACGATAGGCACAACGGAATCCCCGATTTCCAAGACGAGCGCACCGCCCAGAGGAGGCGCCGCACAGCGGTGCTGTCTGCGGTGCACCACAGAAACGAGGATCATGGGAGGCAGAAGATGAAACTCGGAACGGTCTTGACGACGGTTCTGGTTTGCATGGTCATCTGCTCGGCGCCCGGCGCCAAGCACTTCGAGACGCACAAGGCTGCCTTGGGCCAGTCGGGTCTGGCCGAGGAGCTGGGGCATCCCACGCCCACGTGGTCGCGGGAAGACACGGTCTGGTTCGGAAACGAGTCGAGTCCCGGCATCGCGGCGGTGAACTCGGTGTGGGACTTCGAGACCCCGGGTTCGAACGGCTTTCAGGGGTGCATCTCCTGGGACGCCAAGGCGAATCCGGGCATCTACTTCGGGAGAGTCACGGCGTCGGATTTCACGAGCCACGGAGACCCGTGTATTCCGATGATCGGCGGATCCACCGGGATGCTCTGGTGCGGCATCCACCAAGACGAAGCCGACGCACGCGACTTCATCTCGGGCATGGGATACCAGAACGACATGTGTCAGCGGGCCTTCTCGCCGGAGTTTGCGATCGACCCGCTGACCGACGACGTGGATTTGGCCTTCGACTACTTCAACCACACCGAGCCCGGGTACGACTACACGTACGTGTACGTGCTCTGCTACGACGCCATCGGGGATGTCATCGAGGAGTACGCCGTGGCGACCTTCGATGCGGAGATCGGCTCGGCCGACCTGCCCGCGTTCTTCGATGAGGGTGTGGAAGTGCCGGCCGGGGCCCTGCCGGCAGAGACGGTGAGCATCCAGGTCGAGTTCCGCATGGATGCCGACGGCAACACGTCGGACGAGGACGGCTTGTGGGACTCCCCGTGCGGTCCCTTCGGCGTGGACAACATCGATGTCGCCATCGGGGGCTCCGCAGAGTTCTACGACTTCGAGACGGACGCGGAGGGTTGGACCTTCGAGCGTTGCGCCAGCCCGGGTGCGCACATGCACATCGTGCACGACTACGAGTACGAGGCCTGGCTGGACGATCTCGGGCTGACCTGCGACTGCACGCTGGTCGGCGACGCGGTGGCCTTCGTCAGCACGACCTGCCAGAACGGACCCGGTCTCGTGCCGGGGCTCAAGGAGCAGTTCGAGACGGCGGTGATCCCGCGGGCCGGCTATCCGGCCCCGTACTGGAACTCGGTGGTGGTCAAGTACGACGGCTTCCTCAACATGCCCAACAGCACCGGGGCGCACTATCGGCCCGGGTGGCGGAAATACCCGTTCACGACGGAAGTGAATCCCGTGCCGCACTGGTCGAAGCGCAACGGGCAGAACGTCTGGTACTACACCAGCTCTCCCGCTTGCGGCGAGATCACGCGTAACCTGTCGACCATGGCGGACGGCCCCTTGCCGGTCGAGTGGGATTCGCTCAAGTTCATCTATGAGGTCTACGTGAGCTGCGATGGATTCGGAACGCCGCCTTCGGTGTGCGTCGACGAAGGATGCACGGGCGGATCGCCGGTCATCGACAACATCCGCGTGGGCATCACCAATGCTGCCGACGCGCCGCCGATTAGCTGGGTCGACGGCGGTCTCTATCAAGACGGCTTCGGACAGAACTACCCCACGTACCTGGAGCCCAGCGATCGCTGCAACGCCAACATCAGCTACGACGTGAGCCGCGACAACACGGAGCAGAATGACTGGCTGGGCGACAGCTCGGCCGTCGTGGGGCCGCTGGTCAGCTCCGAGGCGGGCCGTTGGCTGTGCGAGTTCTGTTTCCAGCTCTCCCGCCTGGGGGCGCGCCAACAGATGATCCCGGAGTACCAGGAGTGGAAGGCGCGGCTCGACGGCGATCCGGAGCAGGACTTCGTGTGCGTGCTGATCGACTCCTTGCAGACGAACAACAACACGCAGGTGTGGCGCAACAAGTTCGCCACCTATTTCCACGAGGACGATCCGGCCTATCGGGGTCCGGGGGACTACAACGCACAGAATGAGGTGCTGCCCGATCAGGTTTTCGTGCCAGGCACGCGCATCGACTACTACTGGCGGTCGTTCTGGTTCAACGGCGGCGCTCCGCCGCAGGACTACTACCTGTTGGGATTCAATCCGCTTCGGGAGGTCGAGTTCCTGCCGATGATGGAAGTTGCGTCGGGTGAGGAGTACACGGTGCAGTGGCCGTCGGTGCTCTATGTCGATGCCTTCAATCGGGGTGCGGAGGACTTCATGCTGCCCGCCCTGGAGCAACTCGGGATCGACTTCGACAAGTACGACTACGCCGATGCGTCGTCCAACTGGAACGCGTCGATGAAGCGCTCCCTCGGCGGGACCGTCTACAATCCCGGCGGGTATGGGAACAACGGGTGCACCACCGAACAGCTCCTGGGGTATCGACTGGTGATCCTGAACTCGGGCACCTTCGGCCAGGGAGCGATGGAGGAGCCTGACTTCGAGTTGTTCGACCAGTGGCTCTCCACTACCGACTGCGGTCTGGCCGACATCCGGCGCGGACTGGTGCTCGACGGCGATGAGATTTGCGAGATCATGGCCGACGACGTACATGGCCTGGCGATCAACTTTGCGCACAACGTGCTGGGAACAACGTTGGAGGCGATCGCCTACCGTGATTTCAACAACGACCCGGCCTACTGCGTGCGGGTGGAGCCGGTGGAGACCGCGCTCTTCACCCCGGCCGATCCGGGTATTAGTCTGTACGGCAACGGGTGTCCGCAGGAGTTCGACTACAACGTGCTCGGCGTCCAGCCGGGGGTCACCGGTGTGACCGGCAACCTCGACTTCTGGAGCTATGAGCTGACCGGGGACGACGAGTATGTCGACTTCGCCCAGGTCGTGCGGGTCAACGAGGAGCCGGGCGTGGCCAATTGGCGCTCCGCCGTGAACGGCTTCAGCTTCCACCATCTCTCCGAGCCGTCGTGTCTGGGCGAGCCGTGCAGCAACGACTCGACGTGCCGGGTGGAGGGGACTTCCAACCTCTACGGGCCGTTGCTGGAGTGGATGGAGGAGGGTGCGACCCCGTTCCAGAAGTGGCTGTATCCGTGCTTCAGCACCGGTGTGGAGCAGGAGGAGAACCACTTCAGCGGCCCCATTAACTACCTGCATCAGAGTCGACCCAACCCGTTCCACGCGCGAGCGACGGTGCGCTTCTCGATGGCCAGCCAGGGCCACGTGGAGCTTTCAGTCTTCGATGTTTCCGGCCGTCTCGTGCGCACGCTGCTCGACGGCGAGGCGCAGGCGGGTGAAAACAGCGTGGTGTGGGACGGCACCGACAACCAGGGGCGTCGCGTGAGCGGCGGTATCTTCTGGATGCAGATGACGACCCACGACGGGTTCCAGTCGGGCAAGAAGCTGCTGGTGATGCGGTAGACAAGGCTCGACGAGAAGAAGCTCTAGTGGATGCAGCGGGGTCCGGGCGACCGGGCCCCGCTGTCAAACTTCTTTACATCTCCAAGCTGAGACCGGGCTCGACGGGGACCCAGAAGCGCCTGTCGACTCTCGGCGAAGGCGCGCGACAGCGCGCCGCATTGACGGCCCATGTGCGCGCACCTATGCTTCCGATGAGTGTCATGGGCTGATGCGCGTTCGCAACCAACGGCGGTCTGCAGCCCGGACTCCGCGAGCAGTCGACATCCCTCCAGTGCGCGCGGTGCCGAGGGACCCGTGCCGGTCCCCTCGCGGCAAGCCTCCAGCGCCGCGGAATGAGGATCCAAGACCGGCGGGCGACCCGCCATGGAGCGCCCGGCCCCTCCGCGTCCCAGACACGCAGCCCAGCAAGGGAACCTGCGTTGAGCCGGCTCCGGAGAGGTGGGCGGTCAACCAAGGAGGCTGTGATGCGTACGTCCTTAGCGATCGCGTTCGTCTTGATCTGTCTCATGGGCTTCTTCCAAGCGGGAGCAGGGGACAAGATCAGGCATCGGCAGAGTCTGAACCTGCCGTTGGAGGCGGACGGTGTCCCGGCACCCTCCTTCGTCGACACAAGGGAAGACACCGTCTGGTTCGGCGGCGACAACGGGTTGGGCGTGGCCGTGGAGGGAAGCTTCTGGGACTTCGAGACCCCCGGGTCCAACGGCTTTCAGGGGTGTACGTCCACGGATGAGACGAGCAATCCGGGCATCTACTTCGAGGTGGTTACCGCGGGCGACTTCCTCGCGCACGGGGACCCCTGCATCCCGATGATCGAGGAAACCACGGGGATGCTCTGGTGCGGCATCCATCAGGACGAGGCCGATCTGCGCGACTTCGGCGCCGGGATGGGCTACCAGAACGACATGTGTCAGCGCGCCTTCTCGCCCGAATATGCGATCGATCCGACCACCGACGAGATCGACATGGCCTTCGCCTACTTCAACCACACCGAAGGAGGCTTCGACTACACCCTCGTCTACGTGCTGTGCTACGACGCCACCGATGTTCTGATCGACGAACACCGCGTGGCGCTCTTCGAGGGGGTGATCGGGGACGCCGACTTCCCCGCCTTCTACGACGAGGGAGTGGAGGTTCCGGTGGGCGCGCTCGATCCGAACACCACGAGCATCCGCATCGAGTTCCGCATGGACGCCGACGGCAACGCTTCGGACGAGGACGGCAACTGGGACTCGCCCTGCGGTCCCTTCGCCGCCGATGATGTGGAGATCAGCGTGGGCGGCGACCTGCATGCCTATGACTTCGATGACGGCGCCCAGGGTTGGACCTTCGACCGCTGCCAGGGCATCGGGGCCTACATGCACGTGGTGCACGACTACGAATACGAGGAGTGGTTGGACGACCTGGGGCTGACGTGCGACTGCTCGTTGTCGGGCAACGCGCTCACCTTCGTCGGAACCGTCTGCCAGAACGGACCCGGTCTCGTGCCGCTGCAGTACGAGCAGATGGAGACCGGCGTCATGCCGCGGACCGGTTACCCTCCGCCGTTCTGGAACGAGGTCATCGTGCGCCTCGACGCGTTTCTGAACCTGCCCAATTCCACGGGCGCGGCCTATCGACCCGGCTACCGCATCTACCCCTACACCACGGAGGTCAACCCGACGCCGCACTGGTCGCCGCGGCTGGGCCAGGAACTCTGGTACGGGACCACCTCCCCCTACTGCGCCACGCTGGACTACAACCTGACGCAGATGGCCGACGCGCCTCTGCCCGTGGCCTGGGACTCGCTGAAGTTCGTCTACGAGGTGATCGCCAGTTGCGACGGCTTCGGGTTCCCGCCGACCGTCTGCACGGAGGAAGGCTGTACGGCCGGGTCGCCGACCATCGATGCGATCCGGATCGGCCTGACCAACGCCGCGGACGCCCCGCCGATCAACTGGGTCGACGGCGGCGCGTTCCACGATGGATTCGGGCAGAACTACCCGAACTACCTCGAGCCGAGCGATCGTGGGAACGTCAATATCAG
Source organism: uncultured bacterium (assembly GCA_964585945.1). Taxonomy (GTDB): domain Bacteria; phylum Eisenbacteria; class RBG-16-71-46; order CAIMUX01; family WJJG01; genus CAZDKK01. Next base: position 14,374 of record CAZPGB010000002.1, on the reverse strand, counting down.
TTATGACTTGAGCCGTGAGGACCAGAGCAAGAACGACTGGCACGGGGACAGCTCGGTCGTCGTGGGCCCGGTGGTGACCTCCGAGGATACGCGCTGGCTGTGCGAGTTGTGCCTCAGGGTGGAGAACCTCGGGGCGCGGCAGACGATGATCCCTGAGTACCACCAGTGGAAAGCCCGTCTGGATGCGGATCCCGAAGAGGACTTCGTCTGCGTCCTGCTCGACTCGCTGCAGACCAGCAACAATACCGTCGTCTGGAAGCACAAGTTCGCCACCTACTTCCACGAGGACGATCCAGGCTTCATGCCCGGCGGAGACTTCAACGCCGTCAATGAGGTCCTCCCGGATCAGGTCTTCGTGCCCGGCACGCGGCTGGAGTACTACTACCGCTCCTTCTGGTTCAATGGGGGCGCGCCGCCGCAGGAGTACTACTACCTGGGCGCCGAGCCGCCGCGCGAGATCGCCTTCCTGCCGGGGATGGAGGTCCAGCCCGCGGAGCTCTACGCCGTACAGTGGCCGTCGGTGCTCTACGTGGATGCCTTCAACGCCGGGGCCGAGGTCTACATGCTGCCGACCCTGGAGCAGCTCGGCATCGCCTTCGACAAGTTCGACTACTTCGACACCGCGACCAACTTCAACTGCTCCTTCAAGAGGGACTTCGGCGGCAGCACCTACAATCCCGGCGGCTACGGGAACAACGGCTGCACCCCGGAACAGCTTCTGGGCTACCGATTGATCATCCTGAATTCCGGCTCGCTGTCGACGAACACCATGGAACCCGAGGACTTCGACATGTACGACCAGTGGTTGGCGACCACCGATTGCGGGTTCGACGAAATCCGCCGGGGATTTATCTTCGACGGGGACCAGATCTGCGAGATCATGGCCGACGAGGTGCAGGGCTACGCTCTGGACTTCGCTCACAACGTCCTGGGCGTGACCCTCGTGGCGCAGTCCTACCGCGACCAGAACGAGGATCCGGCCTACTGCGTCTACCTGGCGCCCTCAGAGACGGCGTTGTTCGATCCGGCGGACCCCGGGGTGAGCCTGTACGGAAACGGGTGTCCGCAGGAGTTCAACTTCAACGTGCTGGGCATCCAGCCCGGGGTGCCCGACGTCACCGGCAATCTCAGCTTCCACAGCTACGAGCTCACGGGAGTGCAGGAGTACGTGGACTTCGCGCAGGTCGTTCGGCAGAACGAGGTCCCCGGTCTGGCGAACTGGCGCACGGCGGTCGACGGCTTCAGCTTCCACCACCTCTCGGAACGGACCTGTCAAGGTGAGCCCTGCAGCAACGATTCCACGTGCCGCGTGGAGGGCACCGCGGACCTGTTCGGGCCCATGCTGGAGTGGATGGGCCAGGGCGCGACGCCGTTCGGCAAGTGGCTCTATCCGTGCTTCAGCACGGGGATCGAAGACCCGCAGACTCATTTGCAGGGCCCGGTGAACTTCCTGCACCAGAGCCGCCCGAACCCGTTCCACACCCGGGCCACGGTTCGCTTTACCATGGCCAGCGCGGGGCATGTCAACCTGTCGATCTTCGATGTGTCCGGGCGGCTGGTGCGCACGCTGGTGGATGCCGAAGTGAATGCCGGCGAGAACAGCACAACCTGGGACGGAACCGACGGACAGGGCAACCGTGTGGGCGGCGGCATCTTCTGGATGCAGATGAGCACCCACGACGGCTACCGGTCCGGAAAGAAGATGCTTGTCCTCCGATAGTCGCCACAGGCTGTTGGGAGAGACAGAGTGCGCGGGCCCCGAGGCGACGGCATCGTCCCTTGGGGCCCGCGTCGTGCGCCTCGATGGGGTTCGGTCGTTGACGCAGGCTGGGGCACGCGACGCGACCAGTTTGGCTGATCCCAAAATCCCCCTCCGGTTTTCCGGGCCGGTCCACCTGAACTGCGGCCCGCGTCCTTTTCGGTCCGCGTGACTATCAAATTCCTTAACAGTTCGGCACCGGGAAAAATGAAACCGGGATATTGTTGGTCTTTCTTTCAGGTCTACGTTGACGCACCCACACCTTCTTCATACCTTTCGAGAGAAGTCCAACCCGAATTCTTTCCCCCCCCCTTCAACAGAGCTGGATGGTTGACGCGAAGCAAGGCAGCAACGCTGTCCAACAAGTGAATCAGTCTTGAAGTTTGGCCGCCGAGACGCGGACGCCAAGAACCCTTGGGTCCGCCGGCGGCGCGGATATGGATGCGCCCCCACACCGCATGACCTTCGGACGGAGCAGAGCTCGTCGGGGAGGAGGTGAGACGAGGAAGAGGTCAGGATCGGTTCCGCGGTGGGTGTCGAGCCTACCCTCACGACGCCCGCAGCCTGACCGGACGTAAGCAGCGGGACACGCGAACGAAATAGGATGTCAAAACGGCTTCGCGGCGCACGGAGACGGTTCGCGCTCCGCGCCGCGAGAGCGACTGAGCGGAGGCAAGCAATGCGTAGAGGATTCGCGATTGCGGCGCTCCTGTGCCTGTTGGCGGGAAGCGCCTACGCGGTCGGGCCGCAACCGTCCCTGCATCGGGACGCGCCCCGGCCGGGAGACATGCTGCACGACCTTACGGTGCCGTCGTTTGTCGATTCACGAGACGACACGGTCTGGTTCGGGAACGACGACGGGACCGGGTTGCCGGTTCAGGGCGGCGTCTGGGATTTCGAGACGCCGGGCTCCAACGGCTTCCAGGGCTGCATCTCGTGGGACGAGACGGCCAACCCGGGCGTCTACTTTGCGCGCGTCACCCAGGCGGATTTCACGGCCCACGGGGACCCGTGCGTGCCGATGATCGCCGGCACGACGGGCATGCTGTGGTGCGGAATCCATCAGGACGAGGCCGACCTGCGTGATTTCGTGGCGGGCATGGGCTATCAGAACGCGCAGTGTCAGCGCGCGTTCTCACCGATGTACGCTGTCGACCCACTGAACGACGACATCGACATCGCGTTCGACTACTTCAACCACACCGAGCCGGCGTTCGACTACACGCACGTCTATGTGCTGGCGTACGATGACACCGAGGAGCTGATCGAGGAATACCTCGTGCAGTCGCTGGACGGTGCGCTGGGGGACTACGAGGCGCCGGCGTTCTTCGACGAAGGTCTGGAAGTGCCTGCCGGCACCTTGCCGTTGGAGACGACAAACATTCAGATCGAGTTCCGGATGACCGCCGATGGCGGTTGGTCGGATGAGGACGGCAACTGGGACTCTCCCTGCGGTCCGTTCGCGGCCGACAATGTGGAGCTGGTGGTCGGCGCAACGAACGACTTCTTCGATTTCGATGACGATGCGCAGGGTTGGACCTTCGACAAGTGCGAAGGTCGCGGCGCCTACATGCACATCGTGCACGACTACGAGTACGAGGCGTGGCTGGATGATCTGGGGCTGACCTGCAACTGCACGCTGAGCGGGGACGCGGTTGGTTTCGTGAGCACGAGCTGTCAGAACGGTCCCGGATTGGTTCCCGGGCAGAAGGAGCAGTTCGAGACCAGCCCGGTGCCGCGCACCGGCTTTCCGGCGCCCTACTGGAATGCGGTCGTGGTCGACTACGACGCCTTCATGAACCTGCCCAACAGCACCGGGGCCCACTACCGGCCGGGCTGGCGGAAGTATCCCTACACCACCGAAGTGAACCCGACGCCCCATTGGTCGAAGCGCAACGGGCAGGAGGTCTGGTACTACGTCAGCTCACCCTACTGCGCCGGCAATCTGGAGAATCTCTCCGAGATGCCCGATGGGCCGCTGCCGGTGGAGTGGGACTCGGTCAAGTTCGTCATGGAGATCTACGTGAGCTGCGACGGCTTCGGTACGCCGCCGTCGGTGTGCGTGGACGAAGGCTGCACCGGCGGCTCGCCCGTGCTCGACCATATCCGGGTGGGTCTGACCAATTCGGCCGACGCGCCGCCCATCAGCTGGGTCGACGGTGGCCTGTTCCACGACGGTTTCGGCCAGAACTTCCCCACCTATCTGGAGCCCAGCGATCGCTGCAACTCCAATATATCTTTTGACTTGAGTTCGGAAGACCCGGAGCAGAACGACTGGCACGGCGACAGCTCCGTGGTGACCGGCCCGCTGGTGAGCTCCGAGGCCGGACGCTGGCTGTGCGAGCTCTGCTTCAAGGTGGCCCGCCCGGGCGCCCGCCAGTCGATGATTCCCGAGTACCATGTCTGGAAGTCGCGTCTGGAAGGCGATCCGGAACAGGACTTCGTTTGCGTGCTGCTGGACTCCATGGAGACCAACAACCACACGCAGGTTTGGAAACACAAGTTCGCGACCTATTTCCATGAGGACGATCCGGGATATCGGGGTCCGGGCGACTGCGATGAGCAGAACGAAGTCTTGCCGGATCAGGTCTTCGTTCCGGGCACGCGGATCGAGTACTACTGGCGCTCGTTCTGGTTCAATGGCGGCGCCCCGCCTTCGGACTACTACCTGCTTGGTGCCGAGCCCATGCGCGAGTTCGAGTGTCTCCCCTCCATGGAGCTTCAGGAGGGTGACACCTTCGCGGTCCAGTGGCCTTCGGTGCTCTACGTCGACGCCTACAACGCGGGGGCGGAGCAGTACATGGTGCCGACGATGGAGCAGTTGGGAATCGATTTCGACAAGTTCGACTACCTGGACGCGTCATCGAACTACAACACGTCGATGAAGCGCGATCTGGGCGGCACAACCTACAATCCCGGTGGGTACGGAAACAATGGATGCACCACCGAACAGCTGCTCGGGTATCGTCTCGTCATCCTGAACACGGGGCCCTTGGCGCAAGGCAGCATGGAAGACGAGGACTTCGAGATGTTCGATCAGTGGCTCTCCACGACCGATTGCGGGCTGGCCAGCATCAGACGCGGTATCGTGCTCGACGGCGACCAGATCGCGGAGATCATGGCCGATGAGGTGCACGGTTTGGCGCCCGAGTTCGCCCACAACGTCTTGGGCACCACCTTGCTGGCGCAGTCGTATCGGGACTACAACGAGGACCCGGCCTACTGTGTGCATGTCGAACCGGTGGAGACGGCGTTGTTCGCGCCCGGCGGCGAGGGCATCAGCCTCTACGGCAACGGCTGCCCGCAGGAATACAACTACAACGTGCTGGGCGTGCAACCGGGCGTGTCCGGTGCGGCCGGCAACATGGACTTCTGGAGCTACGAGCTGACCGGCAACGAGGAATACGTCGAGTTCGCGCAAGTCATTCGGACCAACGAGGTCGCCGGCGTGGCCAATTGGCGGTCGGTGGTCAACGGCTTCAGCTTCCATCATCTTTCGGAGCGATTGTGCCAGGGCGAGCCGTGCAGCAACGACTCCATCTGCCACATCGAGGGCACGGCCGATCTCTACGGCCCCATGCTGGAGTGGTTGAGCGCCGGCGCGACGCCCTTCGGCAAGTGGCTCTATCCGTGCTTCAGCACCGGGGTGGAGCAACGGGAACCGAGCCACTTCGGCGGACCGGTGAACTTCCTGCACCAGAATCGCCCCAACCCGTTCCACTCCCGGGCCACGATCCGCTTCTCGATGGCCAGCCAGGGGCACGTGAACCTGTCGGTGTTTGACGTGTCGGGCCGGCTGGTCACGACGCTAATCGACGGAGAGGCGGAAGCTGGCGAGAACGCTGTGGTCTGGGACGGCACCGATGACCAAGGTCGTCGGGTGAGCGGCGGCATCTTCTGGATGCAGATGTCCACCCAGGACGGATTCAAATCGGGCAAGAAACTGCTCGTCCTCAGGTAGGATCCGGTTTCTTTTCGGTGCGGCGCGGGCCCGGGATCCACAGATCCCGGGCCCGAACCACATCTGCGGATCGGGTTGGTCGCGGGCGGGTCAGCCGGCGTGGATTTCCAGAATGTCCCCGTCCTCGAGGATATGGTCACGGGCCACGCTGACGCCTTGGTGCTTGCCCGAGCCCCACAGCCGCGCGAAGCGGAACGTCTCGGCCAGTTCCTTGTGAATCACCGGCGCGGCGTCCATGACCGTGGCCCCGGCCGGCAGCACGAACGGATCGGATCGTTCGAACTTCTGGCCGGGCTTCTTGGTGTAGATGCGGATCAGCTCCAAGGCCTTGAAGAGCGTGGCCGGCAACGGGTCCAGTCCGGCCCCGGTCACGGCCGAGCCGACCAGCAGGGGTAGAGGTGGCGCCATCGCCTCGCGCAGGGCATCAGCCGCGGCGACATCGGCCAGATCGACCTTGTTGGCGAACACGATGGCGCGCTTGGCGACCCGCGACAGGCTGCCGGGCTGGTGGGGAGGTGCCTCGGGATCGATGCCGATCAGATGCTCATCGAGCATCGCGATGCAATCGCGCAGATCGCCGCCGGGATCGGGCGCCGACAGATCGCCGACGAAGAGGATCAGATCGCTCACCCGGAACGTGTTGAAGAGGGCTGACTCGGTGTATTCGCGCGAGAGGGGGGGCGTGTCGACGAGCTGGATCTGGATGTCTTCGAACGGGACCATTCCGGGCAACGGGAGGTGGGTCGTGTAGGGGTAGTTGGCGACTTGGGGCGTAGCATTGGTCAGCCTCTGCAGCAGAGACGACTTGCCGGAATTGGGCGGGCCGGCGAGGATGACCTGTCCCGCTCCTTCCCGCGGGACGTGGAATTGATCGCGTCCGGTGCGCTTCTGCTTCTGCTCGGCCGCCTGTTCCATCTTGGAGATGCGCCGCTTCAAGTCGGCCTGCATCTTCTCGGTGCCCTTGTGCTTGGGGATGACGGTGAGCATCTCGCGCATGATCACCAGACGCTCCTGGGGATCGCGGGTCTGGCGCAGTTTCTCTTCCAGCTTGATGTATTCGGGAGACAGATTGGCCGGCATAGCTTTTCCCGGTCGACGCCCGGCGGCATCCCTCCAAGACCTGAGCCCACAGAGGAAGACTAACGGGCCCCGCCCGATTCGGCAATGGGGCGGCCGGCGGCGAGATTGGCCGGTTCGTTTGGGGCGACTGGATCGTCTCTGGGGATAGGACGACGGCCGGCATCCGCCCGCACGTGATCGTGGTGCTGCAGGCCGGGTTTGAGGTCGTATCGTACCCAATAACAATCGGTTGGGGCGCCGACCGCCGGCGTCCGCAGGCGAGCCGGCGCGGCCGGCGACAGGCGTTGTTCGAGTGACAGCGGCGCGGACTGCTTCGTGCCGGAAGGGACGACGAGGCCGATGGGCACCCATGAGGAGGCCGTTCTTCAATTCCCTGCGGGGGTCGTCTATGATGGCGCCGTCGTACCTTGGCGTGGCCACAAGGGCCGGCGACCGGAGGCCGTTCGCGTGAAGGACGAGCACGAGCACAGCGCCGCGGATCCCCCTCTGGAGGCGGAATCGACCATCAGCCTGGTGCATCGGGCGCGCGATGGGGACGCGCGGGCGCTCGACGCGCTCTGCGAACGCTACCTCCCGCGACTCCGGCGTTGGGCCAGCGGGCGCCTGCCCGGCTATGCGCGCGATCTTCTGGCGACCGACGACCTCGTGCAGGACGCCTTGCTCCAGACCGTGAGCCACATCGGCGGCGTGCGCGCGGAGCGGGAGGGGGCCTTCCAGGTCTACGTGCGGCAGATCCTCCTCAACCGTATCCGGGATCAGGTTCGACGACCGCACGTGGTGCGCGCCGTCGAGGAGGCGCCCGAGCGCATCGATCGAGCGCCCTCGCCGTTGGAGCAGCTCATCGGTTGGGAGACGCTCAGCCGCTACGAGACGGCCCTGGCCCGGTTGCGGCCCGAGGATCGCGAGGCGGTGGTGGCGCGGCTGGAGATGGCGGGCAGCTACCAGGAACTGGCCACCGTGCTGGGCAAGCCTTCGGCCGATGCCGCTCGGATGGCCGTGGCCCGCGCGTTGGTTCGTCTGGCCAAGGAGATGGGACATGAGCGATAAGCACGACCGCCTGGAATCCATGGGCCTCCACGTCTCCGACGGCGCGCACCTCGACTGGGAGGCGCTGGCGAAGGCGTCGGCCGACGAAGGCGATGAGGAGCTGATCCGCAATCTCCGCAGCCTCTCAGAGATCGGGGCTTTTTTCCGCGAGCGTCACCACGAAGCGGACGTCCTGTCCCACGGCAGACGTTGGGGGCACCTCGAGATCCTCGAGCACGTCGGCCGGGGCAGCTACGCCGACGTCTACCGCGCGCGCGACACCCAGCTCAATCGGGCGGTTGCGTTGAAGCTGGTGCGCGTGGCGCCCGGCGTCCAGGAGCGCCTGCCGTCGATCGGTCTGGAGGGTGAGCGCCTGGCCCGTGTCCGCCATCCGCACCTGGTCGTCATCCACGGCGCCGCCGTTCACGAAGGCGCCTTGGGGCTGTGGATGGAATTCGTCGAAGGCGTCACGCTGCAGGATCTGGTTTCCCGACAAGGTCCTCTGGGCGCGCGCGAGGCGGTGCTGCTGGGGACGGACCTGTGCGGCGCCCTGGCCGCCCTGCACGGCGCGGGTCTGATGCACCGGGACGTGAAGGCCCAGAATGTGATGCGGGAGAAGGGCGGCCGGACGGTCTTGATGGATCTGGGCGCGGGGGCGGATCTCGATCCCGCAGCGCGGGCGGGCGGGGAGGACGTTTCGGGCACACCTCTCTACATGGCGCCCGAGGTGCTGCGAGGCGAGCGGGGCGACGTGCGTGCCGACCTCTACAGCCTGGGAGTGCTGCTCTACTTCGCCGTGACCGGTGACTATCCCGTCCGCGCCGACAGCCTGGAGGAACTGCGCCGCAAGCACGCGGCCGGCCGGCGACGCCACCTTCGCGACCGGCGTCCGGACCTGCCCGCCTCGTTCGTGGCGGTGATCGAACGGGCGTTGTCGCCGAACCCGGACGAGCGGTTCGAGAGCGCAGGGGCCATGGAGCGGGCGCTCACGGCCGGCTTGGGTCTAGCGGACGAGTGGATCGAAGAGGGCGCGGCCGGCTCGCATCCGCCGGTCGGGCGCCGTCGCCTGCCGCGGTGGCTGGCGTGGTCCACGGCCGCGGGCGTTCTGGCTGTTCTCGTGCTGGTCCTGATCGCGACCCGAGGACTTGCACCGTGGTCTCCGGCGGTCTACACGGTGAGCGCATCGTTGCATCGCCTGACCGCTTCGGGGGACGAGCTGCTGCTTTCCGGAGCAAGGGTCTCGCCCGGCGACCGGCTCTACCTGTCGTTCGAGGCCTCGCGCGCGATGCACGTCTACGTGCTGGCCGAAGACGATCGGGGCGCGGCCTTCTTGCTCCACCCGCTGCCCGAACAGGAACAGGCCAATCCGCTGCCCGGAGGCAGGCCGCACCGCCTCCCTCCGTCGAGGCACGGACGCGCGATGAGCTGGGGTGTCTCCAGCGCGGGAGGTCGCGAGCACATCGTCATCGTTGCCAGCCCCAACGCGCTGGCCGAGTTCGAGCAGGCGCTGGCGGATCTTCCGGTTCCTCAGGAGGCCGAGGCTCCCGCGCTGCAGCTCGACCGCCAGGCGCTGGCGAGCTTGCGCGGCATCGGACTCCTCGTCGAAGACGAGGCGCCGAGCGATCCGGCCCGCAACCAGGCGGTCTTCGCCATGGTGAAAGAGCTCGCCGGCGATCCCGAGTCACACGAGGGTGTGTGGGTACGGCAGATCGACCTGGCCAACCCCGGCCCTTGAGCTTCGGCGCCACCGCGCATCCCCACCGAGCTCCCGCGGCTCGGCGCGAGCGCGTCCCTTGGAATTCTCCAAGCCAGGCTCCGGACCGTCTTTCACTGGGCGCACCCAACAGCTTCTCCTCAGGCGCGTCGATCTGCGATAATCATGGCGCGGACGTTTGGGATGACCGAGCCGATCCGCGCGCAATCCCGATTCTCGGGACGGGCCTGGCATGGAGGGGAGGATGGGCGCATATGGCAGCATCTAGAGGCGGCGGCATCTGGGCGATTCTCTTGGCACTCACAATCGGATTCACGGCTCCGGCATGGGCGGCGGATGAGGCCGCGCCCTCGGGGGATCTGCTTTCGCCGCCGGGCGCGCGGCTACAGCCGCCGGCCGTGATGGTCGTGGAGGAGAACGCCGCCGGCGTTGTCTTGGCGATCGATCTGCCGGCTCTTGGGCTGGAGTCCTACGAGATCGAGGGACGCGAGTACCACGCGCTGACGCTGGAGGGGGGGCAACTGGTGGGTCGGCCCGGGGCGCCCGCCCTGCCCGCCTTTACCCGATTGGTCGCCATCCCGCCGACCGCGGGCGTCGGCCTGCGGGTACTGTCGGTCGAGGAAGAGACTTTGGGCGGAATCCAGATCCTCCCGATGCAGGCCGAGGATGGCTCCGGCTTCGCGCGCGACGATGAGCTCTACCGCCGGGACACGCTGCTGGGCGGCGATCCGGTGACGGTGGGGGCCCCTGCGATCCTGCGGGATCTGCGCGTGGTGCCCTTGACAGTGCATCCGGTGCGCTTCAATCCCGCCCGCGGCGAGGTGCGCGTGGTCCGACGCATCGAGGTGGCGCTCGACTACGCGGGGGTCGACCTGCGCAATGTCAAGTCACGGCCCGCTTGTCCGGCAACCGGCCTGGCGGACGCGCTCTACGGGGCGCTGGTGGTCAACTACGCGCCGGGCGACGGCCGCACCGGTCCGCCGCCCGATCATCGGGGCACCTGGCTCCTGATCTCCCGGGACGACGCTCAGGTGACCGACCTGTTGCAGCCGCTCATCGCCTGGCGCCAGCGGATGGGCTTCCACGTCGTTCACGCGACGACCGCCCAGACCGGGACGAGCACCACCAGCATCAAGGCGTGGATTCAAGACGCCTACGACCAGTGGCCGGATCCGCCGGAGTACATCTGTCTGGTCGGCGACGTGGGCGGCGCCTTTGGCCTGCCGACCTTCTATGAAACGGTCTCCGGCTACGGCGGGGAAGGAGACCATCCCTACGTGCAGCTCGACGGGACCGATCTGGTCCCCGACGCGTGGATCGGCCGTCTCTCGGCCGAGGACCTCACCACGCTCGAGCGGATTGTCAACAAGATCATCGACTACGAGAGCGACCCTTACCTGACGAGCACCGCCTGGTTCACCCGCGCGACGCTTACGGGCGACCCTTACGACTCGGGACCCACCTGCGTCTACATCCAGCAGTGGCTCAAGGAACGGTTGCGCGAGGTCGGGTACGCGCAGATCGACACCATCTTCACCGAGCCGTTCGAGAGCCGCACGCTCAACAGCCTGAACCAGGGCAATACCTTCTACGGGTACCGCGGCATCTACGGGATGAGCGGCGTGGGGTCCGGCGACATCGCCGCGCTCCAGAACGGTCCGCAGCTCACCTTCGCCGTGAACCTGACGTGTGACACCGGTTCCTGGGCCCATGGCACCTCGCGCAGCGAAGCCTGGCTGCGCGGCGGCGTCGGGCCCAACACGCCCACGGGGGGCATCGGCAGCATCGGCACGGCCACGACCGGCACCCACACCCGCTACAACAACTGCTTCTACGCCGGGACGCTCTACGGGCTGTTCTGGGACGATCGCCACTGCATCGGCATGGCCCATGCACGCGGCAAGCTGGAGATGATCCTCAACTTCAACGAGGTCGAGCCGACGCAGGCGACCCGATACTGCTACTGGAACACGTTGATTGGCGACCCCGCCACGGTGATGTGGACCGGAGTGCCCGAGCCGCTCACGGTCACCTATCCCCAGGTCGTGGCGTTGGGGACCAATCTGCTCACCGTGACCGTCACCGAGGGTGGGGGCGCGCCCGTCGAGGGCGCCTGGGTGCATCTCTACCAGGAGGGTGGTTTCTCGACGGGTGGGCTGACCGACGCGGCCGGCGAGGCGTCACTCGAGATCGACGCCTCCACGGCCGGAGAGGTCCTGGTCACCGTCACAGGCCCGGACCTCTTGCCGCATCTGGGCAGCCTGTCGATCGTCGAGGCGGATCGCTTCGTGGGACTGCACAGCTACACCATCGATGATGACGCCGTGCCGCCCAGCAGCGGCAACGGCGACGGCCGCGTGAATCCGGGAGAGACGGTCGGCCTGATGATCGCGCTGCGCAACTACGGATCCCAATCGGCCCCGGACGTGGTGTTGACGGCGACGAGCCAAGATCCCTACCTGGGTTGGGTGGGCGCAACCACCATCTCATTCGGGACGATCGACGGCCATCAGCTCGCGCTGGCGCCGGCGCCGCTGCTGGTGCGCGTGGACGGGGGCTGCCCCGCCGGTCACGTCGCTCGGATCGATCTGGAGATCGTCTCGGGCGCCGACGTCTGGCCCGGGCTGCTTTCGTTGCCGATCGAGGGCCAGGAGCTCATCTACAAAGACCACAGCCTGGCGGGCGTCGGCACGCTGCTCGACCCGGGGGAGTCGGGCACGCTGGTCGTTGAGCTGGAGAACATCGGGGTCCTCGCCGCCCAAGGTCCCATCCAGGCGATGCTCGGCTCCGATGGCTACGGCGTCCAGGTGACCGACCCGTACGGCACCTTCGGGTCCATCGCGGCGGGCGGCACCGGCGCCAACGACGCGGATCCCTTCGGCATCAGCGCGCCGCCCGACTGCATCCCGGGTCAGATCGTGGAGCTGCGCATGGTGCTCACCGACGCCGCCGGGATCCGGCAGACCGTCCACCTCGCGATCACGGTGGGCACGGCCGACAGCCACGATCCCACGGGTCCCGACGCCTACGGCTACTACGCCTACGACCATACCGACACCGGCTATCCCGAGGCGCCGATCTACGACTGGATCGATATCAACCCCAGCAGTGGAGGGCCGGGGACCTCGGTCGACCTCGACGACTACGGCTATCGCGAGGACGATGCGCGCACGCTCGATCTGCCCTTCGCCTTCCGCTTCTACGGCGAGGATTTCGACCGGATCACCGTTTGCTCGAACGGCTGGCTGAGCATGGACCACACCTACAATGTCAACTTCGCCAACTACGCCATGCCGTGCGCCTTCGCGCCGCCCAACATGATCGCGGGCTTCTGGGACGACCTGTACCAGGCGAGCTCGGGGAAGGTCTACTACTGGAACGACGAAGCAAATCACCGTTTCGTCGTGTCGTGGGACAACGTCCGGCGCCAGCGCGGCTGGTGGCAATACGTGAACGAGAGCTTCCAGATCGTCTTGTACGATCCGGCCCACTACCCGACCCAGACCGGCGACGGGGAGATCCTCATCCAGTTCGAGACCGTCAACAACGTCGACTACGAGGGCATGTACGCCACGGTGGGGATCCAGAACGAGGATCACACCGACGGGCTCACGTTCAACTACTTCGATCGGGGCCCGGCGACGGCCGCGGATCTCGAGGACGGGTTGGCGGTCAAGTTCACCACGCGTGCTCCCGGGTTCTCCGGCGTGACCTCGGAACCGACGCTGACCGGACTGCGCCTGCGCAGCGGTCCCAATCCCTGGACCGCGGCCACCGTGGTGCGCTTCGACCTCGAGCGCGCGGGCGATCTGCGGCTGCAGGTGCTCGATCTGAACGGCCGGGTCGTGCGCGTACTGCGCAGCGGTCCGGCGGGGGCCGGCCCGCATGCGGTGGGGTGGCGCGGGGTGGATCAGCAAGGATCGCTCTTGCCAGGCGGCGTTTATCTGCTTCAATTGGAGACGCAGGGAGTCAGGCGCACCGCACGCACGATCCTGGTGCGCTGAGAGGCCCGGTCCGTGCGACGGAGGGTGAGCGCGACCTCGCGGCGCCGCGCAGGCCGGGCGATCGCGGGAGGTCTGCATGGATGCCCTCTGGGTCAGCCTGGCGAACGATCATGCGCTGGTCAAGATGCTCCTGGCGCTGGTGCTGGGCGGACTGATCGGGATTGAGCGCGAGTGGCACGGCCGCGCGGCCGGATTGCGCACGCACGTCCTGGTCTGTCTCGGGTCGGTGATCCTGGTGGTGGGGGCTCGGGCCGCGAGCTTGGCGCTGGGCTCCGGACTGGTGGCGGGAAGCGTGGTCCTCGATCCCAACCGCATCTCGGCGGGCATCGTGACCGGCATCGGCTTCCTGGGCGCCGGGGCCATTCTGCGCACGGGGGACCTCATCCGCGGGCTCACCACGGCCGCCTGCATCTGGTTCGTGGCCGCCCTGGGCATCGTGATCGGCCAGGGGCAGTACGCGCTGGCCGGTTTCGCCACGCTGGCCGGGCTGCTGGTGCTCATTCTGCTCGACGCGATCGAGCACCACATCCCGCCGGTGATCTACCGCACCCTCTCGGTGAGCATGGATCTGTCGCGGTGGGAAGCGCTGGAGCTGGAGTGCGGGGGCCTGCTGCGCCGCAGCGGAATTCGTATTCAAGAAACGCTGCGCAGGGTCAACACGTCCACCGGGCGCGTGGAAATCGTCTTCCAGATCCGCACCCGAGGCGACGTGAAGACCCGCCCGTTGATCGAGACCATCAGCGCCATGGACGGCGTGCACCGGGTGCAGTGGGATCAGAGCTGATATGGAACAACCCTTGTCAACCCTGTTCGCGGGGTTTCTTCATCTT
>CAZPGB010000001.1:203191-274612 GCA_964585945.1 uncultured bacterium | reverse complement strand
GCCCTCCGATGAGCATCCTCCGACACGGCTCAAATCGGAGGCGGTGGATTCTGGTACGATCAGCTTGCTTGACAGCGGTTGCCCGTGTGGGGTAAACTGCTTGTTCGTCTTTGCTTGGGATGCGGCCGGAACGTCCGAATCGATGATCCGGGGACCGCTGGGTTCGATGCAGGACTCTTCGCCAGAAGGGGGGCGATCCGTACATGCCCGGTATTCGGGTGAAGGATGGAGAATCCTTCGAGAGCGCGTTGCGCCGTTTCAAGAAGAAGTGCGAGAAGGCCGGCATTCTGTCGGACTTCCGCAAGCACCAGCACTTTGAGAAGCCGAGTGAGAGGCGCAAGCGCAAGGAGAACGCCGCACGTCGCAAGGCGTTGGCGAAGCAACGGGCCCGCTGACCGTTCGTGCTTCTGACCGGCTTGCTTCCACATCACACCCGTCGATGACGCCGGTCTCCGCCCGCAGGGGCGGCGCCGGGGTCGTGTTCGCTTTTCCCCTCCCGCGGAGGAGCGAATGGATCCACACGCCCTCCTGACACTGGAGTTCGATCGCTTGCGTGAACTCCTGGCCGACCGCGCGGCCTCCGGGCCGGGCCGGGCCCTGGCGCGCGGGTTGGGCCCGTGCGCGGATCCCGAGGCGGCGACCGAGCAGCTCGCGCTCCTGGGCGAGGTGCTGGAGCTGCACCTGCGCGAGCCGGGCTGGCCCCACCTTCCGTGTCCGGACCTCTCGGCGACGCTGGGCAAGGTGGCGGCCGAAGGCGCCGTGCTCGATCCGGCCGAGCTGGTCGACGTGGCAGCCGCGCTGAGGCTGGCCGGCCGCGTGCGCGGTTTCTTCCGCAGCCCGGATCGGCGCGAGCGCAGCCCGCGGCTGTGGGAGCTGGCCGAGCCCTTGCTCGACGAGCGGGACTTCCCCAAGCGCGTGGAACGATCCTTCGAGCCCTCGGGCGAGGTGCGCGACGAGGCCAGCAGCGCTCTGGCCGCGATCCGCGCCAAGCTGCGTCGCCGGCGACAGGAAGCCAGCGGCCGTCTGGAGGCGATGGGGCGCGGCGTCACCGCGTCGGGCGAGGGCACATTCGTCACGCTGCGGGGTGGGCGGTATGTCCTCAGCCTGGCGGCCGCCGAGCGCCGGCGCTTGCCGGGGATCGTGCACGACCGCTCGGCCACCGGGAAGACGGTCTACGTCGAGCCGATCGACATCGTCGAGCTGAACAACCAGCTTGCCGAGCTGGACGCCGACGAACGGCTCGAGGTCCATCGCATCCTGCGCGAGATGAGCGCGTGGGTGCGGGGCAGGAGCGCCGCGCTCAGAGCGGCGCAGCAGGTGCTGGCCCGCTTCGACGAGCTCAACGCGCGGGCGCGCCTGTCGCTCGACCTGCAGGCGACGGTGCCGACGCTGGATCCATCCGCGCGCACCCTGCGGATCGTGCGGGGCCGGCATCCGCTCTTGCTGCTGGCCGCCAAGCGGGAGGTGGTGCCGCTCGATCTGACCCTGGAAGGCGAGTGCCGGTCGCTGGTCATCAGCGGGCCGAACATGGGCGGAAAGACGGTGGTGCTCAAGACGGTCGGGCTCCTGACGCTGATGGCGCTCTCGGGTCTGCACGTGCCGGCGGCCGACGGGACCGTGATCCCCTGGGTGGATGCGATCTTCGTGGACATCGGCGATGAACAGTCGCTCGACTTCGACCTGAGCACCTACGCCGGCCACCTGCGCAACATGCGCGCCATCCTGGACGGGGCCACCGCGCGCAGCCTGGTGCTGATCGACGAGCTGGGGGCGGGCACCGATCCGGACGAAGGCGCGGCCCTGGGCACTGCGCTGCTGCGCGAGGTCGGGGCGCGGGGCAGCTTGAGCGTGACGACGACCCATCTGGGGGCCTTCAAGGCTTTCGCGGCGGAGACGCCCGGGTTCGCCAACGCCGCGATGGAGCACGACCCGCAGACGTTGGCGCCGACCTACGTGCTGCACCCCGGCGTGCCCGGGCGGTCGCACGCCTTCGAGCTGGCCCACCGGGAAGGCTGGCCGCCCGAGGTGCTGGAGCGCGCGCGCGGCCTGATGTCCGAGGACCGCGTTCGCACCGAATCGCTGGTCGAGCAGGTGGAGGAGCAGCTTCAGCAGACGCGCCGGGAGCGCGAGCGGATCGCCCGGGACCGCGAGCGGCTCGGGGAGGCTCGGGCCGAGTCGGAGCGCTTGTCGCAGGCGCTGCAGGAGAAGATGCACGCGGTGCGTGTAGAAAAGGTGTTGGAGGAGGACCGACGTCTACGGGAGCTGCAGCGGATCCTGCGGGCGGTGAAGGAGCGCCTGGCCCAGCTCGAACGGCCCGTGGCCCCGCCGGCGGTTCGCGACCTGCGGCGCTGGGTCCACGCGCAGGAGCGCGAAGCCGCCGACCTGCGCAAGACCCAGGAGCGCCCCCTGGCGGCCGGTGCGCCCGCGATGACCGAACCCTTGGACGCCGCAGCGCTGGCGGCCGGGGTGCGCGCCTATTGCCGCAGCTTGGGGGCCGTCGTCACGGTGCGGGAGATCGAGCACGGTGGCGGCCACGTCTGGGTGGAGCGCCGGGGCATGCGCGTGCGGGTGCCCGCCGAAGACCTGGCGGCGGCGCCGGCCTCCGAGGCGGCCGGCGAGACCGCGGGGATATCCACGCAGCGTGACGCGGGGGTGGAGGCGACGCTGGGGGCGGTCACCGAGACGGTCTCCGGTGAGCTGGACCTGAGGGGCCTGGATCGCTTGAGCGGGCGCCGTCGTCTGGAGATGTTCCTCGATCGCGCCATCCTGGCCGGGGTGACACGGGTGCGGATCATCCACGGCAAAGGCACCGGCGTACTGCGGCAAGAGGTGCGCCGGCTCCTGGAGAAGCACCCGCAGGTGGAGGAGTTCCGGGAGGGCGAGCCGGCCGAGGGCGGCTGGGGCGTGAGCATCGCCTTTCTGCAGGGGCACCGGCGCAAGGCCGACGCGTAGGTTCCCAAGCGAGCAGGGACGGATGGATCGCGTGGCGGGTGAAGACGTCGTCGAGCAGGTCCGGGCGGCGACCGATCTGGTGGAGCTGATCGGCGCGTATGTCGATCTACGTCCGGCGGGCAAGAGCTTCAAGGCCTGCTGTCCTTTCCACCGCGAGAAGACCCCCTCGTTCCACGTCAGCCCCGAGCGGCAGCTCTTTCATTGCTTCGGGTGCGGACTGGGAGGCGACGCGTTCACGTTCGTCATGCGCCACGAGGGCCTCACGTTTCCCGAAGCCCTCGAGCTGTTGGCACGGCGGGCGGGGATCTCCCTGCCCGAGCGCGGTCCCGAGACGGGACCCAACCGCGCGGCCATCATCGCGGCCCTCCGTCTGGCGGTGCGCTACTACCGCGGCAAGCTGAAGGGCGCGGCCGGGGACTCGGCCCGCCGGTACCTGGAGGATCGCGGCATCCCCGCCGAGCTGCTCGACGCCTACTTCGTGGGCTTCGCGCCGGGGAGCGGCCACGCGCTGCTCGACTATGCCCGCAGGCACGTGCCGGTGGAGGTCCTCGTGCAGGCGGGGCTGCTGGGGCAGACCGAGGGACGGCTCTACGACCGCTTTCGCGACCGGATCGCCATTCCCATTCTATCGGTGGCGTCCGAACCGATCGGCTTCGGCGCGCGTAGTGTCAAGCCCAACGTGGAACCGAAGTACCTCAACTCCCCCGAGACGGCGGTCTACAAGAAGGCCCGCGTGCTCTTCGGGTTGCCGCAGGCGCGCGAGGCGATCCGCGCGCAGGGCGTCGCGCTGGTGGTGGAAGGCTACTTCGATGTGCTGGGTCTGGCGACGGGCGGCATCCGGCACGCCGTCGCGCCGTGCGGCACGGCCTGGACGGCCGAGCACGTCCGCCTGCTGCTGCGTTACACGCGCAAACCGGTCTTCCTGTTCGACGGCGACCCGGCCGGCGAGCAGGCCGCGTGGCGGGCGCTGGAAGGGACCCTGCCGATCCATGCCGACGTGGGCATCGTCAGCCTGCCGCCCGGTCGCGACCCGGACGACATGATTCGGCAGGGGGAGCGGGCGCGCCTCGACGAGCTCCTGGCGGAGCCGCTGAGTCCGGTGGCGTTTGCGCACGAGTCGCTGGCCCGCGGGGGGATCGACGGCCACGCGCGGATCGAGCGGATGGCGCAATTCGTCGCGCGCGTGGAGAACCTGGTGGCCCGCGAGATGATGGTCGACGAGGCCGCCGGGCGCGAGCGCATCCCGGTGCGCATCCTGCGCCAGGAGGTCGAGCGGTTGGTGCGCGAGCGGCCGGCGCCCCGTCGCGGTCAGGCCGAGCAGCCCGAGGCGCCCGCGCGCCCCCTGCGGCTGCTGCCACTGGAGGAGGCGATCCTGCGGCTGGCTCAAGCCGAGCCGTCGAGCGCCGGGCGACTGCGGGAGGCGGCCCGGGGCGCCCCCGCGGTGCGCGAGGCGATCCGCGAGGTGCTCTTCTGGGTGGACGAGCGCACGCGCACGGGGGTCCCGGTGGCGACGCCCGAGCTCGTGCGGCGAATTCGGCTGGAACTCGGCGACGGTCTGGACGTTGGCTTCTTGGTGGAACACGACGGACCGGCGCCCGACGAAGCCTACCGGGACGACCTGGTGAGGCGGCTGCAACAGCAGGCGCTGGAAAGCGAGATGGAGGCGATCGGGCGCGAGATTGGGGCCCTGGAGAGTCATCGTGGGGACGACGATCGCTTGTCCGGGCTACTGAAGCGCAAGCAGGAGCTGGCCCGGGACTTATCCCGCCTGAGAACACCGGGAGGGAGCTCGACCGGATCGAAAACGCTGGACACTGAGGGCGAACTTCCCTAAGATTGGAAGTTCGTGTCTGGAGGATACCCGCGAATGGCCCAGCCCAGGAAACCGAATCCACTGTCGGAGTTGCGCGCACTGGCCCTCCGGCAAGGCTTTCTCACCGAAGACCAGATGCTCCAGCAAGTCGGCGTCGTGCCGGACATCGGCGAACAGGTCGACCTGATGGACGATGCGTTCGCGCTGATGCGCGAGCTCAACCTGGAGGTCTTCGAGTCGGAGGAGGAGGCCCGCCGGCGCGTGAAGCAGGTGCGCGCGGCCGAGGAGCAGCGGGCCGCCGCCAAGCCCCTGCCCGCCACGCAAGCGGTGCGCTACGACGACCCCGTGCGCATGTACCTGCGCGAGATGGGCAAGGTCCCGCTGCTCAACCGCGAGGGCGAGGTGCGTATCGCCAAGCGGATCGAGGCCGGCGAGGAGCGCATCCAGTCCACGATGTTCCTGCTGCCGTGGGCGGCGCGGGATCTGCAGCTCACGGCCGAGAAGCTCAAGGAGAGCAAGGCCAAGCTGGAAGACCTGATCCAGATCGACGCCGGCGCCTGGACGGCCGACTTCTCCTCGAAGAAGGAGCGGCGCCGCGCCATTCAGAGCGTGCGGCGCATCGTCAAGAGCCACAACGACTTCATCAAGAGCGAGCAGCAGCTCGGTCGCCGGATCTCCGAGCGCAAGCGCCAGGCGCTCGACCGCACGCGCACCCGCTCGATGACGCGGCTGGCCGAGGAGGTGCGCAAGCTGGGCGCGAGCCCGAAGCTGGTCGAGCGGATCAGCATGCGTCTGAAGAAGGAAGAGCGGCGCCTGATCGAGGCCGAGCGCGAAGTGGCCCAGATCGAAGAGCGCCTCCGTGCGGTTCAGGAGCAACTCCGTGCGCTCGAGGAGGCCACCGGGGGCAAGGGCGCCCGCACCGCGCGCCGCAAGACCAAGGTGTCGAAGAGGGCGGCGGCGCGCAACCCGCAGGCGCCGGAGATCAACGCGCTCGTCTCCGAGGAAGAGGACCTGGCCAAGGCGCTGCGCAACGCCCGGCGCAAGCTGCGGCGCATCGAGGCCGAGGCCGGCATGAAGGCCGACCGGGTGCACGAGCTGATCCGGCGGATCCGCGAGGCGGAGTCCGAGCGCGAGCAGGCCAAGAAGGAGATGATCGAGGCCAACGTGCGGTTGGTGATCTCGATCGCCAAGCGGTACACGAACCGCGGACTGGAATTCCTCGACCTCATCCAGGAAGGCAACAGCGGTCTGATGCGCGCGGTCGACAAGTTCGACTACCGCAAGGGCTACAAGTTCTCCACCTACGCCACGTGGTGGATCCGCCAGGCGATTACGCGCGCCATCGCGGATCAAGCCCGCACGATCCGCGTGCCGGTCCACATGATCGAAGCGATCAACAAGGTGGTGCGCACGTCGCGCAAGCTGGTCCAGGACCTGGGCCGTGAGCCGTCCCCGGAGGAGATCGCCGCCAAGCTCGACCTGCCGTCGGAAAAGGTCAAGAGCGTGCTCAAGGCCGCCCAGGAGCCGATCAGTCTCGATCGGCCCATCGGCGAGGACGACGATTCGAACCTGGCCGACTTCATCGAGGACACCTCGGCCATCTCGCCGGCCCATTCGGCGACTTTCGCGATGCTGCGCGAGGAGGTCAATCAGGTGCTCGACACGCTGACGAAGCGCGAGGCGCGGGTCATCCGGCTGCGGTTCGGATTGACCGAGGACGGCTGTCCGCGCACGCTCGAGGAGGTGGGGGCCTTCTTCAACGTGACGCGTGAGCGCATCCGCCAGATCGAGGCCAAGGCGCTGCGCAAGCTGCGTCACCCGACGCGCCGCCGCCGGTTGAAGGCGTTTCTGGAGATGGTGTAGCCCCGGGCCGGTCGTCGGACCGGCCGGGGCCGCTGATCTTGACCCGACCGGGAGGCCTTGCTAGAGTGCCTGCGCCCGCTCGGGACTACGGCAGGGGGCCCATAGCTCAGCGGTTAGAGCCGCCGGCTCATAACCGGCTGGTCCTTGGTTCGAATCCAAGTGGGCCCAAGTCAGCGGGGCCTCAAGTGGTGAGGGCGGTTAGCTCAGCTGGCAGAGCATCGGCATCACAAGCCGGGGGTCACAGGTTCAAGTCCTGTACCGCCCACAGTTCACGCAAGTGCGAACCCGGATCCGGCCGGGGCTCGACGAGGGCGCGCCACGATGCGCGCCCTTTTCGCTGCCCGGCGCCCTGTTCACCGTGCGGCGCTCTTCTCGCTGCGCTGCGCTCTTCTCGCTGCGCGGCTCTGGGCATAGCGCCGGAGTGGAGGGGGAACGCGGGAGTGGAGAGGGAACGCAGGAGTGGAGGGACCCTGACGATGCATGAGCAGATCCACCTTCTTCAGGAACTGCGGCGGCTGGACAGCGCCATCGCGGCGCTGCGCACGGGGCTGCAGGCCACGGAGGGAGACCTGCAGCGCACCGAGTCCGAGGAGAGGCTCATGGCCGAGGCCCTGGAGCGTGAGAAGGCCAAGCTGGAGGCCTCACGCCAGAAGCGCCGGGCGGCCGAGGTCGAGGTGGGCGGCTGCAACGACCGTAAGAACCAATTCCAGAATCAGTTGAATGTCGTCAAGAACAACACCGAGTACCAGGCGCTGTTGCGAGAGATCGCGGCGGCCGAGAAGCGGGCCCGCGAATGGGAGGACGTGATCCTCGAGGCGATGGAGGAAGAGGAAAGCGGTCAGGCGAAGATCGCCAAGCTGGAATCCGACGTGAGGGGCAAGCGCGAGATCTCGGGCGGGGAGCGCCAGCGGCTGCAGCAGCAGCGCGAGGCGGCCGATCAAGAGATCGCCACCCTGACGGCGCGCCGCGACGATGTCTTGGCGCGGATGGAGCCTCAGGTGCGGCGCAAGTACGAGCGGCTGCGTCAGGCCCGGGGCGAGGTGGTGATCGTGCCCATCGTGAACGGGGCCTGCGGAGGCTGCCATTTCCGCTTGCCGCCCCAGGTCGTGAACCAGGTGCGCCAGGGCGAAGCGATGCTTTTCTGCGAATCTTGCGGGCGGATGTTGGTGTTCGACAAGCAGGCGGCGGATCAGGCCTAGGATCTGCGCGCGGCGTGGATATGCCGGAGTCGGTGAGGTGGCCGCGGGGCGGCGTCGAGCCGCCCTGAGGAAAGTCCGAGCTCCACAGGGCAGGGTGCTGGGTAATCCCCAGGGGGAGCGATCCCACGGAAAGTGCAACAGAGAGCAGACCGCCCGGGTGTCGGCGACGACGCCCGGGTAAGGGTGAAACGGTGAGGTAAGAGCTCACCAGCACCGGCGGTGACGCCGGTGGCTAGGCAAACCCCACCTGGAGCAAGGCCGAATAGGGAAGGAGAGGTGGCCCGCCTCGTTCGACTTCCGGGTTGGCCGCTCGAGCCGTCCGGTAACGGCCGGCCTAGATAAATGGCTGCCGCGGGCCCCTCGGGGTCCGAACAGAACTCGGCTTACGGCCGACTCCGGCATTGTTCTTCCCCGCGCGCGGAAAGGAGAGAGGCGCTTGACAGCAGGCCGCTTCATCAGAATCCTGCTCTTCTCGCTCGCGCTCGCGCCGCTCGTCCTGCTCGGCGCGACGGACGAGGCGGCGGCCCAGTACATCGCCTTCGGAAAGAACAAGGTCAACTACCGCGAGTTCGACTGGCGCGTCCTGCGCAGCGAGCATTTCCAGCTCTACTACTACCCCGAGGAGGAGGAGCTGGCCCATCTGGCCCTGGCCTCGGCCGAGCGCAGCTACCGCCACCACCGCGAGACGTTCGTGCACGATACGCGCGAGCGCATTCCGGTCATCCTCTACAGCAGCCACCACGACTTCGAGCAGACCAACATCACGTCGATGATCATCCCCGAGGGTGTCGCCGGGCTGACCGAGCTGTTGCACGGACGCGTGTTGTTGCCCTTCAACGGATCATTCCACGACCTGTTCCACACCCTGCAACACGAGCTGGTCCACGCTTTCCAGCTCTCTTACAACGACCGTCTGACACGCGAGCGCTACCGGGCGCGCCCGGCGCCGATTCCGCTCTGGTTCACCGAGGGGTTGTCCGACCACTGGTCGTCGGAGTGGGACGCCGATGGGGACATGATCCTGCGCGACCTGGTGATTTCCGGGAAGCTGCCGTCGCTCGACGAGTTCTGGCGTTTCCACGGTACCTTCGCCATGTACAAGCTGGGGCAGTCGGTGGTCGAGTTCATCGAGACCACCTACGGCGCCGACAAGCTGGTGCTGTTCTACTCGGAGGCCTGGCGCCGGCGACGCTTCCATGAGCTGTTCCCCGTGGTCCTGGGGGTCACCCAGGAGGAGTTCTCCTCGCGGTGGATGCACTGGCTGCGCGAGCGGTACTACCCGAACGTGATCAGCGGCGATCCCATCTTCCACGCGGCGAAGCAGATCTCCAACCACGGCACCGAGCTGAAGCCGACCCCGGTGCCCCCCGGCGTGCCGGGATTCGAGGACAGCTTCGTCTTCATCTCCCAGCGATCGGGATACGCCGGGATCTATGCCGCGTCCCTCGACGGTGAAGAGCGCGATCTGCGCACCCTGGTCAAGGGGCAGCGCCGGTCGGAGTTTCTCTCCTTCCACGGCCACCGCAGCCGCATGGACGTCTCGCCGGCGGGACTGCTGATCTTCTCCTCGCACAGCGGCGAGCGTGATCTATTGGTGGCCCACGACTTGATCCGCGGGGAGACGGCCCACACCTGGGGCTTCGCGAACCTGGTGGGCATCAGCTCGCCGCAGTGGGACCGAGAAGGACGGCGGGTGATCTTCTCGGGCTTGGCCCGCAGCGGCCACAGCGACCTCTATCTCTTCGACACGAAGACCGAGGAGATCGAGCGGCTCACCCACGACTGGTTCTACGACGTGGATCCCTCGTTGCATCCCGACGGGCGGCGGGTGGTCTTCGTCTCCGATCGCGGTAACCACGGCCCCGCGGGCGCGCTGAACCTCTTCGAGCTGGACCTCGACAACGGCCGCATCCGGCCCTTGAGCGATGGTCCCTGGTGGGACCTGGCGCCCGATTGGGATGCGACCGGCGAGCACGTGATCTTCGTGTCGACCCGCGACGGCATGCGGGACCTCTACCGCATCGACACCGAGGGCCGCGGGGGGCGCGTGACGCACGCGCTGGAGGCGTTGAGCGACCCGCGCTGGCTGCCCTCGGGGGACGCCGTGCTGGCCTCGGTCTATCACGGCGGCCGCATGCACGCGGCGATCGTCCCCATCGGGGCGGTTGCGCCGGGCGATTCGATCGGCCCGCCGACCGATCCGATCGCACTCTGGTCGTGGGAGGAATCGGGCGGCGAGGTACGCGTGGAGCGCGGCCGCTACGAGCCGGCCTTCTCGCTGGATGTGGCCCAGGGCGGCGTGGCGGTCGCTCCGGGGCTGGGCACCGACGAGGGGGTGCAGCTCCTGCTGCGCGATCTGATGGGCAACCGCCTCCTGCTCTTCCAACTGGGCAACACGACCATCGCCACCGACAACATCCTCGACAACCTGTCGGCGGGCGTGACCTATGTGGACCTGGCCAAGCGCCTGAATCGCGGGCTCAGCCTCTACTACGACGCCGGGACCTACTACGACGGGGTGGGATCGCGGTTCTTCGAGCGGCGGGCGGGGCTGACCGGACTGCTGAGCTATCCATTCTCGCGTTATTCACGATTCGAGACCACGCTGGGGGTGGCCTATTCGGAGAAGGAGAAGCCGTCGATCGACCTGGATCGCAAGGGCATGCTGGCTACCCACTCGGTCTCCTGGATCCACGACACCGCACTGTGGCTGCCTACCGGACCGATCGACGGTGCTCGGCGCCACGTCACGCTCGGCCTGACGATGAACCTGAAGCGGCCCGGCGTCGAGAACGCCTATCTGCTGGCCGACGCCCGGCACTACCTGCGGCTGGCCCAGCGCTCCGCGCTCGCCCTGCGGCTGCAGGGACGCTTCTCGGACGGACCCGATCCCCAGGTTTTCCTCCTGGGCGGGTCGCACAGCTTGCGGGGCTACTCGTGGCGCGCCCTGCATGGCAGTCGCACGGTGCTGGCCAACGCCGAGCTGCGCTTTCCCCTGCTGCGCACCTTCGTGCTCGTGCCCGCGGGGGTCGGGGCCCTCAGCTTCCCCGGCATTCAGGGGGCCGTCTTCTTCGACGCGGCCCGGGCCTGGGACGAGGACCGGTCGGGCCACTGGTACGGCAGCTACGGGCTGGGCTTCCGCATGGGGCTGGGTGGCATGCTGGTGCTGCGGCTCGACCTGGCGCGGCGCACCGACTTCGAGGACTGGCCGTCGACGCGCCACACCGACTTCTTCATCGGATGGAACTACTAGGAGGACCCGCGCCGATGCGCACCGACCGCCAACGCCGAGGACCGCGGGCCGCAGGCAGCGCCGGGAACGGCCGCTGTGCGAGGGTGCCGGCCGCCGGACCGATCGTTGCGGCGCTGATGCTGCTCGCCGGCGCATCGGCGCAGGCCGCCGGGACGCCCGCGGGGATGGGTGAGGGCACGGGCACGCTCGAGGAGAAGTGGCGCACCGATCTGGGGCGCGGCATGGGGCGCCGCATCGAGATCGCCGGCGGGCGGGTCTTCGCCGCCACCTTCGACCGCCGCGTGGGGGCGCTGGACCTGGCAACGGGTGAGCGATTGTGGCGGATCAAGCGCGATAGCGGCGTGCCCGGCGGCGTGGCGTTGCGCGAGAACCGTCTGCTGGCGGTGAGCGATGAGCCGGAAGGAAAGCTCTTCTGTCTGGACTCCGAGAACGGGGACCTGCTCTGGGAACGGGCCGTCGGCGCGGCCGTGGCGTGTCCTGTCGTGCACGAGGAGCGCGTTTTCGTGGCCGCCCTGCGCGGCCGCCTGGCGGCCTGCGATCTGGGCAGCGGCGAGATCATCTGGCAACGACCGGTCGGGGGTCAGGTGCGCGCCCGGCCGGTGGCCGGCGGGCCGCGGGTCATCGTCGCCACGGTGACCGATTCGCTGGTGGCCCTGGCGAGCGCCACGGGGGACTTCCAGTGGGGCGCTTCGCCGGGCGGCGCTGTCTACGGCCAACCGCTTCTGGAAGGAGAGGTGCTGTGGACCCTGAGTTACGAAGGTGTGCTCAGCCGCTGGCAGGCCGAGGACGGGCTGTTGCTCGCCCGCGCCCGGTTGCCGGGCCCGTTCCGCAGCGGGGTGATCCGGGGGGGAGATCTGCTGGCCGCGGTGTCCACGGGCGGGCGTCTGGTGACCGTCGATCCGCACACGCTGGCGGTGCGCTGGCAGGTGGAGCTCGGAGGCGCGGCTGACCGTGAGCCGCTCCACCTCAGCGGCAGCCTCTGGCTTTCGCTTCGCGACGGCACGCTCCGGGAGGTGCGCCTGGGCGACGGCGTCGAGGTGCGCCGCCACCGCCTCGATCGCCTTCCGATGACGGGCATCGCGTCGGGCGGAGGAACGCTGGTCCTCGGGGTGGATACGGGTGATCTGATCGCGCTGGGCTTCGTCTCGGGCGACCACGGCGATCTGCAGAGGCCGGCCCCCCGCGCGCGGCCGCAGGCGGCGGCCGGCGGCGCGGGGCCGCATGCGCCGGCGATGACCCCCGGCGGCGAGTCCGGCACGCTACATCTGTGGCACCGCGGTTCTCTGGCGGCCGATCTGGGCCCGGGCGGGGCGAGCACCGATCGGGCCGGGACGCTCGCGTCGCTGCCCCCCAGCGGGGGCACCATCCGAGCCGACGCGGGCCAGCGGGGGCCGCGTCTGGGCACGTCGGGCAAGCTCTGGGGCGCGGGTTGGGTGCTGGGGGCCGGTCTGGCCGTCTGGCTGCAGCGGGAGGCCGATCACGCCTACGACCGCTACCAGGAGACCGGCGCCGCGCAGGCTCGTGCGGACGCCTTGCAGCGGGCCGAGCGGTACGACCGGGCCACGCTGGGGAGCTGGATCGTGTCGGAGATCTGCTTCGTGATGATGTTGAGGAACTGGTTCGGTGGCCGCGATGACTAGCCTGGGAGCGGGCGGAATCGCCCACGGCCGGGCCGCCGCAGCGGCCGCGGCGCTGCTGGCGCTGATGCTGGCGGGGTGTGGGGGACGGGAGCACAGCAACCCGTTCGATCCCGAGAACCCCGACACCGGCGGGGTGCCGGTCGTGCTGCAGGCAACCGCCGGGTGCCGGCGGGTGGATCTGCAGTGGCGCGACCTCGGCATGGCCGACATCGCAGGCTTCCGCATCTGGCGCCAGGAGGCCGCCGCGCCCGCGCCCGCGCCCGCCGCGAAGGCGTTGGCGGACGATCCCCTGGGGCCCATGGTGCGCTCCTATGCCGACACGACGGCCGCCAACGGCACCGACTACCGCTACACGCTGGAATTCTTGTTCCACGGTGACGACCGAGCCATCACGAGCCCGGCGGCGGCGCGCCCGGGGGCGGCGCGCCTCTGGGTGGCCGACCCCTGCGGCTGGGGCCTGGCGTCGATCAGTCCCGATGGGCGGGTGCAGCTCGCCCGCGTGGCTTTCGGAAGCAGCGTGCTGGATCTGCAGATCGACCCCTCGTCGCACCGCGCCTACGCCGCGCTCCTGGAGTCGGGAACGATTCGCGTCAGCGACACGCGCGACGGGGAGGTCCTCGACACGTGGATCGCACCGGGCGCGACCTGCGTGAGCTGGCAGCCGTCGCTGGCCCTTGCGGCCGTGGGGGCCTTCTACGACCGGACCCTGAGCTGGATCGACGCCGACGGGGAGACGGTGGGCCAGATGGCGCTCGACAGCTATCCCGAGGACGTGGCGCTGCGCGACAGCACGACCACCTGGGTCGCGCTCTACGACGGGCGGGTGCAGCGTGTGCGTTTGGAGCCCGGCGGGCCCCAGGTCGAAACGATGACCACGACGCTGGGACGGGCGGTGAGGCTGCTGGACGACCCTCAGGGCGGGGGGTGCTGGGTCGCCGATCGGGAAGGCGGGGCCGTGGTCTATCTGGATGACGACGTGGGGAGCGTTGCGACCGAGCCGGGCGTGGTGCGCGAGCCGATCGATGTGGCGCCGGCGGCCGCCGGTGGCTGCTGGGTGGCGGATCGGGAGGGGCGGAGTCTGGTGCGCATCGACCGCGCCGGCGCCGTGCAGGAGCGGTTCGACGGCATGGGGCGCATCGCGGGCGTGGCCGAGGACCCGCTCACGCGGACCCTGTGGCTCACCGTGCCCGAGGACGGCGAGCTGCGACGCATCGATGCCGACGGGACCACCACGGCGATCGTCCTGGCGGGGTGTCCGCGCCGCATTGCAGGGGACTGGTCGGGCGGATGCGCGCCCTGACCCATGGGAACGACCCCGCGCGGGCCAGACCACAGCGGCCGCGCTAACCCGCTGCGCGGCCGCGGCGCCGGCGGTAGTCGGTGGCAAGCACGTAGAGCGCGGCCACGATCAACGCCTGGTCCTGGGCGATCAACCAGAAGCTGACCGGATGCGACTCCTTCCCGAAGCAGCCGCAGTGAATGTCGATCCCGCGGAGAATCGCCTGGAACAGGGCGAAGACGAAGAAGGCGAGCAACCCCAGGAAGAAGAGAGCGGCGCCGCGCTTCAGCACACCGGTCAGCAGCGCAACCGCCGCGAGGACCTCCATGGCCGGCAGCGCGATGCCGGTGACGTTCGCCACCACGGGCGGCACCAGACGATACGCATAGGTGTTCGAGGCGAAGGCGTAGGGGTCGAGCAGCTTCTCCCATGCCGCGTAGACGAAGACGCCGGCCAGCGCGAGGCGGCAGATCCAATCCAGACCGCGGATCCAGGCCTCCGAGGCGCCTGAGCGCGGCAGACGCACCAGCAGTCCGTAGCCGAGCAGGGCGGCCCCCGCGATGATGCCGAGGAAGATCAGGATCGAGGGGATCACCGGTCGCCTCCTTCCCCGTAGGCTTCGTAGGCTTCCCCGATCAGGCCCGCGGTCCCGGTGGCCATCGGGTAGCCGCGCGCTTCCCACGCCTCCACGCCGGGCGCCAGCAGAACCACCTCCGGCTCCCCGGTCTCGATCAGCCGCCGCGCCAGGTCGTCGACGGTGACGAAATCCTTCTCCGAGCCATAGACCAGAATGGGCTGGCCCGCCGTCCAGAGCTGCAGCTCGGGGAGGAGCAGGTCGAAGTCCTCCAGCGGCATCGATAGCGAGCCTTCGATGTGACCTGCGACGTGGAGATGCTGCCGACGCGCATCGACGAAGACGTGCCGCCCCTCTTTGTAGAGATCGTAGGCGCGTCCGGGAAAGACGACCGGCGCGCCGCTCTCGGTGAGCAACAGCGATCCGGGCAGGTCGACCGGCAACGGGTCGGTGCGTTGGGTGTTGATCGCAAAGCCGATGGCCGCGCCGAGAATCATCAACAGCATCGTCTGCGGCAATGCGCCGGTGAGCGTGTCGAGAAGGAAGGACCGCCGGGCTGCGTTCATGGGCACTCCTGCTAGGGTCGATCAGAGCTTCGGCAACACGTTGGCGGGCACCCGCACGGAGATCTCCCGTTGCGCCGGATCGTCGGTTTCGATCATCAACGTGGCGTTGATCCGCCCGGGCCGCGCATCGGCGGGCAGGGTCACATCGACCCGGTAGCGGCGACCCTCCTCGATCGGAATGACCTCGGCCTGCAACCGGTCGTCACTGGAGCGCACGCCCAGGACCTTGTGACGGCCCTCCCCTTGAGCGATCAGCTCCAGAGAGCGGGTGCGCGTCTCACCCTGGCGCACCTGCCCGAGGGGCAGCCGCGCGGGATCGGCGAGGAAGAAACCATGAACCTGACCCCGCAGGCTGATCGTGAGAGCGCCGAGCGCTTCGATGTTGGTCTCCACGCGTCCCGCCGCGGTGAACGCCCCCACGGGGGCGTCGGAGCGGATGGTCAGGGTCAGCCGGTGGAAGGTGCTGTCGGGACGCTGTTCGCGTTGCAGGTCCCAGGCGAAGATCTCCTCGGGCACGGTCACGCTGCGGATCTCGACCGAGTCGGCGGTGGCCGAGCGCAACAGAACCGTCTCGCTGGGGGTCTCTCCTCGCGGCACGCGGCCGAAGTCGAGGGCGTCGGGATCGATGCCGAGGATCGCGCGCACGAAGGCGTTCAGCCTGATCCGCGCCTTGGGCGCGCCGGGGTCGTTGGATCGCAGAAAGACGTTCTTGATCACCTCGCCGGAGAAGTGGCGGGTCGAGAAGGTGATCGACAGATCGACCGATTCGCCCGGCGCCAGGGTGCTGTCCGGGATCTGCGCCACGGTGCAGCCGCAGTCGCTCGTCACCTCGTGGATCTTCAGCGTCTCGGTGCCGCCGTTGCGCACGGTGCAGGTCACGCGCTCGATGTGCTCTTGGGGGAGGTCGCCGAAATCGAAGCGCGGCGGATCGAGCTCGATGGCCGGACCGGTGACTTTGAGCCCCCCCGCCGCGGCCTGACCGGCGGTGAAAGCCGTGACAAGGATCAACGCCAGCAGCCGCGCAGCGGCTCGCGCGCGGGGCGTCGCGGCGCGGACCGCCGATGCGGTCGGGGCGCGGGTGGGGATCATCGGAGCGTGACGCATCCTGGGCTTCCTCTTGGTGCGACCGGCCTCCTCCGCGGCTCGACCGGACTCTACAACGTGAAACCGCAAAAGGAGTTTGCGGTTCCGGATCCCGATCCGTGATCGACAACTATAGGAGCCTGGCCGGGCAACGTCAATGCGGGGGCTTGTCCCTGCGACGGCGCCGCGGACACCTGCATCGCGACGCAGGCGCGCCCTCCGTGCGCGGGTCGTTGCGCCCCGCGCGCCGGTGCTCCATGCTGCATGGATGCAGCAGTATCCGGCATGTTCGTCGCAATGGCGGGACCTGGGGGGCGTCCAGGTTCGCAGCCTGATCGTCAGCCGCTTCCGCATGGGCGCCCCCGATGGTGGGGAGGCGCAACGGGGCGCCGTGGGCCCGCGCGCGAGCGAGCCGCGGCGGACCACCGCGGGCGCCTTGCGCTCGAAGGCCGATGCGGCCGGGCGCGTGCCGCTGGTGGTGCGCGCGCTGCTGGTTCGATCCGGTGGATCGCTCACGCTGGTCGACGCGGGCCTGGGCGCGGGCGTCGAGCCCGAGGATGCGCATCGTCATCGCATTGCCGACGTCGAGGGCGATCTGCTCGGCGCGCTGGTGCGGGCAGGCGTCGCTGGCGAGCAGATCGACCGGGTGGTGCTGACCCATCTGCACCTGGATCACGTCGGAGGACTGGGCCGCCGCCGCCACGGGGCCTACGAGCCGGTGCTGCCGGATGCGCCCGTCTACCTGCAGTCGCGCCAGTGGAACGCCGCGCGGGAGGCCCTGGCCGCGGGACGGGGATTCCGGGCCCGCGACATCCGGCTGCTGGATCGGCTGGACCTGCGCCTGCTCGACGGCGAGACCGAGGTCGTGCCGGGCCTGCGCGTGCGCCCGACCGAGGGCCACAGCCCGGGCCTGCAGGTGGTGACGGTTGCGGGCGGGCGGGAGCACCTGACGTACGCTTCCGATCTCCTGCCCACCCTGGCGCAGGTTCGGGGCGCCGATTCGGGAGGGTCCGACGTCGACCCCGCGCGTGCGGCCGCGGAGCGCCGGGAGCTGGTGCAAGCGGCCGCTGCCCGGTCGGGCTGGTTGGTCTTCGTGCACGACCCCGTGTCGGCGGCCGTTCGCATCCGGCAGGCGACGACGGGAGGCGTGCGCGTGCGCCGGGCCGAACTGTAGAGCCGGCGCGCGGGGGGGGGGAGGTTCGAGGCATGAGAGCTCGCGGACAGGGGTGGGCCCGAACGGTCGTGTGCCGGCCGGCCGCCGGGCGGGGTGCGGTCGCGCGCTGGTCGGCGGCGGTGCGCTGGTCGGCGGTCGTGCGCTGGTCGGCGGCGGTCGTGGTGTCGGGTTGCCTGGCGGCCTCAGGCGCCGAGGCCACAGGTGCGGACGCCGCGGCCGGAACGGGTGAGCGCCGGCTGTGCTGGATCTTCCTGACCGCGCGCCCCGATTCGGGGGGTGGGACGCGCGCGGCGCTGACGGGCCCCGCGCTCGAGCGGATGCGCCGCGCCCGGGCGCGGGTCGGGGACCGGGACCGGCCGGTCCATGAGGACTACGTGGCGCAGCTCGAGCGGATCGGCGTGCGGCCCCGCGTGCGGTCGCGCTGGCTGCACGCGGTGAGCGCGTACCTGGACCGCCCGACGGCGCAGCGAGCGGCGAGCCTGCCCTTCGTGCGCGGGGTGGCCCCCGCGGGCCGTCTGGTCGGTGGGCGGCCCGACCGGGCGCCGGACGCGCCCCCGGCGGCACGGTCGGACGGGCGGCTGGCGATCGGCCTGGACGGACCGTCGTCTGCAGCGCCAGCCGCGCTGCCGGCGGCACGGTCTGACGGGCGGATGGCGATCGGCCTGGACGGACCGTCGGCCTTCGATGAGAACTTCTACGGGCCCTCCTTCAACCAGCTCGCGCTGCTGGGCGTGCCCGACCTGCACGCCGCCGGGTGGCGCGGCGATGGGGTGCGCATCGTCAGCCTCGACTCGGGCTTCCACTACGAACACCACGTCTTCGACTCCCTTGCGATTCTCGATCAGCGGGACTACTTCGAGGGCGACGGCGACGTGCAGAACACAGACCGCGGGGATCGGCACGGAACCCTGACCCTGTCGGCGCTGGCCGGATGGCTGCCGGGTCACCTGGTGGGACCGGCCTACGGGGCGTCGGTTGCGCTGGCGCGCACGGAGGAGGTGGCCTGGGAGCGCCGCGTGGAGGTCGACCACTACGTGGCCGCGCTCGAATGGGCCGCCGACACGGTGGGGGCCGACATCGTCACGGCCAGCCTGGGCTATCTCGAGTTTCCCGATGACGACCCGCCCTTCGTCTATCCGCCCGACTCGCTGGACGGCGGATCGACCGTCATCAGCCGCGCCGTCAACACGGCCGCCGCGCGCGGCGTGCTCGTGGTCATCTCAGCGGGCAACGAGGGGCCGCAGCCCGGCTCGCTGCTCCTGCCCGCCGATGCCGACTCCGGGCTGTCGGTCGGTGCGGTGGCGCCCTGGGGTGAGCTGCGCGCCAGCAGCTCACGAGGCCCGACGTGGACCGGGGACCGCATCAAGCCCGACCTGTGCGCGCAGGGGCAGGACGTGGTCTGCGCCGCCTGGGACCAGGCCTTGGGTGCCTACTTGACGCAGAGCAGCGGCACCTCGCTGGCGACCCCTCTGATCGCCGGACTGGCCGCGCTGATGATCGAGGCGCAACCCGACTTGCGGGGACGACCTCTGGAGGTGATCGAGCGGCTGCACGCCAGCGGCGATCAGGCCTCCCGGCCCGACCACGACCGCGGCTACGGGGTGCCGTGGGGGCCGCTGGCGCTCGACCCCGAGGCGGCGACGCTGGTCGTCGACTCCCTCGAGTGGGTGGGGACGCCGCGCGTGGATCAGTGGTCCGCGCTGCGCGTGCGGTTGCGCAACGCCGGCGGCGCCGAGGCCTCCCCCGGCTCCGTGGCGATCGCCGGCGTGACCGCGGGGAGCGTGCACGAGGGTGGGGCGTGGGCGCTGGGGGCCCTGGCGGCGGGCGACGCCAGGTGGGTGGGGCCGTGGGACCTGCGCGTCGGGGATCCGCTCCCCGGCGGCGGGCGGCAGTGGATCCGGATGACGATCGGCATCGACCAGCCGCAGGCCACCCTCTATCGATCGATCTGGGCGGAGGTCTTTCCCGCGCAGGTGGCCGATCTGCGCCATCCCGTGCGCATCGAGCGACTGGCGCCCCAACCCTGGCTGGGGAGCGCCCCGCTGCGGGTGGACTACTTCCACCTGGGGGAAGGCGAGGCCGACCTGGACCTCTTCGATACGGCCGGGCGCCGGGTGATGCGCCTGGCCCGCGACGCGCCCCTGCGGGCGGGCGGAGGAAGCCTGCTGCTGGATTCTGCGTCGTCGGCGCGCCTGCCCAGCGGCTTCTACCTGCTGCGCCTGGCGAGCCCGCGCGGCCGGGCGGTCGAGCGGCTGGTTCGTATTCGTTGACGGCAAAGAAGGTTGCCGCCACGCCGTCCTCGCGGCGCGCGTGTCTCCGCGCAGCTTTCGCTCAACGACCGACTTTCGCGGACGATCGTTACAGCAGGGAACCGCCTTCCTTGGGGCGTGGGCCGAGTCTCGTTCCGACCCCGGGGACCGGAAGGCGTGACATCCGTGCATCCGTCAAGGATTCGGTCGTGCACAGACGGACAACCTTCATCCAACAGCACCCGCTGCGAGCCAAGCTGCTCGTGGCGGTCTGTGGCTTCCTGCTCTCGTGCGCGGTGATTCTGGCGCTGGCCGCGGGACCGATCCTGTTCGACGCCGGCGGGGGACTCGCCGTGGGCGCGTCGGGGCCCCCGGATGCCGCGGCCGGTCACTCGGCGCGCAGCGTGATGGCCGCCGCCGCGATCCTGGCCCTCCTGAGCGCGATCAGCGCCGTGCGGTTGGGGCGGCGGATCTTTTTTGGATTGGAGGAGATGCAGCGTGCAGCCGGTCTGATGGCGAGCGGGCAGCGCGAGGTGCCGCTCTCGGTTTCCGGGACCGACGAGATCGGGCGCCTCGCACGCGCTCTGCAGGAGATGGCCGCATCGACGAACGCCTCCTACCATGCCGTCGAGGAGCAGAACCGGAACCTCGAGCGCATCGTTCGCCTGAGCACCGAGGAGCTGCGGCACAAGAATCTGGCCCTCGCTTTCCAGAACGAAAAGGTCAACGAGGCCAACAAGCTCAAGAGCGCCTTCCTGGCGTCGGTCTCGCACGAGCTGCGCACGCCGCTCAATGCGATCCTGGCCCTCTCGGAGATGCTGCGCGACCAGATCTCAGGGCCGCTCAGCGAGGAGCAGGTGAAGCAGGCCGCGATGATCTACAACAGCGGCGAGAACCTCTTGCACCTGATCAACCAGGTCCTGGATCTGTCGAAGATCGAATCGGGTCGCATGGAGGTGAAGCGCGAGAACGTCGCGATCGTCGACGTCCTGACCGCCGTCGGTCGGAGCCTGAAGCCGCTGGCCGAGGAGAAGGGTCTGGTCTTCGAGGTCAGTGCGGAAGGGTCGGGGATCGAAGCCTGCGTGGATGCGGAGAAGCTGCGGCAGGTGTTCGTCAACCTGCTGGGAAACGCCATCAAGTTCACCGAGCGGGGATCGGTGAAGGCCCAGGTGAAGCTGCTGGAGGAAGAGAATCTGCTGTTCGTCGAGGTGCGGGATACCGGGCCTGGGATCGGGCCCGAGTATCACCACCAGATCTTCCAGGAATTCTACCAGCTCGAGCGCGCCGGACCCGGCAGCAAGGGCACCGGCCTGGGGCTGGCGATCAGCCGCAAGCTGGTCAACCTCCTGGGGGGCGACATCTGGGTCGACAGCGACCTGGACCAGGGGGCGCGTTTCGCCTTCGTGGTGCCCATGGCGGGCGCCGACGAGGAATCGGAGACCCGGCGGTTGCGCGGTCCGGTGAGCGAGCGGGAAGAGAACGGCAGCCACCAGCGCGTGCTGATCGTGGACGACGACGTCGTGGAAGCCGGCGTGCTGTCGCGCTACCTGCGCCAGCAGGGCTTGGGGGTCGTGACCGCGCTCGACGGGCTGGAGGCGATCAACATCATGCGGCGCGAGCCGCTGGACCTGGTGGTCCTGGATCTCTTCAACCGGGGCGACGATGCCTTCGAGCTGCTCAAGCGCATGGGGAGCCACCCGCGCCTGAAGAGCGTCCCCGTGGTGGTCAACAGCGCACGGCAGCTCGACGCGGAAGAAGTTTTCTTCTTGAAGCCACGGGTCCAGTCGATCTTTGTCAAGGGCAGCCGCGGCGTGGGGCATCTGATCGGAGAGATCACGGAGGCCCTGCACCGCAACGTCCAGGTAGGCCACGCGAGCGCGCGGGACGCCGGGGTGCCGGATCTGGAGGACGCCGCCTAGCCGCACGAGGCGCAGAGAGCAATGCAGAGGAGGACCGGTGATGAGCAAGCAGGAGCAGCCGAAGGCCTACGTCTTGTTGGCGGAGGATGAGCCGACCAACCAGTACGTCTTCAAGGCTATCCTGGAGAGCGGCGGCTACGAGGTGTCGATTGTGGCCAACGGCCAGGCGGCGCTGGAGAGCGCGCGTCGCCGCAAGCCCGACATCATCCTGCTGGACATGATGATGCCGGTCATGGACGGGTACAAGACCGCCGAGCAGATGATCCGCGACACCGAGTTCGACGGGGTGCCCATCCTCGCCCTCACCGCCCAGGCGATGAAGGGAGATGCGGAGAAGACGCTCGAAGCCGGCTGCGACGACTACATGTCGAAACCGATCCGCCGCGCGGAGCTGTTGGACCAGGTCGAGGCCTGGCTGGCCCGCGATCCCGAGAGCTGGATGCCCGAACGGATCCGCAAGCGATCCGAGCCGATGGGCCGGGCGGCCTAGCTCGGTCTGCGCCTCCCCGCGCGCGGGAAGGTTGTCGATGGCGTCGCGGGCCGTTGTTTCCGGCCCGCGCGTTGCGTTAACCTGCGGGAATGCTGCGCGTCAAGAATCTGCACAAGAGCTTCGGCGGTCAGGCGATCTTTCGGGGCGCCGACTGGTTCGTGGGCCCCCAGGACCGGGTGGCGCTCGTGGGCGCCAACGGGACCGGCAAGTCGACCCTGCTGAAGATCGCCGCGGGTCAGGAATCGCCCGACGAGGGCACACTCGAGCAGCCGAAGGACCTGCGCGTCGGATACCTGGCCCAGCGCGGCTTCGTGCTGACCGAGGAGACGGTGCGCGCCGAGGCGCGCCGGGGCTTCGACGAGATCCTGAGCCTGCAGGAAGAGCTGGCCGGAATCGAGGCGGAGCTGGAAGCGGCGCGGCAGCCGGCCGCCACGCTCCAGAGGCTGGCGGTGCGTCAGGCCGAGATCATGGAGCGGCTGGCCATCCTGGGCGCCCAGGACGTGGACCGGCAGGTCCACGTCGTGCTCACCGGGCTCGGGTACCGCGAGGAGGAGTTCGACCGCCCGCTGTCCACCTTCTCCGGCGGCTGGCAGATGCGGGCCGCCCTGGCGCGCATCCTCCTGAGACGCCCCCAGATGCTGTTGCTCGACGAGCCGACGAACCATCTGGACATGGAGGCCCGCGAGTGGCTCGAGGGGTTTCTCGCAAACTACCCTTACGCGTTCGTGGTCGTCTCGCACGACCGCTACTTCCTCGACGTCACCGTGCGGCGGACCACGGAGATCGTGGGCTACCAGCTCGAGGACTACACGGGCAACTACACCGCTTTCGAGCGGGAGCGCGCCAAACGGCTCGCGCTGCGGCGCCAGGCCTACGATCGCCAGCAGCAGGAGATCCGCCGCATCCAGCGCTTCATCGATCGCTTCCGCGCCAAGAACACCAAGGCGGTGCAGGTCCAGAGCCGGATCAAGATGCTGGAGCGGATGGAGCGGCTGCCCCTGCCGCCGCCCGAGCGGCGCAGCATCGTCGTGCCGCAGCCCGCGTGTCCGCGATCGGGCAAGATCGTCCTGGAGCTGCGGCAGGTGAGCAAGAGGTACGGCGCGCAGGTCGTGCTCGACCACATCGACCTGCGCATCGTGCGCGGTGGTCGCATTGCGCTGGTGGGCCCCAACGGCGCGGGCAAGTCGACCTTGATGCGCATCCTTTCGGGCGCCGAGCCGCCCGATGACGGCCACTGGATGCCCGGCCACAACATGCAGGCCGCGTTCTTCGCGCAGGATCACGGGGAGCGGATGGATCCGAGCCACTCGGTGCTCGAGGCGGTCAGTGCGATCGCCCCGAACGACTTCGTGCCGCAGGTGCGTGGATTGCTGGGGGCGTTCCTGTTTTCCGGCGATGAGGTGGATAAACGCGTGAGCGTGCTGAGCGGCGGCGAGCGCAACCGGCTGGCCCTCGCGCGCCTCTTGGTGCGTCCTTCCAATCTGCTGTTGCTGGATGAGCCGACCAACCACCTGGACCTGGCCGCGAAGGACGTCCTCCTGGAGGCGCTGCGCCGGTACGAGGGAACCGTCGTGTTCGTGTCGCACGACCGGCACTTCCTGGCGTCTCTGGCCGATGAGGTCGTGGAGGTGGGCGGGGGCCGCGTGCGGGAGTTCCCCGGCGGGTACGAGGACTTTCTCTGGAAGCGCCGGCACGAGGGCCGGGCGCAAGGCGGGGCCGACGCAGGCGCCGGCGCCGCGAAGGAGGCGGTCCTTCGCGGCTCGGACGGGGCGGCGCTGCACGGAGGCGAGACCGTGGCCGGTGGGGCCCCGGACGGCGCCGCCGGGGCCGCGGAAAGCTCCCCGCCGCGGCGTTCGCCGCGAACGGCCGCCCGCGACCGCCGGCGGGCGAGGCGCTTGGCCGAGGTCGAGGAGGAGATCACCACGCTCGAGGATCGCAAGTCGCGCTTCAACCAGGTGATGAGCCGGCCGGATTTCTTCTCCCATCCGGAGAAGGCGGACCTGTACGTGAAGCAGTATCAAGCCGTCGAGGAGCAGCTCGCGCGTCTCTACGTCGAGTGGGAGGAGCTCAGCGACTGATCCGACGCCCGAGCCCGGACCGTGGCTTGCGCGCGGTCGCATTCGATCGCGCCGCCGGTCGCGCGGCGGATGCTGCCGGACCACGAGCACCGATCGCGCGGCGGATGCTACTGGACCACGAGCACCGGTCGCGCGCGGTGCCCGGCATTGGTTTCCATCCGAACGTAGTAGACGCTCGCGGCCACGGCTCGGCCGGCTTGATCCGTTCCCGACCAGGAGAGACGGTGCGTGCCCGCGGCGGCCGGTCCGGCGTGTAGGACCCGGATGCAGCGGCCGGACACGTCGTGGACGCTCACGCGCACGTCCCCGCGGGCCTCGAACGGGGTCACGGTGAAGGTGATGGCGGTCGGCGCGCGGCGGGCGCTCACGATGGCCGGGGTGGTCGCAAACGACGCCGCCGCGGTGGGGGCATCCGACACGTCCATGGACCCGCATCCAACCGGCCAGGCGCCGATCCGATCGCACGAGGCATTGGGTGGCGAGAAGGGCGCGCACGGCGAGCCCGGTTGCAGGTGGAAGTCGTTCTGGGGGGCGTCGCACAGGAGAGGATCGGCGGCGATGTTGCCGCCGACGCCGAGCTGATCCTCGATCGGCCCGACCCAGTCGCCGCCCGCGTTGCCGAACAGGTCGCAGCAGGCGAGGCTGGCGGTGGAGGTGCCGTAGAGGGCGATCGCCTGGCCCTGGGGACTGAAGGCGATCAGGCAGCGCTCCATGAGGAGGACGCCGTCGGGATAGCACAGCACGCCTGCGCCATCGGGGCTCGCGTTGCCCACCAGCGTGCAGCCGGTCGCGTCGATCGTGGACCCCCAGCCGCAGTAGATCGCCCCGCCGCCGGCGTAGGGCGTGGAGGTGTTTCCGGCGAGGGTGCAGCCGTTGAGCGAGACCTGTGAGGAATAGGCGGTCAAGCCGGCGCCGCCGACCGCGGAGGTGTTGTCGAGGAAGAAGCAGTCGATGAAGGCGGGTGACGCTCCGTCGGTGCAGAGGGCGCCGCCGCCGTCGAATTCCAGGGTGCCGTTGCCGATGAACCTGCAGCCGACGAAGGTCGGCGAGCCGCCGATGCAGGAGAAGCCGCCGCCGCCTTGGGCGACGTTCTCGAGGAAGACGACGTTTTCGAAGGTCGGGGAAGCGCCGCCCTGGCAGTGGACCCCACCGCCCATGAAGGTGCCTCAGCAGCCGTCGATGTAGCCGCGGGCCACGGTGAGATTGCGCAGCACCGCCGCGGGTCCCTGGCCGTTATAGAAGAAGGCCCGCACGGCCTGTCCCACGCCGCCCTGCATGTCGATCACGCATGCCTGGGGATCGCCGCTGCGCGACTGCACGGTGAGCGTCTTGCCCGCGAAGGTGATCGAGTGATTCCCGGCGCCGGTGAAGGTGCCGTTGCTCAGCTCCAGGGTGTCGCCGCTGGAGGCGGCGTCGACGGCGGCCTGGATCGTGGGGAAGTCCCCCGTGCCGTCGGGCGCGACGAAGTACGTCGCCGCGCCGGCCCGGGTGGCGACGATGAGGGCGACCACGAGGACGATGGCCGGATTCGGCAGGGCGCGTCCAGCGGTCCGGGTTCGGTGGTCCACGATACCTCCTTGACCTCCTTGGAAATGGCAGCCGAAGCTCTGCGAGCTCGATTCTACCATTGCGCCGGCGGAATCGGCGGCGCAATGGAGTCCGGATGGACGAGAGGATTCGTTCGGGCGCCAAGGTGGAGCACCGGAGAGCATCGGGGCCGGGACCTGCGCCTTTGTGCTTGATGATTAGCCGTTAGAGGCTAACTCGGATGAAATAAGCCGAAAAGGACTATGTCCAGGATACATGATTCAAGCGTGTCCCAGATGGGCAAGGGAAGACGTATGAAGGGCATGCCGGAGGCTCCGGCACCTCGGCCCAGGGGCCGGGCCGAGGAGGGGACGCCGTAGCCGTTCGTACACCTCAACTCCTTGTCCTATGGGCAACTGGAGGGGTCGAATCGTCTCTGCCCCTCGCGACGCGCAAGAGTATTGACCCCGGAGCGGAAAGAGGCTAATTTGGCCAACCATGACTGAGTTAGCCTCAAAAGGCGAATCTTTCTACCTGGCGCTGATCGGCGACTTGCGCCGCTCGCGTGCCATGCCGAATCGGGCGGAGATCCAGCGCAGGCTCGAGGCGGGCCTCGAGCGGGCGGGCGCGGAACTGGGCCCGGAGCTGGCCGCGCGTTTCGTGGTCACCCTGGGCGACGAATTCCAAGGGCTGCTCCGGGAACCGTCCGCTGGTGTGCGCGCGCTGGTCAGCTTGGAGTGGGCGTTGGGCGACCTTCCGGTGCGCTACGCGCTGGGCTGGGGGGCGCTGGATACCGCGTTGCGGCCGGAAGCGATCGGAATGGACGGCCCCTGCTTCCACGCCGCCCGCGAGGCGCTGGCTCGGGGCAAGCGCGACGAACGCTGGGCCACGGTGCAGGGGTTCGGCGACGACGATCGCATCCTCAACGGGCTGCTGCGGCTGCTGGGCGAGGTGCGCGCGGGCTGGACGCGCACCCAGGCGGCAACGGTGGCCGCCATGCGCCGGGCGCGAACCCAGAAGGAGGTCGCCGCGGCGCGTGGGGTGCGCGAATCGACCGTCAGCAAGGCCCTCAAAGGGGCGATGTACGAGGCC
This sequence comes from uncultured bacterium, assembly GCA_964585945.1. Lineage (GTDB taxonomy): Bacteria > Eisenbacteria > RBG-16-71-46 > CAIMUX01 > WJJG01 > CAZDKK01. Next base: position 247,861 of record CAZPGB010000001.1, on the reverse strand, counting down.
ACGATCGAAGCCGAGGATGCCCTGCGGATCCTCCTGACCCGGAGCGGTCGGAGGGAGGGCGAGAGCGGCGCTTCTCGTGCCGACGGGCGGCGACCATGAACCTACCCGCGGGGTCCTTGATCACCGGACGTCTCGAGGTGTTGCTGGCGCTTCTGTTCGCCGGCCACGTCGTGGCCGACTTCCTCGTGCAGAGCGGATTCGTCGCGCAGCGGAAGCACGAGCGGACCGGGGTGCTGATCCGTCACGGGGCGTTGACGTTCCTGTGTCAGGCGCTCTTCGTCTGGCCCTTCTGGAACGCCGCCGTCCTGGCGGGTGTCGCCGTCATCACCATTCTCCACGTCTTGATCGACGGCCTGAAGCTGGGGGCACCGCAGCGCTGGCTGGCCCCGCTGCCCGCATTCTTGCTCGACCAGATGACGCACGCCGCGGTGATCGTCTTGACCGGCCTCTTGCTGTGGCATCTGGACCGGATCGATCGCGCGTGGTTCGTCTGGTCCCTGGAGCCGCTGGTGGACTACGGCCGGTGGAATCTGATCGCGGCCGGTTTCGTCTTCAACGGCAAGGGCGGGACGGCCGTGGTCCGCAAGCTGCTGGAGCGGTACCCGCGGGTGCTGCCCCGTTCGCGGCGGCGCGACGGCTCGCTGCAGACGGGTGATCTTCCGCCCGAGGACGAGTCGCCGGCCTACGCGATGGGGCGCACCATCGGCGTGCTGGAGCGACTGCTGCTCTACACGCTGGTGCTGCTGGGCCAGTGGTCGGCGCTCGGCTTCGTCGTGGCGGCCAAATCGATCGCCCGATTCCGGGAGCTGGACTCGAAGCGCTTCGCCGACTACTACCTGATCGGGACCCTCACCAGCCTGCTGGTGGCGATCGCGACGGGCATCGTGGTTCGCTATCTGGTCGGGATCTAGCCGCCCGCGCGCAGCCGCCCGCGATCGGTGGTCGCGATCGGCGGTCGCGATCGGCGGTCGCGGTGCGGAGCTAGCGGATCCAGAGGACCTTCCGCGCGGCGACCCTGCGTCCGTCGATCTCCAATCCCACCCAGCGCAGGCCCGCCTCGCGCGCAGCGCCCCCGCCGAGCGCCGGTTCCCAGGTCACTCGTTGCGTCCCGGCCGGCATGGACCCGTCGAGCAGCACGGCCCGCACCCGCCCTTCGACATCGTAGGCGATCAGTCGCACGCGCGCCGGGCGATCCAGGGCGAGCTCGAGCACCGCCGGCGCACCGCCGGCCAGTGGGCTCGCGCCATGGAGTGTCAGGCGTGCATGCGTCCCGCCCGCAGGCACCGCCACCGCGGCGACCGGGCTCCACTCGTAGGCCCCGGCATCGAGACGGTCGTCGACGATGCGCGGATTGCCCAGGGGGTCGGTCGCCGGCAGCGGCCATTCGCACGGCGGCGGGAGTCCGGCGTCGATGCACGGCGAGCCCTCCCGCAGGGCGAAGGGGTGGGCGCCGCTGTCGATGAAGAGCGGGTCGGCATCGAAATTGCCCGCGCCGGCATGGCCCCCGGAGACGTCGCAGTAGGTCACGTAGGCGCCCTTGCCCTCGTAGATCTCGCCGCCCAGAAAGTAGTGGGTGGGGTTGTCGCGCACGATGGACCCGGCGACAACAGCCTTCGAGATGTGATTGTGAATCGCCGCGGTCCCGACGAAGATGCCGTCGTTGTGGACGGTGTTGCCGACCATGGTGCACGCGACGAAGGCCGGGTAGGCGTCCTGGCAGTAGGCCGCGCCACCGGCCACGAAGGCGTGGTTGCCGTGGCAAACGCAGCCGGCCAGCAACGGGGCGGCGAAGTTCTGGCAGTAGATCACCGGCCCGTAGTCGGCGACATTGTCCCGAAAGAGCGTGTTGAACACGGCCAGCTTCGAGAAGCGGTCGACGCACAGTGCACCGCCGCGGCCGCCGTCCCCGGCCACCTTGCAGTGGGCGATCACGCAGTGGGCCAGGCGGGAGGAGTCGTTGGCCGACGACGTGTGGGCGAACCGGATGCCGCGCCAGCTTCCGGCATCGGTGGAGTCGATGGCGAAGAGCTCGGGGTGCCGGCTGTCGAAACGGATCGGGTGGGCCGGCGTGCCCTCGGCCCGCAGGGCGCCCTGCACGTGCAGCGCGTAGGTGTCGGCGAACAGCACCTGGACACCCGGAGCGATCGTCAGGCGCACCCCGACGTCGACCGTCACGTTCCCCACGACCAGGACGGTGTCGGCGGTCCAGGTCTGCGGCGAGGCGATGAGGCCGCTGACCTCGATCAGGCCGCGCGAGCCGCGGGGCCCTGCGCCCTCGATCAGGCCGCGCGAGCCGCGGGGTCCTGCACCCTCGATCAGGCCGGGCGCTTCGGATCGAACGGCCGTGGCCGTGGTCGGCCGCGCGTCGCCCGGCTCCGCTGCGGTACCCGTGCCGGCCGGCTCCGCCGCGGTACCCGTGCCGCCCGGCTCCGCCGCGGTACCCGTGCCGGCCGGCTCCGCCGCGGCACCTGTGCCGCCCGGTCCCGGGTCGGGGAAGGTGAGGCAGCCGTAGCCTTCGGCCGGGGAGCCGGGCAGGGGTCTGAAATCGCCGTGCTCGGGATCGGTCAGCTCGGGATCGGTGCCGATCACGTTGTTGTGCGGCGGCATGCCGGCCCACGGCCAGGATTCGGGCTCGACTCAGCCGTACTCGCACAGGCGCGAGAAGTGAGCGATCGGGGAGGCATTGGTCTCGGGATCGGTGTGGTAGGTCCAGTTCTCGGTGATGACAGGCGTGCCGTAAAACCCCTCCTGCACGCTGAAGGAGATGTTGGATCCCGTGGGCAGCCACTCGTGGGATATGCCGTTGGTGTAGAGGAAGTCGGGGCCCGTGTCGAGGGCGTCGACCAGGAGGTTGCGCTCCAGCGTGATGCCGTCGCCGACGCCTTGCAGCCGGATCCCGTAGTCATGCGGGCCGTAGAACGTGACGTAGCGGACCGTGCCGGTCGGCATGACCTGGTGCGAGCTGTTGTTCATGCCGCGGAAGCGGACGTTGCCGTGGAGAATCACGCAGTCATCCAGATCGAGCCGGTTGTTGCAGTACGAGATGCAGAGCTGCTGGCCCTGGAGGTCGAGGATCGCGCCGTTTCCGACGATGCGCACGTCCAGTCCCGCGTCGCCCTCGAGCGTGTTGGAGATCGAGTTGAGCACGGGGCCGATCAGCAGGCCGCCGCGGTAGGTCACGCCCGTCTCCAACTCGACCCACTTGTCGTATCCCCCTGCGGGGGCGGCCGCGTCGAACGCCTCTTTGAGCGTGCGCGCCGTCGCCGGGGCCGGGACGAACGCGGCGAGGGCCGCGCACCAGAGGAGGGCGCGCAGGTGCGTCGAGAAGGGTGCAGGGCATCGCCCCGCCCCGGTGCGCATCACGGCGCGGTGGGGCGGGTTGCTCTCGAGGTCGATCGTCATCGCTTCGGCTTTCCTATGGCGTCGCTCGCGATCGGCGTTCCGACGGCCGCCCGTTCCGTCCCGATCCGACGGCCGCCCGTTCCGTCCCGAGCCGGCGGGCCGCCCGTTCCGTCCCGAGCCGGCGGGCTGACGGTTCCGTTCTCAGGCGAACGAGGGGCCGTCGCATCGGGAGGCGGCGGCGCGCAACGACGCTGCCGCCATGATACCAGATCGGCGCGCAAAGCGCCCATCGCCCCCGGGAATCGGCGGCGCGCGGCGCGCACTCGGCTCACGCCGGCGGCCGGAAGATCTCTGCGTAGAGATCCATGAGCCGCCGCGTCACCGGGCCGGGCGCGGGAAGGGTCAGGTCGTCCACCGCGCGGATCGGCATGACCCCCGAGACGGTGCTGGCCAGGAAGACCTCATCGGCGCGCAGCAGCTCATCGAGCATCAAGCGTGTCTCGACGACCTCGAAGCCTGCGTCGCGGGCCAGCGCGATCACCTTCGAGCGTGTGATGCCCGGCAGGATGTTGTCGATCTCGGGGGTCAGGATTCTGCCGCCCAACAGACAGAAGTAACTCGAGCTGCCCCCTTCGGTCACGTAGCGCCCCCGCGCCTCCACCCTGTACATGAGCGCTTCGTAGGCTCCCTTGGCGTAGGCGGCGTTCTTGGCGCGCACGTTGGGAAGGAGGTTGAGGGTCTTGTGCTCGCACAGCAGGCCGCGCAGATCCGGATAGCGGATCACCCGGGCCCCGTGAACCCATAGGTCGGGGTCGATGCGGCGCAGTGGAAAGGCGAGCATGAAGAACGTCGGCGGCGTGCCGGACGGGGGATAGCGGTGCTCGCGATTGCGGTCGCCGCCGCGGGTGAGCTGTAGATACAACTCGCCGTCGGGGACGCCGTTTCGCCGGGCCAGCTCCCGCGCCGCGCGCTGGAGCGCGTCGACGCCGTGGGGGAAGGGCAGGCCGAAGAACCCGGCGCTGGCGATCATCCGCTCGAGGTGCTGCTCGAAGAAGAGCGGCTCGCCCGCGACGATGCGGATCACCTCGAAGATCCCGTCCCCAAAGGTGAGGCCCCGATCCTCGAGGCGGATGGCGGGCGTGTCCTTCGGCACGAACGTGCCGTTCAGGAAGGCCCACGCGGTGTTCGGATCCTGGTGCGACACGCAGAGCTCCCCTCTCGGAGTGGGGCGGGGCAGGGCCCCGGCCGGGCAGACTATAGGTGGCGGCGCGGACGGAAGGAAGAGGCGAGCCGCCTCAGACTTCCAGTTTGTCTCCGGACCGGCGATGTGCCACTCTCTGCGCAGTCAGTCGGGATTCCCTGGTCACGGAAGGAGAGGGTGATGAGAACGCGGGTTACGCACTGCTGGCGTCCGCTGGCGATCCTGCTCGGAGTGGGCCTGCTGGGGGGCGGCGCCGGGGCTCAGCTCGATGTCAATCTCGGCAGCTTGGACGAGGAGAACGCGGAGGGCTACCTGATGCCGCTCCCGAGCGCGCTGGCGAGCTCGCTGGGGTCCGGCACCTTTCGCACCGGCCACATTCCCCAAGAGGGCTTTCACATCTCGATCGGGGTCGAGGCGATGAGCGTGGGGTTCGACGACGAGGACCGGACATTCCTGCCGGCCGATCCGCCGGGATTCACCAGCACCGAAGCCAAGCGGGTGCCCACGGTCATCGGCGACACCCAATCGGTCATGGTGCCGGGCGAGGCCGGGACCCAGCGGCCGTACCCCGGCGGTTTCGACATGGAGTACTTCGTGGTCGGCGCGCCGGAGCTGCGCGTGGGCTGCTTCCAGGGCACCCGCGGCATCCTTCGGTACCTGGCCATCGATCTGGGCGACGCCGACCTGGGCGACTTGACGCTGTTCGGGATCGGCGCCGAGCATTCCATCTCACAGTACTTCCCCAGCCTGCCGTTCGACCTGGCCGGGGGCGTGATGTACCAAAGCCTGTCGATGGGTGACGTGCTTGACTCGGACTTCTTCCAGGTCCGCTTCACCGGCAGCCGGATGTTTCCCCCGCTGGAGCCCTACGTGGGGCTCGGCTGGGACAGTTTCGGTCTGACGGGCGAGTACACGTACGAGGGTGAAGGCGAGGACGAGGAGATCGACCTGGAATTCGATCGCGAGAACAGCATCCACCTGGTGTTGGGCGTCAACCTGCGGCTTTCCGGCCTCACCGTGCACAGCGAGTACAACCTCGCGGCCGAGAGCGGTGTGACGGTCGGCGTCAGCTTCGGAATGTAGGAGGGGATCATGCGTACGAGAAGTGCTGGAGGGCGATTCGCCGGACTGCTCGCGGCCGTGATCCTGCTCGGCGTGGGCTGCTTTCCGATTCCCAGCATCGAAGAGAAGGTGATCGAGCTGGTGACCACTTCGGCGGTGACGGCCGAGTTCCAGGCCAGCGGCCTGATCAACATCCACGAGGACGAGGTGACCGTGGCGCTGGGCGATTCGCTCGATCTGCCGCAGATCCTGTCCGACGCCGGCATCGACGTGGGCGACGTTCAGAGCATCAGCTTCGGCGGGGCCTCCTACCGCGTCGTCGAGCCCGACCCGGTGGCGGACCGGCGCATCGAGGACGGTGAGGTCACGGTGCAGCGCGAGGGCGGCAGCGAGACGACGCTGGTCGCCAGCTTCAGCGCGCCGGTGGTGGTGACCGGCTACCACCAGACCCTCGATCTCGACCCGGCCGGCGTGGCGGTCATCGACGGCGTGCTGGCCGACCTGCTGGCCGCGGCTCAGGGTTCGGCGCCCGTCACGCAGGACGAGCTGACCTTCCGGGTCAGCGGCCGGTCCGAGCCCACGGGACAGGAAAGCAACTTCCGCTGGGAGCTGCGGCTTTACGTGAGCATCGTGGGCCAGATCGAGCTCGACCTGATCACCTTCTGACCCGTGGCTCGTCGGCAGAAGCGAGGATCATCGGCCGGGGCGGACATTCCGTCGGCGTTGGTGCCCGAAGCCGCCCTTGGGAGGTGGGTGCTTCGGGAGCTGAGCCGGGCGCTGGGTACGTCGGGCCCCCCGCAAGGCCGCGCCGCCCTGGCGGCGTGGATGAGCAGCCTCGCGGAGACGCCCTGCCGCCCATGGGACGCGGGGGGCGCCCCGCAATTCCCCGCGGAGCGGACGCGGGCTCCGGAGGCACGCGGCGCGGGGCGAACCGGCGAGACCGCACCGGCGGCGGAGAGCTTCGCGCGTCACACCTATTTCGGCCAGGTCTGCCGAGCGCTCGCCGGGGCCTTGATCGCCCCGCATGCTCGCCGCGATGCACCGGCGGGCGACCGCGACGATCCGAGCTGGTGGGCCGACCGCGGGCTGCCCGACTTCCTCGACGGCGACCCCTACGGATGGTGCGCCGCCGCTGCGCCCGGATCGTTGACCGACGCGCTGGCCGAGGTGACCCGGGAGGCGGCCCTGTGGGCCGAGCGGCTGCGTGCGGCGCAGCGCACCGGAGGGTGCGATCCCCTGAAGCCGCTCTACGAGGCGCTCTTTCCCGCTCGGATGCGGCGGCGCAGCGGCGAGTTTTACACGCCCGACGGCCTGGCCCGCTGGACCCTCGACGAGAGCGGGTATCGCGGCGGAATGCGCCGCCGGGTGATCGACCCGGCCTGCGGGTCGGGCACGTTTCTCGCCCTGGCCATCCGTCGCGCCCGGTCGCGCGCGGGGCCGGAGGCGGACCCGCGCGCGACGCTGGGCGCCCTGCTGGAAGCGATCGGCGGGTGCGATCTGCACCCCTCGGCCGTGCAGGCCGCGCGGGTGACCTACCTGCTGGCCGTGATCGACCTGATCCCGCCCGGCCAGGAAGTGCACCTTCCCGTGCGCCGATGCGATGTCCTGTTGGACGACCCGCCGCTGCGACCGGCGGACTATCTGGTGGGCAATCCCCCGTGGATTCGCTGGTCGTTGCTGCCCGAGCGCTACCGCCAGCGGCTCTGGGACCGTTGGCGGCGATACGGGCTCCTGGGCGCGCGCGGGTTCCAGGCGCGTCTGGCTCCGGCGGAGCTGGACGTGGCGATGCTGTTCCTCTTCACCTGCGCGGATCGCCTGCTGAGGACGGGAGGCCGGGTGGCGTTTCTGATGCCGCTGGAAGCGCTGCGCTCGAAAGCTGCCGGGCGCGGCTTCCGCAGCTTCCGGCTGGGGCCCGAGGGGGCCGCCATGCGTCCGCTGAAGGTCCACGATCTCGGGGCGCTCAAGCCGTTCGCGGCCGGGAACAAGGCGGGGCTGATGGTGCTGCAGAAGGGCCCGCTCGCGCGCTATCCCGTGCCCTATCACGTCTGGGACCGGCGTGCGGGCGTGCCGGTGTCGCGGAGACTGGAGGCGCATCCCAGCGGTCCGGACCGGGACGGGCCCTGGTCGATCTGCGGTCCGGGCGATGTGGAATTGCTGCAGCGTCTGCGCGGGCCGTCGGCGTACCGCCCGCGGCGGGGTCTGTCGACCGATCCCTACGGCGTCTTCCATGTGACGCCCTTGGGCCCCGACGGTCCCGACCGGCTGATGCTCGCGAACCACCCGGAGCGTGGCCGGACGCCTGTGCCGCGCCAGCGATTCTCCTGCGAGCGCGAGCTGGTTCATCCGGCCGTGCGTGGCCGGGACATCGGCCGGTGGCGCGTGAAGGCGTACGGGCACGTTCTCTGCCCCAATCGAAGCACGCGGCAGGCCGACCTGATGTCCGAGGAGCGCTTCGCGTCTCTCCATCCGCGCGCGTACGCCTACCTGGCCGGACACCGGGAGCTGCTGCTGAAGCGGTCCACCTTCTGGGCGTTCTTCGGTCGGGACACCGACGCGCGCTCGGTGCCTTCCGCCGCCGGCGCACCGCGGCGCACGGTCCACCGCCCCGGACGCCCGGGATCCACGATTCAGACGGCGGTGGCCCCGTTCTACGCTCTGCGCGATGTCGGTCCCTACAGCCACGCCGCGTGGAAGGTGGCGTGGGGGCGGATGGCAACGCGGTTGAGCGCCGCGGTGCTCGGGCCAGGCCGGGTGGCGGGATGCTCCCGGCCCGTGCTGCCGCTCGATACGACCGCCTTCATTGCCGCCGATTCGCGACGCGAAGCGCACTTCCTCTGCGCGCTGCTGCATGCCCGCTCCCTGGCGCGCGCCCTCGAGATGGTCTCGGCGCACGGGCGCGGCTTCGCGGCGCCCTCGGCGGTGGGCGGCCTGCGCCTGCCGCGCTGGGACCCCGAAGACGGACGCCATCGCGAGCTGGCCGCGCTCTCGATGCGATGTCACCGGCTCGCGGCTGCGGAGCACCTGGAGCACCTGCGTCGGCTGGAGACGCGGATCGATGCGGTCGCAAGCGAGGTGTGGGGGATCGCCGTGAGCCGGCCGGCGGTCCGCGCGGCGGCCGGGGAGGGTCTCGGGCCGTGATGGGGCGAGGGCCGGACCGCGGTCGAGAGAATCCATCCGCGCGGCCCGGTCCCGTTTGGTAGACTGTCCGGCGTCGCAGGGTCACCGAGGGGGGAGCGCGCGATGGTGGTCGGGATCGGTCTGGATATCGTGTCGTGCCGGCGCGTCCAGGCCGCGCTCACGCGCTTCGGCGAACGCTTCCTCGCGCGGATCCTGACCGAGCGCGAGCGGGGGGACCTTCGCGGGGTGCAGGCCGAGGCGGTCGCGGCCCGCTTCGCCGCCAAGGAGGCGGCGCTCAAGGCGCTGGGCTGCGGCTTGACGCAGGGCGTGCGCTGGCGCGACGTCGAGGTTACCCACGCCCCCAGCGGCACTCCCCGCATGCGGCTGGGCGGTTGCGCGCGGGAGCGCGGCCGGGCGCTGGGCGTGACGAACTGCCACGTTTCCCTTACACATGAACGGGAGCATGCGGCGGCCCTGGTTGTATTGGAGGGCGTGGGTCCAACGGCCTGAGATGGAGGGGTGATGACCGATACGCGGATGCGCCGCACGGCGGCGCTGGCAGTGCTTCTGGCGGTGGGTGGGGCCATCCTACTGGGAGGCGTTCGCGTGGGCGCCATCCGGCCCATGGATGGGCTGCACCACGGACAGGGCCTGGTGGACGCGGCCACGGGCGAGATCGACGGCCGCGTGGACGCCATGCGATCTCAGGGGCTGGAGACGCAGTTGCTCTCCCAGAACATTCGCAGTCTCGTCGATTGGGTCCACGAGTACGGCGCCGCGACGGTTGCGCCGCGTTACTCGCTGGGCAGCGCCGAAGGCCTGCTGATCACCGACGGCATCGCCGACACGCTGGCGACCCGGCTCTATGCGGTTCTGGGTGACTACGTGGCGGATCACCCGGAGGAAAACCTGGGGCGCGGACGTCAGGCGCTCGAGGTGGCCCTGGCCAGCATCCCTCTGCCGCCCGGTCGTTTCCTCGGATTCCACTTCGCCCACCTGGCGAACCTGTACGGAGCCCAGACCGACACGGTGTTGAGCGTCGCCCCGGCCAGCGAGCACGCAGGGGTCCATGAAGGCTACCTGCGCCGGCTGTGGGATCTTGCCCAGCTTTATCATCAGGTGCACAAGACGAACGCCGAGAAGTATTTCTGCCGCATCGCCCAGGAAGACTGGTTGATTCAGCGCATGATCTGCGAAGAATGCGGGCACCGCGGACTGCGATGGCGTGATCAGCGCATGGGGCTGCGCGAAGACACGACCGCGGCCTGCCTGGAAGTGCTCTACTCGACGGATAGAGGTCCGGAAGCGATCCGCGGAAAGTTCAATTGCCGGAGCTACGGACACGTCTTTGATGCGGCCTGCCCGGAGTGCGGGTGGGAGGTGCACTTCAACGTGCCGCTTCCGTACTACCGCGAGCTGCAGCTCGGCATCGCGCTGGGGGAGAAGGCGCCGGATCTGACCCCGCTCATCCGCACAGACCAGGACCGCTAAGCAGACAAGCACGAAGCAAAACGGGTGACGACCTGCAAAGGCCGTCACCCGCGGCTGGGTCTGGGCTGGAGGCAGAAAACGTGGGACGGGGCGTCCCGCTAGCGACGCTTCTTGGGGGCCTTCCTCTTGCCCGGAGGCAGAATCTGATCCTTGAGCGTCTTGGCGACCGTGAACTTGACGACCTTCTTGGCCGGGATCTTGATGGCTTCGCCGGTCTGCGGGTTGCGGCCGATGCGAGCCTTGCGCTTCTGGACCTTGAATTTGCCGAGGCCAGTCAGCGGAATCTCGCCGCCCTTCTTGATCTCCTTGGTGACGATCCCGGTCAGGGTCTCGAGAAAGGCCTTGGCCTGCTTCTTCTCGAAATCCCCCTGCTTCGCCAGTGCGTTGACGAGTTCCGTCTTTGTCATGGGGCTCCCTCCTTCAATCCATCGTCCAAACGAACTCGGGTAGCTGGATAAATCGAGCCCTGAATAGCAGCGCTTTTCAAGCGTGGCAAGAAAAAACGCGCACCCAGGGCAAAAAAAGTCACGTTTGATGCAGGTTTCCGGGCACCGGGCCTCGGCGGGTCGGATTGACAACCCTTGGCGCTCCCGGTAGCATCGTATCCATGGATCTTCCGCCCAACGCCCGGGTTTCAGCTTCGGAGGCAGTCTCTCGGGGCGGAAACTCATATGGGCGCAGACTCTGTTTTTGGGCGCCTCCCCGGCCGGCGATCGATCGGCTTGTAGGCGAGGGCGACGAGGAGAACCCCATGAATGCACCAGCCTTGATCCACGGGCTCACGTCGTGCGGACGAGCCCTGGCCGCGGTCCTGTTGACAGCGACCCTGGTCGCGCTCGGCTCTGCGGCCCAGGCCGCCACGGTGGAGCGCCAGCTCTCCTTCGAGGACCTCGAGTGGAGCGTGGTCGCAAGCCACGGGACCTCGTGGACCGAAGTCCACCTGCCGGGGGCGATCGTGGAATCGGGAGTCGGCCGACCCACGATTCCGACGCTGAGGATGACGATTCCCCTGGGCGTGGGCAACGCGGTTGCGGATGCCCAGTTGCAGATTCTCGAGGACGAAGTGCGCCAGCTCGATCGACCGCTGGTGCCCTATGGCGGGGAGCAGTCCAGCCGCGACGAGACCGCGCCCCGCGCCGCGCCCGATCCCGCCGCCTACGCGTCGGTCGCTCCCTACCCCGCGCAGAGCGTGACCCTCGTGCGCGAATACGAGCTGAGCGGGGGCGAGCGCTACGCCGTCTTCCGCGTGGCCCCCCTGCGCTACACGGCGGCGAGCCGGCAGGTGCACTGGGTCAAGCGGGCTCGCCTGGTGGTCGAAGTGGCGCATCGACGCCCGGGAAGCGCCGAACTGGTGCGTGAGCGCGCCATGCCGCCGACGACGCTGGCGCTCGCAGGGCCCCTCGGCGATGGGCGCGTGCTTCTCAGCGACGCCGGGTTCGCGCCCAGCGAGAGCCCTTCGGTGGACGGCAGCCTGGTCGAGTACGTGATCGTCAGCCCGGACGACGAGGAGATGGTCGCCGAATGGCAGCGCCTGGCCGACTGGAAGACCGCCAGCGGTCACCCGGCCGTGGTTCGGACGACGGCCTGGATCAGCAGCAACTATCCGCAAGGATCGGACCTGGCCGAGCGCGTGCGCCTCTTCCTGCGTGACGCCTACGTCCACTGGGGTCTCCGGTGGGCGGTCCTGGGCGGAGACACCGATCTGATCCCGACGCGCTACGCGCGCAGTTGGTTCTACAACCCGTCGGGAAGCGATACGGGCACCGACCTCGCGTGCGACTACTACTTCGCGTGCCTGGAGCGGACCTGGGACGGCGACGGCGACGGGACGTTCGGCGAATCCTCGCGCAGCGAGGCGCAGCCGGGCGGGCCGCAGGCCGGCGATAAGGTCGATTTCTCGCCCGAAATCCAGGTCGGTCGGATCAGCGCCCGCACCGCCGATGATGTGCGGGAGTATCTGGACAAGTATTTCATCTACGTGCAGACCCCGCCGGACAACGGGTCCCTGGACCGCTTGCTGATGCTTGGGGAGGTGCTCTTCAACGCCAAGTGGTCGCTCTACGGCCTGCAAGGGGGACCCGACTGCAACACGGGCGTCGAGTGCACCGTCCCACCCTGCCGCACCGATGAGCACGGCGAGCCGATCTGCTCCTGGTACGATGGCGCCTCGGATTGCTTCGAGATCGAGGAGAAGCTGAGAGAGCTGGGCGTCGGCTTGCAGGTGGACATGCTCTTGGAGCGGTTCGAATACTGGCGGGCGACCCCCGATCAGTATGGACACACGCATCCCACCGCCGAGCGGGAGAACTTCTCGGGGGTGCGCAACGCGATCTCCGACGGCTACGGCATCGTGCAGCACGTCGGCCACGGCGACCGGGATCGCTGGGCGATCGGCGAGGACCGCTTCATGGCCGGGGACATGCCCGAGCTGACCAACGGGCAGAACGCCGCCTACTTCATCTGCTACGGCGTCAATTGCAGCTCGGCCGCCATCGACTACGACAGCTTCGGCGAGGCGATGGTCATGCTGCCGGACCACGGGGCGCTGGCCTACATCGGTTGCAGCAACGTCGATTTCCCCACCTCGGCCCGCGCCTTCACCAAGAGCTTCTACGAGCATGTCTTCGGCACGGTGGGCGGCACGGTGGGCGACGGCTTCTACGGGTCGGCCGCCACCAACGGCCCCTCCGAGCAGTGGGAGATCGACTACGTGGGCCGCTTCCTGGTCTACACGATGGTGCTCTTGGGCGAGCCGGGCATGCTGGTGTGGCGCGGGACTCCCGCGGACCTGGACCTGGCGTTCGACGAGAGCCCGCCCCTGGGCATGCAGGAGCTGTCCGTGACGGTGACCTCGGGCGGCGCGGCCGTCGAGGGTGCGCGCGTCTGCGTGCAGAAGGAAGGCGAGGTCTACGTCGTGGCCGAGACCGGGGCCGACGGCACGGTGGCCATCCCGTTCTCGCCGCAGAGCACGGGGGACTTCGAGGTCACGGCCAGCACGAATCTCCACCGCCCGCGCACCGAGTCGGGCTCGGTGGCCGGCGGCGGCTCCGGAGTCCAGCTCGTGCTCGAGGACCTTCAGATCGTGGACGACGGCACGGCCTCCAGCGACGGCAACGGCAACGGCGCGATCGAGGTGGGCGAAACGGTGCGCCTGGTCGTCACCCTGCGCAACGAGGGCACCCAGTCGGCCACCGGCGTCAGCGTTGCGCTGGCGATGGCGAGCACTGCGCCCAGCGACTTGGTGACCATCACCGATGCTGCGGCCTCGCCGGGCGGCGGCTCGATCGGGGCGGGGTCGAGCGGCACCGATGACGAGGGGTTCCTGATCACCGTCGCCAATCCACCCCCGGAGTCGGCGTTCAATGACGGCCAGGCCGACGCGGTGGGGGTCCCCTTCGACGTGACCGTGCAGAGCGACGCCGGCACCCACGCGGCGACCGTGTCGCTCGACGTGACGCGGGCGCGGTTGGGGATCGCGGTCAACACCATGGAGTCGGTCGAGCCTTCGTCGGGCGACGAGCGCAACCTCTGGGTCGGGGTCAGCAACACCGGCAAGGGAACCGCCAGCGGCTGCACGGCGACCCTCCGCTCGCGCAATGCGTACGTCGCCGTGGAAACCGATGATGTCGAGATGGAGGACCTGGAGCCGGGTGCGGAGACGCAGGTCGGCCCCTTCCTCCTCAACGTGCTGCACGAAGGCAACGCGGACCTGGAGTTCGAGATCGAGGACGCAGAGGGCAATAGCGTGCATGCCCGGTTGATGGACCTGCGCGCGCCGTCGGCGCCCGATTCCATCGCCGCCATCGGACTCCCCGGCGCCGTGACGCTGACGTGGGGCGAAGCGCTGGATCCCGGCGCCAACACGCCCATCATGGGCTACAAGGTGTTGCGCGCTCCCGAGGGCAGCACCGAATTCGAGGCGGCCCACGACGGCTTGCTCAGCGACCACCGCTACATGAACGACGACGGCCTCGCCCAGTTGTCCCAGTACAGCTACAAGGTGGCGGCGGTGGACTCTGCCGGGCACCTGGGGGCGTACACCGAGCCGGTCACCGTCTACACGTCGCCCGGCATGGCCGCTGGATGGCCCAGCTACGTGTCGACGCCCGTGCCGTGCTCGCCGTTGATCTGCGAGCTGGACGGCTGGGTGTCCACCGGGCGGGAGATCATCTTCGGCGGCGAGTGCCTGTACGCCTATCACGGCAACGGCGCCGAGGTGGTCAACGGCGACGATGTCGGCAGCACCATGGGGCCCTATTCCACGCGCGGCAAGGACTTCTGGGGCAAGGCCGCGGCAGGCGACATCAACGCCGACGGCCGCACCGAGCTGCTGGCGGTCTCGAAGGACAACGACAGTCTCTACTGCTGGCAAGGCAGCGACGGGCACGCCCCGGTGTGGGCCATCAAGCTGCAGTCGAACATCAGCTGGTACTCGCCGACGCTGGCCAACATCGACGCCTCGACCGACGGGCGCATGGAGGTGATCCTGTGTGCGGGCAAGTCGCCCAACGCGGGGATCTACGTCTTCCAGTACAACGGCAATCGCTACGCAACCACCGATTCGAAGGGCCTGCTGAAGAACCTGAACGGCCACTACCTCTATCAGCCGGCATCGGTCGGCGACGTGGACGGCGACGGCGACCTGGAGATCGTCGTGGCCACGCGGATGAGCCCCGCGGACAACAAAGACGGGGCCCTGTGGGTGGTGCGGCCCGACGGGTCGACGCTGCCGCACTTCAACGGGCTGCGCTTCTCCACGCTGGGGTTGGCCGCTCAGCAGGGGACCACGGCCCCGCCGACGCTCGCCGACGTGGACGGGGACGGCGCCGACGAGATCCTCGTCGTGACGCCCGACTATCTGATGTGCTTCAAGAACAACCGCGACACGCCGCTGTGGCGGGAGCGCTTCGACGCCCGCTTCCCGGGCGAGCCGCTGCCCGAGCCGGTGATCGGCGACATCGACGGCGACGGCGATCTGGACGTAGCGGTGGTGGACGCCACCGGCAAGCTCTGGGTGCGGAACGCCCGCACGGGATCGCCGTTGCTCAACTTCCTCGAGCTGCATGTCGACGCGGCGGCCAACGCGCGCTTCGGGTCCTGCATTCTCGCCAACGTGGATCAGGACTCGCGTCCGGAGATCCTCTTCGGCGACAGCGACCGCTACATCTATGCCTACACGTGGGAGGGTGTGCCGGCGCGCGGCTTCCGGCGTTACGTGGGCGGCCGGATGAACCAGCAGTCGCTGGCCGCCTGGGACGTCGACAACGACGGCTACCAGAACCTCGTGATTCAGGGCGACAAGGTGCAGCAGCTCACCGTGCTGCATCTGGACGGGGTGGCGTTCGATCCGCGCGACAACCCATGGCCGATGCGCTACCGGGACGACCGCGGCACGGGCCGGTACGTCGAGGTGACCGTGGACGCGAACTGGCCGGTCGCCATTCAGATGGCGGTCGAAGACCCGGTGGTCTCGTCCTCCGGCGCCGTGCAGCTCACCTGGTCGACCGCGGAACCGGTGTTGGCGTTCCGGGTCCTGCGGCTGGACGATCAGGCGACCGAGGAGATCCTGGTCGGCGAGGTTCAGGGTCGCAACACCGGCCAGACCGAGAGCTACGTCTTCGAGGACGTGCCCCCGGCGCCGGGGTCCTATCGGTACCGCATTGCGCCGGTGGGCCTCGACGGGGTGGAGGAGCACGGGCAGACCGTGCTGGTGGAGCTGGGCAGCCTCGAGCGGCCATTGACACTGCAGCTCCGCTCCGTGGTGCCGAGCCCCCTGCGGCCGCTTCACGGGCAGTCCCGGGTGACCTTCGCCCTGCCGGGAGAGCCGGGGAGCGAAGTGCGGGCGCGGTTGCGCGTGCTCGATCTGCAGGGTCGCACGGTGCGCACCCTGATCGACGACCATCGCCATCCCGGGGTGCACACGGCCACCTGGGACGGGCGGGACCAACGCGGCTTCTTGCTGTCGTCGGGACTCTACGTGCTGCATCTGGATGGGGGCGGAGCCATGGACAGCCACCGTCTGCTGGTTCTGCGGTAGTGGTCTGAAGAAAGCGCCGCGGAGGGGCGAAAATTGGTATTGAAGCACCTCCGGGGCTTGGCTAGACTCTTGACCCGATTGGCGCTGGGGAGTCGTCCAGTGGCAGGACACGTGACTCTGGATCACGGAACCGGGGTTCGAATCCCTGCTCCCCAGCCAGCTTCTTGACTATACTTGGGCTGTTCCCTCGTGGGGAATGGGCGGCGACGAAAACGCTTTGCGTCGCCGTCTGTGTATGGCACAATCGCCCGGTTCCATCGTGGCCGGTCGCGTTTGCGGGGCTATCGTCTAGGGGTTAGGACAGGTGGTTCTCAGCCATCAAACCGGGGTTCGAATCCCCGTAGCCCTGCCAGATTCCTAGCGCGAGGGGGAGGGCGGGCGACCGTTCTCCCCCTCGGCGCTTTCGGGTCAGCCCGCCGAAGGGGGTTGCGGGGCCACCGAGGCGAGGGGCGAATGGGGGATCCCAGATGAGCACCAAGGACGGCCGAGAGCTCAAGCGCTTCGGCGGCCGGTGGGTCCGCGAGGGCGAGCAGTTCCAGGAACGCAACAAGACCCTGAAGGCCATCCTGTCGCGCTTCTGGTATCTGCTAGTGCCCTTCCTTGGCATCATGTGGGCCCACGACAGCTACGTGCGGCCCGTGGAAGAGGATGTGAAATCGGTCAAGAACCGCGAGCGTGCGGCGGTCCTCGACCAGCAGGACGAGATCCGTGCGCAGGTGAGCGGCGTCCAATCGGACATGAACGCCGTCGAGTCGGAGCTCGACACCCTCTACCTGCCCCAGATCGAGTTCTACGGCGACATCCACGACAGCTTGAAGCAGCAGCGACTGATCTACGACGAGACCCTGCCGCGCGCGAAGGCCCGTGTCGATTCCCTCACGCTACTGATGGACAACCTGACCGCCGAGCTGGAGGAGCTCTCGGAGACCTACCGCCAGCGCTCCGAGACGCTCGCATCGCTGCGTGACTGGCGGGCCGTGATGCAGGACTCGATCATCGGGCTCGACTCACTGATTGCGCTGCGCACCGACGAGTTGTACCGCAAGCAACAGCCGCTCGAATACCGGCGCAAGGAGGCGCTCTTCACCGGCGAAGGCCAATACCCGCGCCGGGACGAGAATCCGCCCCGGGAAGGGGGGCAATAGCCATGGCGAAGCCCAAGTCGCGGTTCAACCCCTCCTTGACGATGCCCATCATCGACATTCTGGTGGCGATCATCCTGATCGTCGCCACCGGCTACTTCTGGTTCCAGACCAAGGGTCACGAGGAGCTCGAGAGCATCAAAGAGGACCTGCGGCAAGCGCGGCAACGGAACGCCGAGGAGCTGGCCGCCACGCAGGCGACCCTCGAAGAAGCCCGGCAAGAGTACAGGGAGACGATCCAGCTTCGTGACGCCAAGGCGCAGTTCCTGGACTTCCTGATGGAGCAGATCGACGTCGAGCGCGAGAAGATCGCCGAGGCCCGCGATCTGAACGAGACCTACACGAACCAGGTGCTCGATCTGCGGACCGAGATCCAGCGCAGCCGCGATCGACGGCTGGCCTACAACTCGGACATTCTCGACGCCGAGACGCGGATCGCGGAGGAGCGTAGCGACATCGCGGCCCTGGAGGCCCAGGCCGGCGAGCGCAACGACTACATCGACCAGATCAACGACTGGATTGCGCGCGCCGAAGAGCGCCTGCAAGAGGACCCGCCCAGCCGGTTCCCCGAGCGCAGCGCGTTGGCCTCGTACGTCGAGATCAAGGATCCGGATCAGACTCTGGTCTTCAGCCTCTCGCACGAGCTGCAGCGCATGGGCACGATCGACGTGGGGCTGCTGGGCTCGCTGGGCGTGACGACGGACGGTGGATCGTCGCTCAAGGAAGGCGGCCTCTACGCCAACCTGCCGATCGCGCCCCGGCGCGCCTCGATCGACTTCGAGGGCGGCGTCAGCCAGATCGAGTCGCGCGAAGAGGACATGTCGGATACCTCACCTTTCGCGGGGGCCACGCTGCGCTTCGCCCCGACGCCCAAGGAGCGGCTCTTCCTGGTGGCGGGCACGCGCTACAGCCACGAGGACCTGGCGTTGCGACTGGGTCTGGCCCTGGGGCGTCGCTAGGGTCCACCGACTGCCCGCAAGACCGGGTCCACGGGGGGCAAGCCTCAGGTCCGGCTCGCCTCTACACCGATCGGCTCCATGGTCCGCAGCAGGCGCGTCATCGCCCATCCGCATTTACGCCGGCCGGTTCCACTCGTAGAGCGCGATGGTGCCGGCCGCCAGGACCCCCAACGATTCCACCTCCGCGTGCATCGGAATGTGCGCGCGTTCCTCGCACAGCGCATCCACGGCCGGCGGGATGCCGGTCCCTTCCGCGCCCAGCACGAGGACGGGCCGGGCGCCTCGTCCGGCCAACGACGCCCGCAGATCCGCGAGGGCGCGTCCACGCCGCGGATCCAACGCAATCAACAGCCCGGCGTGCTCCGCGCGCCACCGGTCCAGCGCATCGGGCTCCAGCCCCGGAGCCAGCCGCATCCGCAGCAGCGCGCCGGCCGAGGCGCGCAGCGCGCGCACGTGAAGCGGGTCGACGCTTCCGGACGTGGTGATCAGCAGTCGGCTTCCCAGCGCATGCGCGGTGCGCGCCAGGGCACCGGCGTTGCCGGGATCCTGCACGCCGGCCAGGAGCAGAGCGAGGGTGTCGCGCTCTACGGGGGTGATGGGGCCGCGGGGCAAGGCGGTCTCGGGCGCCTCCTGCGGGCGGTGGAAGAGCGCCAGCACGCCCTGGGGGGTCTCGGTGGGCGCCAGACGATCGACCAGCTCATCACTGGCAGGAACCAGAGGCCACCGCCGGGCCGCCATCTGCTCATGCAGGGCCCGGCCCGCGGCGGTGCAGGTGAGACGGGGCGCGTGCAGCACGGCATGGGGCCGGTGCGAGGAGTTCAGCGCTTCTTCGCACAGGTGGACGCCGTCGAGGAGAAAGAGACCCATCCTGCGGGCCGTCTGGGGCCGGTTCAGAATCTTGCGGATCTGCACGGCGAGCGGGTGACGGACCGAGCGAACGGGGTCGGGGTCCGATCCGGCGAGAGGCGGCTTCATCCGCTCAAGGCCTCGTCGACGAGACGGCGAACAAGCTGGGCGTCCACCTCATCACCGTGGGCCTTCATGATGCGACCCATCACCATGCCGCTCTTCTGCACAGGAGGCTTGCCCATCTCGGCCACGACGCGCTCGACCAAGGCGCGCGTCTGGGCCTCGTCGAGGAGCTGCGGGGCGAAAGGCTCGAGATAGTCGATCTCGAAGCGGATCTGCTCGATTGCATCGCGCGCGGCCTCGCCGCCCTTCTCGAATTCGGGCACGGACTTCTTGAGTTGCTTGACGTATGCGCCCACGATGCGCCGCACCTCGGCATCGGGCAACTCGCCCTCCACCTTGGCCTCCCGGATGTGGTTCTTCAGCCGCGTGCGAACCATGCGGATGACCTTCAGCTCGCGCTCGTTCTTGCTGCGCATGGCTGACTTGAGGCGATCGTCCAGTTCTTGAAAGAGACCCATCTCCGTCCCCCTCTCCGGCTCGCTGGTGACCGGTGCGACCGGCCGCGTTCCCGTGGGCGCACGGGCGCGCGGACGCGCCGCCCGAACGATGCGCAGGGGCGCGGTCCCGCGGCTCGACGACCGTCGCCCCGCCGGGTGCGACGATACCCGCGGCGAGACGGCCTGTCGAGAGGCGGATGTGAGGCTGGATGTCCCGGGTCGACCGGTGTAAGGTCTGGAGGTTGCGATCGATGCCGTGAGAGGACCATGAGTCCGCGGGCCCGCGGCGGGGTGGTTCGCATCGGTTTGCAGATGCAACCTTGCGGCTTTTATGTTACATTGCTGGGTTCGTCGGGCCAAGACCCGCAGCGGATCCAGAGCGTCTAGAGAAGGAGGCGATGGGATGTCGGATCTTCGATCCAAGGGCTTCATGACGCGCGCACTGCACGCGGAAGGCCATCACAAGCCGTTCAACGCACACGCGATGCCGATCTTCCAGTCTTCGACCTTTTACTTCGATTCGGCCGAGCACGGGGCGGATCTCTTCTCGGGGGAGCGCGAGGGACACATCTACACGCGGATCGGCAACCCGACCGTCGAGGCGTACGAGCGGGTGGTGGCCACGCTGGAGCACGCGGATGAAGCCGTGGCCTTTTCTTCTGGCATGGCAGCCATTTATGCGGCCATCATCAGCTTCGTGCAACACGGCGACCACGTGATTTCCGGCGACACGCTGTACGGTCCCACCATCAACCTGATCGGCAAGGTCATGGCCCGCGCGGGCATCGAGAGCACGTTCGTCGACACCTCGGACCTGGGTGCGATCGAAGGGGCTCTCCGACCCAAGACCAAGGTGATCTTTCTCGAGACCCCCGCCAATCCCACGTGCAGGGTCAGCGACATCGAGGCGGTCGCCGCGATGGCTCATGACCGTGGTGCGCTGGCGATCGTCGACGCCACCTTCGCCACGCCCCGATTCCTGCGCCCACTCGAGCTGGGGGCGGACATCGCGGTGCACAGCACGACCAAGTTCATCAACGGACACGGCGATGTCGTGGGTGGTATCTGCAGCGGGCGCAAGGAATTGACGCGTGTGATCCGTAAGTTCCGCACCGACACCGGCGCCTGTCCGTCCCCCATGGACGCCTTCCTCAGCCTGCGGGGTGTGCGGACGCTGGGTCTGAGGATGGAACGGCACAATCAGAACGCCCTTGCGGTAGCCGAGTACCTGGACAGGCACCCCAAGGTCAGTCGCGTCTACTTCCACGGGCTTCCCGCCGATCCGGGTCACGAGTTGGCCAGCCGACAGATGAGCGGCTTCGGCGCCACATTCGCCTTCGAGATGGCGGGGGGATACGATGCCGCCAAGCGGCTCCTGGAGGGGATCGAGATCATGACCCTGGCCGTCAGCCTGGGGACCGTGGACACCCTGATCCAGCACCCGGCCTCGATGACCCACGCGTCTGTACCCCCTGAAATCATGCGTCAGCAAGGGCTTACGCCGGAGATGGTCAGAATCCATATTGGCCTCGAGGACGCCGAGGACATCATCGGGGACCTGGATCAGGCGCTCGCCCGGGTCTGACCGGCGCGCCGCCGAGGGGTGGGAGCCCGGCCTCCGGGGCATCGGGGGCGGTTGGGCCCGGCCTCCGGGGCATCGGGGGCGGTTGGGCCCGGCCTCCGGGCCATCCGGGGCGGTTGACCCACGGCCCTGGGCCGCCTACCATAAGGATGCAGCCTCGCAACGATTGCTGCGCGGGCCGGCCCACCGGGGGGTGGCCCGGGGAGCGATGGGGTACGCGGCGCTGCGACACCTGCGCCCGGCAGCCGTGCCGGGCGGGGTGGATTGCCCCTTTCCCGGAGTTGTCCATGCGAGCCCTTTCGGCCGAAGTCGGAGAAAAGATCCAGAGTTGGTGCACGCGCTGTCGTGAGATGCGTGAGCATGTGGTCTCGGAGGTGGAGGAGGATCGCCCCAAGCGGGTGACCTGTCTGATCTGCGAGGGTGTTCACCTCTACCGCCCGAGTCCCCCCCGTTCGCGGACCGGTTCCGTCGCCAGAGCCCAGCCAGCAGAAGCCACGGACTGGGAAGACCTGATGGCTGTCGCCGACCTCGAGAAGGCCCGGCCCTACGCCATGCGGCGCACCTTTGCGACCGGTGATGTCATGAACCACAGAGTCTTTGGACTGGGGGTGGTCGTTCGTGAGGTGGACGAGACCAAGATCCAGGTCTCGTTCCAGGACGGCGTCCGCCTGTTGGTTCGCAATCGCCGCCGGTAGCCCCAGGACCAACCGAGGAGCACGTGAAGCACCGACGAGACCTGTGGTGGAGAACTGCGGCTCTCGTTGTGGGGCTGCTTCCTGCCGTGCTCATGGTCACCGCCGACCCGCCCAGCGGCCTCTCCACCGCGGGACTGCGCTCCCTGGCGGTCGCCTACGTCGCCCTGCTGCTGTGGCTCTTCGCGCCCATCCCGCTGGCTGCCACGGGATTGCTGGCCATCGTGATGCTTCCAGCGCTGGGGGTGATCGAGCAGGATCGGGCGTACGCGTTCTTCGGCAACAGCGCGGTCTTCTTTCTGCTGGGGGTCTTCATCCTGACGGGGGCTCTGATCCGCACGGGTCTCTCAAAGCGCGCGGCGCTGCTCTTCCTGAGTCGCGTGGGGGCCGGGCCGGGGCGGCTCCTGTCGGGCGTCATGGTCCTGTGCGCCTTCCTGGCGCTGCTGATGCCCGAACACGCCGTGGCCGCGATGGCCTACCCCGTGGTGCTGGAGATCACCCGGTCGCTGGGGCTGCGCCCGGGGCGCAGCCGCTTCGGAACGGCGCTGTTCCTGGCCCTGGCGTGGGGCGCCATCGCGGGCGGCGTGGGCACGCTCCTGGGCGGGGCGCGGGCTCCGCTGGCGCTGGAGATCTCCCGTCAGCTCGGGGCCGATCAAATCAGCTTCATGGACTGGGCTGCGGCGGCCGTGCCGATCAGCGTGGTCGTCACCGCTGCGGGATTCTTGCTGCTGCGCTGGATCTACCGGCCCGAGATCGACAGCGTGGACTCCGCGAGAAGGGTCCTTAGCGACGAGCTGGGGCGGATCGGTCGGATGAGGCCGGTCGAGTGGCGCGCCGGGCTGCTGGTCGTCGCCTGCGTGGCGCTCTGGATGACGCTGGGCGATGAGCTGGGCCTGGCGCTGATCTCGGTCGGGGCCGCCGTGGCGGTCTTCGCGCTGCGCTTAGCGCGCTGGGGCGAGATCGTCGAGTACGTCAACTGGAACGTGATTGTCATGTACGGGGGCGCCATCGCTCTGGGGAAGGCGTTGGTCGAGACGGGGGCGGTGGTCTGGTTGTCGGAGCGCATGACGAGCGTGTTGGGTCTGAGCGCACAGGGCGCCCCGGCGTTCTTCTCGGCCCTGGCGTTGGTTCTCAGCCAGGGGATCAGCAACGCCGCGGCGGTCGTCGTCGTGCTGCCGATGGGGCTGGGCTTCGCGGAGGCGGGCGGAACCGACACCTTCCTGGTCACGATCGCCGTGGCCACCGCCGCAGGCTTCGCCTTCTGCTTCCCGGTCAGCACCCCGGCCAATGCGATCGTGCACGACTCGGGCCACGTGCGCACACGCCAGATGGCCGCGGGGGGACTCGTGATGGCGGCACTGGGCTGGGCGGTGCTGCTCCTGGCCGCGCGGTTCTACTGGCCGTTGCTGCCATGGATGCGTTAGGGAGGGCTCATGCGCGAACGAGAGGGTTTCGTGATCTGGATCACCGGCCTGCCGTTCTCGGGCAAGAAGGACCTGGCCGGACAACTCCAGGCCCGCCTCGAGGCGCTGGGCTTCAAGGCGCAGGTGTTGGAGGGTGGCCAGATCCGACGTCGCTTCGAGGACCGTCTGGGTTTCACGCGCGATCAGATCGGGCACAACCTGCGGCGGATCAGCTTCGAGGCGCAGCTCCTGGCCGAGGCGGGCGTGGTGGCGATCGTCGCCGCCATTTCCCCCTTCCGCGAACACCGGGATGCGGCGCGGCGAACGCTGGGACGGTTCATCGAGGTCTATTGCCGCTGCCCCATGGAGGTGCTGGAAGCGCGCGACACGATCGGCTTCTACCGCAGGGCGCGGGCCGGTGAGCTGGAGAACGTCGCCGGAGTGTCCTTCCCCTACGAGGAGCCCACGGACGCGGAGGCGGTCTACGACTCGGATCGGATGACCATCGGCGAGGGGGTGCGGGCGGTCCTGGAGGCGGCCGAACGGGCGGGCTATCTGGTTCGCGCGGAGCACAGCATCCTCACGCAGCGCGAAGAGGAAGCCTTGCGGCGCCGGCTGCGCGACTCCTGGGAGTAGGCCGGGGGGACCTGGCGCTCGGCACCACGGCGCCGCCGCCGACCTCGGGCACTCGGTGCATCGGCGACTCAGTGATAGGATTCGAACCGGTGGATGCGCTCAATGCCCGCATCGGCATCCTCAGCGGCCGGGGAGTCGGGCGCCAGCGCCAGGATGGCGAAGTAGTCGTTGAGGGCCTCCTGATACCGCCGCAGCCCCTCGCTCACGCGCGCCTCCTCGTAGGTCTGGGAGGCGCGGCTCCACAGTCTCTCCTGCACCCGTTGACTCCAGGGCGAATCGGGATAGTGCTGTAGGTAGCGACCGCCGGCCTTGAGCGTCAGGTCGGCTTCGATCAGCTCCTCGATGCGGGCGGCCGCGCCTTCGGCCAATGCGTCGAAGCCGTGTTCGCGGGCATCGTCATAGACCTTCTGGCAGATGGAAAGGTCTTCGACCTCCGCCACCGCCTGGGCCATCGCCGCGCGCCCGCTGTCGGCCCAGGGGACGGCGTCCACCAGTGGGGGCCGCAGGAAGCGCTCGAGCAGCTCCACCGCCTCGTCGGGGCGCCCGGAGAGCTGGTGGTGCAGCCCGAGCAAGTAGGTCACCTCGGGAATGCGGTCGCTCTCGGGGTAGTTCAGCAGGAACCGCTCGAGCAGTCCCGTGGAGGCCTCCGAGCCGTCGATGCGCTCGATGTAGTCGGGCAGCAGGTCGCGACGCTCCTGATCCAGGGCGCGCCGTTGGCGCCGCGCCTCGGCCAAGCCGTCCCAGGTCGGCTCTTCGCGCAGCGCGTGCACGATCAGGCTGTCGTAGGCGGCCAGGATGGGGCCGTATCGCCGCTCGAGCGGATGGCGTCGCTGCTCGCGCTGGCGCTTGAATTCCGCCATGCGCAGCGCGGTAGGCAGGGAGGCCAGCGTGGTCGGTTCGGCCTGCAGGGCGCAGCGGTACAGGTAGACCGCCTGCGGCTCGCTGCGGATCTGGTCGGCGGCGGTGGCGAAGAAGAGCGCCAGCTTCTGACGGTAGGGCGTGCTGTTGACGAAGGGGGGCGGGGAGGCGTAGCGGGCCGCGCGGGCGCGGGCGCGGCCGACGCGCTCGTCGAAGTAGGGATGGGTGCGCCAGTAGCTGAAGCGATTGCCCTCGAAGCTGCGATCTCGCAGGCGCTCCAGGAGCTGCACGCCCGCCTCGGAGGGATAGCCGGACGCGACGGCCAGCCGGTTGCCCGTCTCGTCGGCCTCGAACTCGAGCTTGCGGCTGTAGCCGCGTTCGAAGAGAGCGCGGGCCACGCTGCCGATGATCGAGGTGCCCTGCAGAAGCGCCATCTTTCCGGTCATGCCCACCGACCAGGTCCGGTCGCCGGGATCCTCTGAGACCGAGACGCGCTCGGCCCCGTACTCGGGTCCCCCCAAGAGGATGCCCACCATGAGGGCGGTTTGCAGGAGGCTGAACAAGGTGTCGAGTCGCGACGTTCGCTCGAAGTGGTCGCGGTGCACGTGGCTGATCTCGTGGCCGATCAGATGGGCGAGCTCCGGATCGGTGATGCCGCTCTCCAGCATGCCGCGGGTGACGAAGATGAACCCGCCGGGCAAAGCCATCGCGTTGGGCTCCGGCAGATCGAGGATCTGGAAGTTGTAGGGGAGGTCGCGCCCTTCCACCACCGCCGCCACACGGTAGCCCACGGTCGCCAGACGCGCCTGCCATTGCTCGTCCTCGTGGAGACCGATCGTCTCGGCCAGCATGGCGGAGACTTCGAGCCCCATCCGAACGTCTTCGGGCAAGGCCTCCAGCCCAGGATCACGCCGGGGACCGGCTTCGGGATCGAGGGAACGCCTCGATTGCGCCTGGGCCGGATCCGCGGACAGAACCACGATCGACAGGATCGCGAGGATCGCCAGGATCGTCAGGTGCGCCAGGTGTGCCAGGTGCGCGCAGGGCGTCAGGCGCGCGCAGGGCGTCAGGTGCGCGCAGGGCGTCAGGCGCGCCGGCCGCACGGGGGACGTTGACCGCATCCGCTGCGGCCTGGCTCCCGTTGCTCTTGCTCGCCTGGCGTTCATGGGCCCCGTCCTCCGGCGCGCCCGGTCGCCATCCGCGGACCCGCGGCGCGGCAGAAGCACCGAAACTGCGTGCGACAATGTTTCCCTCGCGTCTTGGACCCCGCCCGCCGCGGGCGGTTCCCGCCGGCAATGGCGCGGCGCACCGGCGGAGGTCTCGCTCTGGCAGCGGACTAGTACCGGACGTGGAATCCCTCGCCGAGAGGGGTCGCGTCGTCCCAATCGACGTCGACCCGGTCGACGCGCGCCAGCTCGGGGCCTTGACCGATGAACTCGAGCAGACGCTTCAAGTCGGGCTCCTCCCCGCGGGCGGCGACCTCCACCGTTCCGTCGGGCACGTTGCGGGCATATCCGCTCAGGCCCAGGCGTCGTCCGGCGGCCACCGTCTCCGCGCGGAAGCAGACCCCCTGTACCCGTCCGTGGACTGTGGCTTTGAATTGGCTCATGGCTACCTCTGGCGGCGATGGTATGCTGATGATGATGGATCCGCAAAGGCACAATCTGGGGGGCGACGCCCGTCGCCGGCTGCTGAAGCGGTTGCGAGGGCGCGTCGGTCCTGTCATTTCAAGGGGGCCGCGAACGGACGCGCCCGCCGACGAGTTGCTGGCGCTGGGGGTGGAGCGCTTTCTGCCGGGGACGTTCTATGAGCGCACGGCGATCGGTTTTGCGCGCCTGCGGCGCTCGCTGTCCCCGCGGGCACTGCCGGGCCGGATGCCGGCGGCCCTGGCGCGCCATCTGGTTTGCGGCGATGGGCCGGACGGTTCCGAGCAGCCAGAACGGCGTGGACCGAGCGCGTGCGCGGCGCGAGGCGACCGCCATGGGCAGGCGGACTCGGTTGGGAGCGACCGTGCCCGGGCGATCGTCTTCATCGACATCGAGAGCCTCGGATTCATCGGCAAGCCGTTGTTCCTGATCGGGGGGCTCTACGCCACGGCGCGTCCGGACGGTCCCTGGTCGCTGGAGCTCGTGCAATACCTTGCGCGCGACTACGCGGAGGAGGAGGCGATTCTGCGCGCCTTCGCGCACGATGCCTCTGGCGCAGACCTGTGGGTGAGCTTCAACGGTCGCACGTTCGATCTTCCGTTTCTGGAGCTGCGAGCGGCCTACTTCCGCCTCCCCGCGCTGCGACCCCGGCGACACCTGGATCTGTTGCCCGTGGCGCGACGATGCTGGGCCGAGCAACTGCCCGACTGTCGCCTGAAGACCCTGGAGCGCTGGATCTGCGGGCGACCGCGGGGGAGTGTCGACATCGAGAGCGGGCGCGTGCCGGAGGCCTATCACGCCTTCGTTCGCACCGGCGAGCCCCACGAGCTGATCCAGATCCTGGGCCACAACGCCTCGGACCTGACGAGCCTGGTGGATATCTACGCCCGCGCGGTGGCCGCGCTGGACGGTTGACGCGCCTGCCCGAGCTCGTAGAATGGGGCTCCCGTGATCCTGCGATCCACCCTGCCCAGGGCATCGGCGTGAACCGGCTGATGCGGAAGACCCTCCAGGCCATCGGTATGCGCCGGCGAGGTCAAGGGTACCCGGAGACTCCGGTCTGCGCAGGTTTATCCTTCGAAAGGACAACATGATGGCGCCACAATCCGAAGCGCGCTCTCAACGCCCCGATCGGCGGGAGTCCCACGAGCGTCAGGACGAGCGGGATCGTCGTGATCGGCGAAAGGCTCGGCAGGGCCAGGACCGGCGCGGGCGTCGCCACCGGCGGCGACCTCGGGGAGCCGGATCGTGCGACCGGGCGCGGTTGCTTGAGAAGCTCGAGGGTCGCGCGCGCAACACGCATTCCCTGGTCCGCATCGAGCAAATCCCGCCGCGACGCGCCAGCTACGGCAAGGTGTCGCGTCCTGTGCCCGAGCCGCTGCGACGTGCCCTCGCGGCCCGCGGGATCGAGCGCCTCTACGTGCACCAGGCGCAGGCGGTCGAAGCAACGCGCCGGGGAGAGGACGTCGTGGTTGTCACCGGCACGGCCAGCGGGAAGACCCTCTGCTATCTGATTCCCGTTCTGGAGGGCTACCTCGAGGACCCGCAGGCCACAGCGCTGATGCTCTTTCCCACCAAAGCGCTTGCCCAGGATCAGCTCAAGGGTCTGAGCGGACTCCAGGAGGCGGCCCGGGCGGACCTGCCATTCACCGCCGGCACCTACGACGGCGACACGCCCCCGCGGCAGCGCAGCAAGCTGCGTGAGGAGGCCGCGGTCATCTTGACCAACCCCGACATGCTCCACGCGGGCATCCTACCCAACCACGCCAAGTGGGCGCGCTTCTTCGCCAGCCTGAAGTACGTCGTCTGCGACGAGATCCACGTCTACCGCGGCATCTTCGGGTCGAACGTCGCCAACGTCCTGCGTCGCCTGCAGCGCATCTGTCGTCACTACGGCTCCGAGCCTCGGTTCATCTGCTCCAGCGCCACGATCGCCAACCCGGCCGAATTGGCCGAGGGGCTGACCGGGCGCGCCTTTCGCCTGATCGATCGCGACGGCGCGCCGCGGGGGCGCAAGCACTTCGTGCTTTGGAACCCCCCGGTACTGAGCCAGACCAGCATGGACCGGCGCAGCTCGAACCTGGAGGCGCGCGATCTGCTGCTGTCGTTCGTGCGCGACGGCTATCAGGGCATCACCTTCGTCCGCGCCCGTCAGGTGGCCGAGGTGCTGCTGCGGTACTGTCAGGAGGAGTTGAGCCGCGATGGGGGCGGTTTGGCGGCGCAGTTGCGAGCCTACCGCGGCGGATACCTGCCCGAGGAGCGCCGCGCCATCGAGAAGGCGCTCTTCGACGGCGAGTTGTTGGCCGTGATTTCCACCAACGCGCTCGAGCTGGGCATCGACGTCGGCTCGCTCGACCTGGTGTTGCTGGTCGGCTATCCGGGCACCATCGCCAGCACCTGGCAGCAGGCCGGCCGCGCCGGCCGCACCGAGGCCGACTCGCTGGCGGTGCTGATCGCGCACAACACGCCCATCGACCAGTACCTGATGCGCCACCCCGAGTACTTCTTCAGCCAGACGCCGGAGCACGCGGTCATCGATCCCGGCAACCCCCACATCCTCCTGGGTCACCTGCGGGCGGCCGCCTACGAGCTGCCGATCTCGGCGCGCGACGAGGCGCTGTTCGGCGAGTACGCGCCGGCGATCCTCGAGATCCTCGCCGAGCACGGCGATGTGCGGCTGCTGCGGGGGCGCTGGTACTACAGCACCGACGGCTATCCGGCGGCGGAGATCGGGCTGCGCAATGCGGCGGAGGACGTCTACGTGATCGTCGATACCGGCACCCCCGGGGCTCCCATCTTCGATCGGGCCACGCGGGCCGGCGACATCGTGGACCGACCACCGACCGCTCCATTGCCCCCGCCGGCGCGCCGTGCGGGGGTGCGGGCGGCGGTCGAGCGCGGCTATCGGGTCATCGGCACGCTCGACGAGGCCGGCGCCTTCGCGCAACTGCACCCGCAGGCGATCTACATGCACGAGGCGGAGACGTACTTCGTCGAGCACCTGGATCTGACCGAACGGGTGGCCTATGTCCACAAGGTCAACCTGGAGTACTACACGCAGTCGATCGCCGACAGCCGTATCCGCATCGTCGAGACCGAGCAGGAGCGGCGCTGGCGCCGGTCGGAGACCGGCATCGGATCGCTGGCCGTCAGCGAGAAGGTGTACCTGTTCAAGAAGGTGCGCTTCGGCAGTCGCGAATCCGTGGGCTTCGGCCCGGTGGATCTACCCGTGCAGACCCTCGAGACCGAGGGGTTCTGGGTGACGCCGCCCGCGGCGGCCTTCGCTGAGTGCACGCGCCACGGCCGGTTGGCGACCGAGGGGCTGTGGGGCATCGCCAACGTGCTGCGCGACGTGATCACGATCCACGCCATGTGCGACACGATGGATATCGGCACGACCATGGATCCGCGCGCGGCCGGCTCGCCGTCGGTCTTCGTCTACGACAAGTATCCCGGGGGGCTGGGATTCTCGCAGAAGGCGTTCGAGATGATCGCGAAGCTGATGCAAGGCGCCTGCGACCTGATCACGAGCTGCGCGTGTGAGGCGGGGTGTCCGTCGTGTGTCGGCGCGCCCGTCTTGCCCCACACGACCAACGACCCCGACGGTGGGGCGCGGGGCCGGATTCCCGACAAGGAGGCGGCGCTGGTGCTGCTGCATCACATGCTGGAGAAGGAGCCCTACATCCCGAAAGGCCCGCCCCCAGAGCGGGCGATGCCGCTCGCGCGCGGGGGCCACACAACGACAGCCGAGGAGGTCGCCGCCGAAGCCGCAGACGTCGCGCGCCGGCGCGACGTGAAGCCGCTGCCTCCCGAGGTCGCCCGCCGCTTGCGTCGCAGCCTCGGCATGGCCGGTGGCGAGCGCGGCGGCGAGGATCAGGATGCCGCCGGAGGATCTGCGTAGACGGCGCGGGCGCCGGCCGCCGCAGGGTAGCGCGATAGGATCGCCGGCCGCGGCGCCGGGTCGCGCGATGGGATCGCCGGCCGCGGCGCCGGGTCGCGCGATGGGATCGCCGGCCGCGGCGCCGGGTCGCGCGCCGCGATCACCGGCGGTGGTGCTCCTTCATGCGACGGGATCGCGCGGGCTCACGCGTCGCCCGCACGTTCCTGCGCGATCAGCCGCCGGGCCTCGGCCAGGAGGGTGTCGCGCTCGTTGAACGCGGGTTCATCCAGCACCTTCTCGAGTAGCGCGCGCAGAATGCGTCCGATGGCCGGCCCCTCGGGAACACCCATGACCATCAGATCGCGGCCGCCGATGGCCAGGTCCTTGACGCTCAGGGCCGTGTCCTTGGCGATCACGTCCTCGACCCGCCCCAGCAAGGCCTCCAGCGGCGAGGTGTCTCCCGACTTGCGCTCGTTGCCGGCCATGTCCGCTTTGCGCAGCTCGATCAGGTCGGCGATGTTCTCCCGCCCCACAGACCGCACGAAGCGGCGCACCGCGCTGTCGGTCCACTCGGGCTCGTAGTAGAACATGTGGTGATAGACCAGGTGCCGAACGGCGTCGCGCTCCTCGTTGGAATAGGCGAGCCGGCGCATCGCCCTGGCGGCGATGCGGGCCCCCATCACCTGGTGGGCATAGAAGGTGTAATCGCCCTGGCGCTCCTCGCGCGTTTGCGGCTTGGCGATGTCGTGGAACAGCGTCGCCAGACGGACGGTCAGGTTGTCCGCGGGCGCCGCGTCGACGGCCATCAGGGTGTGCGTGAAGACATCGTGCGAGTGAAACCGATTCTGCCGCACGCCGAAACAAGCCTCCAGCTCGGGCAGAACGATGGACAGCAGGCCGGTGGCGTGCATCTGACGCAGGCCCACCGACGGCGCGGGCGCCAGGAGGATGCGGTTCAGCTCCTCGCGAATGCGCTCGGCCGCGATGCGCCGCAGTCCCTGCGCTTCGGCCGCGATCGCCTCCCAGGTGGCCGGCTCGATCCTGAACCCGAGCTGCGCGGAGAAACGCACGGCCCGCATGAGGCGCAGCGCATCCTCGCGGAACCGCTCGCGGGGGTCGCCCACCGCGCGGATCTGCCGCCGCTGTAGATCGAAGATCCCTCCGAACGGGTCAATGATCCGATCGGATTGCGGGTGCCAGGCCATGGCGTTGATGGTGAAGTCTCGGCGCTCGAGGTCTTTTTCGACGTCGCCGGTGAACGCGACATGATCGGGGCGGCGACCGTCGCTGTAGTCGCGCTCGGTGCGGAAGGTCGTCACCTCGTAGATGTGGCCCCGGCGAGGAACCATCAACGTTCCGAAGGCGGCGCCGACGTCATAGACGCGGCGGAACAGGGCCTTCACGCGGTCGGGCGCCAGGTCGCTGGCGATGTCCCAGTCCTTGGGCTGCCGGCCCAGAAGGAGGTCGCGCAGGCACCCGCCGACGAGCACCGGGCGACCCCCGGCCGCCTCGAGACGGTCGATGATCTCGAAGGCGCCGCGGGGGACCTGCCGGCGCAACGCCTGTGGATCGATCTGGAGCTGGTGCTCATCGTTCATGCCGATCGGATTTCCTCTGTCCGCTCTTGCGGCGCAGCCGCTCGCGGCAGCCGCTCGCGGTCGCTGCTTCCGGCGGCCACTCCCCGTCGCCGCTCCCGGCAGCCGCTCCCGGCGGCCAGCATAGCATCGCCCGCCATCGGGGACGAGTCCGGCGCGGGCGGCCGATCGTGGGCCGACGCGCGTGAGCAGCGGTGGCCTGGCGCGCGTGGGCAGCGGTGGCCTGGCGCGCGCGGGCGAACGCTGGCCTGGCGCGCGTGGGCGAACGCTGGCCGGAGCTCGTGGGGCTTGGCCCCGTGTCTCCGGACGGCTAGGATCGCCCCCGACGCGTCGGTTGGCTCGAGGCACGAAGCGCATGCGAATCGCACACATCGATCTGGGTCGCCAGTGGCGAGGCGGTCAACGCCAGTGTCTCCTTCTATGTGAATCCCTCGTGGCCGCGGGCCATGACATCCACCTCATTGTCCGACCCCGATCCGCACTGGCCCTTCGTGCGCGCGAGCGGGGGCTCCGGGTGCATCTCCTGCGCGCATGGGGCGAGCTGGATCCGTGGTCTATGGTGCGATTCGCCCGGCGGCTGAGGCGTTTGCGGCCCGATCTGATCGCGGCGCACGAGGCGCATGGGCTGGCCTTCGCCTCCGCCGCGCGGGCATGGTGGCCGGAGAGCAGCGGCGGCCCTGTGCTGGTCTACCATCGGCGGGTCGACGTTCCGATTGGCCGGTCGGCGTGGGCGCGCTGGAAGTTCAAGCGTGTGGATCGGTTCATCTGCGTCAGCCGGTGCATCGCGGATGTCCTGGCGGCGAGCGGGATCGAGCGCGACCGCATCTCGGTGGTCCACAGCGGAACCCGCGGCGTCGACGTGCCCGCCGGGGAACGTGACGCACTGCGCGGCGAGCTGGGACTGGCTGAGGAGGATCTGCTGTTGGGCACGGTGGGGGGGCTCATCCCTCACAAGGGACACGCGGTGGCGATCGACGCGCTGGCAGAGTTGCGGGCGTCGGATGTCGGGCGCCGTCTCCATCTGATGCTGGTCGGCTCGGGGCCGTTGCATACGGCCTTGCAGAGACAGACCCGCGCGCTCGGCGTGGCGCCGCGGGTCCATCTGCTGGGCGAGCGTGGGGACCTGCCGCGCCTCTACGCGGCGATGGACCTGTTCGTGCATCCCAGTCTCTCGGAGGGCCTCGGGTCCTCCATTCTGGATGCGTTCTCCGCGGGGGTGCCGGTCATCGCTTCGAACGTGGGGGGCATCCCCGAGGCGGTGATCGACGGCCGTACCGGCGTGCTCGTGCCGCCGGGGGACAGCCGCGCCCTGGCGGACGCCATCGCCGCGGCCGCCGAGAAGCCCCAGCAGGCTGCCGCCTACGCCCGCAGCGCGCAAGCGCTCTACGGGCGCGAGTTCACGGCTCGGGTCATGGCGCGCAAGACGCTCGCCGTCTACCAGGAACTGATGGGTACCTGATCCTCGCGACCCCGTGGGGACCCGCGCGCCTCAGGGGTCGCCCCGCCGGCGCTCTACGGCTCGCCGCGCCGCAAGGCGCCCACCCAGAGGTCCGCCTGACGCGTGGGCTCGGGCAGCCGGTAGCGCGTGGCGAGACGCACGACGACGCGCGCAGCCTCGGCGAAGCCGATGCGGTGTCCGGGCGACACGAACAGGGGGCGCACGCCATCCTGGGTGCGAACCACCCGTCCCACCACGCGGCCGTCGAAGAGCAGGCGCGTCGAGCAGCCGCGACGCCGGCCCGGTTCGCGGTAGCTGCCCACGAGACGGGATTTGGCCACGCCGATGGTCGGCACGTCCAGCAGCAGGCCCACGTGCGAAGCCAAGCCCAGGCCGCGCGGGTGCGCCAAGCCCTGACCGTCGCACAGCAAGATGTGCGGGCGAATGCGGAGCTTGGCGAAGGCCGCGACGTAGAGGGGCGCCTCCCGAAAGCTGAGCAGGCCCGGGACGTAGGGAAACGGGGAGGGGGCCTTGACCCAGGCGCGATCGACGAGCTCCAGGCCGGGGACGCGCAGGACGACGACGCCGGCCACGATCTGTTCGTCGCGACGCGACCAGCGGCCGGTGCGGGTGGCGTCGCAGCCGGCCACGTAGTGCGTGCCGGTTGGAGACGATCCGTGCGCCCGTACTCGGGCGGCGAGCTCTCGCTGCAGGAGGACGGCCTGACGCGGGTTCAGGTCCCAGCGGTGGCGGACGGGCCCGCGAACGCTCACGACTCCACCGCCCCCGGCTGGTACCGGTTCGTCAGGGGATAGCGACGGTCCTTTCCGAAGGCCCGCGGCGTGATCTTGATTCCGGGGGCGGCTTGGCGCCGCTTGTATTCGTTGCCTTGGATCAACCGGAAGACCCGATCCACGACGTCTCGATCGTACCCGCCCGCCACGATTTCGCGGGGGCTGGACTCGTCCTCCACGAGGGCGCGGACGATGGGATCGAGGACCTCGTAGGGGGGGAGCGTGTCGGTATCCTTCTGATCGGGACGCAGCTCCGCGCTGGGGGCACGGCTGATCGTGTCGGATGGAATCGGCCGTTGATCGGGCGTCCGCTCGTTGCGCCAGCGGGCCAGCCGGTACACCTGCGTCTTCAAGACGTCCTTGAGCACGGAGAAGCCGCCCACCATGTCGCCGTAGAGCGTGCAGTAACCGACCGCCACCTCGCTCTTGTTGCCGGTGGCGAGCACCATGTGGCCCAGCTTGTTCGACCAGGCCATCAGGAGCATGCCCCGCAGGCGGGCTTGGAGATTCTCCTCGGTCACGTCGGGTGCGCGGAGATCGAGGTGGGGGGTCAGCTCCGTCTTCAGGGTGTCGAAGACGCGCGTGATGGGGATCTCGTGAAACGTGATGCCCAGGCGCCGGGCCAGGGTGCGCGCGCCCTCGCGTGAGGATCCCGACGAGTAGACCGACGGCATGGAGATGCCCACGACCGCCTGCGGACCGAGGGCGTCGGCGGCGACCACGGCGGTCAGCGCCGAATCGATCCCGCCGCTGAGGCCGATGACCACGCCGCGGAAGCCGTTTTTCTGCACATAGTCGCGCAGACCAAGGATCAGCGCCCGGTAGATCTCCTCATCCGGGTCGAGCGCCGCGTGGACGTGGCCCAGGGAAAGCGGGTGATGGCCGGTCGCTGGTAACGTCGCGTCCGGAGACGGCTCGCGGGACGAGCGTGCGTCGCCGCCCGCCGGCTCGCCGGGCGGCATGGGACGGGTGCCGGGCCCGACGGCAGGCAGCAAGGCTGGATCGAGTTCGACCTCATCCAGCGTGAGGGGGCGCTCCGGCAATTGGATCTCGCGTTCCAGGTGATTCGGATGGGCTCGTTCCGCCGCGCGAGGGGGCGTGTCGGTGGGGGAATCGACCGGATGGGGGAGATCGGCGATGACCATATGCGCCTCGAACTGCGGGGCCCGCGCCAGCAGGTGCCCCTCGGCGTCGGCAACGAGGCTCTGCCCGTCGAAGACCAGCTCGTCCTGGCCCCCGACGAGGTTGGAATAGGCGATGGGCAGCCCGAGGTGGCGTGCCCGGCCTACGACCAGGGCTTCGCGCTCGGCCCCCTTACCGGCGTGGTAGGGAGAAGCCGAGAGGTTCACCATGAGATTCGCGCGACCTTCGAACGCCTGCACGCTGGGCGGCCCGTCGGCGACCCACAGGTCCTCGCAGATGTTGACCGCCAGCCGCCAGGGGCCGATCCGGTACACCGGACAGCGGACCGCCGCCCGGAAGTAGCGGCGCTCGTCGAAGACGCCGTAGTTGGGCAGCGCGCACTTTCGGTAGGTGTCGAGCCACCGGCGGTTGCCGATCAAGGCCGCGGCGTTCCAAACGCCGCCTTGGTCGAGGTCCGGGTCGGCGTCGGCGAAGCCGACCAGCACCAGGCCGCGGTCCACGGCGTCCACGAGTCGCCCCAGGACGATGCGGGTATCGTCCAGAAACGAGGGCTTCAGGAGCAGGTCCTCGGGAGGGTAGCCGGTCAGCGTCAGCTCGGGGAAGACGATCAGGTCCGCGCCGGCGGCGACGGCGCTGCGGTAGCTGTCCAGGACGAGGGCGAGGTTGCCCGAAAGATCGCCCACGGTGGTGTTGATCTGGGCCAGCGCGATGCGCAACGAACCATCTGGACTCATGGTCAAGCCTCGTTTCGATTCCCGCCGAGCTGCACCCTGCCGCGCAGGGTGCTCTTCGCATGCGGGTGCGCCGCTGCACGGGGCCGAGCTGTGCGGCGCCGAGCCTAGCACTTGGCGCGCGGGCGCGCCACGGTGGGACTGGCGGCCGGCACTGGTGGCGGTACGAATGGGCCCGGGCGTGGGGCCGCGGCACACGTGCGCGGGGTCTCCCCGGAAGGGTTGCGGTGGCTCGACGGGCCGGCCCGGATCGGACCGGCTGGCTTGTTGCCCGTTTCTGACCTGTGCTACCGTCTGTGGTTCGTGGATGCAGAGGTCCTCGGATGCGGGCAGGGCGCACGCGGTGCGCTGGGCCGTGGAGCAGCGGAGGCGGGATGAGGCGCAGCGAGCGCGGCTACCAGCGCTTGATCACTGAACTGGGCGACGTACGCCGCATGCTGATCTTGACCCATGACAACCCCGACCCGGACGCCATTGCCGCCGGATGGGTGCTGGGGTACATCCTGCGCGGCGCGCTGAACCTGCGCACGACACTGGCGTACGAGGGGGTGGTGGGCCGCGCGGAGAATCGCGCCATGGTCGAGTTGCTGCGCATCCCGCTGGTGCCGTTGAGTGACGTGGTGCTCGATCGTCACGACGCGGTGGCGCTGGTCGACACGCAGCCCGGCACCGGCAACAATTCGCTGCCCGATGCGATTCTCCCACGCGTGGTTTTCGACCACCATCCGCTGCGGCGCAAGACCCGGGACGTGCCGTTCGTGGATTTGCGCGTCGACTACGGCGCCACGGCCACCATCCTCACCGAGTACCTGGAGGTCTCCGACCTGCCTATCCGCCCGCGCCACGCCACGGGTCTCTTCTACGCCATTCGCTCCGAGACGCAGAACCTCGGGCGCGAGAGCTCGATTCCGGATTCGCGCGCCTTCCTGGCCCTGTTTCCCAAGGCCGACAGCCGCCTGATCAGCCATATCGAGCAGGCCCCCATCTCCCGTCGATATCTCGCGCTGCTGAACGGCGCCTTCCGCGCCACGCGCCTGCACGGTGAGCTGTCGCTGACGAAGCTGGGCGCCATGCCCTACCCGGATGTAGTGGCCGAGCTGGCCGATCTGCTCCTGCGCGTGGATCAGGTGCGCTGGGCGCTGGTCATGGGACGCTACCGCGGCTCGCTCTACGTTTCGCTGCGGACCGAGAACCCACGCGGCAACGCCGCCCGCGAGATCGCCGCGATCATCGGCGACCTGGGCAAGGCGGGCGGGCACGGCAGCATGGCCGGGGGACGCATCGACCTGCGCGGCAAGCACCGAGATCCGGACCGCATCGAGCGGACCTTGGCCGCGCGGGCGCGGGAGCGATTGGGCGACGGGCGCCGTGGGCGCCCCCTGTTGACGGGACGCGAGACCGAAGCCGGCACCACCCGCGATGGCGCACGGCGGAGACCGAAGACGGCGACGCCCCCCACGGGCCGGGAGAAGGACGATCCACGATGAGCGAGACAAGCGATTCCCCCAGCGCCCCTCGTCACGGTGAGGGGGCGGACGCCGAGCGTGGCGGGCGGCGCCCTTCCAGCGCGGCGGATCGGGGCGAGCACCCGGGCGCGGTGGGGTCTGAGCGTGGTGGCGGCGTCTACGACGTGATCGTCATCGGCGCCGGTCCGGGCGGCTACACCGCCGCGATTCGGGCGGCGCGGGCGGGCCTGCGCACCGCCTTGGTCGAGGCGCAGGAAATCGGCGGCGTCTGCCTGAACTGGGGCTGCATCCCGACCAAGGCGATGCTCCACTCGGCGGCCCTGTGGCGCAGCCTGAGAGGGGGGCGCCGCCACGGGATCACGGTGGGCGAAGCCGGGTTCGACTACGCCGCCGTGGTGCAGCGTTCACGCCAGACGGTCAGCCGCTTGGTCAAGGGGCTCGAGCTCACCTTCAAGGAGGTTGGGCTGGACCTGGTGCGGGGGCACGCCCGACTCGACGGCCGCGACGGTCCGCGAATCCGCGTGAAGGTTGCATCTTCGCATGGGGACGGTACCGGAGGTCAGGGCCTGTTGCGCGCGGCGCACGTGATTCTGGCCAGCGGCAGCCGCATCCGCGGGCTGCCTCATCTGCCCTTCGATGGTGAGCGCATTCTGCACAGTCGCGATGCCATCGTGCTGACGGAGGTGCCCGAGCGGCTGTTGATCGTGGGGGGCGGTGCGATCGGGCTCGAGTTCGCGGATCTGTTCGCCACCTTCGGCGCGCGCGTCACGGTGGTCGAGTTGCTGCCGCGCATCCTGCCGACCGAGGACGAGGAGGTGAGCGCGGCGCTGCGCAGCGCGCTGCTCAAGCGTGGGATCAAGATCAGGACCGGTTGCACGGTGAGTGAAGTGACGCCCGTTGCCGGGCCGGACGGCAAGGGGCTGCGCTGCGTCTTGCGCGCGGCCTCGGCGGACGTTCTGGAGGTGGATCGCGTGCTGGTGGCGGTCGGCGTGACGGGGGCGACCGCGGACCTGGGGCTGGAGACCGTCGGGGTGACCCCCGAGGAGGGGTTCCTG
The DNA here is from genome assembly GCA_964585945.1 of uncultured bacterium. Classification (GTDB taxonomy): domain Bacteria; phylum Eisenbacteria; class RBG-16-71-46; order CAIMUX01; family WJJG01; genus CAZDKK01. The sequence goes on along the minus strand of CAZPGB010000001.1, from coordinate 209,182 downwards.
AAGGTCGACGGTCACCTGCGCACATCCGCACCGGGTCTCTACGCGATCGGCGATCTGGTCGGGCCGCCGCTATTGGCCCACACCGCGTCTTCGCAGGGCATCCACGCGGCGGAGCACGCCGCGGGGAAGGTGCGCGAGGAGGAGCCTTACGATGCAACCTGGACCCCCGCCGCCGTGTTCACCCATCCACAGGTGGCCTCGGTGGGGCTGCGGGAGCACGACCTGGCCGCACGAGGGCTGAAGGCGCGCGTGGGCCGGTTTCCGTTCAGCGCATCGGGCAAAGCCGTGGCCGAGGGGGACGTGGCCGGTTTCGTGAAAGTGTTGCTCGAAGAAGCAACGGGCCGATTGCTGGGCGCCCATATCATCGGCCCGGCCGCGTCGGAGCTGATCGCCGAGCTGACGCTGGCCGGGCGCAACAGCCTGAAGGCGGAAGACGTCCTGCGCACGATCCACACGCATCCGACGCTCTCCGAGGCTCTCCCCGAGGCTGTGGGCGCCGCCCTGGGCATCGGGATCCACGGCTAGCCGAACACCGATCGGGGGCCGACTGGACATGACCGCATCAGCCTCCAGATGGGACGGGATCGCGCTGCGGCTGACCGGAACCAGCGCGTACCGACCGACGTGGGCGCTGCAGCGCGAGATCTGGGCGCGGCGTCGCGACCTGCGCGTGCCCGACACCTTGCTGCTGGTGGAGCACGATCCGGTCGTCACCATCGGCAAGCACGGTGACGAGCGATTCCTGGCCGCGCACGACCGGTCCGCTGACGTGGTGCGCATCGACCGCGGCGGCGAGGTCACCTACCACGGACCCGGACAACTGACCGCCTATCTGATCGCCGACCTGCGTGCCCACGACCTGAGCGTGCGCGGGTTCGTGCACGCCCTGGAGGAAGCCGTGCTGCGTACGCTCGCGTCCTACGGCATCCGGGCCGTGCGACGTGACGGTCTGGTCGGCGTGTGGGTCCGGCGCGGAGAAGGCTTCGGCAAGGCGGCCGCCGCCGGCGTGCGGATCGCGCGGGGCGTGAGCATGCACGGGATCGCCCTGAACGTGGCCGACTGCCTGGGCGGATTCGACGGCATGGTGCCCTGCGGCCTGCGCGACGCGCGGGTGACGACGATGGCCGAGCTGCTCGAGCATCCGCCCGCGCTCCCGGACGTGGCCGAGCGGCTGACGCGTGCGATGAGCGACGTCTTCGGTGTCGAGCTGCGCGCACTGACGGCGCCTGGTCCGCAGCGGGCCGAGGACGTCGCGGCGCTGGTCACCGGGTTGGAGCGGCAGGCCGCGCGCGGCGCGCGGCGTCCTCCGTGGCTGCGCATCTCGCTGCCGAAGGGAAACCGATTCGCCGGTGTGCGGCGCATCTTGAGCGAAGGCTCGCTCTGCACCGTGTGCGAAGAGGCCCGCTGTCCGAACCGACAGGAGTGCTGGGACGCCGGAACCGCGACGTTCATGATTCTGGGCAACGTCTGCACGCGGCGGTGTCGCTTCTGCGCGGTGGCGAAGGGGACGGCCTCACCCGTGGATCCCCAAGAGCCCGAGCGGGTGGCGCAGGCGGCGGCGCGGATGGGTCTCGAGCACGTCGTGGTGACTTCGGTCACGCGCGATGACCTCCCCGACAGCGGCGCGCAGCAGTTCGCGCAGACGATCGCCGCGGTCCGCGACGCCCTGCCGGCCGCGACGGTGGAGGTGCTGATCTCCGACCTGGGGGGCTCGCCGGACGCCCTCGCACGCGTGCTGGCGCAACGGCCCGACGTGCTCAACCACAACATCGAGACGGTGCCGAGGCTCTACCCGATCGCCCGTCCCGGGGCCGACTACCAACGCTCGCTGGCCGTCCTGCGCCGCGCCCATGCGGCCGGACTGTGCGCGAAGTCGGGTTTCATGATCGGTCTGGGCGAATCACCCCGCGAGATCGTCGCCCTGCTGCGCGATCTGCGCGCGGCTGGATGCACGCGGGTGACGATCGGGCAGTACCTGCAGGCGCGGCGCGAGTGTCTCACGGTGAAGCGCTACTACACCCCCGAGGAGTTCGCGGTCTGGGACGCCCGGGCGCGCGAGCTGGGATTCGACCATGTCGAGTCAGCGCCGCTGGTGCGCAGCTCCTACCACGCGGGGGAAGCGCTGCGCAGCTCGTGAGCGCGGGAGCAAGCGATTGCGGCTGGCGGAAACGGCGGGGCGGGCGGCTCCGGTTGCGGGGAACGACGCGGCGGGCGGCTCCGGTTGCTGGGAACGTCGCGGCGGGCGGCTTTGGTTGCGGGGAACGACGTGGCGAGCGGTCGGATGCCCTAACGCCAGACGAAATCTACGCCCGACCACTCTTCAGCGTCCTCGATGACGATCACCTCGGCGGAGCTCCACTCGTTGGTTCCGGGGTACCACACGGTGCTGTCCGGCGGATCGGGCGGCGCCGATCCGTAGTCGAGGAGACACGCGCCCACGCGGTAGCCGCCCGGTTCCAGGCCGGGCAGGTCGTAGTCGGCCGTATTGCGGAAGTCCAGCCTGCGGATGCGGCTGCCCAGCGGGGTGGGGTCGTCGGCGGGCGTCAGATAGACCATGGTCCATCGCCAGGGACCGCTGTCGCTACGCGTCAATGTTCCCCGTATCCGACCCCCGGCTTCCAGCTCCATCCGGACGGTGGCGTAACTGCCGGCCGGGGGAATCGTGACGATGGTGGCCATCTCGGGGTCACGCCGCCGATCGAACCACTGGCCGCGCCACTTCTGCTCGAATCTCGTCCGGGCGTCGAAGTGCAGCAGGTAGTCGCCCGGCACCAGGTCCACGATTGGATGGAAGCGGTTCTCTGGATCGCCGTCCAAGAAGAACCTGTCCTTCACCTCCAGGGAGACCGGGTCGACGAGCTCGCACGCCGCGGACCAGCGCACCGTGTAGGTCTGGTCGTGGAGATCCAGGAGCAACCCGCTACGCTCGGCGAGGATGGTCGGCTGCGTCGCACCCGGCTCGAGGGAGAAGACGGTCGCGTCCCAGAAGTCGCACCCATCCGGAACCCAGAAGCCGCGGTCGCCCCAATCCACCCGGACGCGTGCGGGCTCGGGCAGCAATACCGACACGTCGAACGACCCATCGTCCGGCACGGAGAAGGAGCCCATGTCCAGCGTCGAGTCAGCACATACGAGCCGGATGCGCGGCCGGGGCGCGCGGAACGCTCGCAGCTGGCTCCAACAGCCGGTGATGCTGCCCTCCAGTCGTCCAACCGCCGCCGGCACGGCGCAGGCGTAGTCCAACGTCCGATCGGGCGCGATCACGAGTGTGTCGGCGGCAGCGAAGCGACGGCTGGCAGGCAGCCAGAATCGCTCGCAGAAGGCCTGGGCAGCGAATCCATTGACCTCGATCAGGACCTTGTAGGATCCGGGCCGCACCCCGGCCATGTGAAAGGTGGCCCGCCCGCCGGTGATGCGCGCGGAGTGTTCGATGTGGACGCTGCAGGCGTAGGGGTCCGCGGCGTAGTCGCAATCGGCCCGGTAGATCGACGCGTCAACGAATCTCTCCTCCAGGCCGGGCGGCATCGAGACCTCCAGGCGCAGGCCGCCCAGGATGAGATCGGCCTCCAGTCGCTCGCCGGCCGCGAGGCGAAACGTGTCCGGGTCCCCGCTCGCGGACAGGAAGCTGTGGATGTGATCCGGCCACCAGGAGAGGGGATCGATGATGGCCGCCTCCAGGACGTACGGGCCCGGGGGCAAGTCGAGTTGGTAGCGACCTTCCGCGTCGGTCGGAACCGCGCTCTCGTAGTTCGGCGCGGTCCAGGGAGACGACGCGCACTGCCGCGCGTCGACGCGCACCGGATAACGCAGGTCTCCCATCCGCACGGTGCCCGCAATGACCCCGCTCTCGGGGGGGCGGACGCAAGGCGCCTCGGTCTCCTCCCCGCAACCGACGACCAGCCCGGCGATCAACAGAATGCAGGCCCGCACGAGGATGCCGGTGTGCGAGATCATGGCTCTCCCTCGATCCACGGTCCCCGGGCCCGGCAACCATCGATCAGGGACCATTCGAGATCGGTGATCGCTCCGTGGTCGCGGAGCTGCAGGACCGTGGCCTCGTCCCAGACATAGGTCCCGGGATACCAGACCGACAACGAGAAGCTGTAGCGGACCCCAATGCGGTAGTCGCCGTCGTTGATGTGTGCGATGCAGAACCCGCCCGTCTCCGGGTCCGTCAACGCGTAGATGTCCGACGCTCCGTGCGCGCCCTGCGAAGGGTCGTCGGCGTCGAAGATCTCCACGCGCATGTTTCCGGCGGGCTCCCCGGTGGACGACAGGATGCGCCCGCAGATCGATCCGCAAGGCGAGACCGTCATCTCGATACGGACGACTCCGCCGTCGGGGGGCACCGTGATCGGCTGGGCCTCGCTGAGCTCGTCGGCGCGCTGGAACCACTGGGGGCACCAATCCTGCGTTCGGGAATGGGGGACCAGCCGCAGATAATAGTCGCCGGCCTCGAGACCCGGAATCGTGAGTGGGTCCGAGCGGCGGGGTGAGAACGGTCCGGTCACCAGGCCGCTGGCGGCTTCCCGCAGGAGGACCCGATAGCGCTCTCCCGGGCTGGGATCGGGGAAGTGCAGGCGACACTCGATCGCACTGCCGACCAGGTTGTGCACCTGTAGCGTCTCGCCGGGCGACGGGCGGAACACCGTGGCCGAGTGGAGATCGTGTCCCCCGACCCAGCGCTGCAGGCCGTTGTTGTCGATTCTCAGCCGGAGTCCTTCGGTCAGGGCCCCACGATAGAAGAACATGCCGTCGGACGGTAGGGTCTTCCGCTCGACTTCGACCGAGTCGCTGGTGAACAAGTGCACACTCGGTGCAGCCAAGCCGAGCGTTTGCCAGCTCCCCGTGACGCTGCCCGAAAGCAACCACGGCTCGGTCAGCACCGCCGTGTACGAGGCTGTGTGGCTCGGGTCGATGTAGATCCGGTCGCCTCTCTCACGAACGGCGACGCCCGGCAACCAGTATTCCTCACACGAAGACGGTCGACACGCGAGGTTGTGATATCCGGGGGCGAGTCCGGCCACGTGGAGGCGGGCGCGACCGTCGACCACCTGGATCCGTTTTCCGTAGAAGCCCGGCCCACGGGATGCGGCGTGCACGATCTTGAGGTAGATGTTCACTCCCTCCAGCGCTTCAGGGGCGAGGCAATCCAGGTCCAACGCGCCCAGACGAATGTCGCACCGCAGCGGGATGCCTGAAACGGTCCACGGCTCGAGGGGCTCGGTTTGGTCCATGAGGAGCGTGTCGCGCCCCACATAGATCTGGGCGTCGGCCGACACCGACAGCAGATAGTCGCCGAAGGGGAGGACCAGCTCGTACCAGCCGGTCGAATCGGAGATGACCTCGGCCTCGGTCCCGAGCTGGTAGCGGTTCTCGAGGGGCTCGGCGCGGACGGTTCGGGAGAGCGGCTCGTCACCAGGCGCCGTGATGGTTCCGTGGATGATGCCGAGGGACCCGGTCGGGCAGTTGCCGGTATTCTCCTCGTCCCCGCAGGAAGTGCCCAGGCAGAAGAGCAGTGTGACGGTGATCATCCACAGGACGAGCGCCGGCAGGCGCGCCTCCGGACTCGTGCTGGGTGCGGCGTGTCCGCTCACTGCGGGTCGAAGTCGATGCTCGCGGTTCACCGGTCCCTCTCGATGATCGCTTTCTCGCCAGCGCGGAGGCGGTGGGGTCAGAATAGCAGAGTGCTGGGTGGCACGGCTTCACAGGATCTCGGTTGGCGGGCGTTTGGTTTCAGCCGCCGCGGCGGGCGGGATGCGTCGCATGACGCGAAACGACCGCCGCGGCGTCCGGGAATTGCGTCGCATGACGCGAAACGGCCGCCGCGGAGCGCGAGCCTTCATTCCAACGATTTGATATGAAATAGGTTACGAGATAGATACCGATTGCCTCTTGGAATACCGAACATTTGTTTGGTATCCTCGGACTCTCGGGCCGAAGCCGAATGGAGCTTGGCGGGAAGGTTGAGCCGGGCGCGTCATCGGGTTC
>CAZPGB010000001.1:0-203091 GCA_964585945.1 uncultured bacterium | reverse complement strand
GGGTGGAGGCACCGGATCGGGTGGAGGCACCGGATCGGGTGCAGACACCGGATCGGGCGGGGACGCCGGGTTCGGGTGGAGCACCGGATCGGGTGGAGGCACTGGGTTCGGGTGGAGGCACCGGATCGGGTGGAGGCACCGGATCGGGTGCAGACACCGGATCGATCATCAGGGTCCTCAGGGCCCGGCAAGTACATCGGCTTGGTCAGGAGGAGAGCCATGGAGTCGCTGTCACCTCGGCAACAAGAGGTGTTGGATCTGATTCTCACCTGCATTGGGCAGCAGGGCCGCTTTCCCTCGATCCGCGAGCTGGCCGCCCATCTGCGCGTTTCGTCCCCGGCCACGGTCTTTCAGCACCTGGGCGCGCTCGAGGCGAAGGGCTACCTGCGCCGGCGGGGTCGCCATTGGGTCGTTCCGCCGGACGTGCGGCGCGATCGGGGCATTCCCATCGTTGGACGGGTGGCGGCGGGCGCACCCCTGCTCGCGGTGGAGCAGATCGAGGGCAACCTGGACCCGGAGTTCCTGGGCCTGGCACCCGGGCGGTTCGGGGTGCGGGTGATCGGCGACAGCATGGAAGGCGAAGGGATCCTTGCCGGCGATCACGTCATCGTCGATCCCGATCTGCCGGTGACCAACGGCGAGCTGGTGGTGGCCTACCTGGGTGAAGAGCAGGAGGTGACCGTCAAGCGGTTTCATCGGCGGCGTGGGGGGGGTGTCGAATTGCGACCCGCCAACCCGCGTTACCGTCCGATCGTGATCGATGCGACCGATCCCCACTTCCGCTTGGCGGGCAAAGTGGTGGGCTTGGTGAGGCGCTTCTAGCGTGCGAAGGAAGCGGCAATGCACTGGGAACGGTTGGATGAGCCGATCAAGGTGCGCGCCGATTTTTCCGGCGGCGAGATCCAGCCGCTGCGTTTCCGGCGCGGACAGCTCGCGCTCAAGGTCGTCGCGATCAACAGTCGGTGGATGGATCGCGAGGGCAAGCGGTGTCTGCACCACTTCTCGATCACGGCCGATAGCGGCGATGTCTATCAGTTGTGTTTCGATGCGGGAGATCTGACATGGCGAGCGGAAGCCATCATGTACGAGGGATGAGGCCGGCGTCGGGCGCGGACTCGGTGCACGGGGCGAGGCCGGCGTCGGGCGCGGACTCGGCGCACGGGGCGAGGCCGGCGTCGGGCGCGGACTCGGCGCACGGGGCAAGGCCGGCGTCGGGCACGATGCCTGTGCCTGAGACGAGGCCGGCGTCGGGCACGATGCCTGTGCCTGAGACGAGGCCTGTGCCGGGCACGATGCCTGTGCTTGGAACCCGGACGGTGCACGCGCGCCGGCTCAGCGCCGGTCCTCCCTGGGGGCGGCATCCCGCCGTGCTGCACCTGGACATCGACGCCTTCTTCGCATCGGTCGAACAGTTGCGCGCCCCGAAACTGCGCGGCAAGCCGGTGATCGTCGGCAGCGGCGTGGTGGCCAGCGCCTCGTACGAGGCGCGCGCGTTCGGCATCGGCGCGGGAACGCCCATCCGCGAGGCGCTGCAGCGCTGCCCGCAGGCCTTAGTGCTGGCCGGCCACGGGCCGACCTACCGCGCGTTCGCCGCGCGGATCTTCGACCTGGCCGCACAGACCAGCCCCTCGGTCGAGACGTTCCTCGACGATGCCCTGATCGACCTGACGGGCACCGAGAGCCTCCACGGGCACCTGATCCGCGCGTCCGAGGCGCTGCGCACCCGCATCGCCCGCGAGACGGGCTTGAGCGTGTCGCTCGGCCTGGGCACGAACCGGATGATCGCGCGCATGGTCACGCGGCTGAGCAAGCCGGGCGGCTTCGGCTGGCTGCGTCCCGGCGGCGAGCGCGACTTCGTCGCGGGGCGGCCCATCGAGGACCTGCCGGGCATCGGCCATCGTCGCGCAAACGTCCTGCGGGAAATGGGTCTGAGGCGCATCGGCGACCTGCGCGCCTTCTCGCGCGCGCAGCTCCGCGATCTCTTCGGCGAGGTGGGATTGCTGATCCGCGACCGTGCCGAGGGACGCGACACGCGCGCCATCCATCCGCGCGAGCTGCCCGCATCGATTCGCCGCGAGACCTCGTTTCACGAGCCGGTCACGCGACGCGGCGAGCTCGAGGGCATGCTCCACTACCTGACCGAGCGGGCCGCGGCCCACGCCCGTGGCCTCGGACTGCAGCCGCGGCGGTTGCGCGTCCACCTGCGGTGGAGCGATGGGGGACGCGTCGCCGCGGCCACGCGGTTGGATCAGCCCGGATGCCGCACCGACGCCCTCTACGACGCCGCCCGCGGACTGCTTCCTGGACTGCTCGATCGTCGCAAGGGCATCCACAACGTGGGCGTGGAGATCGCGCGCTTCCACGTGGAGCCGGCGGCGCAGATGAGCCTCTTCGGCGCCGACCCGGGGGATTCGGGCGTGGCGGCGACGGACGGGGCGCTGGACCGTGCGGACGAGTGTGCGTCCGGCGCGTCCGGCGCCTCCGGCGCGCGTCAGGAGCGCATCGACAGAGCGATCGACGAGATCCGCGGGCGATTCGGCTTCCGGGCGATGCTGCGCGGTCCGTCGCTGGACATGATGACCCGCGTTCCCGGCGACGCGCACGGCTTCGTGCTGCGCACGCCCTGTCTCACGCGGTGACGTCATGGACGGCGCGGGGGCCTCGGGAGGCCGGCGGCTGCCCTTGCTGGTGCGCAGCGCCTACTCGTTTCTGCGCGGCCCCGTCATGCCCGCACAGTGGGTGACGGCGGCGGCCGACGCCGGATACGGCGCCGTCGCCCTGGCCGACTGGATGGGTCTCTACGCGGCGTTGCCGCTGCTGGAGGCGGCCGAGGGCCGAGGTCTGCGAGCGGTCGTGGGCGCGGAGCTTCCGCTGCCCGGTGCGGGCGCGGGGAGCGTGGGTGCTGGTGAGCAGGGCGGTGGTGGCCGCGGCGTCGGCAATGGCGCGGCCAGCGCGGACCACGGTGGGATCCGCCGGACCCTCACAGGAGAGCGTCGCTCGTCACGTCCGTGGGGGACGGAGCCCGTCCGGTCGCCGGCGTTCCCGTCACGCCTGCTGGTCTTCTGCGAGGACCTGTCCGGATACCAGAATCTCTGTCACATCCTCTCCTGTCTGCACGGAGCGGTCATGCCCCCAGGACGCAGCGCGATCGAGCTGCTGGCCGAGAGCCCCGGCGGGCTGCTGGTTCTGTGCGACGACCCACGCCGGCTCGGCGGGTTGCGCGACGCCGTGGGTCCGGGTGCCGTCGCAGCGCTGCTGCCCTGGCCGCCGGGCCCGCGTGCCGACAGGCTGGCGCGCGAGGCGGGGCGCCTGGACCTCGAAGCGGTGGCGGTGCCGCAGGCCGAGCTGCTGACGGAGGACGATCGGCGGAGCCTGCGTCTGCTCGAGGCGATCCGCACCGGGGGGCTGGCCGTCGACCAGCCGGGCCTGGGCCGCCCGATGCCGGGGTCCGATGAGATCGCGGCCCGCCTCGACGCTCAACCGCAGGCGTGCCGGGCCGGGCGGCGCCTGCTCGAGCGTTGCCAGCTCAAGCGCGCGGACCTCAAGCCGCGCACGTTCGTCTTCCCGAGCATCGGGGGCACGGAAGGACGCGACCGGCTGCGGCGGATGTGCACCGAGGGGCTTCTGGCGCGTGGACTGACCGGGGACGCCCGCGCGCGGCGCCGATTGGAGAGCGAGCTGGCCGTCATCGAGCAGCTCGGCTTCGTCGACTACTTTCTGGCGACGTCCCGGGTGGTGGGATGGGCCCGGCGGCAGGGGATTCCCAGCGTGGGGCGCGGTAGTGGGGTAGCGTCGCTGGTGGCGTATCTCCTTTTCATAACCAACGTCAATCCCGTCGATTATGGCCTCTACTTCGAGCGCTTTCTTCATCCCTTGCGGGGGGATTACCCCGACCTGGACATCGACCTGGCGTGGGACCGACGCGATGAAGTGATCGCCTACGCGTTGGAGGCGTTCGGTCAGGAGCGGGCCGCGCGCATTGGCACGCACCACTTCTTCCGCGAGCGCGGCGCGTTTCGGGAGGCGGCTCGCGCCCTGGGGCTGGCCGAGGAGACGATCAGCCGGGCCGGCCGGGGTCTGGGGACGCTGGGCCGGCACGCCGATCCGACGGTGGCCCGGGCTGCCCGTCTCGCGGCCGACCTGCTCGATCTGCCGCGCGGGGTCGGGCTGCATCCGGGTGGGATCGTGCTGGCGGACCGGCCCGTGAGCCGCATCGTGCCCTTGGAGCGCTCGGCGAACGGCGATGTGGTGACCCAGTTCGAGATGCACGGCGTGGAGTCGATCGGCCTGGTCAAGATCGACCTGCTCGGCAACCGGGCCCTGGGCACGATCGCCGGCACGCTGCGCGCGCTGGAACAGCGGGGCGTGCGGATCGACCTGGAGCGAGTCGCGCACGACGACGAACGCACGGCGCAACTCATCGCCACCGGCCGCACCCTCGGCTGTATGCAGCTCGAATCGCCTGCCATGCGAGGCCTCCTGCGCCAGTTGCGCACCCGCTCGCTGGGCGGGGCCATCCACGCGCTCTCCCTGATCCGCCCCGGTCCTGCATCCTCCGGAATGAAGCAGGCCTTCGTCCGGCGGGCCCGTGGCCAGGAGGCGGCGCGGCCGCTCCAGTCGGCGGTGAGTGGTGTCTTCAGCGGCACATACGGCGTGCCGCTCTACGAGGAAGACATCATGTGCCTGGCGGCCGAGATGGCCGGCATCACCCTGGCGGAGGCCGACATGCTGCGCCGCGCGATCGGGCAGGCGGCCGTGCGGCGCGGGAAGGCGGGGGCGGACTCGGCAGCGGTCGGGCCCGGCGGCGACGGCGCGGAGACCGGGCGGGCAGCGGTGCGGGCCGGCGCGGGGACGGACCCGGCAGGGGTCGGGCCCGGCGCGGTTTCGAAGGCGGCACACGCCGAGGATGATCTGGAACGCCTGCGTGCGGGATTCCTTGCGGCGGCCGAGCGGCAAGGCAAGCGCGCGGCGGCCAAAGCCGCCTGGGGCGAGATGGTGCGTTTCGCCTCCTATGCCTTCTGCAAAGCCCACGCGGCCGGCTACGGGGTGCTGGCCTACCGCAGCGCCTACCTGAAGGCTCACTACCCCGGCCCCTTCTTCGCGGCACTGCTGCAGAATCACCGTGGCATGTACCCGCTGCGCGTCTACGTCGACGATGCCCGGCGTTGGGGGCTGGCCCTGCGCCCGCCGTGCGTGCAGCGTGGTGGTCGGGACTGGCGGTGGGAGCCGGGGCGCGCCACCGGGACGTTGCGTTGCGGCCTGGAGCGGGTGCGCTGCCTGCGCGAGTCCACGCTGCACGCTATCCTCGCCGCCCGTGCGCGGCGCGCTTTCGGCGACCTGGGCGACTTCGTGGCGCGGGTGCGACCGAATCGCGCCGAGCTCGAATCGCTCCTCCTCTCCGGAGCTCTGGACGAGGCGTGGGGCTGCTCGCGGGGCGAGCTGGTCTGGCAGGCCGAGCGGATTCTACGCGTGCGCCGTGGCGTGCGCGGACGCGCTGGCGCGGATCAGGTGGGGGAAGAGGGCTCGTCGGCGAGCGAATTCGACCGCGCGATGCAGCCTGCGCTGGCTCTGCAAACGTGCGCGGGACACCGACCGGGCGAGCCCGCACGCCGGCACGGGCCGTGGCGCGAGATCTCTGCGAGCCATCGGGCGCGCCTGGAGCGCCGGTTTTTGGGACTGTGCCTCACGACGCATCCCATGGCCTTGTGTCCCGCGCCGCCGCGGGGCGCGATTGCCGTCGGTAGCCTGCGTGACGCGGCCGCCGGGGGTCCGGGAAGGGTGACGGTCCGCGGGGTGGTCTCCGCCACGCGGCGCCATCGGTCGGACGAGGGCACGCCCTTCTTCTTCTTCACACTGGAAGACGAGACCGGGCTGCTGGAGGCTGTCGTGCGCGGAGAGTCAGCCCTGAGACGGATGCCGCGTGTGGCGATCGACCAATTCGTGCTGGCCGAGGGACGCCTGCAGAACGTGCACGACGCCTGGAGCCTCGACGTCGCGCGGGTGCGCATCCTCGGGGTGTTCTAGCCGTCGCGCGGCCGGAAACGGGCGCCTGACGGTGCCCGCGTCCGAAAGCGGGCGCCTGACGGTGCCGGCCCTCCGCGGGGCCGCGAGCCGATCTCCTGTGCCCGCGCCCGGACGTGCGCTTTCCCCTTGAAGATCGCGACCATACCGGGTTTCATCTTTCGGACTTCTGCGTAGGGACATCCGCTGCGGGCTGCGGCGGAGCGGGGGAGCAAGAGGGAGGACACGCGATGAGGCGGCATTGGGGGCAGATGTCCAGGCGGGGAGACACGCGCGCGCGGGCGATGCTGCCTTGGCTGTTGCTCATGCTTCTGGCCGGGCCGGTTCTGACACCGACAGCGACGGCTGACGAGCCGAGCACAGGTGACGGCAGGCCGCTCGGGGTCGCACCAATGCTCGCCCAGGCCGAGCAGGCCCCACACCCATCGGCGACCTCACCCGACAATGCGCAGCAAGAGTACTTCGCCCAGAGCGTGCACGGCCTGCAGGACGAGCTCGTCGCGCAGGCAGAGCATGACCCGGAGAACACTCACGGCGGCGACGAGGACGCCCACGGCGGCGACGGGGACGCCCACGGCGGTCACGGGGACGCCCACGGCGGCGACGGGGACGCCCACGGCGGTCACCCGAATCTCGGCACGCAGCTTCCGCTCTGGACCGCGATTCCCTTCGCGGGCATCCTGTTGAGCATCGCTCTCTTTCCCCTTCTCGCGCCGCACTTCTGGCACAAGCACTTCCCGAAGGTCTCGGCCTTCTGGGCGCTGGTCTTCGCCGTGCCGTTCGTCTTGGTCTTCAAGGGCGATGCGATCTACGAGATCCTGCATATCTACCTGATCGACTACATCCCGTTCATTATCCTCCTGGGCGCCCTCTTCACCGCTTCGGGCGGCATCTTGCTGCGCGGGACGCCGGCCGGGACACCGAAGGTGAATCTGATCTTCCTGGTCATCGGCACGGCCCTGGCCTCGATGATCGGGACCACCGGCGCCTCGATGCTGCTGATCCGCCCCCTCCTGCGCGCGAACGCCAAGCGCAGGACGCGGGTGCACATCGTCGTCTTTTTCATCTTCCTGGTGTCCAACATCGGCGGGTCGCTCACCCCGGTAGGCGACCCTCCGCTGTTCCTGGGATTCCTCCACGGCGTGCCGTTCTTCTGGACCCTCAACCTCTTTCCCCACATGGCGTTCGTGGTCGTCCTGCTGCTCGCGATCTTTTTCTTGTGGGACACGATCCTGTACCGGCGCGATCAGGCCGCGCAGGAGCACGATGTTCCCTACGAGCCGCTGCGCTTGGAAGGCGCCCACAACTTCATCTTCCTGGCCGGGGTCGTGGGCGGCGTGATCATGAGCGGGTTGTGGAAGCCGGGCGAGATCAACGTGCTCGGCGTGCACATGGGGATCCAGAACATCGTTCGCGACCTGCTTCTGATCTCGATGGGCGTGCTCGGATACGTGACCACCAAGGCCCAGACGCGCAAAGACAACGAATTCACCTGGTTCCCCATCCAGGAGGTGGCCTATTTGTTCGCCGGGATCTTCATGACGATCATCCCCGCGCTGGCGATCCTCAAGGCGGGCGAGCATGGGGCCTTGGCGGGTCTGATCCGCAGCGTCGAAGAGCCCTGGCACTACTTCTGGGTGACGGGCGGGCTGTCGAGCTTCCTCGACAATGCACCGACCTATCTGACCTTCTTCAATTCGGCGCTGGGGAAGTTCTATGCCGGCGTGCCGGAGCATGAGGCTGTCACGCGCCTGATCGCGGACAATGTGATCTATCTGAAGGCGATCTCGATCGGGGCGGTCTTCATGGGGGCCAACACGTACATCGGCAACGCCCCCAATTTCATGGTCCGGTCCATCGCCGAGGAGTCGGGCGTTCCCATGCCGAGCTTCTTCGGCTACTTCCTCAAGTACGCGGTTCTGATTCTCCTGCCCCTGTTCGTTCTGGTGACCCTGGTCTTTCTGGTCTAGGTTTGGCGCTGAGTGGCGGAGGTACGCGATGGCGGAATATCACGAGTTGGTCTTCGAAGGCTCCCTGTCGGTCGTGCGGGCCTTCTTGACGGGGCTGCGCCTGGGCCGTGGCTGGGCGACTCCGTTCGTGTGTGAGGAGGACCATGGGATCCAGGGCGACACGTTCGGGCACAAGGTCCTCGAGAAGATACGCTTGACGAAGGATCTGACCTACGTGCTGGTCGTCGATCAGCAGGTGTCCACGGTCACGGACGCAGCGCGCTCAGCGGACAAGAAGCTCGGCATCGCGGTGCGCCGCGACCGGCGCGTGCGCGAAGCCCGGTTTGACTACCAGTTCAAGGTCTTCGACCGCCAGACCGCGAATCGTCTGCGGCGGCTGCTCGACCATCCACCTGAAGAGGTCGAATGCGTCGATTGTGAAGTGTCGGAGGCCGAGCATCCCGACGGCAGGGGCATCGAGGTCTACGCGCCGGAGCACGAGTACACCTTCCGTGGGAAAGGTACCGTGCGCGGCGAGGTCCAGGCGGTCCTGTCCTTCCGCGAGGCGCTGTGCCGCATCGAACAGGTGCGCGCGGAGAAGATCTCCTTGGTGCTGCGCTGAGACCTCCCGGGGCGCTGCGTTGAACTCTCCCGGGGGCGCTGCGCTGAGACCTCCCGGGGGCGCTGCGTTGAGATCTCCCGGGGGCGCTGCGCTGAGACCTCCCGGGGGCGCTGCGTAGAGACCTCCCGGGGGTGCTGCGCTGAGACCTCCCGGGCCGGGACGCTCGCGGTAACGATGTAGAGGCGTGTCCGCCCATCGTGTGACTCCGCATGCGGCTGGGGGGACGCGCTGGTGCATGGGGTTGCCCCGCGTGTGGCAGAGAGCACGCAGCGCTGCGCAAAGGCACGCCCCGGGCTCGGGTTGCTGCACCGGTGATCCCCTCGAATCCGGACGGGCGCCATGGACACAGAGAATCTCCATTGGCTGGCGACCGCGGGCGCCGTGGATCTGCTCGTCCGCAAATCCCGTTTCCTCGGTCACGCGCTGCCGTGCTGCTGCGAGGCCGATGCGTCGTTGGAGCTTCAGCGGCTGCGCGGTGTGCATCCGAAGGCAACCCACCACGTCTATGCCTGGCGTCTGCGCGATGAGCGCAGACGATTCATCACCCATCGTTTCGATGATGACGGCGAACCCGGCGGCACCGCCGGACGACCGGTTCTGGCCGCCCTCGAGGGGCGCGGTGTCGTCAACGCTCTGGTCGTGGTCGTCCGCTACTTCGGCGGAATCAAGCTGGGTGCCGGCGGGCTCGTGCGCGCCTACGGGGAAGCGGCGGCCAAGGCGTTGGATGCGGGTCAGCTCCGCCCCATCATCCCGGCGCGGCACGTACGCGTCCGTCTGCCCTTTCAGCATCTTCCCCGGTTCGAGCGGATGGTCGCCAGCGAGGGACTCGAGGTTCGAGGGCGGGACTTCGGCACCGACGTGGTCTTCGACCTGTTGATGCCCGAGGACCTGATCGAGCACTGCACCCGCGAGTTGATGGACATGACCGCCGGAATGGCCCGCATCGACGTAGGGGACGCGGCCGACGGCGCGACCGCAGGCGACGCGTGAGCCGCGGTCCGTGATCGGCGCGGGATCGGCCGCGTGTGGCCGGCGCGGGATTCGCAGTTCGTGATCGGCGCGGGATCGGCAGGCGGCCGCCCGTGGTCGGCGGACGGGACAGACCGGGTTCGGTTGTCAGTCCCTGTCCATCTCGGCTTCCCGATCCCGATAATCCGCCAGAATCCGGCCGTGATCGGCTGCCAGCGGCTCGGGCAGGGCATCCAGGGCGAAGAACTGGGCGGCCGCGGCGTCATCACCCGCTCGCAGGGTGCCCTCGGCCCGGGCGAGGAAGACCATCGTGACGATGTGGTGGCGCGGATCGCGATCGGGATCCGAGTAGGCGCGAAACTGCTCGAGGCTTGTGGGGACAAGACCCGTTTCTTCCAGCAGTTCCCGTCGCGCGGCTTCCTCCAGTGACTCGCCGCGATCGACGAATCCGCCCGGCAACGCCCATCCCGGCGGGGGGAAGCGGCGCTCCACCAGGAGCACCCGGCCGGCCCGATCACGCACGATGCAGTCGACGGTGAGCAGCGGATAGGGCATGCGCTCCATCGACCGGCCGCAATCGGGACACGTGCACTGGCGGATGCGGCGGCCGCAGCCGGGGCAGTCGAAGCGCTCCATCGCGCGCCTCCCGCGCTAGTTGTCCGCCGCCGCGGGCGGCGCGAGTTCCTCGGGCTTCAAGATGTCGTTGAGAACGAAGAGCGAGTCGCTCTCGAGACCGCTGCGGGCCAGGATCTCGGCGCCGCCGGCTTGCCGATCCAGAATCGTGTAGATGCGCTGCACGGTGGCGCCGTGTTCCCGGACGATCTGGGCCGCGCGCACGAGCGAACCACCGCGGGTCATCACGTCATCGAGCAGGGCGACGCGCTGGCCGGCCTCCAGGTGACCCTCCACCTGGCGCTGAGTGCCGTGGTCCTTGATCGAAGAGCGCACAATGAAACCCGGTAGCGATCGGCCGAGGACGTGGCTCAGCGCCGCCAGCGCGCCGACGATCGGGTCGGCTCCGAGACTGGGACCGCCGGCCGCATCCGGCCAATCGGAGCGAAAGCGGTCGAGGAGCAGAAGCGCAACCAGGTGAGCCCCCTCGGGGTGAGTGGTGGTGCGGCGCAGGTCGAGGTAGAAGTGGCTGCTTCCTCCGGAGGCAAGCGTGAACCGTCCGAAGGAGAGCGAGTGCTCGCGGATGAGGTCGCGCAAGCGGGCACGCACGCCCTTGCGTTCCGACTCGGACGCGAAGAGAGGCTTCATGGCTTCCCACCCTTGGTTGTCAAGAACCTCGGCGCGCGGCACTTCCCGCCCAAGGGGGGCTAGCCGCGAATCGGAGGGGCAGGATACGGGGGGGGCGGAAGGGGTGTCAAGCCGGCGGCCGAATCGGTCCGAAGACCAGCTCGCGGACCGTCGCCGGGCAGACCTGGCCGGCTCATCGCACTGGGGTTCGCACCGTCACGTGCTCGGACCCGCCGCCGTGGGAAGCGGCCCGCCGCGCATGGCCGGTGGAGCTTGCGACGGAATCGACGACGGGGCAAGCTGAGGCCGAAGACGAGTGGAGATCGGCGATGGGAGATGGGAGACGGGAGATGCGGGACGGGAGATGGGGGGGCAGCGCGGGCATGGAAGGCGTAGAAAACCCACGGATGGATGCAAACCACATGCCGTCCAGTTCGTCCGTTCAGCGGCTGCGTGCCTCCGTGCTTCGCGTATTGGCCCCCGCGTCTGTGCGTCCTGCCGCGGCCCCCGCGTCTGTGCGTCCTGCCGCATCGCGTGCGCTTATCCTCTTCGTCGCGGCCGCCGGCCTGGCCCGCGCGTCGGACCGCCTTGCGGAGACCCACGATTCCACGTTCTGGCATCCGCCGCTGGCGGAGCCGCTCTTGGTCACCGGGACCTTCGGCGAGCCGCGCAGTGCGCACCTGCATTCCGGTCTCGACCTGTCGACCGGTCGGGAGATCGGCCGGCCGGTTCTGGCGGTCGCACCGGGATCGGTCGTGCGGTTACGGGCCAGGGCGGGGGGCTATGGGCGGGCGGTCTATCTGCAGACCGATCGAGGCCCCCTGGCGGTCTACGCGCACCTGGAGCGCTTCGCTGCGCCGCTGGAGGCGTTCCTTAGGGAGCGTCAGCAGGCGCAGGGTGAATACGAGATCGATCTCTTTCCCACCGCGGGGCGTTTCCGCTTCGCGGCCGGCGACACGCTGGCCTTCTCCGGCGCCACCGGCTCGGGACCACCGCATCTGCACTTCGAGCTGAGGCATGGCGATCAGCCCGTTAACCCTTTGACCGTGGGGATTCGAGCGCCCGATCAGGTGGCCCCTTCGATTGGCCCCTTGCGCCTGCGTGCCCTGGGTCCGGACGGCTGGGTCGAAGAGGGTGGGGACGCCGAGGTGAATCCGCTGCGTGCGCGCGTCATTCGGGTGTGGGGACCGATCGGCATCGAGGCGGCCGTGCTCGATCGCACCGGTCATAACGGCTCTCGCCTCTCACCCCTCGACGTCACCGTGTCGGTGGACGGAGAGCCGCTGTTCGAGCGGGCCTTTCGCAGCCTCGACTTCAGCCGGGGCGTGGACCTGAAGCGCGTCTACGGCCGAGCATGCCAGGGCAGTCGCCGGTGGGTGCTGCGGATGTACCGCTGGCCTCTGGGGACGGACGCCGACGTGGCTCAGGCGCGGCCGGAGCAGACGGGCATCTTGGATGCTTCGCTGCTCGGGCCGGGAACGCACCAGGTTTGTGTCGAGGCGAGCGATGCCGCGGGCCGGCGGGATCGGGCCTGCGTGGAGATCGATGTGCGCCAGCCCGTGGTAGCCACCGACTGGCGTTGCGCGCGGGGCGCAGACGGGGGCTGGCTGATCGGCGTTCGCCTGGCGGAGCCCGCGGATCCCGACCGGCTGCCGTTGCGCCTGCGCGGCCGGGTCGCCTCGGAAGGCGGCGGGCTGGAGCCCGAGGCTCCGTGGGGAAGCCCCGTCGAGATGGTGCCCCTCGATCAGGGGTGGCACGTTGCCCACGTGCGGGGCGATCGACTCGGAGAGGTCCAGGTGCTGACCACGGAGGGGCGCCCCGTGACGCCGGCGTTGTTTCCGACGGGAGGCCGCGACGGCGATTCGGGACATCCGCGGGTGCGCCCACAGATCGCTGGGGATGCCCGGTCGATCCATGTCGGGGCGGCATGCCCAGACGAGCACGATGACCGGCGGGCAACCGTGCAGATGCGCGTCGACGAGGGCGGCGCCACACTGTTCCTTCGCGTCCGAGATCCGCTGCCGGGAATCCCGATCGCGCAGGTGGTCTGGGACGACAGCAGCCGCACCCAGATGATGCACCGGGGTTTCCGGGGCGACGGCATCTGGGAGTACGGACTTGCGCCGATACCGTCCGCGGTTCCGCGACAGAGTCGAAGGGTCGACCTGACCTTTGCGACGCCCGACGGCCTCGTGAAGAGCACGCTTCCTTGCGAAGGCCTGTTGCTGCTGCCCGATGCACCGGGGCAACGAGCGTGGATCGCGCCCGGTGTGAGCCTCATGACGGGCGAGGGATCCTTCGGCGGGCCGCTGCTGTTGACGTACGAGCCGCCCCGAGCAACCGAGTCGCCGGGGCAAGCCGTCTCCGGAGCAGGCACAGGCGCAGGCGCAGGGTCGGGGCCACCTGGCGCAGGCGGCGGTGCGCCGGCAGGGGCCGGGCTCCACGGCACAGGCGCAGGCGACGGTACGCCGGCAGGGACCGCGGCCCCCGGCGTCCAGGGACAGGGCGGCTTGCAGCCGGTTTCCTCGGTCGCCCGCGTTCATCCCGAGTGGTGGCCCTTGGGGCGTACGATCGAGGTTTCCTTCGGACCGCCGGCATGGTTGGATCCAGGGGCGACGATGAGTCCTCGATGGGGGATCTACCGTCTGAGCGAGGCCGGCGACTGGCTCTACGAGGGTGGCGAGGCGACGAACGATGGGATCGCGGCCAGGGTGGCGGCGGTCGGGTGCTGGGCGGTCCTGGAGGATCGAGCGGCACCGCGGGTGGTCTGGACCGAGCCCGCCGAGGACGTGGAAATCCGCCGGCCGCCGATCCGCCTGACGGCCGCCGTCGAAGAGGAGGGCAGTGGCTTCGATCCGCGAGATGCCGACCTCTTCCTGGACGGGCGCATGCTGATCGCTCGCTGGGAGATCGACGAGGAGCTGCTGGTCGGGGAGCTGGAAGGACCTCTGGCTCCGGGCGAACACCGATGGGAGGTGCGCGTCGTCGATCGCGCGGGCAACGTGTGCCGCGAGGAGTTCATGTTCCGCATCGGTGACGGCGACGAGGAGTGACCAACACACCATGATGCAGGGCGAATGGCTGGACTTCGAGCAGCCGCTCATCCAACTGGAGCAGCGGATCATCGACTTGCGGTCGCTGAGCGGTCCGCAGCGCGAGCAAGCGCAGGCGGAGTTGCAGGAGCTTGAGCGCAAGCTGGAGCGGCGTCGCGCGCGGGTCTTCGCCGGCCTCACGCCGTGGCAGCGCGTCCAGTTGGCGCGTCATCCCCGGCGGCCGTACACTCTCGATTACGTCCGCCAGCTCTGCGAGGACTTCATCGAATTGCACGGAGATCGCGCGTTCGGCGAGGATCCTGCCATCGTGGCGGGCCTGGCACGCTTCGACGGACGCCCCGTGGCGGTGATCGGACACCAGAAGGGCCGCAACACGAAGGAGAACCTGAGGCGCAACTTCGGGATGCCCCATCCCGAGGGCTACCGCAAGGCGATGCGCGTCATGCGACTGGCCGAGCGACTCGGCAACCCGATCCTCACCTTTGTCGATACGCCGGGCGCCTATCCTGGCATCGGGGCCGAGGAACGCGGTCAAGCCGAGGCGATCGCGGTCGCGATCCGCGACATGTCGGCCCTGCGCGTGCCGGTGTTGACCTTCGTCACCGGCGAAGGCGGCAGTGGGGGCGCGCTGGCGATCGCGGTCAGCGATCGGGTGTTCATCCTCGAGTACGCCTTCTACTCGGTGATCTCGCCCGAAGGGTGCGCTTCGATCCTGTGGAAGACGCGCGACAAGGCCCAGGACGCCGCCAAAGCGCTCAAGTTTACGGCGCCGGAGCTGCTCGACCTGGGCGTGGTGGACGACGTGCTGAAGGAACCCCCGGGCGGCGCGCACCGCGATCCGCGGGTCATGGCTGCCACCATGGCCGCCACCCTTCGCACATCGTTGCGCGAGCTCGAGGCGCTTTCCCCGGACGAGCGCGTGCGACGCCGGCAGGAGCGGTTCTGCGCCATGGGCGTCGTGCGCGAGGGCTGATCCGCGCGGCAGGCTGCGAAGAAAGAGACCATCGCGTGCCCCGGGACGCTCGCAACCTCAGCGCCGCGATCGTCCGCGTCGGGGTCGTCGCACCAACCAGTCTACACCGTGTAGATGGGCCATTCGGTGGCACTGCGAGCAGAGTGTGATCAGGTTGGCGGGCCGATTCGAGCCCCCCGCCGCGCGCGAAACGAGATGGTGGATCTCCAGAAAGCGCGTGTGGCGGCATCCGGGCGCTTGACAGCGGTGTCGGTCGCGGTGAAGCACATCCAGGCGGACGGAAGAGGGGATTGTTGCCCGGTTGCGGCGCCCGGACTGCTGGACGATCGCATCACAGGAGATGCTCACCGCGTCCGCGGTGGACAGCGGCTCGAGTCCTCGGTGTGTCCGCACCCCCATGGCCTGACAGGCTGCGCATTTGTATATGATTATATGATATGGACTTGCGGAGTTGCCCCGGGGCAACTCCGCCATGGGGGCAATCTCGGATCGCCCCCCCGCGGGCGCACTACAGCGCTCGCAGTTCCGGGAGCCGCTGAGTACGCCGCTCGCAGTGCTGCTCTCGTGCCCGTCGCGACGCGATGCGACCGCCGCGGGCTCACTCGAAGGTCCATCCTGATTCGCCGACCGGCACGGATCGGGCGAATCCCCGGCGCCGGTCGTCTCGCGCCCGGATCCTGCGTGGGCGGGGCCATCCCCTTGGGACGAGCGCTTGCACGCATCCAACAGGTGCTCGAAGGCGAGCAGCAAGAGCTCGGTGCGAGCAGCGTTTGGGCTGGCGTATCGCGATTTGAGGATGGCCTCCCTCATTGCCTCGAAGCGCGCGTATTCGAGGGGCTCGAGGCGAAACGCGACCGTGATGCGTGAGCCGTCGGCCGGAGGGGCGTCGCCGGTCGGACGGGAATCCTCGGCCGGAGGGGCGTCCCCGGTCGCGGGTGAGTCCTCGGCCGGAGGGGCGTCCCCGGTTGCGGGTGAGTCCTCGGCCGGAGGGGGCGCCGCCCTCGACGAGCGGTCCGATTCGTTGCGATCCACCACCCGGTCTGTGTCCAGGTCTTCGTCGACCGGACCAACGCGTAGGGGCGCCCCGAGCCCGCCCTCATGGGCGCCCGGGCATTGCGAGCTCGGAGATGTCGATGATGCGATTGACGACGGGACGAGGTTCTCAGCCGGGGAGACGCGCCCCGTCCCAACGGTTGCTGCGGAGGACCCGCCCGCGGATCCCGACGGAGAGCCTTGGGCACCCGCGGCGGCGGAGCCCTCGCAGCCAGGGCTCAAGGTGACCTGACGCGGATTGCGGTTCAAACGCGCGCGGCGCTCCAGCTTCGCCTTGCGGGCCGTGCGTTCGATTTCGCGCCGGCCCTGACGCATGGCCAGGGCGATCCAGCGCTCTTCATTGCCGGGCCCGGCGACCTTCGCGATCTCCCGCGCGACCGTCCATCCGATCCGCCCCGCCCCGAGCTCGTGCTTGAGGCGCGGCAAGCGCTCCAGGCTCTCGACCAGGCGGAGGAATCGATAGGTCCTGTTCCGTGAAAAGCCCAGCGCTTCGCCGGCGTAGTGATGGATCGTAGCGTAACCCAATCGAAGATAGAGCTTGCGGCGCACCATCTCACCGAACCAGAGCACGACGTTCTGCTCGCTGCGATCATGCTCGTCGATTGCACCCCTCAACGCCTCGTGCACCGTGGCGGCGGGAAGATTCGCCCGGAATTCACCGCCTACGGCCGGCGGGGCAGATACGGGGCGCGATGTGTTGGGAGCCTGCGGCATCTCGGAACGGGACATGTCGGCCTCCGAGTGAGGAATCATCGGGCCGGCACCGGGCCCGGCGAGTCCACCGGGGATGTCGGCGCTTCGATCGTTCACATCTTCTGTAGCCAGCGAAGTGCCAAAGCGCCAAGGAGCGCGCGGGCGCGCCAACAGCCACCCGCTCGGCCACGGGCGCCAACGGGCATCCGCTCGGCAGGGCTCGGAACGGTGGGCGTGCGGGAGGAGCGATGTTGCAGCAGGCAAGGGAACGGCCCGAAGTGCCGAAAGGAGACAGGGTGTGCACCGGGCAAGGACCCACACCGCGCAAGGATCCACACCGTTGCCGATGTTGCTCTCGTGCGCCCCCGGCGGCTCGGCGTGCGGTCCCCGCTATCCGGGAAACTGGAGCTCGTGCAGGGTGCGGTAGAGCCCGCCCGCGGCCAGGAGCTGATCGTGGCTGCCGGTCTCGGCGATGCGACCCTTCTCCATCACCACGATGCGATCCGCGCGCCGCACGGTGGACAACCGGTGCGCGATCACGATCGCGGTGCGGCGGACGAGAAGGTTCTGGATGGCTTCTTGAACCAACCGCTCCGATTGCGTATCGAGCGCGGAGGTGGCCTCATCCAGGATCAGGATCGGGGGATTTTTCAGAACGGCCCGGGCGATCGTGATCCTCTGGCGCTCGCCGCCCGAGAGCCGTAGGCCGCGCTCACCGATCAGGGTCTCGTAGCCCCGCGGCATCTGCGCGATGAAGTCGTGCGCGTTGGCGGCCTTCGCGGCGGCGATCACCTCGTCGTCGGAGGCATCCAACCGTCCCAAGCGGATGTTGGCGGCGATGGTCTCCTGGAAGAGCACCGTCTCCTGCGTGACGATTCCGATCAAGCGCCGCAGGTCCGAGATCGACAAGGCGCGCAGGTCCTGACTGTCAAGCCGGATGCGTCCGTGCTGCGGATCGTAGAAGCGCGGAATCAGGCTGACCAGCGTGGACTTTCCGCTGCCGCTGGGGCCGACCAGGGCGATCACGCTTCCCGCGGGGATCTCCAGATCGATGCTGTGCAGAACCGGTTCGTCGACATCATACGCGAAGGAGACGTGCTCGAAGACGACGGCCTGTCTCAACCCGTCCACACGCTTCGGATCCGACGCCTCACGCACCGTCGGCACCGCGTCGAGAACCTCGAAGATCCGGGTGCCCGCCGCCAGCCCGTGCTGAATACGCACGTTGAGCTGGTGGATCGCTTTGATGGGATGAATCATGCTCAGGAAGGCGATCAGGAAGAGCAGGAAGTAGCCGGGCTGGCTTCCTTCCAGGATGATGCGACGGCCCCCGATGTAGATCAGGAGCGCCGTGACGGCAACCGCCAGGATCTCGGTCAGCGGCATGCCCAGTGAGCCGATGCGGGTCATGCGGACCAGCGTGCGGCAGTAGTCGCCGGTCTCGCGCATGAAGCGCCCGGCCTGGTGCGTCTCGATGCCGAAGGCCTTGATGATTCGAATGCCCCGGACCGTCTCGCCGACCACTGAGGTGATGGCCGCCATGCGCTCTTGCGAGACCCGTGAGATCCGGCGCAAGGCCTGGCCGATCCGGTTGATCAGCAACGTGCTCGGCGTGAGGATGAGGATTGACCAGAAGAAGAGTTGCGCGTTGGCGATCAGCACCAGAACCAAATAGGTCAGCAGCGCGAAGATGTGGCGCAGCAATTCCATCAACCCGTTGGCGACAGCGCCGCGCGCCAGGTCGGCGTCGTTGGTGATGCGGCTCACCAGGATGCCCGAGTGCATGCCCTGGAAGTAGTCGAGGCTGAGCGCCTGATAGCGTGCGAAGACGTGGTCGCGGATGTCGCGCACGACGGTCTGCTCGATGTAGACCGACAGGAAGCTCTGCGCGTACCAGAAGATGTTCTTCAGCAGGAAGATCAGCACCAGGACGATGCAGAATCGGCGCAGGGTGTCCAGGCGGTCGCGGCCCGAGATCACGGAGAAGAACCACGCCTCCATGCGCTCGCGCCATCCGGACAGCCTCTGCTCCGCCGTCGCCGCCGAGTCGGCGCCCGCTCCCGCCACGCTGTCAGGTTCGGCCGATCCCGCGACGGCCACTTGCCTTACCGGGGCCTGGGCGTCCCGGCCCGCGCCGTCCATGGAGGCACCCTGAGTGGTGGCCTCCTGGTCGGCATGCTCCTCGCTTGTCTGGACGTTGCCGCGCAAGACGATCTCGGTGAAAGGCACAATGGTGGCCAGAGACAGGCCACCGAAGGCGGCGCTCATCGCCATGAAGAGGATGGTCAGGGCGAAGAGCACCGCCCGCGGACGATGGAAGCGCATCAGCCGCGCCCACGTCTGGAGCGCCTCGCGGAGGCTTTCCCGCCTTCTCTGGGAGCCGTCCGTTGCCTTCACCACGCCTTCCACCTCTCGTAGGTCGTTGCCTGTGCGGGTCCTTCTATGCCCCCGGCGCGTCGGGCCCCCGCCCGGTGCGGGGAACGCCCGCGACAGGGGTCCGATCCTGCGCCCGGGCCCGCGATTCCTCAAGGATCCGTTTGATCTGCGTGATCACCAGGTCCGCCTGCTCCGACAGGGTCAGATCCGGCTTGGCGAAGACCATGCGCGGTCGCGCGGAGGCCAGGCGGTCCGCGAACTCGGCATCGGGCTGCAGGATGACCGCCGAATCGGAGGCGCTGAGAGGGAAGGAGGCATCGGCGGGGAACGCCTCGTGCTGGGCGCGTGCGAGGCTGCGTTCGCCCAGCAAGAGGGTCACCGACCGGCTCCCCAGGGGCGCGTAGCGAAGGGGATGTGAGGTGATGAAGACCGCCACACACGGAACGCTCAGCGCAGACGCCACGTGCAGGGGACCGGCGTCACATCCCAGGTAGAGCGCCGACGCTTCCAAGGCCGCGCGCAACCCCCCGATCGTCGTGATGCAACGCGAATCGGCTGCGGGCAGTGCCTCGGACAGGCGCCGAAGGATGTCGCGCTCGCCCGGCCCGCCGATGATCCGCAGGTGATAACGGTCCGTGGCGGCCAGTGCGCGTGCCACCGCCTCGAATCCCTCGCACGGCCAGCGCTTCGCACCCCGTCCGCCGGGATGGATCACGAGGACCGGCCGGGCTCGGCTGTCGGCCGGAGAGGGCGTGCGCTTCGAAGGCTGCCCGCCAGCCTCAGGCCGCGCCGCCCGCGCCTCCTGCGCCTCCTGCGCGGCATGGCCCTCCTGCGTCTCCTGCGCCGCACGCGCCTCCTGCGCCGCATGCGCAGCATGGGTCTCCCGCGCCTCCTGCCCAGCATGGGCCTGCTGCGTCTCCTGCGTCTCCTGCGCCGCATGCGCAGCATCCGGTCCGGCCGCCGGCTGGGGAAGTGAGGCCGGGTGAACCTGCGGCTGGACGCCGAGCGCCGAGAGCAACAACAAGGGCGCCAGCGAGTAGTGGCACTCGCGTGCAGGCGGGGGCACCAGGCCGTTCAGCGCCGCGCGCGATCGGGGGTGATCGAAGCCCACCCGCCAGGGGGCACCTGCCACGACCGGCACAAACGTGTTGTAGAAGGAGTGCGTGTCGGGATTGCTCAGATCGACGGCCAGATCGCAGCGGCAACGTCGAATGGCGGCCAGGTGCGCGGGATACGTCCACGGGCGGCGGATGAGAGCGCGCTTGTGCATCCGCATCATGGTGTCCAGCCAAGGCGCGCCCTCCAGAACGGGCGCGAAGCGGCTGCCTACGAGCAGCGTGATCTGGGCCTGGGGTGCCGCCTGGCGCAGGGCCTTGAGGAACGGCGTGATCAGCACCAGATTGCCCAGCCGGTTGTCCTGCCGCACCAGCAGGATGCGCTTCATCTCGCACAGCGGCGGCGGACCGGCCGGCGGCGCGAGGCGCCGGGCGCGGGGCAGGAAGAGGCCAGACGCCAGCGACAAGAGCGCGCGCTTGACGCGCCGCTCCAGAGCCCGCCCGTCACGCACCCCCTGGCGCGGCTCGGGGTGAGCCTCGTCGCTGCGGCCGCGGCCCGGACCAGGGTCGGATCCGTCGCTACGCCCGCGATCCGGCTCGGGGTGAGCCTCGTTGCTGCGGCCGCGGCCCTGCCCGCCGGTCTCCGGGCTTTGGGCGGCGGCCGTGAGCCCCCACGCCACCAGAAACCAGAACACCCCGGCCGGCTCTTCGTCGGTGAAGTAGCACTGGCCCAGCCCCGCCGCGAGGAACCCGGCCACCAGAGCCCAGAGCAGCACGCGCGCGGTCAGGCCGGTGCCGTCACCGGAGGCGGTGGGGACCCGCTCGGGGATGGAGCGCGCTTCGCGCAGGACGGCCACCCACAACCCGATCCACGCCACGAGGCCTGCCAGACCCGAATGCACCAAGACGTTGAGGGCGTCGTTGTGGGGATGGCCGGTCGCCATGTAGGCGCCCGGCACGCGGTAGGCCGCAAAGTGGGACTTGAACGCGCCCAGACCGGCGCCGAAGAGGGGAAAGTCCTCGAAGATGCGTAGCGCGGTCGTCCACAGACGCACGCGCGGATCCTGGGCAAGCGCCCCCAGCTCGGAGAGACGGGCGCGCAGCCCTGGTGTCAGCAGCACGATCAGCGCACCCGCTCCCAGAAGGACCGCGGCAGGTATCAGCATCCGGAGCCAGCGGCGGCGGCCTCGACGGCCGGAACATTCGAGCACGGCCGCCGACACGACCACCACGAGCGCCCCCACCGCGGCGCCGAAGAGCGCCGAGCGCGCATAGCTCGTCACGAGGCCCGCGCCGCACGCGGCCACCGCCGGCAGCAGCAGGGGCCAGGTGCTTCGCGGGCGGGTCCATAGGTGAGCCAAGGCCCCCAAGAAGGCGCACAGCATCACGCCGCCGTAGGTCAAGTGGCCCCCGAGGCTCCCGACGGCGTGGAAGCGGCCCATGCCGTCCGATTCCAACACCGTCTTGCCGAGCGGGTCGCCGCCCGACACGTGCTGCCAGAGGCCGAGGACACCGGCCAGGGCGCTCGAGAAGAGGATCGCGCGGATCCCCAGGCGCCGGGCCCGGGGCACCTGCAACACGGCGAGAAAGAGAGGCAGGAAGAGCACGGGCCAGTCGCCGCGCAGGCAGATCACTGATCGAAGAGGGTGTTGCGAGTAGAGGATCGAGGCGAGCTGGACGAGGAGGTAGAGTCCCAGCGCAGCGCCCAGGGCCGGGCGGTGCAGCAGCGGGCCAAAGGCCACCGCGGGGCGCAACACGAGCAGCAGCAACGCGGCGAAGACCCCGAGCTGGGCGACGAAGATCGAGAATGGTGCACCCAAGGCGAAGAGGAGGGCGGCTCCTGTCGCGCCCGCACGCCACCATGCCGGGGCCGACGCGGCGACGGAGACCGGGGCGACGGGCCCGCCTCCCGAGGCCCGAGCGCTACAAGCCCCGATGTCGCATGGGCTTGCTCGCATTGACACTCCCCGACCCCTCTGTTAACGTGCCGCTGTCCGCGGCAAGGGCAGCGTGAGGGGGTGTCGATGCCGCCCCGTCCGGCCGCGGGCGTTATGGTAGAGAGCACGGGAATCACCGGGCAAGCCGAAAGGTGGGCGCACGGCGCGGGACCACCGGCGACCTGCGAGCGGATTCGTTCGGGGACAGACCGGCGGCGGCCGCGGGTCGGATCGGCCCCTCGGCGCGGCGCGTGCGGACCCAGCTCCAGGCCCCTCGTGGGGCTTCCAGGGGCTGCGGCAGGGGAGGGAGACGATGATCTCCAAGGAACTGCTGGACATTCTGGTGTGTCCTGCATGTAAAGGGGATCTGACGTACGAGCAGGATCCCGAACGGCTGATCTGCTCGGCCTGTCGGCTTGCCTATCCGGTGAAGGATGACATCCCCATCATGCTTCCCGAGGAGGCCGAGCGGCTGGGCGACGGCGATGCGCCGGCGGCGCGCGACGAGAGCTAGTCGCGGCGGTCGGATGAGAGCTCCGGGCGGGACTCACTGGATGGGGAGCGCCCTCCGCCGCGGGACACCCACGTTGCGGCGGTCGGACGGGAGCTGCCGGCAACGCGCATGGGATGGGGAGCGCCTTTCGCCGCGAGCAAGTGCGCTCCGGCATTCCCTCGTTCTCGAACAGAGAGGGTGTCGAACAGTGGTCAATGGCGTCCGCTCGAGCAGCCCGATCCCACCGGCCTCATTCCGTCGTCACGGGTGTCCGCACCGATGTCGGCGCGCGGCCGGCGCCGCTTTCCTGTTCCTGCTTCCGTTGCTGACGGCTCCCCTGGAGCCCGGCGCGCAAGGAGAACCGCGCGCGTGGCGGCTCCTCGAATCGAGCCCGCAACGAATCGCGATCGACGTGACCGTAGCCGAGCCCGTCTGGCTTGAAGAAGACGACGGCACCGGGCGGTTGTCGGTGCCGGGCTTCCCGGGGATCGCCTGGGAGGCCGGACGGCCGTTGCCCGCCCTCGATCTGCCCGTGGCGGTGCCTCCCGAGGTGGAGGTCGAGGTTCGGGCCACCCTCACGGGGGTGCATCCGATCGGACACGATCTGATCCAGCTCCTCAGCGCCGACGAACCGTCCGCATCGGAGCCTCCCGGAACCGTTGTGGATGAGGCGGGTCATGTTCGCTATCAGCGGCCCTGCTGGGCCGCCACGCAACGCCTCCTGCGCTTGCGGGTGCAGCCGGTGCGCCCCGATGCCCAGGGGCGCTTGCTGGCGCCCACCGGCATTCGCATCACCATCGAGATGCGCGCCGCGCTCGGGACGGAAGCGGCGGCGTCGTGGGGGCGGATTGTGCCGGCGCGGCCGACGGGAAGCGACGACGCCTGGGGCGTTGCGTTCGATCGCCTGCTGGTCAATCCCAGCGACGCGAGGCTGTGGCGCCGTGGCGTCGAAGCCGTGACGCCCTCGCGACAGCAGGACAGCTTCTCGAGCGCCACCGCCCCTTGGGTGCGGATCGAGATCGACCGCCGCGGTTTGTACGTCATCACCGGGAACGACCTGGAGGCGTTGGGTCTGACCCCGGCGCTGATCGATCTCAGCCGGCTGCGGCTCTTCACGGCCGGACCCGAGGAGCTGCCCGAATCGCTGCTGGTCGAGGAAGCCCCGGCCTGGATGGATCCGGTCGCGCTCTACGTGCAGGACGACGGCGACGGACTGTGGGACGATGCCACGCGCATCTACTTCCTCGGGCAGGGACCCGACGGCTGGCGCGACGACCTGGGCCTCGCGCCGATGGCCGCGGACGCCTACTACGTCCATCCATACAGCCAGGCTCGACACTATTGGCTCACCTGGGGGGGGAGCTTCTCGACGGAGCCGCTGTGGGTGGAGGAGCGTGAGGCGCTGCCCGAAGGTCTCCCGTTGCGGACCCGCGCCCGCGCCCGGATCCACTTCGAAAAGAACCAGCTCTACGACGCGCGACCGCGACTGTCGGCCAAGATCTGGGAACGGTTCTTCTGGTTGGATCTGACCGGGCTGCCGTCGGTCATCGACCTGACGGTGCCGGGTCCGGCCACCGGCGGGCGGCTCGCGCTGCGCGTGGCGGCCTGGGGCAAGAACACGCGCTACGATGCCTGGCCCGATCCTCATCACGTGCTGATCGTCAGGGCAGATGGCGACAGCCTGGGCACCATCGCCTGGGACCGTTACGACCGCGGCATCTTCAGCGACACCGTTTCGGTCGGCAGCGAGCGCCTGCGGATCGGCCTGGAGATCCCCGAGCGCCGCAACGGCTTCGGAGAAATCCTGCGTGACGGCTCCTACCTGGCGTGGATCGAGGCCGAGTACGACCGGAGTCTTCAGCTCGAGAGCGACTCGCTCGCCTTCATGGTGCGCGCCGACACGGCCGCCGCGTTCGACTACCGCATCGCCGGACTGGATCGCGACGATGGGTGGGGGCTCTTCGACGTCAGCGCCATGCGGGCGCCCGTGCGGCTTCTGCCCCAGATCACGGAGGCGGGCAGCGGCTATGCCGCTGACATCCACGTGACCCCGGAGGACGAGACCGCGCGCCTGGTCTTCCTGCAGATGGACGACGCCGCCCGACCGGCCCGGATCGCGCTGCCCGAGTGGGACACGCCCATGCTGCGCGAGCGCGTGGAGGCGGTCGACTACCTGATCGTCGCTCCGCGCGCCTTCTGGACCGCCGCGCAGAAGCTGGCCTCTCACCGGCGATCCTACTTCTTCGGGGCGCGGGGGGACTCGGCCCAGACCGGGCGCGTAGCCGTGGTGGACATCCAGCAGGTGTTCGACGAGTTCAGCGGCGGGCAACACGACCCGACCGCGCTTCGTAACTTCTTGCGCTTGGCCTATCTGAACTGGAAAGGCGAGTCGTCGGCGCCGACCTTCTCGCACCTGATGCTCCTGGGCAACGCCCACTACGACCCGCGCGACTACCTGGGACTGGAGGGCGAGGACCTGATACCGAGCTACCTCTACTACAATGACCGCTACACGACCGATCCCACCTGGCGGCCGGAGCACATCGCGGACGACTGGCTCGCGACGCTGGACGGTCCCGCGGATGAAGCCTTGGACCTGGCGCTGGGCCGCCTGCCGGTGCTCGAGGCCGGCGAGGCCGAGGACCTGGTGGACAAGCTGATCCGTTACGACGTGGAGCCGCCTTCGGGCGCCTGGCGATCGAAGCTCCTGCTGGCCGCCGACGACATCTGTCAGTCGCTGGGGCCCGACGCGCTGGGCTGGCTGCACCTGGCGCAGGTCCAGCGGCTCGTCACCGACTACGTTCCCCCCGACGCGCGCCTGGTGAAGCTCTACCTCGTGGAGTACGGCATGGAGTGCATCTATGACCGGAAGCCCGACGCGGCGCGCGACCTGCTGGACCATTTCGCCGACGGCGTGCTCTGGTTCAACTTCACGGGTCACGGCAGCGAGACCCAGCTCGCCGACGAGCGACTCCTGGAGACCGCCAGCCTGGGGTCGCTCGAGAACGGGGAGAAGCTCTTCTTCTTCTTCACCGCATCGTGCGCGGTGGGGAAGTTTGCCCACGGCGGCGACGGCGTGGGGGTGGCCGCAGTGCGGATGCCGCAGGGCGGCGCGGTCGGGGTGATCAGCGCGAGCGGGCTGGCCTCGGCGACCTCCAACGCGCAGCTCAATCAGGACTTCTTCGCGGCGGTGTTCCCAGAGCGAACGCTCCACAAGCCGGTGGCCCTCGGACCGGCCCTGTGGGCCTCGAAGGTGGATTTGTACAACTACAACGACCTGCGCTACAACCTGCTGGGCGATCCGGCCACACGGCTGGCGACGCCGAAGCTGACCGTCGACCTGACCCTGGAACAGGACTCGACCGGGGCAACGACCGACACGCTCTACCGAGGCATGCGGACGCGCTTGCGAGGCGAGATCCAGGATTGCCTGGGCAATCCCGTGCCGAGCTACACCGGCACGGTCGATCTGCACGTGTACGACTCCGACCAGCTTCGTCGGCCGACCATCGATCCGATCCACGACTACACCCTGCCCGGCGCGCGCATCTACGAGGGAACCTTCGGGGTCGAAGGAGGGGCGTTCACGACGGAGTTCTTCATGCCCACGGCCCTACTGAGCGGCGAACGCGGGCCGGCCCGCGTCTATGCCTACGGCGTGCGCGAAGACGGCTCCGCGCTCGATGCCTACGGGGCGCTGCAGGCGTTGCGCATTCTGGAGTCGGGCGGACCGCTGACCGACACCGAGCCGCCCGAGATCAGGCTGGCCTGGGAGGAGCCGGCGGCCGAGCCGCAGGCCCGCAGCCGGGTGACGGTCACGCTCAGCGACTCGAGCGGGATCTACGTGGCGGCCCTTTCGCCGTCGCGGGCGGTGGTGATCTCGATCGTGGACGAGGACGGGCGCTTCCTGGTAGCCGACGACGTCTCGGCGGCCCTCACGTTCCCGAGCGACTACACCGAGGGCACCTTGAGCTACGCGTTGCCCGAGGGGCTTCCCAGCGGTCAGCCCCTGACGCTGGTCTGCGAAGCGTCGGACAACGTGATGAATCGGCAGCGCGGCGAGCTGGCCTTCGAGCTGACGGGCGCGGCCGGCGGGCGGTTGCTGGACCAGGTCTACGCCATGCCCAATCCGATGGATGCGGAGACCCATTTCCTGCTCGAGATGTCACGCAGCGCCGATGTCGAGATCACGCTCTACACGGTCACCGGCCGGGTCGTGCGGCAGTTGTCCGCCACGGGCGTCACCCGCGAGCGGGGCCGCCGCATCGGGATTCCGTTCGACGGCCGCGACGAGGAGGGCGACGACCTGGCCAACGGTGTCTACTTCTATCGGGTGGTCGTGCGCGACGGCGGCGGCGGGCAGGACGAGCGAATCGAGCGCCTAGTCGTGTTTCGTGAGTCCGGCCGATGAGTGCACGTTGGGGCCAGGGCTGCGGCCGCGTGCGTCACGCCAAAGCGTGCACGTTGGGGCCAGGGCTGCGGCCGCGTGAGTCGCCTTGAGGACGCCTCGGGGGGTATGGTACCGTCACCGGGCTGTACTGCACACCCGGGGAGGCGGCTGCGCGAGCGCACGTGGACGAGGAAGCGCGGAACCCTCCGTGATTGGGGGTGTTACCGCTGATAGGCGAATTGTGGCCCGTGGCTGCATGTCGCTGGGGAATCCTTTGGTTGCGAGGTGGATCATGAAGGCTTTGCGGACGGCGGCTGTCCTGGCATCGGTCCTGACGGTCGTGCTGGTGGTTCCGGTGTGGGCTCAGACGCATGGCGGCACGGGCATCCTCAAGATCAAGCCGGGCGCGCGGGCGACGGGCATGGGCCAGGCGGGGGTCGCGCTGACCCAGCGGGCGCAGTCGGTCTGGTGGAACCCGGCCCTGCTGGCGCAGAACAGTGGGCGTGAGGTGTCCTCGACCCTGGTGAAGCTCGTGCCGGACCTGGCCGACGACGTCTACTACCTGAATCTGGGGGTATCGACCACCCTGGAGGGTTGGGGCGGCATCGGTCTGGACGTGATGTATCTGACCTACGGAGAGACCGAGGCGGTCAACGAAGAGGGCGAGTCCTTCGGCTTCTTCAGCAGCTACGAGCTGGTCCCCACACTCGGGTTCGGCACGCGGCTCATCGGCGACCCCAACCAGCCCTGGGGGATGGGCGGCATTCTGGGGGCCTTGGATGTCGGCATCGCCCTGAAGTACGTCTGGGTCGATCTGGCGCCCGACTGGGCGATGCAGATCGTGGGCGAGAACAAGGACGGGCGGGCCGATGCCTTCGCGGTGGATCTGGGCGGACTGATCCAGGGCTCGGTCGCGGGATTTCCGTACGCGATTGGGGTGAACATCCAGAACCTCGGCTCCAAGCTGGTCTACATCGACGCCGACCAGGGCGATCCGCTGCCGCGGAATCTGAAACTCGGTCTGGCGTTCGAAGCCTATCGCTCGGACAACATCTCCGTGACCGGCGTCTTCGACCTGAACAAGTCCCTCATCGTCTACGAGGAGGAGTCGTTCGAGCTGAAGACGAACATCGGGTGGGCGGAAATGAAGGAGCTGCTCAACATGGGCGCGGAGATCTCGATTCGCGATCGGCTGACCGGGCGGCTGGGCTACGTGAACGACCCGGAAGGTGAGATCCAGTCGATGACCTTCGGCCTGGGGCTGGATCTGCCCATCTCGAACGGCACCAAAGTGATCCGCTTTGATTACTCCAGCGTGCCGCAGGCGCTGGATCTGGATCGGGTGAGCTACCTAACCCTGGGGGTCTTGTTCAACTAATGCGAAGCGTCGTTGCCGTCCTCCTGGTCGCGCTCCTCGGAGCCCTGGTCACCATTGCCCCGGCGAGCGCCGACGGAGGTGGTGACGAGGTGATCCAGCGGCCCATGCGATTCCCCGCGCGGGCGGCGGGCGCAGGCGCCGGAGGCCTCTGGACGCCGGCGCGCACCCCCTCGGAGTTCGAGCCCCGCGAGTTTCCTTCGGTGCTGCGCGATCCGTCGCTCCCCGACGAGCCCGACGGCCTTCTGTGGCGCCGCATGCGCGAGACGCGGCCCGATT
This sequence comes from uncultured bacterium, assembly GCA_964585945.1. Taxonomy (GTDB): domain Bacteria; phylum Eisenbacteria; class RBG-16-71-46; order CAIMUX01; family WJJG01; genus CAZDKK01. The sequence continues at coordinate 174,614 of CAZPGB010000001.1, read as the reverse complement.
TCGATCCGCTCGACTGGGCCGTGCCCTCCCGGGCGCGTTGGGAAGCGTTGGCGGCCGAGCGTGCCGCACTGGGTCGGGCCGAGCCCGACACCTTTCGTTGCCTCGCGATCCGGGTCGACTTCCTCGAGGACAGTGCAGGGGAGGGCAGCACCACTCCTGACGGCCGCTTCGACCTGCGGCATCCCGATTCGGCCCGGGTGGCGGTCGATCCGCCGCCGCACAACCGAGACTACTTCGACGCGCACATGGAAGGCGTGGCGCGCTACTACTACAAGATCTCGGGCGGAACGCTGGTGCTCGATTGGGACATCTATCCCACCGAGCAGGACAGCGCCTATCATCTGAGCGACACGGCCGATTACGGTCCCTGGGTCCTCTCCTACGGCGACGAAGACATCCTGTCGAAAGCCGAGCGGTTGGTGCGCGATTCTTTCGCGGCGGCCGACAGCGCCGAGGACGCGCCCGACTTCCGCAGCTACGATAGCTTCCTGCTGTTCCACTCGGGCACGGACTTCCAGGGCGATATCAACCGCAACACGCCCTACGACATTCCCAGCTTCAACATCCAGCTCGCCACCGGCAGCGAGATCGCCGTGCAGGATTCCACCTTCCTGATCGACCTGATTCTGGTGGTGCCCGAAACGGTCAGTCAGGACGGCTTTCTGGGCGCGCTCAACGGGGTGCTGACCCACGAGTACGGCCACCAGCTCGGATTCTACGACATGTACAACGTGCTGAACTTCTATCCGATGGTGGGGATGTTCAGCATCCAGGATTCGGGCGACCAGCTCTACGGGCAAGTGTGGGACCCGTATCGGGAGACGGAGGTCTTCGTGCGCGGCGCGATTCCCGCCAGCCTGGATCCGTGGCAGAAACTGGTCTTCTTCCGCGACGGGGTCAACGCCCGCTGGATCGAGGAGAGCGGCACCTATGAGTTGCCGGCGGTCGAGATCCAGAACGATCTACTGCTCGTCCCGGTCGGCACGCCCGACCCGCCGGTCACCGAGGATGATGAGCCGCCGCTGCACTTGATCAGCTCCGACATCTTCATCCTCGAAAACCGGCAGTACGATCTCAACGGCGACGGCACCGTTTTCCTGGAAGCCGACTCGGCCACCGGCGTGATCCTGGGGCCGCGCAACGTGCCCGAGGACATGCTGGCCGAGCTCGGTTTCGAGGAGCCCGATACGCTGGGCCAGTACGAGATCGACTACCTCCTGCCCGGCGGGGGGATCCTGATCTGGCACCTGGACAGCCAGTCGCTGGCCGACGCGTTCAACACGTGCTACGGCTGCGTGAACATCTTCTTCGATCGCCAGGCGGTCGACGTCGAAGAGGCCGACGGGATTCCCGACCTGGGGGATGTCTACAGCGTCGAGTGGACCGGCGGCGCGCTCGACTACTGGTCCCAGGAAACCTACAGCCGCTTTGCGCCCGACACCGATCCCAACACGTCGGCCGGCGGCGGGGCCTACACGGGTATCGCGTTTGATGTGCTCGACTCTTCGCGCGTTTCGATGCGCGTTGAGATCGATGTCGGCTACAAGCGGCCCGGCTGGCCCGTCTTCGCCGAGGCGGTGCCGGGACCCGAGTCGATCGAGACGATGGATGTGGACGGCGACGAGCGGCCCGAGGTCTTCATCGCCGGCGGGACCCGCTTCCAGATCGTCGACGCAAACGGCGCCGTGCGCGCGGCGCAGGTGGACAGTCTCTTGCTGCCGGGCGTGGCCGTCCGCGAGCTGTTCCACGGCGCCGACGGTGCCGAGGGGCCGCTGGCGTGCGCGGCCACCGGCCTGCGCGTCTACGGCTGGGACCCCGTGGGCGGCGAGCTGGTCGTGCGCTATCCGGGCGGCGCGGAGGTGTTCCCGTCGCTGCGGTTCACGACGCCGCCGATGGTGCTCGACTCGGTGGTCGTGATCGGGGATTCGCAGGGGCGCGTGCGCGGACTGCTTCCCGGCGCCGCCGGAGAGACGCGCGCGATCTGGCGCACGGCGGCCCCCGGCCATGCGGTGACCGCCCTGGCGGCCGACCCGGTCGGGCCGGGCGGGACGTCGGTCCTGGCCTGGGGCACCGAGCTGGGCGAGGTCTACCTGGCGGGCGGATCGCAGCGCGGCGGCTACGCCGTCTTGCCGGGCTGGCCCGTGCGGATCGGGGAAGAGGGCTGGGGCGGCATCGCCGGCCTGCGTTTGATCGAGAGCCCCGACGGGGCCGTGGCCAGCATCGTGGCGGTGGCCGGCGATGGCACGCTCGGCCTCTGGGGGCCCGGGGGCGAGGTGCTACACGGCTGGCCCGTGGCGTTGGGGGCTCCGCCGGCCGGCCCGCCGGCGATAGGCGATCCCGACGCCGACGGCCATCTGGAGCTCGTCTGCACCGACGTGCTGGGAGAGGTGCACGTGCTGGACCTCAGAGGGCGGGTCGAAGCGGGCTGGCCGCGGTCGGTCTGGCACCCGGACACCGCGCGCCGGAAGCGGGTGCGGTCGGGGCCGATTCTGATCGACCTTCATCCGGCCGGTGCGCGCGACGGGCGCCCCGAGATCGTGCAGGCCGACGGTCACGGCGCCCTGCACGCGATGGACTTTCATACGGGCGAGATCGAAGGCTGGCCGCGCGCGGCGGGCTATGCGGTCTCGGGCGGACCGCTGGTGCGCCCGCTGGCCGACGACGGGGGCCTCCAGTGGGTCGCCGGGGATATCGGCGGCTACGTCACGGTCTTGAAGAGCGAGTACGCGGGACGCTCGATCGAGCCGGGCGAGTCGTGGGGCCCGCATTGCGACGGCGGCCACACCGGCCTCTATCCGGCATCGCTGATCCCGGAGCCCGTGGGCTACGCGTCGCTCATCGATGCGGGCGCGCTGCTTTTCACGCCCAACCCGGTCGTGGGAGACGAGGGGTTGCTGCGTGTGCGCATGGGGCGGGCCGGGAGCCTGACCGTGCGCCTCTACGACACGAGCGGTCACGAGGTGTGGCGGGAAGTCTTCCACCCCGAGGCGGGCGAACAGGGCGACGTGCTGGCGCTCGACCTGCGCGACGTCGCCCCGGGTCTCTATGTGGCCAAGGTGATCGCCCGTGCGGAGAACGAAGAGCGCTCGGTGCTGCGCAAGGTCGCCGTGGTGCGATGATGCGATGTCGGGGGCGCGACGTGCGCTCCGGCCATCGGCGCCCGGTGGATTCGACGCATGACCCCGCGGCCGCGGAAGGGTCGTGTCCGCAGCGGAGAGGTTTGCATGAACGCTACGGGTAGGAATGCCAGACGGCTCCTGGGGGTCATCTGCGTCCTCTGCGTGGTCTGCGCCGGCTTGCTGGTAACGGTGGCGCTGGTCCCGGCCGCCGGCGCGACGCCCGGCGCTCCGGAAACCCCGGGCGGGCAGGACGCGGGAAGCCCGGGAGCCGGGTGCGTGCCGCGCGAATCTTGCGCCTCCCGCGCCGTCGCGGGGTCCTATCCGGGGCTCACGCTGTGGCAGCAAGCCTGTGTGCGGACGCTCAGGGCGGAGGCGAAGCGGAATCTCCGCGCCGAGTTGGTCCCTACGCACCCGGCGGGTGTCACGGCGAACCCCGGCCGGGAGTTCCTTCCCGGACTGGCGCAGGCCGAGGTTTCCAGCGCGTCGGGGTCCAGTCCGACCACGCGTCAGGCGCTGGTGCCGGCGCTGATGTCGGCGGTGGTGCCCGGCGCCGGACAGCTTCGCAACGGGTCGGTGCTGCGGGGCCTGACCTTCGCCGCACTCGAAATCACCGGATGGATGGCCTGGCTGTCCTTCCGTCACCAGAGCGAGAACAAGCGTGACGATCTGGTGACGTTCTCCGGCGAATACTGGGACTACGATCGGTATCAGCGTGTCGCGCAGGATCCCGATAGCTGCCTGGCGGCCGGCTGCGGCTGCGACAACTGGTCCGTGGAAGCCGACAGCCTGATCGCGGAGGCATCGGCGCGGGGCGGCAACCGCTTCTACGATTACGTCACGCGCGACATCTACGCCTGCGGGTGGGACACCCAGCTCAGCCGCGACCTCTATCTGGGCCTCTGGGACGATCGTGAGGATCTCCTGGACGCCAAGCGGCTCTCGGGGCGGCTCATCTTCCTGAACCACGTGGTGTCAGCGGTGGACGCGTTTCTCCAAGCCCGTCGCGTGCGGGTGGCGGGCGTGGCGCAGCTCGGGGTGCGGTTGGCGGACGTTCCGCGCGAGCCGCATCCGCAATTGGTCTTCGGAACCACATTCGACTGAGAGGGGCCTCGTCATGGGCAAGGCGCCGCCTGGGCCGCAGCAGAAGAAACCTCACCGCGTCGGGCGTGGCGACCCCGCTTCGCCATGCGCCGCGCGCCGCGGGGGCACGGTTCCTCCGGCCGCGCCGTCGGCCGGCCGTCGCCTCGCGTCGCTTCTGCCGCTCGCGGCGCTTCTCGTCACGTGCTGGACGGGGCCCGTCGCCGCAGGCGTGCATCCGGGGCTGGGGTTGTACCACATCGGCTATCAGGGGCGTCCGGCCGACCAGCCCGGTGCGCGCGCCGGCGAATCGGTGCCGGGACCGGCGTTGCCCGAGGGCGCGCGGGGCTCCTTCGACGTGAGCGTTGCGCCGTCCGGGAACGCCCTGGCGCCGCTGGCCGAGGCCTCCGGGAGCGAGCGGGCGTGGAATGTCGCCCGACAGGCTTCCAGCGGGCTAGGGTTCTCCGACGATCACACTGGAACTGGAGCCGGACGCGCGAGCCGCAGCATCTCCCCGATCAAGGCCATCGGAGCCTCGCTGATCCTGCCCGGCTGGGGACAGATGCTGACCGGCCACCGTGACCGCGGCAAGCTCTTCATGGTGGCCGAAGCGGCCATCGCCATCAGTTTCGTGGCCTTCCGGGTACAGGGCGAGGTGCGCCAGAACCGCTACGTCGACTACGCCGAGCTCTTCGCCAGCGTGGCCGACGCCGACGGTCGTCCCGACGGGTACTACCGCAATCTGGGCCGCTACACAAGCAGCGCCGAATACGAGGACGAACTCATGCGCGAGGCCCGCGCGCGCTTCGGCGACGACATCGCGCAGCGGGAGGTCTACGTCGCCGAGCGCATGCCGGCCCCCGACCAGGCGTGGGAATGGCGCTCGCAGGCGCACCGGGACAGCTATCTCGAGATGCGCAAGGATAGCCGCAACTCCTTCCGGCGCTCCGACCAGGCACTGGGTCTGGCGCTGCTCAACCGTGTGCTGAGCGCGGTGGACGCCGCCCGGTCCGCCCGGCGGGGAGAAGGATCCGCGGGACGGGCGCTGTACGTTCGCCCCGGTCCAGATGGAACCAGCTACGTGGGGTTGAGCTGGCCGCTCGACCAGTGAGCCATGATCGCATGCCGCCCTTCGATCGCCGGCCGCCTTCTGGTGGTCGCGCTTCTCGCAGCCATGACGGCGGGACCGGTCCCCGCGCAGAAGTCCGGTTCGGGGATCGCGGCGCATCTGGCCTCCGATCGAATCGCCACCGGGGCGCGCCACGTCGATGACTGGACCTTCGACGCCCACGGGTCCCTGCGACCCATCGCGATCGACATCCATCCCACCGGCGTGATCGCCGGCATCGAAGGTCGCCGCCACCGGCTGTTTCTGCTCGATGCCCAGGGCGCGTGGATGGGCTACGGGGAGCAGGGCCAGACCGGGCGCGAGATCAGCTTCGCCGATCGGGTGTGCGCGAGCGCGGGTTTGAAGATCTTCGTGCTCGATCCCGAGGCGCGCGCGGTGGATCGTTACGATCTGCGCGGATCGTGGGAGACACGCTTGGACTTGGAAGCCGCGGCTTCCGCGGCCGGGGTGCGTCTCGACGACGCCTCCGATTTCTGTCTCGACCCCGCGGGCAACCTCTTCGTACTGGATGCCGCGTGCGGTTGCATCCTTCACTTCGACGCCGCCGGCGCCTTCCTGCAGCAGCTCACGACCTGGGGAGACTGGCAGCCCGTGGCCCCTCTGGCCCTGGAGGTCGACGGGCGCGGCAACCTGTATCTGCTGGAGACACGCCCGCCGGCGGTCATGGTGCTCGATCCCAGCGGGCAACTGATCGAAGAACGGCGTTGGCCGGGCTCCGACGCCTCCGACGTGCGGGTCCGGGGCCTGGCGGTCGACGCCTGGGGCAACGCGTTCCTTGGTGAGGAGCGCGCCGGAGGGCTCTGGGCGCTGCCGCCCGGTGGCGGTGCGCCGTGGATGGTCGGACTGCCCGGCGAACCGTCGGAGCAGCGGATTCATGACGTGGCCGTGGGTTTCGAGGACCGCCTGCTGATCGCAGATGCCGAAGGGGCCCGCGTGCGCGTCTTCCAACTCGCGTATCGGGAGAGGAAGACCTCGGGTGGCTCGCAGCGTGCGCCCTAGCCGCGGCCGCCGAGGGGCCCGGCTGCTCGGAGCGCTGGGCCTGGGGCTGGGGCTGTGTTGCGGTGGGCTGAGCGCCACCGAGCTGGATTCGGGCGACGCGGCCCGCGCGCCGGCTCGGGTGGCGACGGCACCGGGCGACACAGCCCGTGCGGAGTCGGTCTGCCGGCGGGTGGGAGCCGCCGAGGTGCTGCTCGCGCAACCGGTCAGCGGCGACACGCTGATGTTGCCCCACCGGCTGATCGATGCCGATCGTTTCGAGGTCGTTCAGGACACGGTGATCTTTCGCGCCGGGCGCGACTATCTGCTGGATCCGGTGGGTGGCCGCCTGGTCTGGATCGGTGAGGGGCCCGAGTCGACGTCGCCCATCCGCGCCCGCTACCGCTATCTTCCGCTCGACCTGCCGACGCGCTGGCAGGGCCCCGGCAGGGAGATCGTCGCCGGAGAAGGGGAGCCCGAGCCGGGCGCGGCCGCGGGCCCCGAGGCGGTCGACCGCCGACGTGGGCTTCCCGCGGGCGCGCGTCTCGAGGTGGGGGGCAGCAAGACCCTGTCGCTGGAGTTCGGCAACCGGCAAGACGTGACGCTCAATCAGTCCCTCGATCTGACCATTCGCGGCCAGTTGGCGCAGGACGTGCAGGTGAGCGCGGTGCTGACCGACCGCAACCTGCCGCTGCAGCCCGAGGGGACGACCGCGGAGCTGGCCGATCTGGACAAGGTCCTCATCTCGGTCACCTCTCCGTGGGGCCAGATGCACCTGGGCGATCTCACAGTGCGCCACGACGAGGTCGGCTTCCTGGCCCACCGGCGCGAGCTGGAGGGCTTGAGCGCGCGCGCGGAGCAGAGACGGGTGCGGGGAGGGGGCGTGGTGGGCCGCGGCACGGGCCAGCACGCCGCGACCGAGTTCTTCGGCGAGGACGGCAAGCAGGGGCCCTACCGGATCGTCACCAGCCGCCCGGGACAGGAGGCGCTCTTGATCGCCGGCAGCGAGCGGGTCTGGCTCGACGGGCGGCGCTTGGAGCGAGGCGAGGAGGCGGACTACACGGTCGACTACTCCCGCGGCGAGATCCTCTTCACCACGCGCAACCCGATCACGGCGCGCAGCGAGATCCGCGTGGAGTATCAGGTGCGCCGCGGCGTTTTCGAGCGCAGCTACTACGCGCTCGACTCGGCGACGGGCGACAGCGCCCGCTCGGTGAGCGTGGCGTGGGTGCGCGAGCGCGACGACCCGGGCAGCTCTCCCACGTTGGAGCTGAGCGACGAGGAGCGTGCGCTGCTGAGGGCCGCCGGTGATTCGAGCACGGCCGCCCTGGAAGGAGGCGTGCGCTTCGTGGGTGCCGGGCAGGGACCTTATGAGCTGGTCGAGTCCGACACGCTCGAAGCGGCCATCTTCGTCTATTTGGGGGTCGACTCCCTGGGCGACTACCGCGGATCGTACGAGGTGGACTTCGTGCAGGTGAGCGAACGTGAAGGCGACTACCGGGATTCGACGCTGGCCGGCGGCGAGGTGATCTACGTCTACGCCGGACGCCGTCAGGCCGACTTTCTGCCGGGCCGTTCGCTGCAGCTCCCCGAATCGCGCGATGTCGTCGGGCTGCGCGCAGGCGGAGCGCTCGGCGCGGGACTGACGATCACGGGGGAGGGTGCGGTTTCCTGGTACGACCGCAATGTGCTCTCGCCGCAGGACGACGACGACAACGCCGGCGCAGCCGCACGGGTGGAAGGAAGCTGGCGCCCCGCGGTGCTGTGGGGCGGACGCGCCGACGCCGTGCGCCTCTTCGCGCGCTATCGGGGTGTCGAGGAACGTTTCGAGGCGCCCGAGGCGATCGATCCGGCCTTCTATCACCGGCGGTGGAATGCCCCCGCGGGTCTGGTCAACGGACGCGACCGACGCGGCGCGGCCGGCCTGCAGATCCGCCCCGGGGGGGGCGCGGACCTGCTCGCGGAGTTCGAGCGCTTGGAGGCTCCGAGGGGATACACGGGTCGGCGCTGGCATGTGCGCGCCCTGCGCAGCGGTCCCCTGCACGGGCGGGCGGAGGTCTGGTTGGGGCGTTCGCGGCTCCGCGGAGAGCCGGGGCGGGAGACCCGCGGCGAGGGTCGCGTCGGCTGGCTGGGGCGGTTCGCGCTCGAAGGGATCGTCGAGTTCGAAGATCTCAAGCGGGGGACCGGCGCGCAGACCCGCGGGGAGGCCTTCGAGTCCTACTCGATCAGGGCGGGCAGCGGCCGGTTGCTCTCCTGGATGCAGACCACCATCACCACCCGCCTGCGCCGCGATTTCGAGCGCGGCGCCGCCGGACGATCCGAGACGGGCCGCCGCCGGCTCTTTCAGGTGGAGAACGAGGCCGCGGGCGGGGGAGGGCTGGTCCACTTGCTCTACGCCCGCAACAGCGCACGCGACGGCGAGGGGCGGCTGCTCAGCCGCTCCGACCTGGCCGACTGGGTGGTCAGCCACCGGGCCGCCGAGCGGCTCTTTCGCGGCGAATGGCGGGGGAAGCTGACGGTGGAGGAATCGCCGCTGCTCACCGAGCGGCTGGTCTACGTGGGCACCGAAGGGGGGCACTACGACAGCCTGGGTCAGTACGTGGGGGTGGGCGACTACGAGCTCTACTACGCCGAGGGCGATTCCAGTCGGCTGGAGACGCGTCTCGACACCGCGCTGCGTCTGGGTGGGCGCCCCCTGGCCCGCCTGGAGCCCGAAGCGCTGGCGGGGCTGGATGCGTCGTTCTACGCGCGCATGCAGCTACGCACGCCGCGCTCCGTCTCCGCGTTGCTGGAAGATCCCGGCCCCATCGTTACCGGCGACGCCCCGGCCCGCAGTCATCAGGGCACCGTGCGCGGTGAGCTGCAATGGAGAGGGTCGGCGCGGATGCCGACGCCGCGCTGGCGCACCGAGGAGCGCCGGTCGACCCAACGCAGCGCGAGCGGGTTCACCCGCCGGCAGCGCACCTTGGCCCACACGTTGGAGGCAAGCTGGAACGCCCGGGAACGGCTGCGAATGCAGCTCGACCTGCTGCGGGACCGCGAGCGGCGCTCGGTGCTGCAGGAGGGCGCCGGCGGGGAGGTGAGCTTCGAACAGCGCGTGCGCTGGCGCGCGGGCCTCGAGGGAACGTGGCGGTTCTGGGACCCCTTCTCGGCACGGGTGGGCAGCGAGATCACGCGCGAGACGTTCGCGCCCGACGACCGGCGGCGCATCGAAACCAAGGCGCTGGTCGGCGCGGTGGCCGACTTCCGACTGCGCGGGCGCGTGGAGCTGAATGTCGAGCGGCGCTGGTCGGATGATCTGGACTTCGGGGCGCGGGGGTTCACCGTGGAGCGTCCGGGATGGCGTCTCACCCTCAACGGTTCGATCCGCCCCCGCGAGGGCGTCACGACGAGCTTGTGGCTGCGGGTGGACAGCCGCGAGGGGCGCCGAACGGTGGTGACCGGACGGATGGAGGCGCGAGCGTACTTCTAGGCCGGCGCGGCTCGGGATCGGTGGGGTGCGGGACGGTCTGTTCTCGGCCTGGCTTGGCCGCGCGCCGGCTCGGTTGGGGATCAGCCTGGTGCGGTACGGTCTGGTTCGAAATCGAAGAGAGGATGAAACCGTGCATCTAGGGCCGGAAGAGGGAGGCGCCCATTGAGATCGGGCGGTCGAGCAGAGGGGCCCAGCGGACCGGGCGGGCTCGCGGCGCGGCCGGGTCCCGTTGCGGTGCCGGCCGTCCTGCTCCTGGCCCTGCTGGCCGGCTCTTGCGGGGGGCCCGAGGGCATCGCTCCAGGGCGCCTGGCCGACTCGCAGCGCGCGCGCGAGGCTTGGGCGGGCCGCCTGAGTGCCCGGGAGGATGTCGGGCCCGCCCTGCTGCGTGAACTGGCCGAGCGCGGTTTCTTCGACGCCACGCTCTGCGCGGGGGCCGACAGCGTCTGGGCCCTGGATCCGGGCCGTCCCGTGCGTGGCTATCGGCTTCAATGGGACTGTCCGGATTGCCCTCCGGGGAGCGACCCGGCATCCCTGGGATCGGCGCCATCCGGGACCTCCGCGCTATCCGGGACACCTGGGACGTCCGGGGGGGCCGCGCCATCCGGGACACCTGCGCCATTCGAGGGATCCGCGGCGATTCCAGGACCTCGGGGCGCGCCGCAGCCCTGGCCCGTGCGTGGATCGCCCGAAGCGGCGATCGCCCGCCGGATCGGGGAGGTTCTGGAGGGGTGGGCGGAGCAGGGTCACCCCCTGGGGCGGGTGCGTCTCACGGGACACGAGCTGACCTCGCCCGATTCGCTGGTCATGCTGCGCCTGCGCGCGGCGCCTGGTCCCCACGTGACGGTCAGCGACGTGCGCTTCGAGGGGCGGCGGGCCACGCGGCGCGGCTTCCTCCTCCGTACGGTCGGGTGGGAGGCGACACCGGAGACCTACAGCGCCCGACGTTGGTGGAGAGCGCGGGAGACACTGCTGGCGACCGGCCTCTTCGCCGAGGTGGCCGGGCCTTACCTGGTGCGTCCCCCCGAGCAGCGCGAGTGGCCCGACAGCGCGCGTCCGGCGGTGCTCTTTCGCCTGCGCGAGGAGCGCGTGAACCAGTTCAGCGGCCTGTTGGGCTACAGCGGCGAGCAGGGCGGGCTCTTCGGCTACGTCAATCTCAACCTGGGCAACCTGTTCGGAACGGGCCGGCGCGTCGGGGTGCTGTGGCAGGCTCAGCGGGACCGGGAAAGCCGGTTCGAGCTCGCCTGGCACGAGCCGTTCGTCTGGCGACTGCCCCTGGCGGCCGACGCCCAGCTCACGCACGTGTTGGAGGACACGCTCTATGCGGAGACGAGCTGGGGCGCCGACCTGCTCTATGGCGCGGGGGGATCCTGGGACGTCTCAGCGGGCTGGAGCTGGAGTCGACTGGTGTTGGGCGACGCCGCCAGCAGTGCGCGTCAACGGCAGACGGCTCGCTTCGGGGTGCGCCGCAGCGCAGCGGGCCGCTTGCGCGGCGAGCGCGGATGGGCCTTCCGCCTCGATCTGGCCAGCACGTCGGACGACGACGAGACGATCCGCCGTGCGAGGCTGCAGACGCGCGCGTGGCTGCCGGCGGGCGGTTGGCTGCTGGCGTGGGAGAACGACGCGGCGCTGGTCACCGGCGCCGACAGCCTTCTGCGCGGGGACGCGCTGACCGTTGGTGGGGCGGCCTCGGTGCGGGGATACTTCGAGGCCGCGCGGCGGGCCAGCCGCTACCTGATCCAGCGCACCGAGCTGGGCCCGCGCCCTTCGGCAGCGGGCGCTCGATTCTACGCCCTGTGCGACGTGGCCTGGATCCGCGAGTGGCTCCCATCGCCGAGCGGTCTCTACGGAGGCGGCGCGGGCAACCGGTTCCTCTGGTCGGCCGGCCTCGGGGTGGAGGCGCCGTCGCGGGCGGGGAACCTGCGCCTGGACTATGCAGTTCCCGGCGGGGAGCCGATATGGAAGGGAAGAATCCACTTCGGCCTGGTCAGCCGATTCTGATGGATGACGACGCGCACGGCGCCTGCGCCCTTGGCGGGTTGACCGGATGGCGGGGCGCCTGCGCCCTTGGCGGGTTGACCGGATGGCGGGCCCCTGCGCCCTTGGCGGGCCCCTGCCCGGAGTCCGGAGTGGGGTGGGCGGACGGGGTCCACGCCTAGGTTGAAGGACCTGCGCGCCGAGGGTAGACTCCTCCCTTGCGGCGGGCCGGCTTCGGCGCGTGTCCGACCGGAGACGGCCGCGCTCGGGATGGGAGACTGGAGCTGCGACGAACGCGAGCGGCCCGGGCGGATTGAACGCCGGGCGTGAGGAAGGAATGGATCCGATGCCGAGATCGATGCGGAAGAGCTGGGGTTGGCTGATGGGCGCGCTCTCGCTGGCGGCCCTGGTGGGATTGGGCTGTGCTCCCGAGGAGCAGGACCCGATCGTGATTGCGTTGGAAGGACGGACCGTGCCGCTTTCGGAGATCGTGGCGTCCTACGACCGGATCCACGGTCCCAACCACTGGCGCAATGACGACTACGAAGCCCGTAAGGAATTCGTGGAGCTGGTGGCCAAGAAGGAGCTGCTGGTCCAGAACGCGCGCGAGTACTTCGACCACCAACTGCCGCCGCGCGAGTCGATGATGCTCGATCGCTGGCTCGAGAAGAACGTCATGATGCACCACTGGCCCAAGGTGCGCGCCCGGATCGACGTGCCCCAGAGCTACATCGACTCTCTAGCCGCGATCATGACGCACGAGCGCTACATCCGTCATGTCGTCTCCCGCTACGAGGCCGATGCCCAGGAGATCTACGACGCGATCCAGGCGGGCGGCGCGTTCGAGGCCACGGCGCAGGAATACGCCGAGCGCAATCCGGAGTCGATCATCTACGCCGATGTGGGTTGGGTGAACCGGCCGCAGCTCGATCCGGCCATCAGCGGCGTGCTCTTCGATCAACTGACCGAGGAAGGCGATGTCGGCGGTCCCGTGGAGACCCAGCGCTACGGGTGGCACGTGATCCAGCTCGGCGGCGTGCGCGACGTTCCGATCGAGGATGTCCGGGCCAAGGCGGTCGAGATGGCCGAGAACTACTACCGCACCGCTGAGATGCAGAAGCTGATCCAGCGCTACGAGCGCGAGTACGCGATCGAGATCCTGGATGACCACATCGACGTCGTGGCGCAGCGTTTCAACGCCATGCACGACTCGCTCAACATGCTCAAGGCGCAGGGCATCCATGTCGACTACCAAGGTCTCGAGCCGCCGGTGGGCCGCTTCACGGCCGACGAGCGCGCGCTGCCGTTGGTGCGATGGTCGGGCGGCGTGCTCACCATCGGCGACTTCCTGGACACGCTCTGGAAGGTGGACCTCGACTACTGGCCGACCACCGGGGACGCCGAGCGCATCCGCTCGCAGATCCAGCGGCGCATGACGCGCTGGATGCTCATGAAGGAAGCGACCGAGGACGGCGCGCTGGAGGACCCCGAGCTGTTGGCCAAGAAGCAGATGCGCGAGGACGAGCTGTTCCTCGACGCCTACTACAATGCGACCCTGGCCGTCTATCGTGACCAGGTGAGCGAGACCGACGTGCGCAGGTACTGGGAGAGCCACGAGGACGACTACGTGTCGAGGGACCTGGTCGGCTACGGCTTCATCCGCTTCCCGGCCGACCTGCGTGACCTGGCGTGGCGCACCTACGAGCAGCTCCAGGGCGGGACCCAGTTCCCCTTCGCGGCCAGCGAGGCTCGCAAGGTCGACCAGCGCGTCGAGTTCGAGGCGATGCTCGATCCCACCTCGGGGCCGCCCTACCCGCAGATCACCGCGGCGGCCATGGCGTTTGCGCCCAAGCCCGATGGGACGCCGACCATCACGGAGCCGCTGCAGGTGGGCAACGAGTGGGTCATCCTGCGGGTCTACTTCCGCAAGGAGCCCAACACGCTGGACTTCGAGGAGGCGGCGCCGTTCGTGAAGCGTGATCTCCAGCGTCGCATTCTGGAGGACAGTCTGGCGGCCCGCGTCGACGAGCTGGAGAGCCGCTTCGCGCTGGAGATCGATTACGGGGCCATCCGCTAGCATGGCGCCGCGGCCACCTCGGCGAGTGGGGCGTGCGCAACCCCGCAGCCACCTCGGCGCCGGGGCGGCGCAACCCCGCAGCCACCTCGGCGAGTGGGGCGTGCGCGATGGTGCGGCTACGTCTGCGCGGGGGGCAGAAGCGCCCGCAGGCCGGCTTCATCCAGGACGGCGACACCGAGGCGCTCGGCCTTGGTGAGCTTCGAGCCCGGATCGGCCCCGGCGACCACATAGGTCGTCTTCTTGCTGACCGAGGAGGTCACGCGCCCGCCGTGACGTTCGATGAGGGCGCGGGCCTCCTCGCGCGTCATCGACGGCAGCGTTCCCGTGAGGACGAACGTCTGTCCCGCGAGCGCCGCCGAGCCGGCCGCAGGTGATCCGACGCTCGGGGAGGGAGCGTCCTCCAGGGTCACGCCCGCGCCGCGAAGCTCATCGAGGAGTCGGACCGTGGCCGGGTCGCGGAAGTACCGCTCCACCGAGGCGGCGACCACGGGGCCGATCCCTTCTTGCTGGGCAAGCGCATCGGCGTCGGCCTGCGCCAGCGCCTCGATGGATCCGAACGCACCGGCCAGAATGCGGGCGGCATGGGCACCCACATGGCGGATGCCCAGACCGAAGATCAGCCGGTGCAACGGGCGGGACCGCGCCTGCTCGATCGCCGCCACCAGGTTGGCGGCTGATTTCTCGCCCATCCGATCCAACTGGGCCAGCGCTTCGGCACGCAGCGCGAACAGGTCGGGCAGATTGCGAAGCAGGCCGCGGTCGACGAGCTGCTCCACGAGCGAGCCGCCCAGGCCCTCGATGTCCATCGCGCCGCGGGCGGCGAAGTGCAGCAGGCGTCGCTTGAGCTGCGCGGGGCAGTGCTCGTTGACGCAGCGGATCGCCACCTCTTCGGGCGCGCGCTCCAGCGGGTGGTCGCACACCGGGCAGCGATCGGGAAAGACGAAGGGTCGTTCGGTGCCCACGCGTTGGTCGGTCAACACGCCGGTCACCTTGGGGATGATCTCGCCGCCCTTCTCGATCGTGACCGCATCTCCGATGCGCACGCCCAGTCGCTCGATCTCGTCGGCGTTGTGCAGCGTCGCGCGTCGAACGGTCGTGCCCAGCAGGCTCACGGGCTCCAGTTCGGCCACCGGCGTGACGGCGCCGGTGCGTCCCACCTGCACACCGATGGCCACCACGCGGCTGACGGCGTGCTCGGTCTCGAATTTGTAGGCGATGCCCCAGCGCGGGGCCTTGCTGGTTGCGCCCAGCTCTCGCTGTCCGGCGAGACTGTCGAGCTTGAGCACCATGCCGTCGGTCTCGTAGTCGAGCTGGCTGCGGCGATCGCGCCACTCGTCGAAGATCGCGAGCGCCTCCTCGATGTCGGCGGCGCGCCGCGCGTGAGGGTTGACCGGCAGACCGAGCCGGCGGAGAAACGCGAGCACGTCCCACTGCGTGGTGATCGCGCGGGGCAGGCCCGCGGCCACCTGGTAGGCGAAGACGGCCAGGGGCCGCTCGGCCACCTGCCGGGGGGCGAGGAGCTTCAGGGTCCCGGCCGCGGCGTTGCGCGGGTTCGCGAAGAGCCTCTGACCGGCCGCCTGGCGGCCGGCATTCAGCCTCAGGAACGCGCTGCGGGCGAAGTAGACCTCTCCACGGAACTCGATCCGCTCGGGGAGGCCCGTACTCCTTGAGGCGGGCTCCAGCACGAGGGGCAGTCCGCGGATGGTGCGCACGTTGGCGGTGACATCGTCGCCGCGCGTGCCGTCGCCGCGGGTGATCGCCTGCGCGAAGCGGCCGCGGCGGTAGTGGAGGGCCATGGCGACGCCGTCGATCTTCAGCTCCACCACGTAGGCGGGCGAGCCCGGCAGATCGAGCAGCCGGCGCAGGCGCGCATCGAAATCGCGCACCTCGGCCTCCTCATAGGTGTTCTGCAAGCTCAGCATCGGGCTGCTGTGCGCGACGGTGGCGAAGCCGGCCAGCGGCTCGCCGCCGACGCGGTGGGTCGGACTGTCGGGATCGTCGAGCTCCGGATGGCGGTGCTCGAGCTCCTCGAGCTCGTGCAGGAGCGCATCGAACTGCCGGTCGGAGATCTCCGGCTCCCCGTCGACGAAGTAGCGACGGTTGTGGTAGGCGATGAGCCGGCGCAGCTCGGCGACGCGAGCGGCCGGTGAGGGCTGATGCGCCATGGAAGCCTCCGCCTGCGATTCCAGCATGGCCGACGTGCGCGCGCCGCGGCGCGCGCTGCCGTCCGGTCGAGCGCAATGGAGCCCGAGGCGGAAGGTGATTGCAACCTCCATTTGAGCGTCCGCCGCCCTCCAACCAAGCGGCGCCCCGCGCTGCGGCTGCACGGTGGGCAGCCACCCCCCGCGCTTCCGGCACACGTTGTCCAGCCACCCCCGCGCGCTTCCGGCGCACGTTGTCCAGCCACCCCGCGCTGCGGCCGCACGTTGTCCAGCCACCCCCGCGCGCCTTCCCTTGCGGGCGCCGACGGGCTCGGCTAGCCTGGACCGGTCGCTGTCTTGCTAGGGGTGTTTTCAGGCAGGCCGCTCGGCGGGCCGGGGCGGTCACCAGCGCGCGCGGACCGCCGGGGCCGGAGCGCACAAGGGCGTCGGGGGCGCATGCATCGCGAGCAACGCAAACTCGAAGAGATCCTGCGCGGGGGAGGTCTGCTCGCGAAGGTCGTCGATGCCTACGATCCCCGGCCCCAGCAGCTCGCGATGGGCACGCGGGTCCTGGAGGCGCTGTTCAACGAGTGGATGCTGGTCGTCGAAGCCCCGACAGGGGTCGGCAAGACGATGGCCTATCTGGTGCCGGCCGCCCTGTACGCTCGGGCCTTTCGCGAGCCGGTCGTGATCAGCTCCTACACACGCAACCTGCAGGACCAGATCCTGAACCACGAGGCGCCCCGCTTGCGGCGGCTCGTCCATCCGGACCTGAAGATCGCCGTGCTCAAGGGACGCGCCAACTACCTCTGCCGTCGGCGCTGGGACCTCTTCGTGGAGGAGAAGGGGACCGGCCCCGACGGGCGTTGGGCGGTCGAGAAGCTGCAGGCCTGGGTGAACGCGACCGAGAGCGGCGCCTTCTCCGAAGCGCCCGATCTGGGGCCGCGGGGCGCCGGGATCTGGGGCCAGATCGGTGGGGATGCCAGGTTCTGTCGCGGCCGGTTGTGCCGGCCCGACACGGGCTGCTTCCACAAAAAGGCGCGCCGAGACGCGCGTGAAGCCCATCTGGTCGTGGTCAACCACTCGCTCCTGCTGGCGGACATGCTCAGCGGCGGCGTGTTGCCCGACCACCGCGTGGTCATCATCGACGAGGCCCACCAGCTCCCCGACGCGGCCCTCGATCCTCTGACCGCGGTGGTCTCGCGCCGGTCGTTCGAAGAGCAGTTGTTGCGGCTGGGAGGCTCCGGGGAGCCGGGGATGAGCGACCGGCTTCGGCGGGTGCTGCGCGCCGTCCCCTCGCAGGTGACGCGGCGGAACCTGCTGGGGCGCGTGCGCGATTTCGAAAAGGAGGCGCGGGCCGCGCTGGAACAGGCCCGTGGCTACTTCCGCGCCTTGGAGACGACGGCGGGCTTTCCACCAGCGGGCCAGCGGCGCCGGTACGACCGCCGCGCCGCGGACGAAGGGCTGCTGTCTCCCGAGGGCGAGATGATGCTGCAGACCGTCCAACGGATCGTCCAGGAGGGCCGCCGCCTGCACGGGGCGGTCGCCAAGGTGCTGACCACGCCCGATCCCGCGCCCGAGGTCACCGACGTGCTCGAAGCGGCAGGGGTCTCGCTCGAGGAGGTCGAGGAGGAAGTCCACACGCTGGCCCGGCTGCTGGCGCCGGAGGGTCGCGAGCACGTCTACGTGCTGGAGGCGTCGAAGACGCGCGGGCCCCAGCTCTCCTCGATTCCCCTGGAGACGGGCGGGGCGCTTCGCGAACACCTGCTCGATACGCACGCGGCGGTCGTGCTGACATCGGCGACGCTGGCGGCGGGCGACGATTTCTCCTATTTCGAGCGCCAGGTCGGCCTGGAGCGCGGCGAGGCGGTGGAGCTTCAGTTGGAGAGTCCCTTCGATCTCGACCGCCAGCTCCTGACGCTGGTCGCATCGCACGGCGTCGACCCGCGCGAGGGGGGCTACGAGGCCTTCCTCAGTCAGACCATCGCCCGGCTTCTGGCGACCGTGCACCGCAAGACCCTGGTGCTGTTCACTTCACACCGCACGCTCCTGGACGTCTGGCAGGATCTCCAGGCGAGGAGCGAGCTGGCCGGCCTCGAGATTCTGGCCCAGCGACGCGACACGCCGCGCGCGCCGCTGATCGAACGCTTCCGCGCCGCGGGACGGGCCGTCCTGCTGGGGACGGCCAGCTTCTGGCAGGGCGTCGACTTCCCCGGTCGGGACCTGGAGATGTTGATCCTGACGCGGTTGCCCTTTCAAGTGCCGACCGACCCGCGCGTCGAGGCGCTGACCGAGCGCTGGACGGAGGAAGGCCAGGCGAGCTACTTCCAGCAGGTCGCGCTGCCCGATGCGGTCCTGCGCGTGCGCCAGGGCGTGGGACGACTCATTCGGCGGCGGGGTGATCGGGGCGTCTGCGTCGTGCTGGATCCGCGGATGATGCGTGCCCGCTACGCGCCCGTCTTCTGCCGCGCGCTTCCGTCGGCGCCCCAGGCGGTGAGCGACGGCCGCGAGCTTCTCGAGCGCGTGCGCTCGTGGTTCGCGCCGGCGGACGCCGCGGGGGAATCTCAGCAGCGCCCGGCGGGGCCGGGCGAAACGGTGCGGCGTGAATCGCCGCCGACCGAGCTTCCGGGCGACGACGTTCCGCCCGTGGCCTGATCAGGAGTCGATCTCATGAAGCGCCCGGTTTCCTTGCTGATCCACTCGGCCCAGCAGCTCCTCACCCTCGCGCCGCCGGCCGGTGGCGGGCCCAAGCGGGGCGCGCAGATGACCGAGCTGGGCATGGTCGCGGACGGCGCCCTGGCGGCGGACGAAGGGCGCGTGATCGCGGTGGGCCGCACCGAAGAGATCCTGGCTGAGCACGCGGTCCGCGATGGGGGGACCGAGATCGATGCGAGCGGCTGCGTGGTGATGCCCGCGTTCGTCGACCCGCACACGCACGTGCTCTTCCGCGGCACGCGGGAGTGGGAATTCGAGGAGCGCTTGCGTGGGAAGAGCTACATGGAGATCGCTGCGGCCGGCGGCGGGATCCATTCGAGCGTGCGCTCCTTCCACGATGCGGACAGTGAGGCGATGCTGGCCGAGTCGCTGCGGCGCATGGACCAGATGGCCGCCTTCGGCACCGGAACGGTGGAGATCAAGACCGGCTACGGCCTGGATCCCGAACAGGAGCTTCGCGCGCTGCGCCTCATCGACGAGCTGGCCGGGCGCCACCGGCTCCGGGTGGTCGCCACCTATCTGGGCGCCCACGAGATTCCCCGCGCCTACCGCGAGCGCCCCGACGCCTACGTGGACCTGCTCGTGGAGCGGATGATCCCCGAAGCCGCCGCTCTGGGCGTCGCGCGCTTCTGCGACGTCTTCTGCGAGAAGGGGGTCTTCACGACCGAGCAGTCGCGCCGGATCTTGAAGGCGGCGGGGGAGTCGGGTCTGGGCCTGAAGCTGCACGCCGACGAGATCGAGCCCACCGGCGGCGCCGAGCTGGCCGCCGAGCTGGGCGCCGTCTCCGCCGACCATCTGGGCTGTATCTCGGAGGAAGGCATGGACCGCATGGCGCAGGCCGGCGTGGTCGGTGTGCTCCTCCCGGGGACCCTCTTCTCCCTGCGCGCCCGCGCGTACGCGCCCGCGCGCAGGATGATCGAGCGGGGGGTGGCGGTGGCGCTGGCCACCGACTGCAATCCCGGCAGCTCCATGACCGAATCGATGCCCTGGATCATCGCCCTTGGGTGCCTCCAGATGGGTCTGACGCCGGCCGAGGCGGTGACGGCCGCCACCTACAACGCCGCCGCCGCCCTGGGTCTGGAGCGCGAGGTGGGCGCCCTGGCGCCCGGCTATCATGCGGATGCACAAGTTCTTGCGGCGCCCTCCTATGCCCGCCTGCCCTACCACGTGGGCTATCCGGATCTACGCGACCTGGTGCTGGGCGGCGAAACGGTCATCCGCCGCCAGGCGCCCGTGGCTGTGAGGCGCGGTGGGAGCCAGCCTGCGGGCGCTTGACGCGACGCCCCTGAGTCCTTGCGGCCACGTCAGATGTCCCGGGTGGCTCGTCCTTTCCCGCCATGGGTCCAAGATTCCCCGTACGGTTGGTTGAGATCAGCGCGAAGCCGGTCGATACGGATACCAGAAGCGTGGTTACTGGGCTTGACGAACCCGGCTGCGGGCGCGGGGGTCGCCAGCATTGCAGAAGCATATATCCATCAGGCGGAGCGCGCAGAAGCTGGCCAAATCGGGCCAGATCGCCAAGGCGATCGATGCCTACCAGCCGCTGCTGAACTCGGGCGAATCCGATCCGTACGATCACCTCTACGTGGGGGATCTGCACGAGCGAATCGGTCGTCGCGACGAGGCGGTCTCCCACTACGAGGCCGCGATTCGCGCCTACAGCAAGCTCGGATTCCACCGTAACGGCATCGCCCTGTGCCGCAAGATCATCCGTCTCAAGCCCGAGCAGATCTCGGTGTACCGCTTCCTGGGCGAGCTCTACGCGGCCGATGAGCTCTACGGTGACGCCCTGTCGGCCTACCTGAGCTATCTGGAGAAGGCGAGCCAGGAGGAGCGGGTCGGCGACAACTATCGCGAGACCCTGGCCGCGGCGGTCTCGATCGCGCCGCGCAACGCCGAGATGGCGCTGCGGCTGGCCACGATTCTGGAGGAGGTCGATCGGCTCGACGAGGCGGCCGAGCTGCTCGTGCGGGCCAGCGATCATGCGCGGGCCGAGGGTGCGGGCCAGCTCGCGGCGGACTTGCGGGCGCGGGCCGACGCCATCGATCCGGGAGCCGCCCTGCGCGTGGGCAGCCTCGAGCCGGAGGCGGCCGGCTCGAGCACGGCGCCCGACGTGGGGCGGGTGGACGACACCGAGATCTCGCTGGACGCCGACGACGAGGATGGGCTCGACGAGGAATCCGCCGGCCGCGGCCGTGGTCCGATGGAGCAGGGGTCGGCAACCGTGTCCGCAAGCGGCGGTGATGCGCCCATGCCCGGCGAGATCGAGCTGGACCTGGAAGCCGGCGATGAGGAGACGTCTCGCTCACCGCACACCGACGAGGCGCAGGACTCCGATCTGGAGATGTCCGGCTCGCCGCGCACCGACGGCGCGCAGGACGCCGATCTGGAGATGTCCGGGCCGCCGCGCAGCGACGACGCGCAGGACGCCGATCTGGAGATGTACGGGTCGCCGCCCAGCGACGACGCGCGGAACGCCGACGGCGATGATGTGGCAACGTCGTTCTCGGCCCCGCGCCGTCCGTCCGATCCCGGCGCGTTCGGCGAGATCGATCTCGATGCGCTGGCCGGCGAACAGGACGCCTCGGGACCGGCCGAGACCGCCGAGGTGTCCGACCGGAACGAGGCCGCCGGTGAGGACCTGGGCGGGGACGAGTGCGACACCGGGGGCTCGAGGGATGATGGCGGCGAAGAGTCTGTCCTGGTGATTCCGGAAGATGCCTCCGAGGACGCGATCGACTTCGGCGCCGAAGAGACCGAGCGCGCCGAGGCGGACGGGCAAACCGCCTCGGCCGAGGCCGGTGGGCTGGCCGATGCGGCCGAGGCCGGTGGGCTGGCCGATCCGGCCAAGGCCACGCGCGAGGCGGTCGCGGCCGAGCAGTGGACCAGCGCGCGCAAGCGGGTGGAGGAATGGATTCGACAGGATCCGGTCTCGGTAGAGGCGGTCGAGAATCTCGTTGAGATCTCCAAAGCGCTTCAAGACAATGCGGGGATCGTGCGTGGGCTGACGCTCAAGGGCGACCTGCTGATTCGGGACGGAGATCTCAGCGCGGCGGTCGGCGTGTTCCGCGAGGTGCTGCGCCGCAGCCCCACCGATGAGACCGCCCTCCGGCGCATGGAGCGATTCCGCGAGCTCGGCGTAGCGGATGCAGGCGCCGGCGACGACGACCCGGGTCCCGTGAAGGCGGTCCTGGAAGCGCGGGACACGGTCATCGACGTCCGCGACGAGGCCGAGGGTGCGCCACGCGATGACCAGGACTGGATGGAAATCGGGGCGCTGCTCGATGAGTTCCGCGAGGGTGTGAGGCAGCAAGTGGGGGAGAACGACCCCCAGGCCCACTACGATCTGGGCGTGTCCCATCAGGAGATGGGACTGCTCGAGGAGGCCGTGGAGGAATTCGATACGGCGCTCGCGTGCAGCGGGTTGGTGCCTGAGCTCGAGCTGCGCATCCGGGAGTTGCGTGGCAAGTGTTTGGCCCAGCTTGAGCGTCATCGGGAGGCGATTCACGAGTTCCGCCAGGCGCTCGAGATCCCCGATCTCAAGAAGCAGGAGTGTGCCGGGCTGACCTACCTTCTGGGCCTGGAGCACGTCTCCGTTGGTGAGCTGGACGAGGCCAAGGAGTGCATGCGTGAGGTCTTGCGAATCAGGCCGGACTTCGAAGACGCCACGCGACAGCTCGAGGCCCTCGAAAGCGGCGCTGCCTGAACCCTCCGCTGCCCCGCCCTCGCTCTCTCGGCTCCTCCAGCGAAGCTCCGTCCTGACCCCGGTCCTTGGTCTCGCGATCGTGATCTTCTGGGCTTCTGGGAGAACGCCAGCAACCGCTCAGCAGCCGCGTCCCGGCGCCATCCCCCAGGCTGCGGCCCCCGGCCCGTCCCCGGAAGACAGCCTGCGGTCTCCCCGTGCCGCTGGCGATAGCCTCGCGACCGGCGTCGCGCTGGATGACAGCCTGGCGACGGCCGCCGCCGACAGCGGGGCTGCGCCCGATTCGGTCGCCGTCGGCGGTAAGGAGCGCCGTTGGTGGGACGAGTCCTGGGCGCCGCGCCTGATCGGGGATTGGGCCGAGCCGCCCGCCATCGATCGCGGGCAGCTCTATCGCACCTCGGCCATGCTCTTCTCGCAAGCGCTGCAGCAGCACACGCGCCTGGGGCTGCACGAGGCGGGCAGCCACATCGCGTGGGATCTGCCTTACGCGATCGGCCCGGGCATCGAGCGCCAGTCGCTGTGGCTCAACGGCTCGCCGACGACGGGCGAGTCGATCGGGGAGGCGCACGCGCACACCGTCAGCCCGCTGTTGCTGGAAGAGGTCCGCCTGCTGGCGCCCGATCCCTTTCTGGACCCACTGGGCGATGCCGGCGACGGCATGATCTGGACGCGCACCCAGACGCCCGACTGGGAGGAGATTCCCAGCCATTTCCGCCTGACCGAGGGCATCGGCGAGTCCTCCACCGAAGACATCTTCTTCGCACGCGAGACCGGGGTCTGGCGGGCAGCGGGGTCCTACGCCCACGCGCACACCGAGGGCCGGCAATACACGCCGCTGGGACTGCGGCGCTATCGCGACGGCAGCTTCGAGAACCTGTTGGTGCAGGTGGACCGCGCCATGAGCAGCGCGGGCCTTCGCGTGGAAGGGGCCCGGCGAACCGGGGACTACACGCTGATCAACAACCGCAAGCTACTGTGGGAGAGCGGGCAGCTCTGGGCCGGTGTACAGCTCGAGCCGCGATCCGAGCTGACCGGGGAACTGCGCCTGAACCGTCGTCACGAGCGGTTCCAATGGTGGGGGCCGGAGGATTCCGGGCGGCGGCGCACGGGCGCCACCGAAGTCTATGGACGCGCGCGTCTGCGCGCCTTGGGGGCTGAACTGTACGCCGCGCTCGCCTACGAGCGGGTGTCCCACTCACTCAAGACGTTTCTCACGGGCGACTCGACCTGGACCAGCGACGGCATCGGATTGGCTTGGGGTCTTCGGACGGGTGACGACGCGCAGTGGGCCTCTCTGACGTTGGGTTGGACCGACCCCTGGTGGGGCGGCGGTCACCTGAGGGCGCGCCTGGAGGCGCAGCGCATCCTCTCCGATCGGATGGCCCTGGGCCTGCGCGCGTGGACGGGGGAGTCGCCGGTCTTCATCCCGCGCCTGGAGCCCGACGGTGACGCCCTCGTTCGCGAGGGCCTGCACCTGCCGTCACAGGTCGACTCGGAGACGGGCCCCGTGCGCCGGATGATCCATGCGGAGCTCGATGCATCGCTGCGCTGGTGGGGCGCCAAGGTCGCGCCGGCCTTGTTCGTTCGCCGTGTGACCGGGGCGCTGGGCCTCGACCCGGCCCGGGGCTATCTGCTTCTTCCGGAGTACCGCGACGACATTCGGCTACAGGAGGAGCTGGGAGATGTCACGCTGGCCGGGGGGCGCGTTGCGCTCGACTGGCCGTTGCGGTGGGGGTTTCGCATCGAGGGCCACGCGACCGCTCTGTTCGACCCGGCGCTGGACGCATTGCCTGTCCTGGTGCCCGCGTTCCACGGCGAGGGGACGCTGCTCCTGGAAGGGCGGCTTTTCAAGAACGATCTCGAGTACCGGCTGAGCCTGGCCAGTCGCGTGCAGGGAGAGATGCACACGCCGGTCGGAGGCGTGCCCGCGCGCGCCCAGCTTGACGGCGAGATTCATCTGATCTTCCTCGAGCGCGCCCATCTCTTCCTGACCTTCCGTAACCTGACCGACGAATGGTTCGAATCGGCCACCTACGACGACGGCTGGGGCGCGCTGCCGTTTCGGAGCAGCACCACCGGCCTGGAGTGGCACTTCAGCGACTGACCTCGACCCATCGGTGGCGCAGCGCGCCGCACCGCCCCGACTGGATTCCGCATCCGCCCATGGGAATGCCCCGCGCATGATCTTCACCCCGCGTGAGAGACGCTTGCTGACCCTCTTGGCCGTGCTCTTGAGCCTGGGCTACGCGTTGAGTGCGTTGCGCCACCTGGGCCTGGTCCCGGAGCCTTCTGCTGTAGGTGGCCCGGACCGCGGGAAGGTCCACAGCCCAGCAGGCGACCCGAACCGCGCGGAGCCCCACGGCGCGGCGGCCGGCGCGCACCGCGCGGAGCCCCACGGCGCGGGCGAGGCGCCGCCGCCCACCGTGCGCACCGGTCGGGCCCCGCCGTTTCGCGATGGGCTCCTGGATCTCAATGCCGCCGACAGCCTCGACCTGATTCAGCTTCCCGGGATCGGCCCCGCCCTGGCAGGTCGCATCTTGGGGCTGAGGCGCGAGCGCGGCGCGTTCCGCCGATGCGCTGAGCTCCTGGATGTCTCGGGCATCGGAGAGAAGCGATATGCGCGACTGAGAACCCTGGTGTGTACGGAGACGGATTGCAGGACGCAATGAACCCGCCCGCAGGGCGCAACCCTGCACGGTCATTGCGCCGGGCCCGGGCGTGGGCCGCGCGGGGTGGCGGGGCTAATCACCACGCCTTCAACACGTTGAAGATTGATCACTTCGCGCTGGCTGCAGCGTGCCTCTGGCACAGGATGTGCGAACGGGGGATCCGGGGCAACTCCACGCTCGCGGGGCGTGGCCGGGGCCGGGCTCCATCCGCGGTGACGAGACGTTGCGCGAGGGCGTCGGCCGGCGAATACCCGGGCCGGTCAGAAGCCCCGGCGCTCCAGGGGGGAGTCCCGACGCACTCCGAGTCAGGGAGGTCTTGCTTTGAAGGCGGATCTGGGTCCGAAGCTCATTGAGGCCGGCCTCATCAAGGATGAGGACCTCAAGAAGGCCCAGAAGATCGAGCGTTCCCAAGGCGGCGACCTGGTCACCCATCTGGTCAAGATGGGCGCCGTGGAGGAAGCCGATCTGCTGCGCTTTCTGGGTGAGCATTTCGGCACGCCCAGCGTCCGTCTGGATGCCGAGGAGATCGACCCCGAGGTGGTCAAGCTGGTGCCCTCGGAGGTGGCCACCAAGTTCAACCTGATCCCCTTCAAGCGAATGGGCAAGCAGCTCATGGTCGCGATGGCCAACCCGGCCAACTTCTTCGCCATCGACGACGTCAAGTTCATCACCAACCTCGAGGTCGAGCCCTTCGTCACCACCGACGACCAGATCAAGCGCGCCATCGACAAGTACTACGACTCGGTCCTTTCCATGGACGAGGTGATGCGGTCGATGGAGGAGGATCTGGAGGTCGTCGAGCACGAGGACCCCGAGACCGATCCAAACTCCATCGAGGACGCCGATCAGGCGCCGGTCGTCAAGTTCGTCAATTCCATGCTGGCCCAGGCGGTCAACGAGCGCGCCAGCGACATCCACGTGGAGTGCTACGAGAAGGCGATGCGGGTACGCTTCCGCATCGACGGCACGCTGTATGAGCGCATGTCGCCCCCGCTGAGACTGAAGCAGGCGATCATCTCGCGCCTGAAGATCATGTCGGAGTTGGACATCGCCGAGCGGCGGGTGCCTCAGGACGGCCGCATCAAGATCCGTATCGGGAAGAAGATGATCGACCTGCGTGTCTCGACCTTGCCGTGCATCTTCGGCGAGAAGGTCGTGATGCGCATTCTCGACAAGTCGAACCTGACCCTCGACCTCACCCAGTCGGGGTTCCAGTCCAGCGCCCTGGAGAACTTCCTCCACGCCATTTCCCTGCCGTACGGCATGGTGCTGGTGACCGGGCCCACCGGGTCGGGAAAGACGACCACGCTCTACTCGGCCCTCTCGCGCATCAACACGCCCGAGGTCAACATCATGACCGCCGAAGACCCCGTGGAGTACAACCTCGACGGGATCAACCAGGTACACGTGCACGACAACGTGGGGTTGACCTTCGCGGCGGCGCTGAGGTCGTTCCTGCGCCAGGACCCTAACATCGTGATGGTGGGTGAGATCCGTGACCTGGAGACCGGCTCGATCGCGGTCAAGGCCGCACTCACCGGCCACCTGGTGCTCTCCACGCTCCACACCAACGACGCCCCCAGCACGGTGAACCGTATGATCGACATGGGATTGGAGCCGTTTTTGGTCGCGTCGTCCACCAATCTCGTGCTGGCGCAGCGTCTCGGGCGCCGGCTCTGCAAAGACTGCCGCAAGAAGGTGGACTTGAGCCCCGAGCTGGCCGAACGCCTGCAGCTCAAGAATGTCGGGGGGGCAAAGGGCGGCGAGTACTACGAGCCGGTCGGCTGCGATGTGTGCCACAAGACCGGCTACAAGGGCCGCACCGGCTTCTTCGAGGTCATGCCCATCTCCCCGGCCATCCGCGAAATGATCATCAAGGGGGCCGCCACGCCGGAGATCAAGTCTCAGGCCATCAAAGAGGGCATGATCAGCCTGCGGATGGACGCCTGCATGAAGCTCAAGGCGGGCGTCACGTCGGCCGAAGAAGTTCTAAAGGAAACCGCTGCCGACGACTAGGGCGGCATTTCGCGCCGGCGACGCAGGAGCTCGCTCCCGGGCGACGCCGGACGGACCGAGGAGGGACCCATTCGATGATTTCCCTTCGGGATCTTCTCGCGGAGATGGTCGAGCGCGGGGCGTCCGACCTGCACTTGACCGCCGGCGTGCCACCCCAGTTCCGGATCGACGGCAAGCTGGCCCCCAGCGGCCAAGACTCGCTCACGCCCGAGGACTGCGAGAAGATGATCTACTCGATCCTGCGCGACGATCAGAAGAAGCGCTTCGAGAACGATCGGGAGCTGGATCTCTCCTTCGGGATCAAGAACCTGGCGCGCTTCCGCGCGAACGTCTTCTCGCAGCGGGGCGTGACCACCGTCGCCATCCGGATGATCCCGTTCGGAATCATGCCGCTCGAGAAGCTGGGTCTGCCCAAGGTGGTGACCGAGTTCGCCGACCATCCCAACGGGCTCGTGCTGGTGACCGGACCCACGGGCAGCGGCAAGTCGACGACGCTGGCGGCGCTGATCGACAAGATCAACGAGATCCGCCCCGTGCACATCATGACGATCGAGGACCCGATCGAGTATGTGCACCAGCACAAGATGGCCATCGTCAATCAGCGCGAGGTGGGCTCCGATACGCACGGCTTCGCCCAGGCGCTCAAGTACGTTCTGCGGCAGGACCCGGACGTCATTCTGATCGGCGAGATGCGCGATCTGGAGACGATCCAGGCCGCCCTTACCATTGCGGAGACCGGCCACCTGGTCTTCGCCACCCTGCACACCAACTCGACCTACGAAGCGATCAACCGCATCGTCGACGTGTTTCCGACGAACCAGCACAAGCAGGTCCTCTCCCAGCTCGCCTTCGTGTTGCGCGGCGTGCTCACACAGCAGCTCGTGGTCAAACGGGGTGGGGAGGGGCGCGTGAACGTCTCGGAGGTCCTGGTCTGCACACCAGCCATGAGCGCACTCATCCGCGAGGGCAAGACGCACCAGATCTACAGCCTGATGCAAGCGGGGCAGAAGTACGGCATGCAGACCATGAATCAGGCCCTGTTCCAGGCCTATCAGAACCGGCGCATCACCCTCGATGAGGCGCTGGCCCGAAGCTCGAATGTCCAGGAGCTCGAGCAGATCCTGGTCAAGGCCGACCCCGGCTACCGGCTGCGCCATCCGGCCATCGGTAGCTCCGGGGGCATGCAAGGGAGAGTGGCGTGAGCGTCTTCGTATGGAAAGGCCGCACCGCCGGCGGAGAGGTGCGTGCCGGAGAGATCGAGGCCGACAGCCGCGAGGACGCCCTCGCTCGGCTGCGGCGCCAGCGGATCATCACCACCCAGGTGCGGCCCAAGTCCCGCGATATCTCCTTCAGCTTCGGCAAGCGCAAGAAGGGGGTCAGCAAACGGGACCTGGCTATCTTCACCCGGCAGTTCTCGACGATGATCGACGCGGGTCTGCCGCTGGTACAGTGCCTGGAGATCCTGTCGAAGCAGACCGAGTCGCCGAGCTTCCGCGACGTGATCTCCAGCGTGATGCACGATGTGGAGGCGGGGACGACCCTGGCCGAGGCGCTGGCCAAGCGGCCGCACGCCTTCGACTCGCTCTACGTGAACATGGTCGAAGCGGGCGAGGCCGGCGGTATCCTCGACAAGATCCTCCAGCGACTCGCAACGTACATCGAGAAGGCCGAGGCGCTGCGGCGCAAGGTGAAGAGCGCCATGACCTATCCCGCGGTGGTGCTGTGCGTGGCCGGTGCCGCCATGGCTTTCATGCTGCTCTGCATCATTCCCGTCTTCGCCAAGGTCTTCGCCGACTTCGGGGGGGAGCTCCCGCTGCCGACGCAGATCGTGGTCGATCTGAGCGACTTCCTGAAAAAGGCGTGGTGGATCATCGGGGCGCTGATTGCCGCCGCCATCCTGGCCCTCAAGCGTTACCGGGCCACCGAGCGCGGGCGGCGGCACACCGACCGGCTGCTGCTGCGGTCGCCGATTCTGGGAGACCTGATCCGCAAGGCTTCCATCGCACGCTTCACGCGCACGCTGGGCACGATGATCTCCTCGGGCGTTCCGATCCTCGCGGGCCTGGACATCACGGCGAAGACGTCGGGCAACGCGGTGGTCGAGGATGCCATCCAGGCGACCAAGACCAGCATTCGGGAAGGTGAGACCATCGCCACGCCCTTGCGCCAGTCCCGCGTCTTTCCGCCGATGGTGGTGCAGATGATCTCGGTGGGGGAGGAGACCGGCGCGCTGGACAAGATGTTGGAGAAGATCGCCAACTTCTACGACGAGGAGGTCAACACGGCCGTCGACACGCTCACCTCGATCATCGAGCCCGTCATGATCGTGGTGATGGGGGTGGGGGTCGGCGGAATGGTCGTGTCGATGTACCTGCCGATGTTCAAGCTGATCAACGTCGTGGCCGGCTAGACCGCGGACGGCGCGGCTACCGATCTTCGGCCGGCGCAGGGCTGGGGTCCGACCGATGGCGAGTGGCAAGATCCAAGAGCGGCCGGTGGTGTCCCCCGGCCGTTTCCTCTTTGCGCGATGGCTCGTCGGGCTGCTGGCGGCCGTGCTGATCGGGCTGCAGGGGGCCTGGCTCGAGCAGATTCCGACGCTGCTGTCCGCGGTCGCATTGGCGGCCTGGCTGACGCTGACCACCGCCGCGCTCCGGCTGCTGGGCGCGCAGGGACAGTGGCTCACGCGCCCCACCGCCCTCTGGATCCTGGCCGGCGACTGTCTCATGAGCGCGGTGGTCGTGCGGGCGGTAGGCTCCATGCAGAGCCCGACGCTCCTGTTGCTCGCTCTGCCGGTCCTCGGCGGGGGCTTTCTGCAGCAGTGGCGCCCCGGTCTGCTGCTCGGGCTGTTCGCCTCGCTCCTCTACGGTCTCATCGGCTTGGAAGGTGCCCGGCGGGGCATGCTGCCCGGGGCGCTGTGGTCGCTGATCGCCTTCCACACGCTTCTCTTCGCGTCGATGGGCCTCATGGCCGGGCTCTTGGGGCGCCAGATGCTGTCCAGCTTGCGGGAAGCCGCCGCGACCCGCTCCGAGTTGGAGACGGTGCGCCTGACGACCGATCGCGTGCTGCACGCCCTGACCTGCGGCCTGATTGCGGTCGATGCGGCCGGACGCATCCAGTCGATCAACCCGGAAGCCAGACGACTCCTGGGCCTGCCGGCCGGCGCCGCGGACCTCAGCGGCGGGGTGGCGGAACGCAACCAGGGGTTGCTGGCCTTGCTGGCACTGGCGCGCGAAGACTGCCGCGCGCGTGAAGTGGAGCTCACGCTCCGGGGACCCGCTGAGCAGGACTTCCCGGCCTGGATCAAGGTGTCTCCGGCCTTCGGCGACCAGGGTACGCTACACGGCCTCGTGGCCCTGTTCTGGGACCTGACCGAGCGCAAGCGTCAGGAGGACTACGCGCGACGGCGCGAGCGCCTGGCGATGGTGGGCGAGATGTCGGCCGGACTGGCGCACGAGATCCGCAACAGCCTCAAGCCGATCACCGGCTCGATCGAGCTGCTCCAGAAGCGCACGCCGATCGGTCCCGAGCTGCAGCCGCTGCTGGACCTGATCACGCGCGAAGCCGCGTCATTAGAGGCTTTCCTCAGCCAGTTCCTGACCCTGGCCCGGGATAAAACCCTGAAGTTGGTCCAGATTGATCTCGAAGATTTGATTGGGAAGGAGGCGCAGGCCCTCCAGGTGGGACGCACGCGCGATCCGGGTGACGTCGCCATCCACGTGTCCGGGAACGGCGCCTTGCAACTCGAGGGCGATCCGGACTGGCTGCGGCAAGCATTCCGGAACGTGATGCTCAACGCCCTGGAGGCCGATCCGGCCGGACGCGTTGAGGTTCGCCTGGAGCGCTTCGAACGGGACGGGAGGCCCTGGATCCGGACGCGCGTGAGCGATCACGGTCCCGGCTTAGCGGGCATCGATCCACGCGAGGTGTTCGACCCTTTCCGCACCACAAAGCCCCACGGCAGTGGACTGGGCCTCCCCATCGCCCAGCGCGGCGTCGAAGAGCATGGGGGCAGGATCGCGTTTGATACCAGTTGGCCCGAGGGCGGCTGCGTGGTGATCGAACTGCCCGAGCAGAGGGTGCCGCCGACGGCGGCCGATCACGCGGCATAGAACCGTGAGGCAAGCGTGAGCTCTGATTCTCCCACGGAACGTCAGCATTACCGCATTCTGGTCATCGACGACGAAGACAGCATGCGTCGGTTCTTGGACATGCTGCTCGTCGGTGAGGGATACGAAGTCGTCACCGAGGAGAACGGCGCCAACGGAATCAGCCGTCTGGAGCGCGAGAGCTTCGACCTGGTCGTGACCGATTTGAAGATGCCGGGTGTGGACGGCCTCAGCGTCCTGGACAGCGTCCGAACGAAGCACCCCGACGTGCCGGTCGTGATCCTCACCGCTTACGGGTCGGAGCGGGTCACCAGCGAGGCGATTCAGCGGGGCGCCTTCCAGCTGGTCGAGAAGAGCGCGCACAACGATGAGATCGTCCTGGCGATCAGCAACGCCCTGGCGATGAGCAAGGTACGCACGGAGAACCAGGCGCTGAAGTATCAGCTCAAGAAACGGCACGAAGACCGCCGGCTCGTCGGTCGCTCCGAGGAGATGCTGCGGGTCTACAAGATGGTCGAGAAGGTGGCGGCCACAGATGCCACCGTGCTGGTCTACGGCGAGAGCGGCACCGGCAAGGAGCTGATTGCGCGCGAAATCCATTATCGGAGTCAACGCGCCAAGGGGCCCTTCATCTCCGTCAACTGCGGCGCGCTTCACAAGGACTTGTTGGAGAGCACGTTGTTCGGCCATCGCAAGGGGTCCTTCACGGGTGCCGTCAAGGACCAGCCGGGCTACTTCACGATCTGTCAGGGCGGGACGTTCTTCCTCGATGAGGTTGGCGAGATGGCCCCGGCCACGCAGGTCAAGCTGCTGCGTGCCCTTCAGGAGCGCGAGATCATCCCCATCGGGGCCAGCGAGCCGATCAAGATCGACGTGCGGTTGGTGGCGGCCACCAACAGCGACCTCGAGAAAGAGGTCAGCGAGGGGCGCTTTCGGCACGACTTGTTCTACAGACTCAACGTGATCCCCTTGCGGCTTCCGGCGCTCCGCCAGCGCCACGACGACATCGCGCTGCTCGTGGAGCACTTCCTGAGCCGGTTTCCGACCCCCGAAGGCCCCAAGAAGGCCTCGCGCGACACACTGGAGGCGCTGAGTCGCTACGATTGGCCGGGCAACGTCCGGGAGTTGGAGAACGTGATCGAGCGGGCGGTCATTCTCAGCGAGACCGACCTGATCGGCCTGGAGGATCTGCCCGAAAAGGTGCTGAAAGGACCCAGTCGTCGCGGGAGCCTGGTGGTCGATACGCCGACCATGAGCCTGGCCGAGCTGGAGCGGGAGTACATCCTCAAGGTGCTGAACCACACCGGCTGGCAGAAGAAGCGGGCTTCGGAGATCCTGGGCATCAACGCCTCGACGCTGTACCGAAAGCTGCTCAGTTACGGCATTTCCGAAAAGCAAGACCCGAACGACGATGAACTGGAGGCGGCCTAGGCACGGCCATGGTGGAACGCTGCAGACTGCAATGGTGCGGGGCGCCGATTCGCGGGATGCAGCGCCCATTCGCAGAACGCGAAGCCCGTTTGCAGGGTGCAATTGGGCGTGGTCGCATTGAGCCCTTCGATGGACCGCGCGCGCTGTGGGGAAGCACGGGCAACCAACGACGCCCTTGTGAGTTGTGAGATTGGGATGGCTGGGGAGGGTGGATGGCACGGCGATTGCCGTGAAAACAGGCGAGAGCGAACGGCTGTCCGGTCGGGAGAGTGGTCTGCCACACACGCGCCGGCAGCGGACGGCCGCGTGTGAGGTGTCCCATAGGTATCAGAGGAGGTGTTCGATGCTTCGAAGCAACAAGGGTTTCACGCTGATCGAGCTGATGATCGTCGTGGTGATCATTGGCATTCTGGCGGCCATTGCGATTCCGAACTACATCGCGATGACCAACCGTGCCAAGGAGGGTAGCGTCAAGTCCAACGCGCACGCCACCCAGCTCGTGGCCGAGGACTACTCGGTCCGCAATAACGGCACGTATCCGACGCTGGCGCAGATCCAGGACGTCACGCTCTGGACCGGCGGCGTGCTGCCGAACAACCCGTTCACGGGTGCGGCGATGACGATCGCGGCCCTGGGCTACAGCCAGGGCAACATCGGCTACGACCTGACGGCCGGAGTCTACACGATCGAAGGCTATGGCGAGACGGCCACGTCGGGTCCTGCGGGTGACGGCGTGGTTCTGACGCTGACCAACGGCTAGTCCTAGCCGCCCATGAGTGCGAGACGCGGGGCTCGGGTCGCGACCGACTCGAGCCCCGTTCTCGTAGGAGGCGATCCCCAACGGGCGGCCCGGGGACTCTCGTGCGGCTGATGCGGGAGGTGGCGATGGCGAGACGAGGGAGCACACGGCGCCAAGCGCGTGCGGGGGCGGCGGGATTCAGCCTGATCGAGCTGATGATCGTCGTGGTGATCATCGGCATTCTCGCGGCCATTGCGATTCCCAACTACGCCTCGATGATGAACCGGGCCCGCGAAGGCGGCGTCCGCGCCAACGCCCATGCCGCCCAAGTCACCGCCGAGCACTTCTATGCCTCCAATGACGGTGTCTACCCGATCGCGGCGGAGCTGGCCGACCCCACGCTCTGGCCGGGCGCGGTCCTTCCGGACAATCCCTTCACCGGTGCACCCGTCGGCATCGCGGCGCTGGGCTTCAGCCAGGGGGACATCGGCTACGACATCACCGCCGGCCGGTATACCATCGAGGGCTACGGGGCTGACGCCACCGCAGGCCCTACGGGGAACGGCACCGTGATCCTGCTCACCAACGGCTAGGTGTTCAAGAGGTCCATCCGGCTGTCCGATCGGTCTCTAGGGATGCGGGCCCCAGGGATGGGTGCGTCGCAGGCGTGGGACCTCGGACTCGAACAGGGACGGCCCAGGTAGCATGAACACCGACGTCGGGCTCACCGCGGAACTACAGGACATCCACAAGACCTTCCGCAGCGGCCTGCGCCGGCGCCCCGTGCCCGTGTTGCAGGGGGTGGATCTGCGCATCGAGCGCGGAGAGGTCTTGGCGCTGCTGGGACTGAACGGGGCGGGCAAGACCACCCTCATGAAGATCCTGCTCGGGCTGGCGCGCCCCTGCCGCGGCCGGGGCAGCGTGCTCGGCCACCCGCTCGGCGATTTGCGCGCGCGGGCGAAGGTGGGGTACCAACCGGAGCAGCCCTACCTGTATCCGGCGCTGACGGTCACCGAGACGCTGGAGCTGATGGCGGGCCTGGCACGCCTGGGGCGGGCCGACCGCCGCCGACGCCTCGCGGCGGTCATCGACCAGTGCGATCTCGGGCTGCACGCCGGAACCCGGGTACGGAAGCTCTCCCGCGGATGGCTCCAGCGGCTGACCCTCGCATCGGCGCTGTTGGCCGATCCCAGCCTCCTGCTGCTGGACGAGCCCTTGGGCGGCCTGGACCCGGGCGCGCGGATGGCAGTCAAGGAGATCATCCGGTCTCTCAGGAGTGCGGGACAGACCGTGCTGATCAGCTCCCACATCTTACCCGACTTGGAGACCTTGGCCGACCGCGTGGCGCTGCTGCACCGTGGGCGCATCGTGGCGTGCGGGCGCTTGGGCGATCTTCTGGACGCCAACCAGGAGGGGTTCGAGGTGGGGCTGCGGTCCGCGCGGCCGGTGCACCTGGACGGGGTGTGCCTGAGCGCCTGGGATCCGACCAGCGGCCGCTCCCACTGGTGGCTGCCCTTGGAGGACGGCGAGGCATTGCAGACGCTGATCGCCGAACTGATCGCCGGCGGTGTATCCGTCCGCAGCCTGTCACCCCGGCGCCACGGTCTCGAGAGCTACTTCGCGCGGATGACGCAAGGGGATGCCCGGATCGCGTCCCCTCCGGCATCATCGGTCGACGTGGAGAGACCGCGGGCCGCATCCTAGGCGCGACTGCTCCCGGCGAGCGCCAGAGAGCCGGGAGCAACGGAGGCAGATGAAATGACGGTGGTCCTGGCGTTGGCCCGACATACGTTTCTGGACGCCCTGCGGGAGAGAGCCTTCTACGTCCTCGTCCTCTTCGGGGCCGTTTTGCTGGGCGCCTCCCGCCTGCTCAGTCCGCTGGCCCTCGGCGAGGGCCGGCGCGTGACGCTGGATCTGGGCTTGGGGCTGACTGCGCTGTGCGGCTTCATGCTGATCGCCCTGCTGGGCACGCGCATGGTCCACAAGGAAATCGAGCGCAAGACAATTCTGGTGATCCTGGCCAAGCCGGTGCGCAGGGTGGAGTTTCTGCTGGGGAAGTTCTTGGGCCTGGTGGCCGTCCTCGCGCTCAGCCTCGGTATCATGATCCTCCTGCTGGGCGGTGTGCTGCTGCTGTCGGGCTACGCGGTAGACGCCTCCCTGGGGGTGGCGGGTCTCTACGCCTTCCTCGAACTGGTGATTGTCGCCGCGCTCGCGATGGTCCTGACCGCGTTCACCAGCCCCGTGCTGGCTGCGTTCTTTCTGGTCGGGCTCTATATCGTGGGCCACCTTGCGACCAGTCTGACCGACCTGGCGAGCATGATGCCCGACGCGTGGATGGGCAAGCTGGTCGGCGTGTTGTTCGTCTTGCTGCCGCGCCTCGACCTCTACAGCTACACGCTCGAAGTGGTCCACGGCGTGACACCCGCGGTGCCGCAACTGGTCTACGCGCTGGGCTACGCGGCGATCTACTCGGGGGCCGCTCTCTGCGTGGCCCTGGCGGCGTTTCGGTCCAGGGAGTTGTCCTAGCCATGCGCACGCCGCTCGCTGCACCACGCCGGATTCCGGGAACCGCGGCGATCTTGCTGCTTCCTCTGGCGGCGGTCGCTCTCCTCGCGGTCGCCCATCCAACGGCCGAACACTTTGCCAACAGCAAACAGTGCGGGTTGGACGTCGGAGAGCTGGGCCTGTTTCCCTCGGGTCGGTTCCTGCGTGAGGCCAGCCTCGGACACAGGCAGTTGGTGGCCGACCTGGGTTGGCTCACCGCCGTGCAATACTACGGGAAGCACCGCCAGAGCGACCGGCGCTATCTCCTGGCGCCGCATCTCTTCGGCACCATCACCGACCTTGATCCCGCCTTCGAGAACGCCTATTTCTTTGGATCGCTGGTGCTGGTGGACGCCGGGTTGCCAGAGCGCGCCGAGCGGCTCTTGCGACGGGGGGTGGAGCGCAATCCGAACTCATGGCGGTTGCGTTTCGAGCTGGGGTTCTTCCACTACGTGATCACCCGGTCTCACGGGGCGGCCGCCGCGGCGTTCGAAGCAGCGGCGCGCTTGCCCGACGCACCTGCGTTCGTGCGCCGCTTTGCGGCGGTCGCCTATCAGCGTGCCGGCGACAAGCGCACCGCCCGTCTGCTCTGGCGGCTGATCGCCCAGCAGAGCGAGAACGAGGAGATCCGACGCATGGCGCGCGAGCGGCTCGCAGGATTGGAGGCGGGTCCTAGATGATGATGATGATGGCGGCGGGAACGGCCACCACCCACCAGGCGTGGGTGACGCTCGACTGGGTGGTTCTCTTCACCTGGCTGCGCACCGATCCTCTGGGCTGGGCCTGCCTGGCGCTGATCGGTGGTTGCCTGGGCAGCTTCATCAACGTGGTCATCTACCGGCTGCCGCGTGGCGTATCGTTGGTGCGCCCACGCTCGCGGTGCCCGTCCTGCGAGCGGCCCGTCCGGGCGCACGAGAACGTTCCGGTGCTGAGCTTCCTCTGGCTGCGCGGGCGCTGCCGGGGATGTGGGGCCCCCATCGGGCTGCGCTACCCGATCGTGGAAGGACTCGGGGCCGCCCTCACGGTGGCGGCGGTGACCACGGCGGGGGGCCCGCTGGAGGCGCTGGTCCGCGCCGGCTTGGCGCTGGCGCTGCTGGCGGTGCTGTTCATCGACCTGGACTTCCGGATCATCCCCGACCCGATCACCTTACCCGGCACGATGCTGGGCCTTCTGTGGGCCCTGGTGGGCCCGCTGAGCCTGCCGCAGGCACTTCTGGGCGCCCTGGTGGGTGGCGGGGGGCTGCTGGCGGTCGCCTGGGCCTATCAGAGGCTGACGGGCCGCGAGGGGCTCGGAATGGGCGATGTGAAGCTCATGGCGATGGTTGGAGCGTTCACCGGCTGGCAGGGGGCGCTGGGGACGATCCTGATCGGCTCCCTGGCCGGGTCCCTGGTCGGGGTGGGCCTGATGTTGCACGGCACCGGCTCCCGGCAAACCGCCTTGCCCTTCGGCGCTTTTCTGGCCCCGGCCACCTGGGTAATCCTCTTCCTGGGCGACACGCTCTGGCAGCACTACCTGAAGCTGTTTCCAGGCGTCTAGCGCAGCCCAATTCCACCTGAACCGCTTTTCTTGGCTCTCCCTGGCTCAGGTTCGCCAGCGCCCCGGTCGATATCCTCCATAGGACCCCGAGCGTGCACGGCGCAACGCGTCGGCGCCCCGGCACGCATAAGGAGGCAAGCCCTGTGATTGGCAAGCGGAAGAAGTCAACGGTCGGACTGGACATCGGTGCCAGCTCGGTCAAGGTGGTCGAGATCGAGCGCGTCGGTAACGAGATCCACCTGCTCAACTACGGGGTTGCGTCGCTGGATCCCGAGACCATCGTGGACGGCGAGATCATGGACCGCCAGATGGTGGTGGAAGCCATCCAGAACCTGGTGGAGTCGCGGGGAATCAAGCGCAAGCGCGTCGTGGCCGGCATCCATGGACGCGGAGTGATCGTGAAGAAAATCGTGATGGAGCGCCTGCCGGCGGAGGATGCGTCGGAGGCGATCTACTGGGAAGCCGAACAGCACGTCCCCTACGACATCAACGACGTTTCGCTCGACTTCGAGATCCTCGACGTGGACATGGGCCCGAAGCAGATGCAGGTGTTGCTGGTGGCCGCCAAGCGCGATTTGGTGCTCAACCTCGCGGAGATCATCCGGGAGGCGGGGCTGGCGCCCGAGGCGGTCGACGTCAACTCGTTCGCCGTGCAGAACGTCGTCGAAACGGCCCACGACGTGAATCCCGAGGAGGTCGTCGGCCTGCTCGACGTGGGCGCCGAGATCACCAACGTGAACATCATTCGCGACGGCATTCCCCTCTACACGCAGGATGTCTATCTCGGCGTCAACAACATCATCCGTTCAGCGCAGAAGCGGTTTCAGGTGAGCCGTGAGGATGCCCTGCGTGAGTTGGAAGAGGGGGGCGACCGCCTGGATCTCTCGCCGTTGATCGAGAGCTTCGCCCGCGACATCGTGCACAGTCTCGAGAAGTCGGCCAACTACCTGCGCACCGCAGGTGAGGCCGACCAGATCGACAAGATCTTCCTGTCGGGCGGCGGTGGACGCATTGCGACTCTCATGGACGTCTTGAAGGGACTGCAGTCGGTGCCGGTCGAGATCATCAATCCGCTGCGTAGGATGAAGTTCGACATCGCGCTCTTCGGGGGCGTCGATCCGGAACAGGTCGGGCCTCAACTCGCCGTGGGTGTGGGACTGGCCATGAGAAAGGGGGCATGAGGTGATCAGCGTCAACCTTCTGCCCAAGGAAGAACGCACGGAAGAACGACCTCTCGTTCAGGTGCCCCGCAAGCAGTTCTTGCTGCCGCTGGGCGTCATCCTGGGGGTCGTAGTGCCGATCGTAGCGCTCTACTTCATTCAAACGGCGAAGATCCAGGCTCTGCGCAGCGACATTGCCGTGGCTGAGCAGGAGAGCCGCCGGTTCAAGCCGCAGATCGAGAAGATCAACCAACTCATGCAGAAGCGCGAGGAGCTGAACCTGCGGCTGAATCTGGTGGGCGACCTCAATCGCGCGCGAACCCTGCCGGTTCAGGTCCTGGACGAGCTGGCCATGCAGGTTCCCGAGCACCTCTGGTTGACCAAGCTGACGCAGGCCGGGCCCACGGGGCTCACATTGGAAGGCATGACGTTCTCGAATCTGGTCGTGGCCGATCTGATGACGCGCTTGGAGAGCACCGACCTCTACGCGGACATCGATCTGACCAAGACCGAGCGCAGGCGGCAGGGTGAAGACAACGTGATGACCTTCACCTTGTCGGCACGGATTGAGCCGTAGGCACTGGGACGAGCCCAAGGACGGGGGGCTGACAGCATGGATATGAATGATCCGCGGCTGCCGAAGTTCTTTCTGTTGGGGATTGCTGTGGCGGGCCTCCTCTACGTCTACTTCGGGACCTCTTGGCTGCCGTTCACCTACCCGGTGCAGGCCAAGGAGCTGGCGAGTCTGCGGGAGCGCTACGAAACCTTGAGCCTGGAGATCAACCGCGCGCGCCAGTCGGCCAAGCACCTTCCGCACTTGGAAGCCGAGTACGAGGCGTTGCAGACGAAGTGGTCGGAGGCGAACCAGCTTCTGCCGCGGGAGAACCAGATCGCGGGCTTGTTGCGTGAGGTTTCGTTCCGGGGTTTGACGAGCGGCGTCGAGTTCGTCCTCTTCGAGCCCCTGCCCAAGGTGGCCGGATCCTTCTACACCGAGCATCCGATCGACGTCCGCGTGGAGGGCGGCTACCACCAGATCGCCGGCTTCCTGAACGAGCTGGCCGGCATGACGCGCATCGTCAATGTCCGCGGACTGGAGGTGGAGCAGACGCGGCCGTCGGATGCGACGAAGCATGTCGCCAAGGCGCACTTCCACGCCGTGGCCTACACCCTGGGCGTGAGCCCCGATGCACAACCCGCCGAGAACGCGGGGGGCGGCGGCAACGTGGTTCAGAGCGGACGAAAGATCGCCAACAAGGTCAAGGGCCGCACGACGCAGCCGAACGCCGTCGCCGGGGGAGGGACCGAAGAATGAGGAGTCTAGCGCTCGCGGGCTGTCTGCTGTTCCTGGCGACGGGGCCGGTCTGGGGACAGCCGCCCACGCCGCAAGGGGACGGCCATACCCGGTCCGACTCCCTGATGTTGGATATCGGCGAAGTGCTCGATGAGCTCCTCTGGCCTGAGCCCTATCTGTACCAGAGCGCCGGGACGCGCGATCCGTTCGCGAGCCTCCTGGGTGACGAGATCTACGAGGGCGAGGGACCGGTTCCGATCGAGGAGATGATCGTGGTGGGGGTGTTGTGGGGAGAGCACGATCGTTTCGCGCTGATTGAGACGCGGGGTGGCAACAATCTGATCTTGAGGGCGGGGGACCCGGTCCAGAATGGCCGGGTGCTCGAGGTGCTGCCCGGCGGGTTGCGGGTGAGCCACACGCTCTACGGGGTAACACGGACGTTCACCCTGCCCGTTCGTTCGGGTCTGGAGGAGAGAGATGAACGCTAGAAGCAAGCTGTGTTGGTGGGTGGTCGCAGGGCTGATCTTGCTCGGAGGGGCGGTTGGAGCCGAGGACGATGCAACGACGGCTCCGCCGGTGGTGGAAGAGCTCCTCGCGGCGAGCATCCAGGAACTGGGCGCGGGCATCGGGTTGCGCTTCGAGACGGAGCGTCAGCCCACCTACGATGTCTTCGTCCTGGAGACACCCTACCGGCTGGTGATCGACCTGATCGGGGTGCAGGCCCCCGTGAAGCCGCAAGCTCCGGTGACGATGCCCCACGTGCGGGACCTGCGCTATTCCCTCTGGCGGGACAGCGCCACGGAACCCATCGTCCGGTACGTCCTGGAGTGCGACGCGCTTCCCACCTACACGGTGCGCTCGGATGCGGGCGCGCTGGTGGTGGAGGTCGCGTGGCCCGGCGGCGTGGAGACCGATACCGACGGCGCTCGCGAGGTGACGCCGCCGGCGGCTGCGCAGCCGCCGGCCCCGATCCCGGCGTGGCCGAACGAACAGGCGTGGTTGCTGGACTTCAGCGCTCCGGTCCCCGGGGAGGAACCGGCGGAAGAACCCGCGGAGGAATCGGCGGAGGAACCCGCGGAGGAATCGGTCCCGGAGCAGGAGACCGCCCAGGCGGCGAGCCCTCCGGCCGCTGCCCAGGAAGAGGCCGAATCCGACGCGGTGGATCAGGACGGCGGATTCGGGCCCCTGATGGTGCCCCTGAGCGAACTGTCCGCGTCGGCGACGGCGACCGAGCCGCGCGACCCGGCGTCCGAGACCACGCCGTCCTTGAGCGAGCTCATCCGCAGGGCCGAC
Organism: uncultured bacterium; assembly: GCA_964585945.1. Taxonomy (GTDB): domain Bacteria; phylum Eisenbacteria; class RBG-16-71-46; order CAIMUX01; family WJJG01; genus CAZDKK01. The sequence continues at coordinate 133,446 of CAZPGB010000001.1, read as the reverse complement.
GAGCTGGAACCCTTCCAGACGCCGCCTGGATCCGCAGGCGCTGCCCCGGACGGAGACGCAAGCTGCCCGGAGGTCTGGGGCGAGGCGGTGATGCTCACCGCGACCGATCCGCGACCCGCGGAGGATGTCCCGGCCGAGTCGGAGTCGCCGCCGCAAGCGATAAGCGCACCCGAAGAGCTCGTCGCCGCTGCCGACAGCGACGCCGACTACGTCGAAGCTGCGGCCGACATGGCATCCGACGGGATTGCGGAAACGCGCGAACCCGTCGCAGAGCCGCGCGACCCGCGCTGGACGGACCAGAGCGGCAACGAGATTCCCGACCGGTTCGAAGCCGTGATCGCCGAGCGGCTCCCGGCGGCCACCGAGCGCGCGCAGGGCGATTGGAGCGAGCAGGTCCTGTCCCAGGACCCGGCGCCGTTGCTGGGAGACACCGACGCGGAGTTCAGCCTCGGCGGCCCCGGCCAGCATCCGCCCATGTCTCTGGACGTGCAGGGCGCCGATGTGCGCACGGTGCTGCGCTCGATCGCCGAGTATGCCGGCACGAACATCGTGGCCGACAAGGACGTCTCGGGCAATGTGTCGATTCGCGCCCTCGATCTGCCCTGGCCGGACATGCTCCAGACGGTGTGCCGCTCAATGGGGCTGATCGCGATCGACCACGGGGCGGTGATCCGCGTGGCCACCGCGCGCACGGCCCAGGACGAGGCGGTGGCCAGAGAGTCGGCGGCACGCAAGCAGGAGGAGTATCTGCCGCTGGAGACGCGCATCGTGCCGCTGAGGTTCGCCCAGGCCGAGGAGCTGAAGGAGGTGGTGTCGGCCATGCGCGGCAATCGCGGCAAGGTGGAGGTCGACCCGCGCACCAATGCGCTCATCTTGACGGACATCACTCCCCGTCTCGATCTCCTGGAGCAGACGCTTCAAGACTTGGACGAGCAGACGATGCAGGTCGAGATCACGGCTGAGATCGTCGACATCGACGTGACCGACGCACGCCAACTGGGCATCAACTGGGGCGTGGAGAACTACCATTCCACCTCGGCCAACGCCTCGGGTCGGGCCGCGATCGCTTCGCCCGACGTGCTCGATCCGGCCTTTGAGGCCCAGGTGGGCGTCTTGCGGTCGTTCGGCGAGGTGCAGGCCCGCATCCAAGCCCTGGTGACCGCGAACAAGGCCGACATTATCTCCACCCCGCGGATTACGACGGTCAACAACCGCATGGCGCGGATCCTGGTCGGCAAGGAGGTCCCGCTGATCACCATGGACGAGGCGGGCAACGCGATTACCGAGCTGAAGAAGGTAGGCATCACGCTCGAGGTGACCCCCTATGTGAACTCCGAAGAGCAGATCACGCTCGACCTCCATCCGGAGGTCAGCGACCTCTCCTCGCAGTCGACCGTCCAGGGCGGCGTTGTGTTCACGACGACCGAGGCCGACACCCGCGTCATGGTGCGGACGGGCGAGACGGCCGTCATCGGGGGCTTGATCCGGACGTTGGAGGGCCAGCTCGAGCGCGGCGTTCCCATCATCAAGGACGTGCCGCTCCTGGGTCAGTTCTTCAAGCACACCGACAGCCGCGAAGAGAAACGGGAGCTGCTGATCTTCGTGACCCCGCGCCTCGTGAAGGCGGGGATCGATTCGGGCGATTAGGCGGAGGGATCCGCCGTCGGAGCATCTCCAAGGGACTGGGGAAAGGGCCGGCCGCTCTGTTGGCCCGCGTGGGCCTCCGCCTCGGGCAGCGCACCGCCGCACCGGCGCTCGGCCGACGGCGCCGCGCGGCTGGCGATCCGATCGCTAGCCCGGGACCCAGGTGTAGACGCGGAAGTCGTCGAAGCGGCACGGCGAGGCGTAGGTTCGGAAACCGATTTCGCCTGAGCTGAGCATCGCCGCGTCGGTGACCTCCAGGATCTGATTGCAGTCGAAGTAAGCGGTCACGGTCGAGCCGCGCACCTCGACGCGAAGCATGTGCCAGGTGCCGGCATTCAGGGTCACGTTGGTCTGCTGGGTGGTGTAGAAGCTCCCGTTCTGGTACTTGCAGAGGCGGATGATCTGCGAGGAGTGCTTCAACCCCAGCATGTAGAAGTTGCCCGAGCCGACGTCGCCGCGGAACAGCAGGTAGGGCGTCGCCCCGCTCAGGATCTGGATCTTGGTTTCGATGACCAGATCGGTGTAGCTGCCCGGATAGAGGGCGTAGGCGGTGCTGCTGGAGCTCTGAACGAGCTCCCCGTCGTCCACGAACCAGGTTCCGTTGATCAGACTCCAGGCGGAGATGTCACCATCATCGTAGTCTTCGTAGGCGAGGCCCTGCCGGACGGCGCGGGACTCGCCGCCGCAGGTTCCGCCGCCGTCGCCGATGAAATCGACCATCAGGGTGCTGCCGTTCATGTCCTGATCGAAGACCAGCCGGCAGGGCAACCCGTCCTCGGCCGCCTGGGGCGAGACGACGAAGTCGTCCACGTCGAGCTCGGCCCCGCTGGACTGAGGGCCGATGGCGCCGTTGCCACCGGTGCTGCCGTCGCTGTTCCATACCTGCACCAGGGGTCGTCCCGCCCAGACCTGGGTCACCAGGCCCGGCCCGGACCACGTGGGAATGAGCGCGGCCAGGTTCTCGGTGCCGGTATCGGAGTAGATCTCGAACCGCACGTCGTCGGCCCCGGGTCCCTCGGTGCAGTAAGCCAGGCAGCCGTTGTTGATCGTGCAGGCCATGCACTCGGTCTGGGCCGTCCCCTCGGAGGAAACACTGCTCTCGTTGGGCGGGTCGCACCCATCGACGGCCGATACCACGACGGCGTATTCCTGACAGGTCTGCAGGCCGGTCAACGAGACGCGGCACGTGTCGTCCACGCCGGTGATCCCGGCCGGCTCAAAAGAGATCGGTGAGCTGCCCTGCAGAGCGCCGGTGCCGTTGTACGGCCCGCCCACCTCGGTGCCGTAGTAGACCTTGTACGCGGCCAGGTCGCAGTCGTCCTGGTTCGCGGGCCAGGAGAGGTCGATGCGCTGGTCGAGGCCGCGGACGAGTACGTAGGGCACCGGCGTGGGTGCGCCCGGATCGCAGGGCACCGAGGTGTCAATGGAGAACTCATTGCCGGTGCAGACGTTGCCCAACTGGGGACAGTCGTCGAAGCAGGCCACGTTGACGTAGTACGTCGTGCAGGTCTCCAAACCGCTGATGACCAGGCTCGTGTCCAGCCCGCTGACATCGGTGTAGGTCGAGTAGGTATAGGCGTATTTCGAGTAATAGACGCGCGATCCCGAGATCTCGTCGGTGGGCAGTGCGGACCCGTCGATCCGCTGCGTGGGAAGCATCCAGCTCACGTCGATCTCCCCGGAGGTCTCGGTCAGTTCCGCGGTCACCGCCGGCACGCACGCGGGCACCATAGGGTTCGAGATGGAGAACTCCGTCGAGGGGGTCCCCTCGTTGCCGCACGCGGATGCCGAAACGACGAAGTAGTAGTCCGCGCATCCGGCCATGGTCGAGTCGACGGCCCACGTCTGGCCGTGGATCACCTGGAGCAGGGTCGTCGAATCGGGCACGAAGCCGGAGGTGGTGCCGCGATAGAGGTGATAGTCGACCGTGGTCGTGATCGGGTCCCCGCTCGTGAAGTGGGTCACGGCATCCCATTCGATGCGCATGCCCGCGCCCCACGGGTTCACGTACCAGTTGGGGTTGAGCACCGTCTCCGGCACGTTTCCGGAGGTCAGACTGTAGCTGACGATCTGCATGTAGCTTTCGACGCCGCTTCGGCTGGTGCACGTGACGCCAAAGTAGTACGTGGTGCCGCCGGCGAGCCCGGTGATGGTCCACTGATTGATGGTGCGGGCCACGCGCGAATACATCGTCATCGCGCCCGGATCGGTGCCGAACCAGATCGTGAAGTGGCTGATGTCATCCAGCGCCAGCGGGCTGCCGTCGGTATTGGTCGTCGGCGTCGACCAGTTGATCGTGACGCTCTCACAGTTGGGCATCGACATCGAGCCCATGGTCGGGATCGAAGGCCGGCTGCGCGCCGGCGTCAGCGGCAGGTTGCGCGGGTAGATCGTGGTGCTGAGGGTCTGCTCGAGGTAGGTACCCTCGCGCTTGTGCTCGCGCGGCTCCATCGCCGTGACCTCGATCAGGACCTCGCCGACCAGCTCGGGCGAGGGCAGGGGCGTGGTGGTGAATTCAACGCCCGCGCCGTTGAAGTAGCGCAGCGAGAGGCCGCCCTGCTTGATTCCGTAGGACTGCGGCTCGACGTAGATCACGTTGCCGGCGGTATCGGCCACGGACTTCATCAGGATGGTGTCGTAGGGGTTGGGGGTGTCGGGATCGCCGCCCTGGCTCAAGGAGTAGGAGATCACCTCGGCGCCCGGAATCGCCGGGATGATGTCGGCCACGAAGGTGATCGAGTCTGTGTCGGCATGCACGATCGACGGCTGGGTGGGGTCCTTCCCGTAACTCACGTGCCGGAAATCGTCGGCCAGGCTTTGGAGCGCCGCGCGGGCGTTCTGCTGCATCTCCAGGGTGATCTTCTGCTGCTCGTACGTGTCGCGGCTGGTGACCATGGTCTGAAACAGACCGATCGAGATGATGCCCAGGATCATCACCACGACGAGCATCTCGACCAGCGAGAAGCCCTGCGCGCCCCCGGTGTACTGCTGCGGGAACTTCATTGGTCGCTCCCTTCCCACCTTGCGTTAGGATGTGGTGCGCACGCGCAGGCGACCGGTGCGTACGAAGCTCACCGCCGCCGTGTCGCCGTGCGCATTGGCAAAGCGAATCAAGACCGGGGCGTCCGTGGAGAGCACGGTGCCCTGCGGTTCGATCTCGATATCGTTGTTGGTGCTGCTGCCGCCGACGTCCAGGAGCGCCACGACGTCCTCGGACCAGGTGAAGGTCTGGGAAGGATCCTGGACCCAAGCACCGGCCTCTCTGCGCTCCACGAGGTAGGTGCGGCCCGAGGTGTCGATGGTCAGGCGATAGTGCATCCGCTTGGAGATCGCCTTCTGCCGCGCCAGCGAAAGTGTCCGCTGCAGATCGTACGCGGCGGTCTCCACCGTGTCGCGCCGGCCGATGCGCAGGAAGTTGGGCACCGCGATTCCCAGGAGAATTCCGATCACGGTCAACACGACCATGACCTCGGTCATGGAGAAGCCCGCGCTGTGCCGGATTCCGGCGCCCCTTGACCCCGGGCGGTGGGGGCTGGGGAAGATGGATGCGATCATGGCCTGGGTCCTCCCTGATGCTAGTTCGGCAGGTAGCTCGCCAAGGTGCTGTCGGTCTCGAAGATCTCCGTCCAGCTCACGTCCTTCCACAGGTTGAGCGGCACCGGGAAGCACGGCGGCGGATACTCGGTGATGTCCATGTCGTAGTTGTAGCGGCGCGTGGGGCCGCTGGCGCCGGCCAACACGGAGCTGTCGTTCCACGGCCACGCGCTGCCGCCGTCGTGGGTGATGATCGGGCCGTTGATGTTGAGCACCCAGGTGGCGGAGGTGATGTTCAGCTCATCCCAGCCCATGCCCGGCGTGGGATCGTTGTTGTAGGGGGTCTCGCCCTCGATGTCGTCGAGGTCCAGATCCAGGGGACCCGGCCCGGCCACGGGATGGTCGCTCACGTAGCCGCCGATGCATCGCCAGTTCTCGGTGCAGGACATCAGGGCCGCGTCGATGGTCAGGACGCGGGGGGTGTAGCGGTCGAGATAGACGTAGTCGTAGGCGATCAACCCGACGTTGACCGGGTCGCCGCTGCCGTTGGGCGCGCCGGTGCCGGGGTCGAACCCGGTGTGACCGGTCTCGATGTTGTCGGTGACAATGATGTCATCGGTGGCGAACACGGAGAGGTTGCGGCCGCTGCGCCCGTTGAGCGTTCCCTCGACGCGACCGTCGCCTTCGAAGAAGAGGATGCCGTTGAACTCGCTGCTGCGCATCGGCTGGCCGGTCACGGTGTTGGTGACGGCCGCCCCGTTGAAGGTGATGCAGGTATCGGGGGCCCCCACGACCGTGTCGTAGTAGTCGAACAGACCGAGGTCGACCGCCCCGGCGCCGGTGCCCAGGGGGTCCGCGCCGCCACCGGGATTGACATAGATGCCGACCGATCCGATGCCCTCGCAGTCACAGGTCGCGGCGATGCCGCGCGCCTTGTCACGCATCAGATTGAAGTCGGCGGAGTTTCCCAGATCGATCTGCTGGGCGTCGGTCACGTAGCCGCGGTGGAAGATGGCGTAGTTGGCGTTGGGGATGTCGCCCACGGCGGCGACGAACTCGAGGAACTGCACCGCATCGGCCCCGCAACTGCTGGGAACGCTGAGATCGCCGCCCACGTACACCTCGCCGGTGAGCACCGCGCCGCAGCTATAGGCGGTGCCGGTGGCGGCCACGAAGCGGGCGTACTTCAGGAAGCTGTCGTGCACGATCTCGGCGCGCACGCGTCGGACGGCGCCGTTGTAGCGGCCCTCGCAGACGATCGTGAACCCGTTGGAACGGAACGCGGCGATGCCGAGGCCGGTGATGTCGGTCGCCTCGCCGATCACGTTGAAGTCGCCGCCCCAGGAGAGGCTGTCCGAGAGGGTGAAGTCGGCATAGCCGTCGCCGTCGCCGTCGGTCATGGTCAGGGTCATGTCCTGGATGGTGCGCTTGCCGAAGGCGACTCCGGTCTCCGCCGCGGCCAGCGCTTTCAGGCTGTCACGGTAGTAGCCCGAGGCGCGTCGCTCGGCGACGGACGTGAGGACCAGCGAGGTGCCGATCATCGACAGCGAGCCCAGAATGAGCAACGCCATCAGAAGCGCGCTGCCGCGTTCCCGGGGGGATCGCGGCGTCGTGCGGCGCGGGCGATCCGCGCGTCGTCTCGTGTGCCATGAATGCGGGTACATGATTCCTCCCCCGACTCCGCGCCTGGCGCTAAATGCCCATCTTGGAGATGGAGAAGCGCATGTCGACCTCCTGGGTTTCCCCCGCCTCCTCCCAACTTATGGTGATCACCACGGTGACCATGCCCGCCACGATTTCGGGGTCTTCGGTCTCGTCGAGGATCTGGACCGTTCCGCGTCCACCGACGCCGCTCAGATTGGCATCCAGATGATCGGCCCAGGTCTGGCACGGAGTGGTGATGGTGCCGGGATTGTCGGTATCGACGCCGTCGAAGATGGTGACCAGGTCGTCGAAGTTGTCGCTCATGATCTTCTCGCGAATCTCCTCCGCGAGGGCCACGGCCATCGTCTCCTCCCGGCCGAAGGCGGCGTGGTCCTTGGAGAAGATGAAGAGCCGGCCGATCGAGAGGATCCCCACGGCCATGATGACCAGCGCCACCATCATCTCGGTCATCGTGAATCCGGAGGAGCCGCCGAGAGACAGGGCGGCCCCGAGCGGGCGCCTTCGGGCTGGTCTGCAGGCTGTGATGGACATCGGCTCATCCTCCGGTCTAAGGCTCTCGGCCCTGCCGCGGCGTCGGCCGGGGCGGTCCTCCACCGTTTCTTCCCGTGGCCGCATTGCAGTCTGGGGCCGGGCACACTGCGTCGGTGATCTTCTGTGCAGAACCCATTCCGCCACGGACGACCGGGGCCGGTTTCGACGCCTCGCGGCGCAATGGGCACGTATGAAAGGGACTAGAGTCATTCCCCGGAAGGGCGGATTGGCCGCGTTCAGACCGTCCGCGGTCCGCGGCCGCCGAGGTCGTGCACTCTGCAAGGGGCCTGTGCAGGATGGGTGACGGACCGGCGGGGCGTTCCACCGGGCGGTCGGATCTGGTAGAGTCCGCAGGATTCGATGGGTGCACCGGTTGAAGCCCCGGACGGGGGCCGATCCGGCCACGGCGGAGGAGCCATGTTTGGGGTCGGAACGCAGGAAATCCTGCTGATCCTGCTGGTGGTTCTGCTGCTCTTCGGGGGCAAGCGGATCCCGGAGGTGGCGCGCGCCCTGGGCAAGGGTCTGGGCGACTTCCGCCGAGCGGTGCGCGACGTGCAGCGCGAGATCGATCTCGACCTGCTCAACAGCCCCGAGCCCCCGCCGCGGCGGACCGTGACCAAGCCCAAACCGACGGAGGCGTCCAAGGGAACCGAGAAGCCCGGAGAGCCCGAAAAGCGCAGAGAGCCGCAGGACTCGAAAGGGCCCTCGAGCCCCGGCGGGCCTCCAGCCACCCCTGGAGAAGGAGAGCTGGCCGACGACCCGCAGTCCCAGGGCCGGTCCCCAGCGGATTCCGACGATGGCGCATCCCGGCCATGAACCTGCGGCGCCCCGCGGCTCCCGCGCAGGCGGGCGCCTCCGGATCGTGGCGGGCCGCTGGGGCGGACAGCGGCTGAGGACGCCCCGTAGCGCCGCCTTTCGGCCCACCCAGGGCAAGGTGCGCGAGGCCCTCTTCGCGCGGCTCACGGGCCGCCTGGAGGGCGCCGTCGTGCTGGACCTGTTTGCGGGCAGCGGCAGCCTGGGGCTCGAGGCGCTGAGCCGCGGGGCCCGGCGGGCGATCTTCGTGGAGCGCGCGCCGGCGGCGCTCGGGGTCCTGGAGGCGAACGTGGAGCGGCTGGGAGCCGGGCGGGAGGCGCAGATCATCGCCGCCGATGTCTTCGCCCTGTTGCGCGGCCGGGGCGGGCCGTTGCCGCCGATCGATCTCCTGCTGGCCGATCCCCCGTACGGCTCCGACGCCGCGCGGCTGGGGCAGGCGTTGGCCGGCGGCGGGAGAATCGAATGGGGCCCTCGCGCGCTGCGCGCGATCGAGTGCGGCCGCCAGGACCCGCTGTGGAGTCCGGAGCCCGGCTGGCGACGCTGGCCGGATCGCACCTATGGGGAGACGCGCATCGTGATCGAGGAGAGGGAGGAACAGCCCGATGAAGAACGCTGAACCGCAACACCGGGTGGGGCTCTTCCCGGGCACCTTCGACCCCGTGACCCGTGGCCACCTGGACATCCTCGAGCGCGGTCTGAAGCTGTGCGACCGGATGATCATCGCGGTGGCCGACGGGCACCATAAGAAGACCCTCTTCTCGGCGGCCGAGCGCGTCACGATGATCGAGGAGGCCTTGCCGGCCGGGGCGCGTGAGCGCGTGGAGGTGATCTCCTTCGGCGGTCTCCTGGTGTCCCTCGCGCAGCAGAAGGGTGTGCGGCTCGTGGTGCGCGGACTGCGTGTCATCTCCGACTTCGAGTACGAGTTTCAGATGGCGCTCATGAACAAGCGGCTGTGGGCGGACATCGAAACCGTCTTTCTCATGCCGGGGGAGGAGTACATCTACTTGAACTCCACCCTGGTCAAGGACGTCGGCCGTTGCGGAGGTGACACCCGGCCTTTCGTGCCACCCAATGTCACGCAGGCGCTGCGGCGGAAGTTCGGTGGGTCGTAGACCCGCGCGCCCGCGCGCGCGAGTTCGGCATGCCATCGGCTAGGCAAACGGAGACGAGACCGATCCTCGGCTCCCCGGAACGTGTCCCAGGACGGAGGCCATCGCAGATGCCGACCTACGTCTATGAGTGTCAACGGTGCGGTGAGCGTTTCGAGCTCATGCAGGCGATCACCGATCGTCCGCGGCAGCGCTGTCCCCAATGCCGGGGCAAGGTCAAGCGGCTCCTGATGCCCGGCGGGGGGTTGATCTTCAAGGGATCGGGCTTCTACATCACCGACTACAAGCGCAAGAAGGAGCCGGCCGAGGGCGCCGCCGAATCCGCAGCGGCCGGCAAGGGCGGCGAGCAGGGCGCCGGCTCGCCCAAGGAAGGTACCGGCTCGCCCAAGGATGTGCCGGCCGACAAGAAGCCCAAGGGCACGGGCGGCGACAAGCCATAGGGCCCCGGTGCCACGGACCGGAGCGTCGTCGTGGGACGCCTCGGCGGGTGATCGAAGATGTTTGTCGACGAATGCGACATCGAAGTGCTGGCCGGCGATGGGGGCGCCGGCTGCGTCTCGTTCCGCCGCGAGAAGTACATCCCGCGTGGCGGGCCTGACGGCGGCGACGGCGGCGACGGGGGCAGCGTGCTGCTGCGTGTCAACCCGCACCTGCGCACGCTGAGCCATCTGCGCCACGTGCCGCGCTTCCAGGCGGGCCACGGACGTCCCGGAATGGGCCGGCAGATGTTTGGTGCGCGCGGGGAGACGGTGGTGGTCGAGGTCCCGCCGGGAACGGTCGTGCGCGACGCGCAGACGGGGGAGCTGGTGGCCGATGCCGTGGACGCGGAGCAGGAATGGGTCCTGGCCCGCGGCGGAAAGGGTGGGCGGGGCAACGTGCACTTCAAGCGCCCGGATCGCCGAACCCCGCGGATCGCCGAGGAAGGCCGTCCGGGGCAGACGCGGCGGTTGCACCTGACGCTGCGCTTGCTGGCCGACGTGGGGTTGATCGGATTGCCCAACGCCGGCAAGTCGACGCTCCTGTCGAGGCTTTCGAACGCGAAGCCGAAAATTGCCGACTACCCATTTACGACGCTGGCGCCTATTCTCGGCATCGTGCCGGTGGGCGACTACGGGTCGCTGGTCCTGGCCGACCTACCCGGGCTCATCGAGGGCGCCTCGCGGGGCAAGGGATTGGGACAGCGGTTTCTGCGGCACATCGAGCGCACGCGCTTTCTGCTCGTCCTGATCGAGGCGATCGATCCGGAACCGGCGGGGACCTTCACGGTGCTGCGCCAGGAACTGGAGCGCTGGAGCGGTGCGCTGGGTAGAAAGGCGTACCGGGTCTGCTATTCGAAGGCCGATCTGGTGGGCGAGGATGCGAGCGCGCGGCTGCCGCGCCTGGGGCCACAGGAGCCGCTGTTGATCTCCTCGCACACGGGCCAGGGGCTGCGGCAGCTTCTGCTCGAGCTCGAGCGCGCCGTCGCCGACGTCGAGGCGAGCGAGCAAGCCGATTCGCCGTTCGCGTCCGATGCGACGGGCGAGGGCGAGACACAAGCCGCACCGGCGGGCGGGCGCCGCGGCGAACCGATCCGCCGCGACGGTGCGTCGGCGCCGGAAGGGCACGACGGCGGAGAGGCGGTCCGTGGGCCCGAGGTGCCGTGGCCCAACCGGTGGGTGATTCCCCGCCGGCCGGGAGCGCGAACGGAGATACCCGCAGACGGGAAGGAGCAGGCGTGAGCGAACGACGCGATTCGCCCCGACGGGCCGACTGGCCCCGGCGGGCGGCGGTGGGCGGCCAGATGGAAGAGGCCCGCCACTACATCGATCGCATGCGGCGACAGCCGGCGGAGGAGGCGGTGCCGCAGCTCGTGGAGCTGTTGCAGGACGAATCGTGGTATCTGCGCGAGAGGGCCGGCGATGCCCTGGCGGCCTTCGGCGCCGAGTCGGCCCCGGCCGTGGAAGAGCTGATGCGCTCCGGGCTCTGGTACACCCGCGCGGCCGCTCTGCGCGTGCTGGGCAAGATTGCGGCCCCGCGCTCGTTGTGTCTGCTGATCGACGCCATCGGCGACACCAACCGGACCATCGCCGACGCAGCCGCCCGCGCGCTGATCGATTACTGCCGCAACGACCGCGCCCTGGCCGTGGCCAAGATCCTGCACGGGCGCGGCGTGACGGCTCGTGAGGCGTTCCTCAGTCGCCTCGTGCGCGTCGATCCGGGCAGCGAGACGCGGCTGCGGCGTCTGATCGAGGCCGGCGAGTTCATGGGCCCCGAGGGCAGCCTGGCCCGCGCCGAGGAGCGTCGCCTGGCCGACGCCGTCTCCGACCAGAGCTGGGGGCTGGCCTGGGAACGCCTGGATGCGACCGAACCGCTTCCCGAGCCGCCCGAGGATCTCGTCCGCTACCTGAAGGGCAGCGTGGGTCCGTGATCGTCGGAGATGGGGCGGCCACCGTGCGCGATGCCGCCGGCGGCGTCATCCAGGTGGCCGGCGCGGACCCGGCCTACCCGGCACGATTGGGCGGCCTGACCGACGCGCCGGACCCTCTCTGGCTGCGCACGACCCTCCGCACGGACCAGCTTCCCACCCACGTGTGGACGCGGCCTTCGGTGGCGCTCGTCGGATCGCGAGGCGCCAGCGGGGCCGGGCTCGAGCTCGCCCAGACCCTGGCCTGCGGGCTGTCACGCAACGGCGTCGTGGTCGTGAGCGGTCTTGCGCGCGGCATCGACGCCGCCGCGCACGAGGGGGCCCTCTTGGGCGGAACCCCGACCGTTGCGGTCCTTGCGTGCGGTCTGGATCGCTGCTATCCGGCGGAGAATGGATCCCTGGCCGAGCAGATCGTGACCGCGGGCGTGTTGGTCTCCGAGTGGTCGGCGGGTACGGAGGCCTTGCCCTGGCGATTCCCGCGTCGCAACCGGATCATCAGCGGTCTGGCCGACGTCGTGGTGCTCGTGGAGGCGCAGGCCCATAGCGGTACCGGTCACACCGTGCGGGCGGCGTTGGCCCAGGGGCGCGAGGTGATGGCCGTGCCGCGCGATCCGCTCTTGCCGGGAAGCGTGGGGCCGAACCGGCTGCTGCGCGATGGGGCCGCCCCCGCGGCGGGGGTGGCCGACATCCTGGCGGTCCTGGAGCGGCTGCCAGCCCAGGTGGGGGCGGCCGGAGAAAGCCGCGGCTCGGCGGATGCGGGCGGGCCGGGCCCGGCGCGTCCGTCGGCGCGGGCCGAGAGCGCGTCCGAGCCGCCGGGTGCCGGCGTGCGGGGTCTCCTTCTGACCCGCCTGGCGCGCGGCGAGCGGCTGAGCACCGGGGAAGTGCTCGATGCGTTTCCCGAGACGGGGCCCGGCGAGCTGCTGGACGCTCTGGTGACGCTGGAGGTCGAGGGCCGTATCGGGCGCGACGGGCGCGGGCGCTACGGCCTTCTCGACGGGTGAACGAACGATGAAGCCAGGTCGCGGATCGAGGACGGGCGCGCGCAAGCGGTTGCAACACGAGCTCGAGTACGCCTTGTTACGTCTCGTGCTGCTGGGCCTGCGGGCGATGCCGATGCGCGGCGCCCTTTGGGTCGCGCGGCGTCTGGGCGATCTGGCCTACGATGGCGTGCGCATCCGCCGCCGGGTGACCCGCGAGAACCTGCGCCGTGCGCTGGGCCCGCAGCGAACGCAGCGTGAGCTTGACCGGATCGCGCGGTCCTGCTACCGCCACTTCGCGATGACGTTTGTCGAGTTGGCGCTGTGTTCGCACCGACCCCTCGCAGAGCTGGATGAACGCGTGGAGGTGACCGGGTGGGAGAACGTCACCGAGGCCGCCGCCCGCGGCCGGGGCATCCTCTTTCTGACCGCGCACTTCGGCAATTGGGAGATCCTGGGCGCCTGGATGGGCCGCGGGCCGCAAGCCCTCCACGTGGTGGTGGGCGACCAGCGCAACCGGAAGGTAGACCAGTACTCCAAGCATCTTCGCCGGCGTCTGGGGATGGAGGTGATCCCCATGGGCGCCGCCCTGCGCGACATTGTGCGCACCCTGCGTGGCGGGGGCCAGGTCGCCCTGGTGGCCGACCAGGACGGAGGACCCGAGGGCCTCTTCCTGGACTTTTTCGGCCGACCCGCCTCGTTCCCGCTCGGACCGGCGCGCTTCGCGTACCGCACCGGGGCGCCGATCGTGATGGGGTTCGGCAGACGGGTGGCGCCGGGACGGTTCCGGTGCCAGTTTCCAAGGCCGATCTACGCCGATCCGTCGCGACCGGAATCCGAGGAGATCGCGCGCATCCTGCGCACCTACAGCACCACGCTCGAGTCGCTGGTGCAACGCGACCCGGAGCAGTGGTTCTGGATGCACCGGCGCTGGAAGACGCGACCGCAAGACCCGCAGGGAGGGGAGGAGCTTCGCGCGATAGATGAAGAAAGGACGGCAACCGAATGAAATGGATGACGTTCGGGAAGGAGGACCTCTGGCGTCCCGGGGTGCTGGTTGAGGACGGGGCGGTGCTGGACATCGGCGCCCGCTGGCCGCATTGGCCCCGAAGCTGGCGGTGGCTGCTGGCCGAGGGGCTCGACGAGGAGCTGCGCCGGCATCTGGAGGCCGGGGACTTCGGCCGGCGGCACGTGCTCGCGCTCGACGATCTCCGCCTCGGGCCGCCTGTGCCCGATGCCTCCAAGGTGATTGCCCTGGGCCGCAATTACGAGAGCCACGCTGCCGAGCAACAGCGCGCCGCCAGCCGCCAGCCGATGCTCTTCGCCAAAGCGCCGTCATCGCTGCTCGGCCACGAGGGCACGGTGGTCGTTCCACCGCATGAGACGCGCCCCGACTACGAGGCGGAGCTGGCGCTGGTGGTGGGGCGGCGCGCCAAGGACGTGTCGCCCGAGCGAGCGCTCGACGTCGTGGCCGGCGTGACGGCGTTCAATGACGTCAGCGGGCGCGAGGCCCAGTTCGCCGACAAGCTCTGGTTCCGCGGCAAGGGTTTCGACACCTTCGGTCCCTGCGGGCCGTGGGGCGTCAGCCTCGACGCGATCGCACCACCGGACGACTTGCGGCTCACCATGCGGATCAACGGCGAGGTGCGCCAGGATGCGCGCACTTCGGAGATGACCGTTCCCTGCGCCGAGATCCTGGCGTTCGTCAGCCGTCAGATGACGTTGCTCCCGGGAGACCTGATCGTGACCGGGACGCCGGCGGGGGTGGGCGTCTTCCGCGACCCGCCGGTCTTCCTGCAGGACGGCGATCGCATGGAGGTCGAGCTGGAGGGCGTGGGCGTGCTGCGCAACACGGTCGCTCGGTCTTCGTAGCCGGCGGATCGTCGTCGGTCCCGGCTGCGTGGACAAGCTGAAGGGGGAGCCATGGCCGGCCCGCTGCGCGCCATCATGAACATCCGCCGATCGGAGCTGCCGCTCGCGCTGCTGATGTTCGGCTACTTCTTCCTGGTGATCACCAGCTTCTGGATCTTGAAGCCGCTCAAGAAGGGGCTCTTCATCGGCTACTACCAGGCCGAGGGTCTGCTGGTGCTGGGCGCCGACTTCACGGCGGCCCAGGCCGAGCTCCTGGCCAAGGTGCTCAACATGGTCGTGGCCATACTCGCCGTGGCCGTCTTCTCGTACCTGGCTCGGCGGTGGCGACGCGAGCAGCTGACCGCGATCTTCAGCGCTTTCTTCGCGGTCTGCTATCTGATCTACAGCACGTTGCTGAACCGGCCCGCCGATCTCACGGTGTGGAGCTTCTACCTCTTCGGCGATCTGTTCAGCACACTGATGGTGGCCACGTTCTTCGCGTTCCTCAACGACAGCGTGACCCCGGACCGGGCCAAGCGTCTGTACGGCCTGGTGGGCTTGGGAGGCGTGGCCGGGGGCGCCTTCGGCTCGCTCGTGGTGCGCGCCTGGATCGACGCGCTCGCGATGTCGACCTGGATGTGGATCTGCCTGGGGCTGGCGCTGGTCATCGTGCTGCTGGCGCTCGCAGCCGGATCGTTCATCCGCCGCCGCGGCTGGGCCGCGGAAGCCCCCGCCGCGCCCGCCGTGGAGCCGGCGGGGAAGGCGAGGCGGGCCGGCGGCAACCCTGCCCTGGAAGGCGCGCGCCTGGTGCTGCGCTCGCGCTATCTGCTGGCGATCGTCGGGATCGTCGGCCTCTACGAGATCGTGAGCCAGGTCATGGACTTCCAGTTCACCGCCACGGTGGAGCACTACCTGGAGGGTGAGGCCTTGGGCCGGCACTTCTCCACGATCTACACCATCACCAACGTGACCGCGCTCATCGTGCAGCTCTTCTTCACCAGCTTCGTCATGACCCGGTTCGGGCTGACCACGGCGCTGATGGTCCTGCCCACCGCGATCCTGGTCGCATCGGGCGCGTTCCTGGCCGTCCCGATCCTCTGGGTGGGCAGCTTCCTCAACACCGCCGACAACGGCCTCAACTACTCCATCAACCAGTCGGCCAAGGAAGCCCTCTACGTGCCCACCACGCGCGAGGAGAAGTACAAGGCCAAGGCCTTCATCGACATGTTCGTGCAGCGCTTCGCCAAGGTGCTGGCGATCGGCGTCTCGTTGGCCATCACGCAGATCTTCACCCAGTTTTCGGCGCTGCGCTGGCTGAGCCTCTTCTCGGTGGCCGTGGTGATGATCTGGTGGGTTGCGGTGCGCTACGCCGGACGCCGCTTTCAGGAGACGACGCGCGAGTAGCGAGCCAACGCTGCGGACACGGGTGACGAGGCGAGCCGGCACGGCCGAGGCGCGTCAGCGCTCCAGCGCCACGATGCGACCCGACGCGCGCGCCTGGTAGACGGTGACCGATGGGCTCCAACCGCCCCCGCGGTCCACCTGGCATTCGCAGGCCAGAAACGGCCGCTGCTCCGCGGAGCGCGGCGGAGCGTCCAGGTGGGTCGCCAGCGGTCCGCTCGCCAACTCGATGCGCGTCTCGGGCGTCGTCATCCACGCGCTCCAGCCGTCGCCCTCGCGCTCCGACGTCACCGCCGCCACCCGCACCCGATAGCGCGTGTCCCCGGCGCTCCAGAGACCCCGCTCGACGCCCAGGTCGGAGAACGCGATACCGCTGTCAGCGGGCACGAAGAAGTCGAGCGGCGCACAACGCTCGAACCAGTGGCGGGCGATCTCGTCCCGCCGCCGGCCCAGGATGTGGACCACGCTGTCGGCGGCCGCCGGATCTCGATAGCGTCCGGTGGCGACGGCGGCCCGGATCAGCTCGTCGGTGAAGGCGCTCACGATCTTGGCCGCCCAGTAGCCGTCACGGTCGGTCAGATTGGCGAAGGCGCTGTTGCGGATCTGGGGCTTCCACGCGGCGGGCGAAAAGGTGTCGCTGTCGAAGTAGCCGATCTCCGGCAGGCCGGGGATCCGCTCGAGCCGCCGCCAGGGGTCTTCGATGAGCCCGAGCGTGAGCAGGCGGCGCAGGCTGGCCGGGAAGTCGAGGTCGTACTCGTAACCGAACACGGGATAGGGACCCCGCGCGCCCGCGCCCAGCGTGGAGGCAAAGTCGATCAGGTAGTGGCGCACGAAGCCCTCGCCGTCCTCGCCGACATACATGTCGAGCGAGTTGTGGCGCTTGGTGTCGAAGTGGTTGATCCAGGCGGCGAACACCCGCAGGCCGCGCAGCTCCCGGCGATCCTCGTGGTCGACGCGGTCGTTGGGATCGTTGGATCTGCGCCCCCCGTAATCGAACGGCCCCAGCGGCCGGCCGGACAGGAACTTGCTGGCCACGGCGCGCCACAGGCCTTCTTCCGTGCGCTCGACGCCGGCCAGGATGCGATCCAGGTCGGCGTCGTCCATCGCGCGCGTCGCTTCGTGGTCCAACGTGAGCCTGACCTCGGGGCCCACGCGGAGCTGCTCGCGACGGAACTCGACGACCGTGTCGTCGGGCACGTTGTAGCCCGCGGCGTGCAGCAGACGGTTGGCGATCACCGCGGCCGCGCTGGTCATGCCCAGATGGCCCGGCGGGTCGAATTTGATCACGTAGACCTGGCCGCGGGCGTCGGCGATCTGAAAGCCCGGCGTGACGCCCTCGGTCTTCGCACGGACCACGGTCCACCGGCCCTCGCGCGAGGGCCCGCGCCCGTCGCCCGGGCCCCGGGCGACCTGGACCGGCGTCATCGGGAACAGTCCGATGCGAGGCGTGAACCAGCACGAAGCGAGCGCCTCATCGAGCGCATTGACGTTCGCGGCCGGGCGGACGTGGTCCCCGCCGAAGAGCGCTCCCAAGCGGCGCACGTTGCGGACCGGATCGGTCAGCCGGGCCAGGGGCCGGTGCACGCTTGCAGTGATCAGGCTCCAGGTGAGGTTGGGGTCCTGCGGGGCGGGCATGGGGATGGGGCGCCGATCGTCCTCGAACCATGCCATGGGCCGGTCGCGCAGGGGCTCGACCGCCGAGGGCGTCGACGTCGCGAGGGCCGCGGCGATGCAGAGAAGCAGCGCCGCGCGCGCCCGGCGCATCATCCGCCGCGGCGCGTCAGCGGATCGGAATCGGATCGCGACCATGGAAGAGTCCGTGCTTCTGGAATTGGAAGAGCTGGTCGGCACGTAGACGCAGCACCGTTTCCTCCGCGCTGCGCGCGATCTCGGCGCGCGCGAAGAAACCGCGGGCCGAGATCAGCCGCACGCCGGCGCCCCAGGAGACCTGCAGGTCGTCGCGGCGGATCTCGCGCGGGCCACCGAAGACCTGACCGATGTCGGTGAGGAGATACGCATCGATGCCCGCCCCGTCGATGGTGCGGATCGCCTTCAGCGGCCAGCGATATTCGAGCGTCAGGGCCGTCATGCCCCGGTCCCGCCAACGGAAGTCGTGGAAGCCGCGCAGCAGATCGGGGTCGTCATTGGTCATCAACTGCTGGAGGGGCACGTCCTGATCGCCGATCGGGTCGATCCACGACCAGAACCACCGCACCGCGAGGGCGCGGCGCGTATGCCAGAGGTCGATGAAGCGCTCGACCTCCAGACGGTAGGACCAGTGGTCGACCGCGCGGCCGTCGCTCGCCACGAACCGCGCCACGCGGCCTCGGACCAGCCCCCCGCTCTCGGGGCGCCCGGTCTGGCCGGTGGTATCGATCTTGAGCGCCGCGGCGAGCGTCGCACCGTCCACGCGGTGCCCGTAACCGGCCGGGACGGCGCCGGCATGCCGGTCGGGCAAGCGGGGCCGGTCGTCGCCCGGCGCCCGGTAGGCGCCCGCCAGCGAGTAGAGACCGCTCAGATCGACCGTCAGGGGGCCCGCGAGCGGCTGCTCGATCTCGAGCCCGCCCCAGGAGAGCTCGTGCCGGTAGTAGGACCGGGCGTCCGCCGGCGCCCGCGGCCCGAGCCCGAAGAAGCGGGCGTTGGCGCGATTGCGGTGTCCCGCGCCGATCGAGAGCTGGCCGCCCGCCGCAGCCGGTAGGCGCAGGCCCAGGACGGCCTTGTAGTCTCCCTCGGAGGTCGCCTGGCCGTAGAGCTTGAAGCGGTTCTCGGGCCCCAGAAACGCGTCGTGCTCGAGGGTCAGCCCCCCGCCAAAACCGCTCAGTCCCCCAGCGCGCACGGTGACCACGACGCCGAACGGTCCCTGACGCGGTCGCAGCAGGCGCCTCACGGTGCGGATGACACCGCGCTCGTCGGCGTAGACGACGACCGGTTTCAATCTGGCGCTCACCAGACGAAGCGGCAACTGCACGAGACGGTAGGGAAGCCGCACCGCGGTTTCCCAGGCGGGCGGATCGGCGGGGGACAGGCGGACCATCGTGCGCTCGGCGCGCACCAGCGGACGTCCCCAGTAGGAGCGCGCCGAATCACCCGGGGCCGGCCGGCCCGGGCACGAATCCGCGGACGCCGGACGCACCGCTCTGGCCGGCTCGGATGCCGCGTTCGGTGCAGGCGCACTCCCCGCGGGTGGACATTGGGCGCCCGCCCGCGCCTCGCACGCGGCGACCAGCATCACCAGCGCCCCGGCCGCGCAGAGCCACCGCGCCCCGCCGGGCGCGCAGGTCCATGCCACGTTGTCTTCCCCCTTGCCCTGCGCCCTCCGTGGCGCGGCGTGCCCACGGAACCCCTCGCCCGGTGTACGGTTGAGAAACGACGGGACATCGACCATCATCGACCCACACGATGAGGAAGCCATGAAGCAGTATGGGAAGCCGAACGGCGTGCGGTCAACCTGCTTGACCCGCAGCCGGCGCCGCCGTTGGCACCTCTGGTTGGTCGTGGGCGCAGGGCTGGGGCTGCTGTCCATGGGTCCGGGCTCGGGGTCGGCCCCCGAGGCGGCGGTGATCTGGCCGTGGAACCCGGGCGCCCCGTGGCCCGCCACCTCCACGCGGCCCGTCGTGCGCCTGGCGCATGCAAACTTCGAGCAGGTCGTGTCGGACCACGATCTGTCGCGCGGGTTCGCCTTCGCCGTGTGGGGCGATCAACGCGCCATGGCCGACGGCGAGTGGCAGGATCTGGTGGCGCTCGTCGACCGCGTGGCCGAGCAACGTGACGATCTGCTGTTCGTGGTCGACACGGGCGACATCGTCTACCGCGGCGACCAGAGCGACCAGTTCCACATGCTGGCGCAGATCCTCTCGCCCCTGCAGCGCCTGCCGTACCTGGTCGGCGTGGGCAATCACGAGCTGCGCAACCTCCGGCCGGGGCCGGCACGTGCGCACACCGCCACCTTCCTCGGCTACCTCGATCCGCAGTTCGGGCCCGACCGGATGTACTACCGCAAGGATGCGGGGCCGGCGCGCCTGCTCTTCCTGGACACCAATCGCTGGGTCTACCCTCCCGACGGGGCGATCGTCGATCGGGACCAGCTCGCCTGGCTGGCCGAGCAACTCCGCGAGCCCGAACCGGCCGGAGGCGCGACCATCGTCGTCATGCATCACCCACTGGTGCAATCGTCTCGGAAACACTGGCGCAACGCGCGCGACCTGTGGAACCTCGAGCATCAGGGCCGCCGGTTGGCCGACCTGCTGGCCGACGGCGGGGTCGACCTGGTGCTGACCGGTCACACCCACACCTACGAGCACTTCCGCCTGCGGCGCGACGATGGCCGCGGCTTCGAGCTGCTCAATGTCTCGGGCCGTCCCCGAGCGGGCGTGCTCTGGTTTGGAGGACAAGCGCGGCGGGCGAACGATCTGCGCGGCCGGGAGGAGCTCTGCCTGAGCAGGCGCGGTTGGGAAGGGCTGGACCGGTGGGAGATCGAGCAGGTGGATGCGATGCTGGGCCGCCAGGCCAATCAGTTCGCACTCGTCACCGTGGGGCCCGGCGGGCGGCTGAGCTGGGAGGTGCGCTTCCTGGACCGCTGAGGTGGTCGCGCTCCGAGCCCGGCCGCAACGGGAGCGAGCGCATGCCCCGCAGCGGCACCGACCCACACGCCCCCCGGGCCCCTACGGCCCGGGGGGCGCTTGTTGCGCGTCATCGTGTCCAGCGCCGTCCTAGTCGTAGTACTCGAGCCCGAGGTGGGTGATCAGGTCCTCGCCGCGGAGGTAGCGCAGCGTGTTCTTCAGCTTCATGAGCTGGATGAACAGGTCGTGCTCGGCATAAACCGAGCGGGCGTGAATCGGGCTCTTGAAGTAGAACGACAGCCACTCCTGGATGCCGCGCATCCTGGCCCGCTTGGCCATGTCGAGGAACAGGGCCAGATCGAGCACGATGGGCGCGGCCAGGATCGAGTCGCGGCAGAGGAAGTCGATCTTGATCTGCATCGGATAGCCGAGCCATCCGAAGATGTCGATGTTGTCCCAGCCCTCCTTGTTGTCCCCGCGGGGCGGGTAGTAGTTGATGCGCACCTTGTGATAGAGGTTCTTGTAGAGGGTGGGGTAGAGCTGCGGCTGCAGAATGGTGTCCAGCACGCCCAGCTTGCTTTCTTCCTTCGTCTTGAACGACTCGGGGTCGTCCAGCACCTCGCCGTCGCGGTTGCCCAGGATGTTGGTCGAGAACCAGCCCGACAGGCCCAGCAGGCGCGCCTTGAAGCCCGGCGCCAGAATGGTCTTCATGAGCGTCTGGCCGGTCTTGAAGTCCTTGCCGCCCAGCGGCGAGCCCATCTCCTTGGCCAGCTCCTCGAGGGCCGGGATGTCGGCCGACAGGTTGGGGGCGCCGTTGGCGTAGGGGATGCCCATCGAGATGGCCGCGTAGGCGTAGACCATGCTGGGAGCGATCGCGGGGTCGTTGGCGCGCAACCCTTCCTCGAAGGCCTTGAGCGACTGGTGCACGGGGGCCTCCTTCAGGAAGACCTCCGTGCTGCCGCACCAGATCATGACGAGCCGGTCGACCCCGTGCTCCTGCTGGAACCGGCGCATGTCCTCTTTGAGCGCTTCAGCCTTCTCCCAGAGGGTCGGCTCCTGCTTCACGTGCGTGCCGTGCAGCTTCTTGACGAACCGCGGATCGAAGACCGCCGTCATCGGGCGGATCGACTCGAGCTCGGGTTGGATCTGATCGAGGAGCGCGCGATCGAGGACGCCGGCCTTCACGGCGGACTCGTAGGCGTCATCGGGGAAGATGTCCCACGCGCCGAAGACGAGGTCCTCCAGAGCGGCCAGGGGGACGAAGTCCTTGATGCGGGGCGAGCGGTCCTCGGTGCGCTTGCCGAGACGAACCGTGCCCATCTGGGTCAACGAGCCGATGGGCTCGGCCAGACCCTTGCGGGCCGCCAGCACGCCGGCGATGAACGTGGTGGCGACGGCGCCCAGCCCCGGGGTCAAGACGCCCAGCTTTCCGGTTGCCGGCGGGATCTCCATAGGCTTGCTCATCCGATCTGTCCTCCTCTTCCTGCTCTTGGACTTCTGTGCCCGTGACCCCTCGCGGCCGCGGGAGAAGCGCGTCCCTGCGTTTTCGTGCCGATTCGATGCGCGATAGTAGCGAGGCTGGAGAAATAGATCACCATTATAGTTTGTATGTATGCTATAAGGAAAACATATGGGCAGCCGAGAGGGGAGAGCATCATGGAACTGGAAGCCTTACGGGTTTTCGTCCTCGCCGTGCAGCGCGGGAGCCTGACCGGCGCGGCCGAAGCGGTCTCCCGCACGCAGCCGGCCGTCAGCCTGCAGATCCAGCGGCTCGAGCAGGAGGCCGGCGACCGGCTCCTGGTGCGGGAGGCGCGGGGCGTGCGGCCCACCCCCGCCGGCGAGGTTCTCTACCGCCGCGCCCAGATCATCCTCCAGGAGGCCGACGACCTCATGATCGAACTGCGCGGCCTGGGGTCGCTGCGCGCGGGCAACCTCCGCCTGGGCGCCACCGACGTGATGGCGATCGGCCTGCTTCCCAGGCTGCTCCAGCGGTTCCGCCTCACCTATCCCGGCGTGAAGACCACCGTGGAGGTCCAGGGATCGCGCGCCCTGGCGCGCCGCGTGGTCAACGGGGACCTGGATCTGGCCCTGGTGACCTTGCCGACCACCGAGTCCGATCTGGAGGCCCGCGAAGTGCACCGCGACCGGATGCGCTTCGTGGCCGCGCCGGATCACCGCCTGGTGGGCCGGACCGTGGGACTCGCGGAGCTGGCCGCCGAGCCGCTCATCCATCACGAGGGGCGCTCGGTGACGCGACAGGAGGTGGGCGACATCTTTCGCCGGCAGGGGCTCGCGCCACGCGTCGTCATGGAGGTCAGCTCGCCCGAGGCGATCAAGAAGCTCGTGTCGCTGGGGCTGGGCGTGGCACCGCTGTCGCAGTCGCAGATCGCGACCGAGTGCCGGGAGGGGAGCCTGCGAATGCTGCGTGTCCCGGACTTCCGCTGCTGGCGCCGGAGCGGGATGGTGGCCCGGCGCGACGCGTTGCGGCGCAGCGTCGTCAAGGCATTCGCGGCGCTGCTGCCGCCGGTGCCCAGCCGCGGCCGAGCGCGCCCGCCGCGCGCCTAGCTCTGTCCTCGCCGCGCTGTGGCGCCGGATCGTTCGCCGGCATAGACCTGCAAGCCCTCGGCCACGACGCGCATCGCCCGGCGCAGATGCTCCTCGCGCAGGACGTAAGCGATCCGCACCTCGCTCTGGCCGGCGCCCGGGGTGGCGTAGAACCCGTTGCCGGGCGCCATCATGGTGGTCTCGCCGTCGATGTGGAAGTCGGTGAGCAGCCAGCGCACGAAGTCCTCGGCGTCGGCGACCGGCAGCTTCGGCATCACGTAGAAGGCGCCCTGCGGGGGTTGGCACATCACGCCGGGCATCCGCGCCAGCTCCTCGAGCAACACGTCGCGCCGGTGCCGATACTCTTCCAGGATGCCGTCGAAGTAGGACGGGTCCATCGCGTAGCCCGCCGCGCCCATGAGCTGTCCCAGGGTGGGCGGAGAGAGGCGGGCCTGGGCGAACTTCATGGCCTGGGCGACCAGCTCCTCGTTGCGCGACACCAGACAGCCCACGCGCGCGCCGCAGGCGCTGAAGCGCTTGGAGATGCTGTCGACCATCACCGCCCGCTCGGCGATCTGCGGGAAGCTGAGCACCGAGATGGGCTTGTCCTGCGCGTAGCAGAACTCACGGTAGACTTCGTCGGCAATCAACACCAGATCATGGGCGTGCGCCAGCTCGACCAGCGTATCCATCTCCGCCCGCGTGTAGACCCGGCCGGTCGGGTTGCTGGGATTGCAGAGCACGATCGCGCGGGTGCGCGGGCCGATGCAGGCTTCGAGCTCTGCGCGATGGGGCAGGGCATAGCCGGTCTCTGGAGTTGCGGTTACGGGCACGACCTTGAGGCCCAGCAGCGCCGCGTATCCGTTGTAGTTGGCATAGAAGGGCTCGGAGATGATCACCTCGTCGCCCGGATCACAGACCGACGCCAGGGCGAAGAGGATCGCCTCGCTTCCCGCTGTGGTCACCAGCAGGTGCTGCGGCTGTAGCTCGTGCCCCCAGCGGCGGTAGTAGTCGAGCAACGCGCGGCGAAAGGACGGGATGCCCCCCGAGGGGCTGTAGTCGAGCACCTCGATGCCCGCCTTCTGAACCGCCTCCCACATCGGCTGCGGCGTGGGGATGTCGGGCTGGCCGATGTTGAGGTGAAAGACGTGCCGCCCCCGGCGCTTGGCCTCGTCGGCGAGGGGAACCAGCTTGCGGATGGGCGACGCGGGGGCCGCCAAGGCGCGCTGCGACAGATGCATGGGACCCTCCCTGCTCAAGATAGGGCTACTTGAAGCCGATCTCCCTAGATGATTCCGGGGACCCGGCGGCCGGGATTTTCCCGTGCTTCTCCTCGTAGGCCTGTAGGTTGCGCTGCAGGACGTCCCGCAAGGACTTGGCGTTCTGCGGGGTCATGACGATGCGGGCGTAGACCTTGGCCTTCGGGGTGCCGGGAAGCATCCGAGCGAAGTCGAGGATGAACTCGGAGGCCGAGTGGCTGATCAGGACCAGATTGGAGTAGATGCCCTCGGCTTCCTTCTCGCCGAGCTGCACCTGGACCTGTCCGGGACGCACGGGTGGGCTGGCGCTCGGCTGACTCTTGGCCTCTCCCTCGGATCCAGGATTGACGTTTCCCATGGTTCCGCTGCCCTCCATGTCGGTGCACCTCCTGGCGAACCCGCGCCAGGCCGGCGGCGGCGGGACCGAAGCGGGCCAGGAGGACGGTGCAGATGACGTCACGTCACGGCAAGACGCCGCGCCGCGGCAACGCTGAGTCTTCCCTGCCAGTGGGCGGGAAGTATAGCAAAGGCGAGGAACGCGAGAACAGGGATTTGTCCACGCAGGCCGCGGCCCTGGCCATGCACACCGCCGCCGACGGCGAGGCGATCTGGGAGGTCGCCCTGGACGCGCTGACCGGCGGGCGCCTGATCGCAGCCCGGGCGGTGCTGCTGTTCCTGCTCGAGCCGGAGCACGGCGAGCTGCGCGGTCAATGGTGCGGGCCGCTGCCGAACTGCAAGGACGCGGCGTCCCAGAGGGTGGAGGCCCTGCGCGCCCTGCGTATCGCCACCGACGTGGGGGCCGAATACCCACTGGTACAGGCGATGCGTGCCAAAGCGCCGCTCGAGGTTCCGGCCGAGGACGAGCCCGTCTTGCGCGACTTCCTGGCCGCCTTTCCGGAGACCCCGCGCCGGGCCGTGCTGCTCGGGCTGCGCGGTCACGAGCGGACCGTGGGGGTCCTGGTGGTCGGCCTCGCGGGCGGCGAAGGGCGCGCCGACGCGGGCGGCCTGCGGGCCATGGAATTCCTCGCCGGGCATCTGGGCGTGGCCCTGGAGCGCTGGCAGACGGGCCACGATCACAGCCTGGTGAGCCGCGCGGTCACGTCCCTGGAGGACGGTGTGGGTGTCCTCTTGGGCGGGACCAACCTCGCCGACGCGCTGCTGGCCACCGCGCGGACGGCCACCAGCGTCACCCGGGCCGGCCGCGCGCTGGTGTGGACCTACAACGAGGCTTCCCGCGAGCTGACCCTGGCCGCGCAATACGTCGGCACCTCGTTGACGTCGGAGGTGCTCGACGCCGCTTTGCCCCGCTTTCACCGGATCGCCCAGACGTGCGCCCAACAGGGTGGCGCCTTCCTCTACCCCGACCTGCGCGACGTGCCCGAACTGGAACTGCAGAATCTCCCGGGCCCCGTCTCGGCCTGCGCGGTTCCGCTGTCCGCCTTCGGCGAGATGCTGGGCGTGCTGGCGGTGCTCGAGCGGGTCCCCGACACCCGAGGGCAGCGCACGGCGTTCCGGCAGTCCGACGAAGACCGCCTGCGGCTCGTGGCCGCCCCCGCCGCGCTGACGGTGCGCGTCACCCGCTTGCAGGAGACGCTGGCCGACACCGAGCGCCACCTGAAGGAGTCGCAGCGCGTCCTGGTGGAGGCCGAGCGCATGGCGTCGCTGGGGGAGTTGTCGGGCCGGCTGATCGAGGAGCTGCGCAGTCCGGTGGCCGCCATCTCGAGCTTCGCCCGCCGTGTCGAGCGGCGCCTGTCGCGCAGTGATGCCAGCCGCGAGGACATGGAGATCATCTGCCGGGAGTCCGGTCGCCTGGAGGAGCTCCTGTCGCAGCAGGCTTCGGTGACCCACCCGCGAAAACCGCGTCTGGCGATGCGCCAGCTCACGCAGATCGTGCACGAGGCGGTGGTCCTCGTGCGGGAGGATCTGATGGGCCGGGGGATCTTCCTCGAGGAGACCTACGCCGATCGGACGCCCGAGCTGCTGCTCGACGGCGAGCGGATGAAGCAGGTCGTGCTCAACATCCTGCGCAGCTCGATCGAGGTCATCACCGACGGCGACACGCTGCGCATCGAGACCCTGCGCGAAGGCGACCGGGTTCTGCTCGAGATCGCTCACACAGGTCGTCCGGTGGACGGCGAGATTCTGGATCAGCTCTTCGTGCCGTTTGCGACCGCGGGGCCGGCGGGCGCTGGGCTGGGTCTGGCGATCGCGCACCAGGTCATCAAAGAGCACAGCGGTGAGATCAGCGTGCGGACCGAAGGCGAGTGGGGCGCGATCTTCACCGTCAGCCTTCCGATCCGCGCCAACCAGGAGCGCCGCCGGGGACAGGACCGGCGCGCCGGACGAGACCGCCGGAGGCGCGGGCGCCGCGATGACGCCGCCTAGCGCACTCGAGGGAGGACCGGCCATGGCATCGAGAGACGTGCAGCCCGAAGGTCCTCGTTCGCACCAGGCGCAACCCGAGCCCGGGCGGCGCGTGTTGATGGTCGAGGACGATCCCTCGCTGCGGGAGCTGTACCAGACGGCCCTACAGGGCTCTGGGTATGAGGTGACCGCCGCCGCATCGGGCATGGAGGCGCTGGAGCTGGCGCGGGAGGGTCGCGCACCCGACATCCTGGTCGTGGACGTGCATCTGGGCGACATCGACGGCCTGACCGTCGCGCGCAAGATCCTCGAGCGGCACCCGAATCTGCTGGTGGTGGTCCACACGGCCCATCCGGATCACCGCGCGGACTTCGCCTCCTGGTGCGCGGAGGCCTTCGTGGTCAAGTCGCCCGATCTGGAAGCGTTGGGCCGGTGCATCGGTCAACTGCTCGACGAGCGCGACGGCGACCTGGAAAAAGCCGGTTGACCCTCGCAAAGCGGAGTGCTTATTTATTCACTTGCCGTTGGGCAGCCCTAGCTCAGTTGGTAGAGCACGTGACTGAAAATCACGGGGTCCCCAGTTCGACTCTGGGGGGCTGCACAGAGCGTCCGCGAACCCTCTGGCGCCGTCAGGGGGTTTGCGCGCCGATGTAGCTCAGCTGGTAGAGCAGCTCATTCGTAATGAGCAGGTCCGCGGTTCGAGTCCGCGCATCGGCTTATGGAAGCGGCGATGATCGCGCGGTCATCGCCGCTTTGTCATACCCGCCGCTCGGGGACGTTCGTGCTGGGCTTGAGGCTGTCCTTCACCCCTGGGGGTGGTGTAGGGTCGTCAGGCTTGCCCGGCTCGTGTCCGGCGGTCCGGTCAGTCCGCCGGGCGGGTGCAGGGCGCGAACGAGGAGGTGGACCAGGCCATGCCGACACTCGTGCTCAGCGTCTCGGGCGCCCGCGGAATCGTGGGCGACGGTCTCGATGCCGACGTTGCGCGACGTCTGGCGGCGGCATTCGCCGCCGTCGTGGGACCGGGGCCGATCCTGCTCGGACGCGACTCGCGCCCTTCGGGTCCCGAGATCGCGCGGGCCGCGGCCGAGGGGCTCCTGGCGGCCGGATGCGGCGTGCGCGATCTGGGCATCGTGACCACCCCGACCGTGCAGGTGGCCGTGGAGCAGAGCGATGCCTGGGGCGGGATCATCGTCACCGCGAGCCACAACCCGGTGCAGTGGAATGCGCTGAAGTTCGTGGGCCCCGAGGGGACCTTCCTGGCGCGGGAGGCGATGGATCGGCTCCTGGCCGCCTACCATGAGGCCCCAGGCGAGAAGAGCGCCGCGCCGGCGCTCGCGCCGGAATTCGGCGCCACGCCGAGCACGCCCGCCGGTGTCGAGGCCACCGCAGCCCACGTGGAGGCGATCGTGGCCGAGGTGGAGGCGCCCTCGATCCGCGCGGCCGGCCTGCGGGTCGCGGTGGATGCGGTCCACGGTGCCGGCAGCGTGCTGCTGGCGCCGCTGCTGGATGCGCTCGACGTGACGGCCTGCTGGATCGATCGCGAGCCAGACGGCGCGCTGCCGCCGCATCCCGAGCCCCGGCCCGAGCGTCTGGGCCCGCTGCTCGAGCTGGTGCGCGCCGAAGGCGCCCAGCTCGGCTTCGCGGTGGATCCCGACGGCGACCGCTGCGCGGTGGTCACGCCGGCCGGGATCCTGGGCGAGGAGTGGTCGCTGCCTCTGGCGGCCTGGATGCGCCTGCAAGCGGGAGGGCGGGGCCCGCTGGTCACCAATCTGAGCACCTCGGGCCGCCTGGAGCAGGTGGCCCGCCGCTTCGGCGTGCCGGTGGAACGCACACCGGTTGGCGAGGCCCATGTCGTGGAGCGCATGACGGCGGTCGATGCGCTGATCGGCGGCGAGGGCAACGGCGGCGTCATCGACCCCCGCGTGCACCTGGGTCGCGACGCGGGCGTGGCGATCGGGCTGCTGCTCGCCATCGAGGCGGCCGGCCACCGCGGCGGCGTCGCCGGGGCGGCGGCCGAGTTCGTCCCGTTGGAGATGATCAAGGAGAAGATCACCCTGGCGCCCGAGCTGCGCCCGGCGCTGATGGAAGCGTTGCGTCTCTCGCTGGGCGAGCCAGACGATCGCACCGACGGCCTGCGCTGGCAACGCGGAGAGGCGTGGCTCCACGTTCGCCCCTCGGGCACCGAGCCGGTCGTGCGGGCGGTGGCCGAAGCGCCCGAGCGGGGCGAGGCCAAGCGTTTGATCGACACGGTCTTCGCACGTGTGGTGGAGTTGGGCGGCGCATGACCCTGGGGGAACCTGGACAGGGTGCAAGGAGGAGAGCGATGAGAAAGCCGATTCAGACCGACGCGGCCCCGGCCGCCATCGGGCCCTACAGCCAGGGCAATCGGGTGGAGGGCGCCGGCGCGTGGGTCTTCACGGCCGGCCAGCTCGGCATGGATCCCAAGAGCGGCGAGCTGGTGCCCGGCGGCATCGAGCCCGAGTGCCGGCAGGCCTTCGCCAACCTGAAGGCGGTGCTCGAGGCGGGCGGATCGGGGTTGGATCAGGTGATCAAGGTGACGGTCTTCCTGCAGTCGATGAGCGAGTTCGCCGCGATGAACGAGATCTACAAGACCGTCTTCGCGCCGCCCTACCCGGCGCGCAGCGCCATCGAGGTGGCGGCGCTGCCCAAGGGCGGCCGCGTGGAGGTGGAGGCCGTCGCCCTGGCGAAGACCTAGGGCCCGCCGGCGCGCACCCGCAGCGAAGGCCCCACGCGGGCTGCGTTGTCGGGGCCGGCCAGACAGGAGGACTGCCGCCCGATGGACTGGATCACACGCCTCTCGGACCGCCTGCTGGGCTACGCGCACAGCGGTTCCTGGCGGCTCTATCCCGTCGCGGAGCGGGAGCAGGCGGAGCGCGGGCTGCCCGAGCGCATCCCGGTGCCGCGTGAGGTCTGGCGGGCGTGGTCCCGCGGCGAGCGGCCGCAGAGGCTGCCGCACCGGCAGATCGCCGCGTTTGCCGAGCGGTTCGCTTGCGTGCGGCCGCGTCACCGCCTGCGACCGGTCCTCGAGCGCTTCGCGCGCAAGGCGCCGGCCGCGGCACGGGCCGAGGAGGCCCTCCAGCAGCAATCCTGGGAGGAAGGGGCCCTGGCCCTGGGCGAGGTGCTCGAGATCGACGCGTCGGATGCGCGGGCCTGGGCACTGCGGGGATTTTGCCTCCAGCGGCTCGGACGGCTCGAGGAGGCGCAGGAGGCCCATGCCGAGGCCGAGCGCCACGGTGGCGAGACCGCCGACCTGGTCGCCTTTCGGGGTGAGCTGGCGGAACTGCGCGGCCATGCGGACGACGCGCGTAGGGCTTACCGCCGCGCCTTGGAGCTGGAGGAGGGGCACGCACTGGCCCTGGCGAAGCTGGCGCAGCTCGGCGAGCTGGTCGAGATCTACCTGGGCGACCTCGACCACCCGGAGAAGGCCTACCTGCCGGTGGACGCCTACGAGCAGGTCATCACCGAGGGCTGGGACAAGGCGCCCCAGACCCTGGCCTTCTACCTGGAGCGATCCGACTTCCACCTCCGTCACGGACAGCCATCCCTGGCGCTGAAGGCGGCCGAGCGGGGGCGAGCCATCCTCGAGCAGGAGGCGGCCGAAGGTCCGCTGGCCGTCTCGGGCCGCACCTCGGCGGTGGCCGCGCGCTGCCGGGCGCTGATCGCTCTGGAGCGGACCGAGGAGGCCGCCCAGGCCGTGGCCCAGCTCCAGCAGCTCGCGCCCAACGGCGAGGCGACGCTCTCGTGCTGGGGGCAGCTCCTCTGGCTGCAGAATCAGCGGGCGCAGGCTGCGGCCGTGGTGCTCAAGGCGATCGAGGCCAACCCGAACCGCCTCGAGAACCTGCAGCTCTTCCTGCGGCCCGAGTTCCCGCGGGCCGAGCGCGATCCGATCCGGGCGCTCGACCAGCTTCTCGAGAAGTACCCGCAGGCCGCGTCGATGCTGGCGCTGGCCGGGTCGTTGGCGATGGCGGCCGAGCAATGGGACCGCGGCGTATCCCTGGCGCGCGAGGCCGCGCGGCTGGGGGTGGACGACGAGCTGCTCCTCGATCTCACCGGTCGGATGGGGCGTCACGGACTTCACCGGGAGGTGGTCGATCTCATCGACCTCGCGGGCGGCTGGGAGTCCTTCCGCGGGCGCCACGCCATGCTGCGTGTCAACCTGGCCGCGTCGCTGCACGCCACGGGGCAGGGCGATCTCGCCCGCGTCCTGTGGCAATCGGTGGTCGACGACGCCGATGCGCACCCGGAGGTTCGGCTGCGGGCCCGCCGCCTGTTGGCCGACAGCAGCGGGGACCGGATCGAGGGGCCGTCGCGTTGACAGTGGGATACGGCTCTCCTATGCTCCCGGGACGCCGCCGGCTCTAGGCCGCTCGCGGCGCGGCCACGTGGATCGATGGAGTGGGAGCGCATGGGTCCTGGTGGGCTCCCGGGCCTTCAAAGCCTGTGTCTGGCGCCTCGCGCGTCAGGGGTGGGTTCGATTCCCACACGCTCCCGCCACGTCTTGGAGGGCGGCTCCCGTGTCGAGCCCGGCGGAGCCGCCCTCCCTTATCCAGGGTGTGAGGTGATGCTGAGGCTACGGTCCCTGGCAGCCCTATCCGTCCTGCTGGCGTCGGCCGCGGCGGCGAACGTCCCGGCCGCCGCGCAGGAGGCCGAGGCCGACTCGATTGCGGCGCCAGCGACCGAGCGAGGCACCTTCGACGCGCCGGGGTGGGTGATGCTGCGCTCAGGTCTGATCCCGGGCTGGGGGCAGGCCAAGAACGGCAAGTGGCTCAAGGCGCTGTTCGTGGTGGGGCTGGAGGGGCTCTTCTTCGAGCGGCTCTGGTTCGAGTACGACCGGATCGACTACTACCGCGAGCGCGCACACGCCCTGCCGGCCGACGAGGAGGCCAAGCGCGCCTACTACTGGTCGAAGGTCGAGCGCCACCGCATGCACCGCCGGGACTACATCTGGTGGACGTCGCTGGTGGTGCTGCTGGCGATGGGCGACGCGTTCGTCGACGCGCACTTGCGCGACTTCGACGTCGACCTGCAGTACCAAACGGCCCCGGAGGGGCCCGATGACGCCGGGCAAGGCAGCACCTCGATGCGCCTGTCGCTGGGACGTCGCTTCTAGCGCCCGGCGGCGATGGGGCGGGCCGAGCGCGGGGGACACAAGGCTGGGATGAGCGTCGATCGCAACCGCATCCGCAATTTCTGCATCGTGGCGCATATCGACCACGGCAAGTCGACGCTGGCCGATCGCATCCTCGAGCGCACCGGCGCGGTTCCAACCGGGCGCATGCGCGAGCAGGTGCTCGACGACATGGATCTGGAGCGCGAGCGCGGCATCACCATCAAGGCCCACGCCGTCACGCTCGACTACGAGAGCCGCGACGGCACGCGCTACCGCCTCAACCTGATCGACACCCCCGGCCACGTGGACTTCAGCTACGAGGTGTCGCGGTCGTTGGCCGCCTGCGAAGGGGCCGTGTTGCTGGTCGACGCCACGCAAGGCGTCGAGGCACAGACCGTCTCCAATCTCTACATGGCGATCGAGAACGACCTGGAGATCCTGGCGGCCATCAACAAGATCGACATGGACGCCGCCCGCCCCGACGAAGTGCGGCTGGAGGTCGCCGAGCTCATGGGCGGGTCGCCCGACGAGGTCCTGGCCGTCAGCGCGCGCAACGGCGCCGGCGTCGAGGAGCTGCTCGAGCGGCTGATCCAGGTGGTGCCGCCGCCCCCGGCGACGCAGGATGCTCCGCTGCGGGCCCTCATCTTCGATTCCCAGTTCGACACCTTCCGCGGCGTCGTGGCCCACGTGCGCGTGGTCGACGGGCGCCTGCGCGCCGGCTCACGCGTGCGGTTCATGGCCACCGACAAGGTCCACGAGGTACAGGAGGTGGGCACGTTTCGGCTGCGGCTCGATCCCTGCGAGGAGCTGCTGGCCGGCGATGTGGGCTACGTGATCGCCGGCATCAAGGACGTGGGCGACGCGCAGGTGGGCGACACCATCGCGCCGGCGGCCGCCGAGGGCCTCGAGGCGCTGCCCGGCTACGCGCCCATGAAGCCGATGGTCTACAGCGGCCTCTTCCCGGTCTCCTCCGACGACTACGAGGACCTCAAGGACGCGCTGGGCAAGCTGCGTCTCAACGATGCCGCACTCAGCTACGAGCCGGAGACATCGGTGGCCCTGGGCTTCGGATTCCGCTGCGGGTTCCTCGGACCGCTGCACCTGGAGATCGTCCAGGAGCGACTCCAGCGAGAGTACAACCTGGCGATCATCGCCACGCTGCCCAACGTGCGCTACCGGGTGTGGCCGCGGGGGCACACCGAGCACCAGATCGTCGACAATCCCAGCCACATGCCCAACGTGGGCGACTACGACCGCATCCAGGAGCCGTTCGTCACGCTGCACCTGATGGTGCCGCCCGACAGCATCGGCCCGGTCATGAAGCTCGTGCTGGACCGGCGGGGTGTGCAGCGCAACATGCAGCATTTCGACGAGCGGCGCATGCGGCTCGAGTACCTGGCGCCGCTGGGCGAGATCCTCTTCGGCTTCTTCGACCGGCTCAAGACCGTGACCCGCGGCTACGGCACGATGGACTACGAGTTCCACGGCTATCTCGACTCGGACATGGTCAAGCTCGAAGTGCTCCTGAACGGCGAGACGGTCGATGCCCTTTCGTTGATCGTGCACCAGGAGAAGGCCTACGAGTGGGGCCGACGACTGGTCGACCGCCTCAAGGATCTGATTCCACGCCAGCTCTTCAAGATCGCGATCCAGGCGGCGGTGGGCGGGCGCATCGTGGCGCGCTCGACCGTCTCCCCGCTGCGCAAGGACGTGACCGCCAAGTGCTACGGCGGTGACGTCACGCGCAAGCGCAAGCTGCTGGAGAAGCAGAAGGAGGGCAAGAAGCGGTTGAAGCAGATCGGCAGCGTGCACGTGCCGCAGGAGGCCTTCCTGGCCCTACTGCGCGCGACCGACGAGGACCAGACGCCACGGCGGTGAGCGCCCCTGGGTCGTTGAGGACTTTCGCCGCGCCGGACCGCGGGATATCATCGTCCTTCGGTTGTCTGGACCCTGGGCGCATGCGCAGGCCCGCACCGCGAGCGGCGGCGCGCGGGGCCCGCGCGGGAGATGGAATGACTCGATGAACAGCTCCGCGGCGACACCCGCCCCCGGCGAGCGCGCATCGCTCTACGTGCACGTGCCCTTCTGCTGCAGCAAGTGCCGCTATTGCTCCTTCTACAGCATCCCCGCCGCCGGCGGCCTGATGGACGCGTACCTCGAGGCCCTCAACGTCGAGTGGCGGTTGGTGCGCGATGAGGAGCCGGCCCTAGGCTCCGGCGAGCTGCGCATCACGAGCGTCTATGTCGGCGGGGGCACGCCATCGATCCTGGGTGCGGAGCGTCTGAGTCGCCTGCTGGAGGTGCTGCGCGCCGGCCCCGCGTGGGCGGCCGACTGTGAGGTGACCGTCGAGGTCAATCCCGAGAGCACCGACGAGTCCGTGCTGGCCGCCATCCTGGCCGCGGGGTGCAACCGGATCAGCATGGGCGTGCAGTCGTTCCGCGACGAGGAGCTGGAGTTGCTCGGCCGCGCCGGCCGCGCCGCCGACGCGCGCCGCGCCCTGCAGCTGATCCGTGCGGCGGGCTGCGGCAATCTGAACATCGACCTGATCTACGGCCTACCCGGCCAGACGGTCGACGCCTGGCTCACCAGCGTGGAGGAGGCGGTGGCCGCGCGCACCGAGCACTTGTCCTGCTACATGCTCACGCCCGAGCGCGACACGATGCTGCACCAGCTCCTTCACGGCGGCGAGCTGACCACGCCGCTCGACGAGGTGGTGCTGGAGCAGTACCAGGCGCTGCGCGGCGTGCTGGTGGGCGTCGGCATGGAGCACTACGAGATCTCGAACTTCGCCCGACCCGGGTACCGCTGCCGCCACAACGAGGGCACCTGGACCCGCACGCCCTACTACGGGCTGGGTCCCGCGGCCCATTCGTTCGACGGGGAGGCCCGCTGGCAGAACGTGTCCGACGTGCGCGCCTACACCCATCAGCTCCGGGTCGAGCAGCGCCGGCCGGCGCGCGAGCGCTACCGGCTCGGGCCGGCCGACGTGGCCAAGGAGCTGGTCATTCTGGGCCTGCGGCGGGCCGAGGGCATCCGGTGGGCGGACCTGGCGCCGGTCACCTCGCCCGCCGAGCGCGCCCGGTTGCAGCGGCGCGCGAAGTTCCTGGCCGGCACCGGCTTTCTTCAACTCGACGAGGAGCGGCTGCGGCTGACCCCGCAGGCCTACTTCGTATCGAACGCCGTCTTCGTCGAGCTGGTGCGGGCCCTCGAGGAGGGCGTGGGATGAGGGTGGCGCTGGTCCACGATTGGCTCACCGGCATGCGCGGGGGCGAGAAGTGCCTCGAGGTCTTCTGTGAGCTCTTCCCCGAGGCGCCCATCTACACCCTGGTCCACCGCCCGGGGTCGGTCAGCCCGGCGATCGAGAGCCATCCCATCCACACCTCGTTTCTCCAACGCGCCCCTTTCGGCCGCACGCGCTACCAGCGGTACTTGCCGCTGTTTCCGGCCGCCATCGAGCGCTTCGACCTGCGCGGCTACGACCTGGTGCTCTCGAGCAGCCACGCCGTGGCCAAGGGCGTGGTGATCCATCCCGGCACGGTCCACGTCAGCTACTGTCACACGCCGATGCGCTATGTGTGGCAGGCCTTCGAGGACTACTTCGGCGGGGGCCGCTACGGCTTTCCGGTCTCCTGGCTACTGCCGTCGGTGGCCACGTGGCTGCGCACGTGGGACGTGGTCAGCTCGGTGCGCGTGGACCACTACATCGCCAACTCCCACAACGTCGCATCGCGCATCGCCCACTACTATGGGCGTGAGGCGAGCGTGGTTCACCCGTGGGTCGACACCCGGGCTTTCACGCCCGATCCGAGCGTGGCGCGGGAGGATTTCTACGTGATCATCTCCGCGCTGGTGCCCTACAAGCGCTTGGACCTGGCCATCGCCGCGGCCGGCCGCCTGGGCCGCCGCCTGGTGGTGATTGGAACGGGCGTCGAGCGGCGGCGGCTGGAGCGTCTGGGCGGCGGACGTGTTACATTCCTGGGCTGGTGCGATCACGCGACGCTGCTCGATGCGCTGCGCCGGGCGCGGGCGCTTCTGTTTCCGGGCGAAGAAGACTTCGGCATCGTGCCGTTGGAGGCGATGGCGTGCGGCACGCCGGTGGTGGCCTATGGCGCGGGGGGCGTGACCGAAACCGTGGTGGAAGGGGAGACCGGGGTGTTCTTCGAGCCGCAGGAGGTTGCGTCGATGGCGGCGGCCCTGGAGCGTCTGGACGGGCTCGACCTGCGCGCCGAGGACGCGCGGCGCCGAGCCGAGCAGTTCTCGCGGGACCGGTTCCGCGTGCGCATCGGGGAGGAGATCGAGCGGGCGCTGCAGGGCCCGCAGGAGTCGGCCACGTAGTGCCGGGTGCGGAGCATGGGACACGTTGAACGCCGAAAGAGGGAAACGCTGGTTCAGTTTCTCTGGCACGTCAGCGACGTGCTGGCGATTCTGATCGCGTTCCTGACCGGCTACTGGCTGCGATTCTTGTCGCCGCTGGTGGGCCGCGTCTGGGACCTGAGCAAGGGCGTGCCGCCCCTTTCCCATTACATGATCGCGGCGGCGGCGACCGCGCTGGTCTGGATCGCCGTCTTCCATGCGTTCGGGCTCTACCGGCCGCGGCTGCGGTGGGACGGACAGGCGGTGTCCCAGCTATTGCGCGGGTCCCTCATGGGGATGGTGATCACCGCGGGCATCACCTTCTTCTATCGGGAAGTCACGCTCTCGCGTATCGCCGTGCCGCTCATCTGGATGATCTCGCTGCCGCTGCTGCACGTGGGCCGGGTGATCGCCTTCCGTCTGGCCGCTCTGATCGCGGGCGGACGACCGCTGAGGTTCATGATCATCGGCCGCACACCGCAGGCCTACCGCCTGGCCGTGTCGCTCTCCGCGCAGGACGGGATCCGCCACGAGGGTGTGGGCATCCTGGCCGGCCCCGGCGAGGGCACCGCCCCTCGGGACGAGGACCCGCTGCCGGTGCTGGGCCACTTCGACAGCGTCGGGGAGATCCTGCGCACGCAGCCGATCGACCGGCTCATCGTGGCCTTGCCGCTCTCGGGCCAGGAGGCCCTGATCGAGGTGCTGCGCCAGTGCCAGGCGTACGAGCTGGACATCGAATTCGTGCCCGACCTCTTCTCGCTGATCTCCCGCGAGACCCGCTTCGAGGAGATCGACGGCGTGCCGATCGCCAGCCTGCGCGAGATCCCGCTCGCCGGCTGGAACGGCGTGGTGAAGCGCGGCCTCGACCTGTGTGTGACCGCGATCCTGCTCTTGCTGCTCGCGCCGTTGCTCTTGCTCATCGCCCTGCTGATCAAGATCGACTCGCGCGGCCCCGTGCTGTATGCGCAGGAGCGCGTGGGCCGAGACCGTAAAGTATTCAAAATGCTCAAGTTCCGATCCATGCGCGTCGATGCGGAAAGCGGTACGGGACCGGTCTGGGCCGACGAGGGCGACCCCCGGCGCACGCGGCTGGGCGTCATTCTGAGGACGTGGAGCCTCGATGAGCTGCCGCAGCTCTTCAATGTGCTCATGGGGCACATGAGTCTGGTGGGCCCCCGACCCGAGCGGCCCTACTTCGTGGAGCGATTCCAGGAACTGGTGCCCGACTATTTTGGTCGTCACCGCGTCAAGAGCGGCATCACCGGCTGGGCCCAGGTCAACGGACTGCGCGGGAATGTGCCGATCGAGGAGCGTACCCGCTACGACCTCTACTATATCGAGAACTGGTCGCTGGCGTTCGACCTGCGCATCCTGTTTCTGACCCTGCGCTCGGTGTTTGCCGCGCGGGGCCAGTAGGTGAGCTCCTGAGAGGAACGGATGGCGAAGAAGGACTACTACGAGGTTCTGGGCATCGAGCGCGGCGCCGCGCCCGAGGAGATCAAGAAGGCCTATCACCGCTTGGCGGTCAAGTACCATCCCGACAAGAACCCGGGTGATCTGGAGGCCGAGGAGCGCTTCAAGGACGTCTCGGAGGCCTACCAGGTGCTCGGCGACCCCGAGAAGCGGGCGCAGTACGACCGCTTCGGCCCCGAGGGCGTCCAGGGCGGCTATGCCGGCGCGGCCGATTTCGACCCGATGGAGATCTTCCGCGAGTTCATGAGCGGGCGCGGATTCGGGGGGTTCGAGGACATCTTCGACACCTTCATGGGTGGGGGCTTCCAGTCCCGGCGGGGGATCCGCCGCGAGCCGCGCGGCGAGGATCTCCAGCTCACGCTGAAGCTGACGCTGGAGGAGATCGCCCGCGGGGTCGAGAAGAAGCTGCGCATGACCCACAAGGTGGCCTGCTCCGCCTGCGGCGGCAACGGGGTGGGACCCAGCGGGCGGCGGGTGCGCTGCACACAGTGCGACGGCATGGGGGAGATCCGGATCGTGCAGCGCTCGCTGTGGGGCCAGGTGGTGCAGAGCGTGGCCTGCACGCGCTGCGGCGGCCAGGGAACGGTCATCCAGGATCCCTGCCCGGCGTGCGGGGGCGAGGGGCGCGAAGAAGCACGCGATGAGGTCCTGATCCGCGTGCCCGCCGGGGTGGCGGAGGGACAGCGGCTGGTCAAGCGCGGAGGAGGCAACGTGGGTCGCCGCGGCGGCCCACGGGGCGATCTGGTGGTGCGCATCCTCGAAGAGCCCCACGAGATCTTCGAGCGCGACGGGATGGATCTGCTGCTGCGGCTCCCGGTCAGCTTCGCCGACGCGGCCCTGGGCGCGAAGGTGCAGGTGCCGACCCTGGACGGTCCGGTCGAGGTGAAGATCGTGTCCGGCATCCAGTCGGGCAAGGTGTTGCGCCTGCGCGGGCGGGGTCTCGGCACCGGTCGTCAGACCGGTGATCTTTACGTCGAGGTCCGCGTCTGGACGCCGCAGAAGCTCAGCGCCAAGGAGAAGCGGCTCATCCAGCAGTTGGCCGAGCAACCGGGCCTTCAGCCGCCGAAGCCCGGCAAGGGGTTCTTCGAGAAGGTGCGGGATGCCTTCCGCGCGTGAGATCGGCCACCGTGTCTTCTTCCTGGCGCCTCCCTGGCCGCAGATCGGCGCCCCAGCCACCCTGGACCCGGAGGAGTCGAGCCACGCCCTGCGGGTCATGCGGGTGCGCGGCGGTGAGCGGGTGAGGCTGGTCGACGGAGCCGGCTGGGAGGGTGATGCCGTCGCCCAGGACAGCCACTCTGGACGCCTGCAGGTGCGCGTGTCGGCGCGGCGCCCCTGCGCCGGCGAGCACCATCTGGTCGGGCGGGTGGCGCTGCCGCTCCTGCGCAGCGCCGCACGGATGGACTGGGCGGTCGAGAAGTGCACCGAGCTGGGCGCCGTGGGCTTCGAGATCTACCGCGCGCAACGCTCGGTGAAAGGTCTGACCCGCGGCGGCGAAAGTAAGCGCACGCGGTGGCGACGGGTCGCCAAGGCGGCCATGAAGCAGTCGGGCCGCGCGCTCTGGCCGCAGGTGCGGATCCACGCCGGTCTGGATGCGGTGCTGGCCGATGCGGCGGCGCCGGTGCTCGTGCTTGCCGACGCTGCCGGCGAGGCCCTGGTCCCGGCCGATCTGCCGCCGGGGGTGCCGCACGAGCGGTTGCTCGTGGTCGGCCCCGAAGGGGATTGGACGCCGGATGAACTCGAGCGGCTGGTTCGGGCCGGGGCGCGGCGGGTTGCCTTGGGGCCGCGGCGGCTGCGGTCGGAGACGGCAGCGGCGGCGCTCTGCGCCTGGTGGATCACGCACCCAAAGAAATGACGGAGAGATGAGGAGTCGAGCATGGAGAGATTCCCGCGCGAGCGGTACTTGATCCTGAAGGGACTGGAGGCACAGACCGAGCCGGTCGAGATCGCGGTGCTGGCCGAGCGGCTGGGGGTCGACCAGGCCCTCCTGGCGGCGGGAGCCCAGCTTCTGTCGGATCAGGGCTGGGTGGCCATCGAAGAAGAGCCGCGCCAGGAGCTGGTGCTCAAGGACGCGGGGCGCGAGGCCGCCGGGGTCGGCCTGCCCGAACGGCGCGTCCTGGAGGCCCTGGCCCGAGAGGACCGTCCGCTCACGATGCAGGAGCTGCCCGCTCTCACCGGGCTCGAGACCAAGGACGTGGGGGCCTCCCTGCGCTTTCTCCAGGCCAAGGGATGGGCGCGTAAGGAGGGCCCGGCCCTCAGCCTCGGGTCCCGGGCCCAGGAAGGTCTCGGCGGGTCAGGACCCGACGAGCAGCTTCTGGCGACCCTGGCCCGTCGCGACCGAGCCCGGGCCTGGGAAGAGGATCTGGCCCAGGAGGGCATCGATGTGGCCGCGGCGTTGAAGCTGCTCAAGGGCCGTCGCGATCTCCTGGAAGTCAAGCAGAAGCGCCGGCGCCTGGCCCAGTTGACGCCCGAGGGTCGCCGGATGGTGGCCGGAGGCATCGCCGAGGCCCGCGAGGTGGCGCAGCTCGGCTACGATCTGATCACGAGCGGGGCGTGGCGCGACGTCATCTTCAAGCGCTACGACGTCAACGTGGGTGTGACGCCCCTGCATCCCGGCAAGCGCCACCCGATGCAGCGGGTGATCGACGAGACGCGCCGGGTCTACCTCGAGATGGGCTTCGCCGAGATCGCGTCGCCCACCGTGGAGTCGGCCTTCTGGAACTTCGACGCGCTCTTCCAGCCGCAGGACCATCCGGCGCGCGAGATGCAGGACACCTTCTACCTGAGCCATCCGGACCGCGTGCCCCTGCCGCCGGACGAAGAACGGATCGCCCGCGTGGCGCGCACGCATGAGGACGGGGGCGAGACCGGCTCGCACGGCTGGCAGTACCGCTGGCAGCGCGGGCGGGCCGAGCAGGCGGTGCTGCGCACCCACACGACCGCCGCCACCGTGCGCGCGCTGGCCGAGGACCCGCGGGGACCACGCAAGGTCTTCTGCGTGGGGCGCGTGTTTCGCCGGGAGGCGGTCGACTACAAGCACCTGCCGGTCTTCCACCAGGTGGACGGCATCATCATCGACGCGCAGGCCAGCTTCGCCCACCTGCTCGGCACGCTGGCGGCCTTCTACCGCAAGATGGGCTTCGAGCGGTTCGAGTTCCGTCCGGCTTTCTTCCCCTACACCGAGCCGAGCGTGGAGGTCTTCATCTGGCTCGAGGAGAAGAAGGACTGGTTCGAGATGGGCGGGGCCGGCATCTTCCGGCCCGAGGTCACCGAGCCCCTGGGCTGCCGGGTGCCGGTGCTTGCCTGGGGCCTGGGGCTCGAGCGGCTGGCGATGTTGCGCTACGACGTGCTCGACATGCGCTCGCTCTACATGGTCGATCTCGAGTGGCTGAAGGAGGTGCCCCTATGCCGGTGATCGGGATTCCGCTCGAACGCTTGCGCACGCTCATCGGCGTCGAGCTGACGCCCGAGGAGCTCCTCGAGCACCTGGGCCACCTCGGATGCGATGTGGAGGGCTTCACGAAGCTGCGGCGCGTGCGCTGCGCGCGCTGCCGAACGGTGGTCGAGATGACCGGGGCCGAGGAGATCCCGCCCGCGTGCGAGACCTGCGGCGCCGACCTGCGCGAGCACCACGACGCGCTGGAGCCGCTCGAGGTGGTGCGCATGGAGCTGCTCGCGGTGCGCCCCGACATGTTCGACCCCGGCGGATTGGCGCGGGTGCTGCGGGGCTACCTGGGCATCGAGACCGGAGCGCCGCGCTACGCGCTGGGCCCGGTCGCCTGCCGGATGACGATCGAGCCCGGCGTGCGCGATCCCGACTCCTACCGTCCCGAGATCGCCTGCGCCGTGATCGAGAACGCGCAGCTCGACGAGGACAGCCTCAAAATCGTCATGAAGCTGCAGGAGAACCTGCACTGGGCCGTCGGGCGCGACCGCAAACACGCCTCGATCGGCGTCTACGACCTCGACACCATCGAGCCCGACCTGACCTACACGGTCGAGGATCCCGACGGCTTCCGCTTCGTGCCGCTGGGGGCGCCCGGGACCGGGCCCGAGCACGCCGTCGCGATGCGCACCATCCTGGCCGAGCATCCCAAGGGAACCGCCTACGCCCATCTGCTGGCCGAGATGAAGCGCTATCCGGTGCTCAAGGATCGGTGCGGTCAGGTGCTCTCCATGCCCCCGATCATCAACTCCGAGCAGACCAAAGTGACGGTGCGGTCGCGACGGCTCTTCGTCGACGTCACCGGTCTTGCGCGCCGCGTGGTGGAGCGCACGCTCAACATCATCGTCACCAGCTTGCTCGAGAACCTCCCCGAGGCCCGCGCGCATCCGGTCGAGCTGGTGGGTCCCGAGCCGAACGCGGCGCGGCGAACACCCGACTTCGCGCCCCAGGCGCTGACCATCGCGCCCTCGCACGCGGCGCGCACCATCGGGGTCGCGCTGGATGAGCCCCAGGTGGTCGAGCTGCTGGGGCGGATGCGGCACGACGCCGAGGCGGCCGGGGAGGATGCGGTCGCTGTCCGCGTGCCGCCCTACCGCAATGACATCCTGCACGAGATCGATCTGATCGAGGACGTGGCCATCGCCTACGGATACCACCGCATCCCCGCGAGCCTGGTGCCCACCTTCACGGTGGGGGGGGAACGTCCCGCGGAGGCGCTCTCCGACCGGGTGCGCGATCTGATGTGCGGCCTGGGGTTCCACGAGGTGATGACCCTGGTGCTCACGAATCCCAAGGCGCACGATGAGGACTTGGGCCGCGAGTCCGCCGAGTCGGTGGTGCGCGTGGCCCACCCGGTCAGCAGCGAGCAGACGATGCTCCGCACCAGCCTCCTGCCCGGGATTCTCGCGACGCTCGGCCACAACGTCACCCACCCGCTGCCGCAGCGGATCTTCGAGGTGGGCGACGTGACCCTGCCGGATGCCACGGCCGAAACGCTGGCCGCCGACCGCCGCCGGCTGGCCTGCGGCATGGTGGCGGCGCGGGTCGGCTTCGAGGACGCCAAGGCGCTGTGCGAGGCGATCCTGCGCGAATTCGGCCGTCCGTGGGAGATCCAACCGGCCGCCGAACCTCCCTTCCTGGACGGACGGTGCGCCGAGATCTGGATGCGCCCTCCAATGGGCGGGGAACCGGAGCGTGTGCTATGGTTTGGTGAAGTGGATCCGGGGGTTTTGGAGCGCTTCCATCTG
The DNA here is from genome assembly GCA_964585945.1 of uncultured bacterium. Classification (GTDB taxonomy): domain Bacteria; phylum Eisenbacteria; class RBG-16-71-46; order CAIMUX01; family WJJG01; genus CAZDKK01. The sequence continues at coordinate 90,644 of CAZPGB010000001.1, read as the reverse complement.
CAGAATCCGGCCATCGTGCTGGAAGCCGATCTTGAGAAGCTGGGACAGAGGAGGTAGCTGGTGCGATCCTCGAGGGTGATGGGTGCATGGCTGGCCTTGGCGGCCGTTCTCGGCCTGGGGCCGGCGCACGGGGCGGAGAGCGCCTTCCTGAGCTGGAGCCCGGCCGATCGATCGTCCAACGTGACCGATGCGTTCACGGGCGCCGGGACCGCCTACCTCACGGTGATCGCCGCGGGGCCGGTCGACTCGCTCGGATTCAACCTGCGCTGGGCCGCCCGCCGGCCCGATGCCGAGCTGACGGTGCGCGGTCTGCGCCCCTTCGCCGAAACGGACGCCTCGGAGCAGGATCGCCCCGCCGGCGCCGATGCCTGGCAACGGCATGCGCGCCCCGAGGCGAGCGACGAGAACAGGCTCACGATGCTCCACGAGTGGCTGAGCGACCCCGGCTTCCTCGCCACGCTGGGCGCAGAGGGTCCCAGCGGAGAGATCGAATACCGGCTGGCGATCGATTTCGAGATGCGCGGCGCCGGCTCGGTGCGGATCGAGGCCACCAACGTGACTGTCCAGTACGCCGGCGGCGAGCGCCGTCAGCTCGGAAGCCCGGCCATCAGCGTCGGCGACGGCTGGATGCTGAGGCTGCCTCCGGTGATCACCTCCGTGGAAGGCGTTCTCAATCGGCGCTTTCTGCAGAGCGTCATCTGGCTGGAGGGCAACGACCTCGACCGCGTGGTCGAGCTGACGGTGGTCGATGTGAACGGCAAGCGGGTCCACCCCCTGAGCGTGGAATCGCGGTCCCGCGAGCATCTGGAGCTGCGCTTCACGAACCGCAGCTTCGACCTGGGGCCCGCACGGCTGGTCTATCGAGACGCCGAGTGCGTGACCGACTCGGTGGACAACGCCCTGGTGGTCAAGGTGCTGGAAGAGGCCCAATCGGGTGACACCAACATGGGCACGGTTCCGGGCAGTGAGCGGTAGGGGGGAAGCGATGGAACCTCGAGTTCGGACCCAGACGCGGTCCTGGCTGAAGCCGGCGAGCGCACTCCTGCTGGCAGTGTTCGTCGTGCTCGGGCTCGTGCCCGCGCCCCGTGCCGGCGTGATGGGCCCCAACGGGGGTGTGCGGCTCCTGATGCACTGCGAGGGCCCCGCATCGTATCCGGGCGGCGCGCCGCGGAAGGATCCCTGCGAGACGAGGCCCGACTTCAAGAGCACCGGCGACATCCGCTCGGAGTACGACGGCGAGGCCGACACGGTGATGGTGTGGGCGCTGCTCTACAATCCGTGCCGCTTCGCCGTGCGCGGGGCGGGATTCGGCATCCGCCACGAGGGCGTCGATGTGGTGACCTCCGGCACCTGCGCCGACCTGGTCTACCAGGATGGCGAGGAGATGGGCACGTGGGCCGAGAGCGGGAGCGAGATCGCCTTCGCCTGGACGCCGGCACACACGCTCACCGGGGGGTTTCTGGAGCCGATCGCCTGGTTCCTCCTCGCCCGGCTGGAGCCGGACGGATACTTCGAGGTCTATTCGGGGCGCACGCCGATGGCCGGGGCGGTGGCCGACACGAACGGGATCCCCAACGAAGATCCGATCTACGAGTACGGCCGGGTGGGATTCGGATCCACGCCGGGGCTGCTCCCGCTCGAGGAACCGATGAAGGTGGCCGGAACCTGGGGCGCGGCAAAGATTACCGCGCGCTAGCGCGCGACGCGCTCCCCAGATCGGCGCCGCAGCCCACGAGCTGCACCTCCAGGTGCAGCCGCTGCCCGGTGTGCCGCTCCACTTCGTTCCGCACGCGTCGAATCAGCTCCAGCACGTCGGCCGCCCTCGCGCCGCCGTCGTTGACGATGAAGTTGGCGTGCTGCGTGGACACCGAGGCGCCGCCGACGCGCAAGCCGCCCAGGCCGAGCCGATCGATCAGGCGGCCGGCCGGCATCGCTTCGGGATTGCGGAACACGCACCCGCAGCTCGGCTGCTTGGGCAGCCGCTCCTCCCGGCGGCCGTGGATGCGCCGCATCATCTGCAGCAGCTTGGCCGGATCGTCGCGGGTCAGCCGCAGGGTCGCGGTCAGCAGGAAGGCTTCGGTTGGATCGCGTCCTTTGAGCGCGGAGCTGCGGTAGCCGAGCGCGAGCCGTTCGGGCGTCCACACCTCCACGCTGCCACCGGGGAGCACGACCGTGACGTGGTCGAGGCTGTCGGCCAGCGAAGATCCGTAGGCACCCGCGTTGTTGACGATCGCCCCGCCCAGCGTTCCGGGAATGCCCTCGGCCCACTCCAGGCCGCGCAGGCCGAGGCAGGCCAGGCGGCGTGCCGTGGCCGTCAAGTTGACGCCGGAAGGAAGCTCGATCCTGGGGTGGGCGGCCCGGCGGTCGCTGGCCGTGCGTGCGCCCCCGCCCAAGCGGGCCGGCAGGCGCACGATCAGCCCCGCATAGCCCTCGTCGGCAAACAAGAGATTGCTCCCTCCGCCCAGGGCCAGGGCGGGCAGGCCCATGCGCCGGGCAGCTTCGAGATCGCCGCGTAGCTGGGCCTCGTCCTCGGGCGCGGTGAAAAAGCGGGCCGGGCCGCCGATTCGCCAGGTGCTGAAGCGCGCCAGCTCGACGTCACGAAGCCAGTGGGCAGGTGCGGCGTTGCTCTTCACGACGGGTATCCCTGAACCGAGTGGGGTGGTGAACCAACTCCGGGGCGCATGCCCTTTGGAGCACGTCCCGAGTCTCTTGCCGTTTCTTGCGATCGGGCCCGTGCCCGCGCACGGACCGGTTCGTGACGATTCTTCCGGGTCCTCAGGTGGAAGCCTTGCGGGAGGTCGGACTCGAACCGACACGGGGTTGCCCCCACTGGATTTTGAGTCCAGCGCGTCTACCGATTTCACCACTCCCGCGCGCGGCAGCGGCGCCGAGGGCGCCGATCCTCGTACCCGACGGAAACTAGCGGAAGGCGCGCCCCGGGATCAAGCGGGATGATGGGCGGGATCGGCCGGCCGGCTGAACTGGGTCCATCTCGGCCACTTGGGCGACGTCGAGAAGCGGGGGAGCGCCCTTTTCCCTTGACCCTCCCGCCGCGCGACCGATAGCATGGATGGGTTCGTTTTCGGGGCCATAGCTCAGCTGGGAGAGCGCATGACTGGCAGTCATGAGGTCAGGGGTTCGATCCCCCTTGGCTCCACAGATTGGCCCACAGAGAGGGCGGCATCGTAAGGGGTGCCGCCCTTCTTCGTCTTCCCTCCGGTCGTCCGAGCGCGGCGCCCCATCTACCGAACCGGGCCGCGACGGTGCCTTGCGTCGCGACCCGGATCCGGTCTTGGTGAGGAGGTTGGGTGATGTGTTCTCGCTTGCGAATCCTCTGCCGCGGTGAATCCAGGAATGCGCTTCGTGTCAGCGCCTAGTACAACGTGATGTTCATCGTGTCGCGCACGCCTTTGGCCTGCGCGATGATCGTCGCCACGCCCGTGTCCCGGCTGGGGCGGTAGGAAGCCACCGCCAGCCCGTCGAGCGTGAGCACCTCATCGGGCACGGTGCCGACCGTGGCCACCAACCGGACCCGCGTGCTGTCGGCGGCCGGCATGCCGTTCTCCTTGACCGTCACCCAGACCGACGCGGTCTCGCTCGTGTCCGCGGCCAGGATGATCGGGATCACGTCCAGCTCGACCGTCACCGATTCCGACGCCTTGTCCTCCGGCTGGGTGGAGCGGCACCCGCCCGCGGTCCAGACGGCGAGGGCCAGGCAGGTCAGGAGGCCCACGCCCGCGGCACAGCGCGTCGCCACCTGCAGGCGCGAGCGCCCGCGGGATCGTTGCGCGGGAATCGTCCGCATCCGGTTCATTGTGACACCCTCCGCTGGCCGCCGAAGATCTGCTCTTCCGCTGCGCGCGCCGCCGCGGCCTTGGTTTGCAGGTCCGCGTCGACGGCGCGGGCCAGCTCGTCAGCCGTCTCCCGCGCCAGCCGCTCGACCAGTTTCGCCCGCAGCGCCGAGCGCGTCTGGGCCGAGGGCACCCAGGTGTCCTCGTCCCCGCGCGCCGGCAGCAGTTGGACGCCCATGCCGCGCTTCGCGTCCAGATGCATCGGCACCCGGTCCAGCACGGCGTGGCCGCGCGCATCGTAGACGCTGATGCGCGCCGCGATCTCCATCACGGCCTGGGGGGTGGCCAGAATCCGGGGAATGCTCAGAGACCGGTCATTGCCCTCCGACACGGCGATGATCTCGAGGTGGGCGGTGTAGTCGGGCCGCCGCTCCTGGGGGCTCGCGCTGAACCCGTCGCGGCGCGTCAGCTCGCGCAGCAACGCTCCCCGAAGCTGGGGACCGATCCCGTGCGGGTCGGCGCTGTCCTCGCCCTCGGCCCAGGCCACCTCCGGCACCACGATGCGCGTGGCCGAGGTGCGCAGCGGACGGGCCATCGGCCGCACCGGCATGCGGCCGCCGCGACCGTGGGTCAGGCGCAGGGTCAGCTCGGCGCCGGGGTCCTCCCCGTGCACCAGACGCTTGCGATAGCCGATGTCCACCGCCAGACCGAAGGGCAGGTCGTGCTCCAGCGCGCCGAAGCCCTCGTGGTGGAACCGATCGGCGGCGATGTCGTAGCGGGTCAGATACTCCCCCTTGGCACGGAAGCCGAAAGGCAAACCGCCGCGCAGATCCACGCCCATCCCGGCCAGCAGCTCGTTGTGCCACTTGCCTCCCGGCAGCGAGATGCCCGGATTCACGTAGAGACCCAGCATGGGGGTGTCGTAGGCCAGCAGGCCCAGCAGCTCGAAATCCAGCGTGCCGGTGGTGAAGGGCAACAGCGCATCGCCTTCGCGGTCGTAGCCGGTCGGGACCCGGAATCCGGGCCGCAGACCGAGCGACAGGCTGGGGTGGCGCGGCGTGGGCACGACCCACTTCAGGTAGAGATGCGTGTCGCCCGCTCCCTGCTTGTTGACCGGCGCACCCGTGGGCCCCAGACCGCGGTCGTGCTTCAGGTGCGTTCCGGCAATGCCCAGCGTGGCGCGGCGGTGAAGCCCGTACTGCATGGAAAGCTCCAGGCAGCTGAGCGACTCGAGCGAATCGCTGCGCGACGCGTAGCGGCCTGCAAACCAGAACTCGCCCGGCGGGGGCCCGTAGACGGCCGAGACGTTGAGGATGTCGCCTCCGCTCGGTCCCGGAACCCCGGCGTAGTCCTCTTGGCTGGGGGGGATCGCGCCGGCCGGGAGCGTCGCCAGCATGATCACGGCGCCGACCGTCCACGCGGTCAGACGTGTGCGCGGACTGAGCCCCGGACGCCGGCGCGCCCAGGTCATCGCCCGGCAGGGCCTCGGGAGCTCGCGGTCCATCGTGACCGGCACCTCGCGGTTGAACGTCCTGTTCAGTGTTCCCCTCGGGGGAACCATCCGACCTCCGTGGTGCAAGCCGCGTGCCGCCGGGCAGCGGCGGTCGGGCCAGAGCGGGGCGAACGGCCAATCTCCAGCCGGGCAACCGGCTAGGGGCCGGGGGGGCGTCTCGGGGCCGGGAGTCGGGTCGAAGCGCTGGAAGGGTCGCTGGGCAGACTCTGACCAGAACTAGGCAAAGACGTCCCACCCCCGGGCGAGCGGGACTGGCCGAAAAAGCAAGAGGATCCGGGGCCCGCCCTCAGAGAGGGCGCGGCCCCGGACTCTCAGAAGCGACCGCGCGAGCGGGGCAGGGCCTTACGTGAGGCGGCCCCGCCCACGCGTGGACGGCCTACCGGGTCACCACGAGCTTGCGACTCTGCTCGGTGTCGCCCGCCCGCAGCTTGTAGAAGTAGACGCCGCTCGCCGCCGGCTCGCCCGCCTCGGTCAGGCCGTTCCACTCGATCGCGTGGATGCCCGCCTCGGTCGGACCGTGGACGAGAGACTTCACCAGACGTCCGCTCAGGTCGTAGACGGCCAGCTCGACGTTCTGCTTGTTGGGCAGCGCGAAGACGATGCTGGTCCGCGGATTGAGCGGGTTGGGGTAGTTCTGGAACAGGACGGTGCTGGTCAGCACGCCGGTGTACTCGGTGAGCTGGCTGCTGCCCCGGGCCAGGATGTCGTTGCGCCAGTCGCGGACATCGTAGACGTACTCGAAGCCCGTCTCCGGCGGCGCGACGACCTGGAAGGTCAACGTCGCCAGCGTGCCTTCGCCGGTCACGCCGGGTGCCTCGCGGTTGAGGCGGCCCATGCAGACCTCGACGACACCGTCACGCTCGATCGTGTTGAGCAGCACGCTGCTGCCGCCGCGAGCGAGCATGTCGCCCTTCTCCGCGCTCACCAGGGTCAGCTCGGCCGGATTGTAGGCCACGCGGACCATCGCCACGGTGAGCATCTCGGGGCTGCTGGCGTTGATGTCCACCTTCACCTGGCCGCCCGGCAACGGCTGGCTCATGGCGCTGTTCAGCGTGATGCTGGTGCCGCCCTGAACCGGCTCACCCAACGGGCTGAAGGCGATGCCGGGGGCGCCGCCCAAGGTCGTCGGGTTGTAGTAGCCGTTGTCGTTGAACCAGGACCAGTTGGCGGTGAAGGCCAGCAGATCGTCCACGTCCAGCTCGCCGTCACGCGACGGAACCAGGCCGGGCGCGCTGTCGCTCACCGGACCCATGTCGGAGATCGGGTCATGGGCCGTGTCGCTGCCGCCGTTCCAACCGATCACGAAGGTGAAGAAGTCTTCGCTGGTCATGTAGCCGTCGGGATTGGGCACCATGTTGGGCGGGGTACCGGTCACCGCCACGTTGTAGGTGGCGACGTCACCCACGTACGCCAGCTCGACGTCCATATCCCGCGTGGTCCACGACGTGACCTCGGCGCCCGTGTAGTCGCGTATGTCGGAGAGATCGCCGTCGAGGGAGACGGTGCCGCTCAGGGCGCGCGTGGTGTTGTCCAGCGCGTCCTTGGCCTGCACCAGGATGTAGGCCATGTCGAAGGTGCCCGAACCGCTGAGACCCTCGGGCACGCCGGTCACGCCGGTGTTGACCGTGAAGGTCCCGTTGTCGTTGTCGTAGGTCGCATCGAACAGCAGGTTCGTGTACTCGGAGCCTTCCCAGCCGTCGCCCGGCGTGATGGCCGCGATCTCGAGCAGCGTGTCGGGGAAGTCACCGACGAAGGTGGCCGTCACGACGCCGTCAGGATAGCTGAGCTGCAGGTTGATGGTGCGCGTCTCGCCCGGCGCGATCAACAGGGTGCCGTCGTCGTCGAAGTCGTCACGCACCTGGGCCGCGGGCACCAGGTTGCTGTCGATGGTCAGGCGCTCGGTCGCCAGGGTGGCATCGCTGGCCACCTGCGTGCCGGCCTCGTTGCGCAGGATGGCGAACAGGTAGTAGGTGCCGTCCGCCGGCGTGCCGCCCGGCGAGTCGGCGAAGGTCCAGGTGACCGGACTGTCTTCGCTGTCGTAGGTCGACTGCGCGAAGCAGAGCTTGGCTGTCGACGCGTTGAAGGTGCTCGCCGTGTCGTAGTAGAAGTCCACGGTGTTGTTGTCCGGCGCGTTCGTGGTCGTGTACCGGAACGTGTAGCTGCCCGAGGGCGGGAAGCTCGCCGGGAGCTCGCTCGTCGTGCCGGCGGTGAAGCGCAGCGTGATCGTGGGCGTGGGCGCCAGGATGTACTTGGTCACGATGCCGCGGGCCGCGTCGGAGATGTAGATCTCCATCTCGTTGGACGCGGTCTCGAACGCCGAGACGCCGCTGATGTTGGCGAAGGTGCCCAGCGTGCTGCCCGTGCCGCCGATCTCGCTCTCGAAGGTCGGCGTGCCGCTCACCGAGGCCGGATCGTTGAAGTAGGTGTCTTCGTAGACGGCCACGCGGTCGTTGCCGTAGTCGACCACCACCACGAAGTACTCGGCATTGGCGCCGGTGTTGGTCTGCACGCAGGCGATGTCCGTGGGGCCGTTGAGCAGGTCGCCGCTGCCCGACACGGTGTTCCACTGCGTGACGTACTCCACGCGCGGGGGCGTGTTCAGGCTCGGGTCTTCCGGATAGAAGTGGAACTTCTGGATCCGGTTGTTGCCCGTGTCGCTGACGTAGACAACGAAGCAGCCCAGCGCCGAGCTCCAGTGCGCGCACGTGGCTTCGGGCGCGGAGAACTGACCATTGCCGCCGCCGGGCGTGCCGTAGCGCATGATGTCAGGCGTCGTCGTGCTGGTGATGGCGAACTCAGTGCCCGCCGGCGGCAACGCGCCGTGCGTGCCGTCGCCGAAGGTCACCACGCCCTCGAACCAGTTCAGCTTGTAGACCTTGTCCGAGGGACCGGCCATCGACAGGTCGTTCACCCGCGTCCAGGTGACCGGGGTGGCCCCGTCGGGGTCCTCGATCACGGAGACCGAGGCCTCCTTGACCGGCCGCGTCATCGTGCCCGCGCGCCAGCCCTCGGGCACCGTCGACGGGGTGGTGACGTAGTAGTACTGGTCGGCGCTGACGCCGTAGAGCGAGCCGCTGGTCGGGTGCGCCACGTTGGTGTAGGCGTCGCCCGGCAGATCGTCGCCCTGCGTCTCGTCGATCGACGGCACGGCCAGAATCTTGATCCGGTCGTTGCCGGTGTCGGTCAGGAACGCATAGCGCGCGGTGCGCGTGCGCACCGTGGCGCCGGTCTCGTCGGTGTCGTCGGCCACCGTCTCGTCGAACTCGATCACCATGCCGGGGATCAGGTAGACGTTCTCGGCGCCGTTGGGCATGTTGGTCTTGGCCACGTTGTTCAGGATCACCCGGCCGGTGGTGACGTCGGTGATGGTGACGTTCGAGCCGGTCATGTTGAAGGAGTAGCTGTGGCCCGTGACCTGGTTCTCGTCCCAGATCGTCGCGGAGACCACGTGCGACAGGCCGGCGATGCCGGCGGCCGACGCGCTCACCGTGGCCGGACCCGAGGCGACCCAAATGTCGCTCGGATTGTCGACCGCGTCGTCATAGGCCTCTTTGAAGGCCATCGTGGCGCCGTCGTTGGAGACGGTGTAGATCTGGAGGAACTCGTCCTGGCTCGTGCTGTTGTCCTGCGCGTCGAGGACCCACAGCTCGTCGTTGGTGGCCGAGTTCTCGACGTCGATGTGGAAGAGTGAACGAAGGTCCTCGAAGGACATCGTCGTGGGCGTGGCCTCATCGATCAGCACGCTGGTCGGCGTGGCCGAAGCCTGACGGTAGCCCATGTCGACATCGCCCAACCCGTAGGTGTAGGCGCCGCCGCCCTGGTAGTCGGCCACCGCATAGGTGATCTCGAACTCGGTGGCGGCGTCGGCGGTCACCGGCGGCAGCTTGACCTCGGGACCGTCGGTGGCGTCGTAGTCGATCGAGTAGACCTTCTCGCCGCTCGGGTAGACCGTGGCGTCAGCCACACGGCTCCAGGTCTCGCCGTCGATCTTAAAGACCTCGGAGTAGGGGATGACGTTCATACTGGCCGGGCTGGTCCAGGTGTCGAGGTAGATCTGGTCCTCGTCGTAGTCGCCCGCCGCGACGGGAGGGCCGCCGGCAATGAAGTTCTTGCCCGAGCCGTCCCACCGGTAGATGTTCATGTTGACTTCGAAGGCCGCGATGCGCTTGTTTCCGCTATCGAGGACAAAGTTCACGATCCGCCCGTCGGCAGCGTTCAAGAACGCGGCCACGCTGTACGGCGTCTCAAAGGCGTAGGTCGTGAGCGGATCCTCGACCAGCTGGTCGATCCCCGGGGCATTCACCACGTGGTAGTAGGGGCCGTCATACTCGGTGACGACCTCGTAGGTGTCTGCGGCGCTGGCGGGTCTCGGGACCAGGATCGCGGTCGCCGCCAGGAGCACACACAGCATCAAGACCCTGTGCTTCGACATTGTTTCGTCTCCCTCCGCTTCATGTCCGCCGCCGGTTCGTCTTTGATCCTTCAGGCCGGGTCATCTGGCCTGCGAGCGAACCCGCTGCCGACGTCCATCCGTGAACCTGTCGGTCGAAGAGGGTCTCACTGGATCCTCGGTCGACCAGTCGCTTCCGTGGTTCACTATCGGACTGGCCGTTTTCATTCTTGACCCCGAAGCTGGCAAAATCGGGACGCCCCTGAGAGGCCTTCCGGGGACCCTCCCGGGCCGCCGGGGAGGGGACGCCAGGCAGAGGGCGCGTTGGCGGGTCTGTGGGCGGACGGGGAGCGTGCGCGGGGGGCGGATACCAACCAGCGGGGGGGAAGAAGGGCGATGCTCCCTGGCTGGAATCGAACCGGGCGATGCGGGCCGCCGGTCCCCGCGCAGCGCGTCCAGGGGGACCGGCGGCCCGAGCGGTCCTACGGAGATCCCGCCACCACCCGCACCACGCCCGGCTCCAGATGGAAGGACATGGGCAGGCGGTGGTAGTCGTACAGGGTCGGGTAGACCGGATCGGGGTCACCGTTCAGGATGCCTTGGTAGAAGGTGATGGTCGGCGCCCCGGCATCGGTCAGCAGACGGCAGCGCAGCCGGTAGAACTCGATGTCCCCGTCCGCGTCGGTGCCCAGCGCCGTGTTGCCGGCATAGTTGATCGCCCAGGAGGCCTGGACGCCGAAGCGCCCGTCGGGGAGCTCGGTGACCGGCTGGATGATGTGGCCGCCCGTCGGCAGGAAGTCGGGACCCGAGCCCGAGCCGCCCTGCACGCCGTCCGGGAAGATCTCCAGCTCGGTGGGGTCGTACTCCAGGATCAGCGCGACCCCGTGCACATCCTGCGCGTTCAGGATGCAGATGCCGAGATCGAAGATTGCACCCACGGCGACGTCGACCGAATCAGGACAGATGGCCAACGTCGGCTTGCTGAGCGTCGTGAAGCGCAGGTCCTGGAGCGTCGTCGCGCTCAGGTCGGCCTTGTTCGTGGCCTCGATCGCATAGAGGTACGTGCTCGCGTCGGTCAGATCGGTCAGCACCAGGCTGTGGCTGCGCGCATAGCGCGTCGGATCGGCGGGAAATTCCTGTTCGGTGTGCTGGAAGGGCCGCGCCAGATCGTAGTGAATGCGGCAGCGGCAATTGTCGTCGGTCTTCCAGTGGATCTCCGCCGAGCCGGACGTGACGCCGACCACCTCGATGTCGTAGATCACGGGGGGGGTGCTGTCGAAGAGCTCCTGATCGGGCAGCGTGGTGAAGGGCGTGCCCTTGGCCGAGGCCGTGTCGCCGCGCGCCGAGAGCGCCGCCACACGGTAGTAGTAGGTGGTCTGGGGCTCCAGGTCGTCGAGCACCAGCTCGTGGCTCTCGTCGAAGGCCTGGATGCTGATGGTCTCGGTGAGCTGCATCGAGGCATCCAGCCCGTACTGCAGCGTGCCCACCGTGGAGATCGCCGTCGACCAGGTGATCGTCGCCTCGGTGTCGGTGATGTCGCCCGCCTGAAGGTCCTTGATGCGCAGTTTCTGGCTCCCGGCGCCCGGATCGGGTCCGACGCTGCCATCGGTGCTGATCCCGCATCCCGCGGCCAGACCGATCGCGACCAGGGTCAAGAGCGATACGACCGTCTCTCTCTTCCAACCGTCCATGGTTCCCTCCGCAGCCTTGGCGGCCGGCGCCGCCGGCGCCTCTTTGATGAACCCTCGTCCGGGACGACGTTTCGTCCGCTCAAGAATCCATACCGCGCCGGTTCCCGGCTGGCTGGTCTGGGCCACATCCTGTGGCGCATTCCAGCCACACTTCTACAGTCCATGGATCGTCCGGGGCGCGCTCACCTTTAGGTGCAATTGGGCGGCAGGGTCGGCTGGGAGGGGGGAACAACCGGCGGGGGAGGCCCCCCGCCGGGAACGCTTCTCGGGGGGGGACGCTAGGTCCCCTCGACCTCGGCGCGGTTGGTGATCAGGCGATCGACCAGCCCGTAGTCCACCGCCTCCGTGGCACCCATCCAGAAGTCACGGTCCGCATCCGCGTTGATCGTGTCGATGTCCTTGCCCGTCACCGCGGCGACGATCTGGTTGTAACGCGAACGCAGCTTGAGGATTTCCTCCGAGGCGATCTTCAGGTCGGAGGCTTGCCCGAAGCTCTGCGAAGAGGGCTGGTGGAGCAGGAACCGGGAATTGGGCAGTGTCAGCCGATAGTTCTTGTCCCCGGCCAGGAAGACCATGATCGCTGCGCTGGCGCACAGACCCGCCACGATGGTGCGCACCGGCGCGCGGACGAAGCGCAGCATGTCGTAGATGCCGAACCCGGAGTCCGCCTCGCCGCCCGGCGAATTGATGATCACGGTGATCGGTTTCTCCGGCGACTCCGATTCCAGGACCAGGAGCTGTTGATAGACCTTGCGGGCGAGGTCGTCCGTGATCGCCTCGCTGACGAGCACGGTGCGCGTCTTGAGCACCTTGTCGGTCAGCTTCTCGTCATCGTCCTCGCGCGAGGATTCTTCTTCCTCGTAGTCTTCGTCCTCGTCCTCTTCCTCCGTCAACCGCGGGTCCGTGAGGGGGAGCTGCTCGTCTTGCGGATACCAGGTCATCGGATTCCCTTCTCCTTTCCAGCGCCGGCTTCCTGCACGCGGCGCGGGTGTATCGGAACCGCGCGCCCCCCGGAGGGCGCGCGCGGCCCGTCGGCACACGAATGGATCGGCCCGCCCGGGGACATCCTGAACCGCCGCGCCCCCGGGCAGCGGCCGCTACTCTATCACCGGTCGGCGTCCGCCTCAATCGGGCCCCGGCGCGGGGGGCCGCGCTCGGTAACGGCCCCACCAGAGCGGCCGGCCCAAACGCTGCCACTTCAGCGCGTAGTTGGTGGGCAGCCGCTCCTCATCCTGGGCGTCCCAGGGCAGGGGCGCAAAGAGATCCGCGTGCTCCCGGAAGAACTCGCGGATGCGCGCCCCGTATTCCGGATGGTCGGTGGCCACGCGGAATTCCCCGCCCGGGACCAGCGCCCGGTGCGCCAGTCGCATCAGCTCGGGCCGGAAGATGCGCCGCTTGTGGTGGCGCTTCTTCGGCCAGGGATCGGGAAACAGGACGTGCAGCACCGCGACCGAGCGGGCCGGAATCCAGCGGTCGAGCACGTCCAGTCCGTCGGCGCGCATGAGGCGCACGTTGGTCACCCGGGCGCGCCGCAAGCGCTCGACGGCGCGCCGGAAGTATTTTCCGGCCCGCTCGACACCCAGGAAGTCGCGCTCGGGCCACATCCGCGCCGCGCCGCGCAGGAACATCCCCTTCCCGCAGCCGATCTCCACCTCGACCGGCCCCGCGCGGCCGAACAGCGCGGTCCAGTCGAAGGGCGGCGTGGTTGCATAGGGATCGACCACCAGATCCGGCCCGCTCGTGGAGGCGGGGCCAGGCCGGCGCGCCGTCTCAGGATCGGGCCTGGGCATGGATGCGCTCGTGGACGGCGGCGGCCAGCTCCCGGTAGGCCCGCGCGGCCGGCGATTCGGGCGCCGCCAGAACGATCGGCTCGCCGAGGTCACCCCCCGAGGCGACGGCCGGATCGATCGGAATGCGGCCCAAGACGCCCACGCCCAACCGGGCCAGCTCGTGCTGCAAGTTGCCGCGCGGAAAGATCTCGCTCTGCTCGCCGCAGTGAGGACAGACGAAGCCGCTCATGTTCTCGACGATGCCGAGCACCGGCACACCGACATGCTCGTTCTGGAACATCCGCACCCCCTTGATGGCGTCGACCAACGCCACGTCCTGCGGGGTGGTCACGATCAGAGCGCCCGAGAGGTTGCCCTTCTGGGCGAGCGAGATCTGGATGTCGCCCGTGCCGGGCGGCAGATCGAGAACCAGGATCTCCACGCCCGACCAGTCGACGTCGCTCAGGAGCTGCTCGATGGCGCGCCCCGCCAAGGGCCCGCGCCAGATCACCGGGGCCGTGCCGGCGGCCAGGAAGCCGAGCGACATGGTGCGCAGGCCCAGGGCCTCCACGGTGGCGATCTTGTCGCCCGCGCGCACCGGCGGCTGCGTGTGGACCCCGAGCATGGTGGGGAGACTGGGGCCGTAGATGTCGGCGTCGAGCAGGCCGATGCGTCCCCCCAGGTCGCGCAGCGCCAACGCCAGATTGACCGCCACGGTGGACTTGCCCACGCCGCCCTTGCCGCTGGCCACGGCGATCTTGATCTTGACGTCGGGCAGCAGGTCCTCGGCGGGCGGCTTCGCGTCCTGCGGACCGCCTTCCCGAGGTGTGCCGGTCACCGTCAGCTCGTAGGGAAACCCCGCATCGTTGAGCTGCAGGCGCGCCTCGGATTCGATGCGTGCGGCCAGATCGGGGCTGCTGGTCTTGATGTCGAGCACGATGATCCGGCGGTCGCCCTGGAGACCGACCTCCTTCACGTAGCCCAGCTCCACGATGTCCTGGTCGAGGCCGGGGAATTTGACCCTTTTGAGGATGTCGAAGACCTCGTCGGCGCGCGCCATGACGGTTTCCTCCTTGGATGAGGCGCGCCCGCGGCCCAGCGCCCGCTGGGGACCGTTGCGGGCGGCGCCGCGAACGGAAGGGTCCTACGATACCGCATCGCCGGAGCCGTCGAAACCCCTTCGCTGGCCCTTTCGCGCCTCTTGGGCCCGGGTCGTCCCGCTTGCCGGGCGGGTACGCATCCGATAGGCTGGCTCCTTCGTAGGGACCGGGAGGGCGCCACGCTCCGCGCCGACGCGGGGCGCGGCGCATCGGGGAGGCCGGCATGGCAAAGGTCACGCGGATGATCGCCATCGTGACCGCGATCGCGCTCCTGGGCACCGCTCTCTACATGCTGACCGAGCAGGTGGGCTTCTTCGACGGGCTCTACTTCGCGCTGGCCACGATCACCACGGTCGGCTACGGCGACATCGTCCCCCTGACCCGGGGCGGACAGGTCGTGGCGATGGTGCTGATGGTCGGCGGCGTCGGGACCGCCCTGTGCATCTTGAGCTCGATCATGTCCTTCGTCATCGAGGGGCGCCTGGGCGAGATCATGGGGGTGCGCAAGATGAAGAGGACCATCGAGCAGATGCGCGGCCACTACATCGTCTGCGGGTTCGGCAAGCTGGGCGTGCAGGTGGTGGCGGAGCTCCAGGCCGGCGGCGCCGACTTCGTCATCATCGAGACCAACCCGCAGAAGGCGGCCGACGGCCGCGACAAGGGCTTTCCGGTCATCGAGGGCGACGCCACGCGCCAGGAGACGCTCAGCGACGCCGGCATCGATCGCTGCGCGGGCGTGGCCACCACCATCTCCGACGACGCCGAGAACCTCTACATCGGGCTCACCGTGCGCGGGCTGCAGGCGAAGGTCCCCGTGGTCTGCCGCAGCAGCTCCAACCGGGTGCGGCCCCTCTTCGAGCGCGCGGGCATCGAGCGCATCATCTCGACCGACGAGATCGGCGCCCGCAGAATGGTCTACTCCCTGATGCGCCCGCACATCGTCCAGTTCATGGACGAGCTCATGACCTACCGCTCCGGGACCCCGTCGCTGCACGCGATCCGCCTGGAACCGGGAGCCAAGCTGGAGGGTCACACGCTGGAGAGCGCGCGGCTGCGCAATGAGTATGACGTGGTCGTGCTCGCGATCCAGCACGCCGGCAGCCCCATTCTGCCCAATCCCGGTCCGCGCGAGACCTTCAAGGGGGACGATCTGCTGATCCTGATCGGCAAGCCCGAGCAGGTCGAGCGGCTCAGGGAGTGGGTCGAGGTCCCGGAGGATCACCGGCCGCCGGCCCCCGTCCCGGAGGCGGAGCAAGCCTGATGAACGATGCGCAACGGCCACCCGGCGGCGAGCCCTACGGCTGGCCCTCGGAGCGTCCGCCCGCGGACGAGGCCTACCGCTGGCGGGCGACCCCGGCATCGGCCCCACGCGCGCCGCGGCGGCGCTGGCGTCTGGCCGTCTACCTGTTCCTCGGCACGGTGGCCAGCACCTTCGTGGCCAACTATATCTGGTCGGTCGACGTGGGTCGGGCCCTGGGGTACTCGGCCGCGATCATGTCGATCCTCCTGCTGCACGAGATGGGTCACTTCCTGATGTGTCTGCGCTACGGCGTTCCGGCCACGCCGCCCTACTTCATCCCGCTGCCGCTGCCGCCCTTCGGCACGCTGGGCGCGGTCATCCTGATGCCGCCCCGGCAACGCTCTCTGCGCAGCATCCTCGACATCGGGGCCGCGGGTCCCCTGGCAGGCCTGGTCGTGGCGATCCCAGTGGCCTACTTGGGCTTGAAGCTCTCCACCGTCGTCGACGCGGGGGAGCTCGAGCTCGAGGGCGGCATCCGGCTCGGCGATTCGATTCTCTTCTGGCTCATCTCCCGGGTGGCGCTGGGCGATCTGCCGGCCACGGGCGAGATCATCCTGCACCCGGTGGCGCTGGCCGGGTGGGCCGGGCTGTTCCTGACGGGACTGAACCTCTTGCCCATTGGTCAGCTCGACGGGGGACACATCGTCTACGCCCTCTTGGGCCGGCGCGCCCGCTACGTGGGGTGGGCCTTCTTCGGTCTGTTCGCCCTCTGGACCGCGCTCGTGCACCATGGCTGGTGGTTGATGCTGCTGCTGCTGCTGCTCGTGCTGCGGCGCGGACACCCGCCGGCCCTCGACCCGCGGCCCCTGGGTCGGGGACGGGTGGCGGTGGGTGTGCTGCTGCTGATCATCTTCGTGCTGACCTTCGTCCCGCGGCCGCTCGTCCTGCTGGAACCCTAGGCGGGAGGTTCCGTGGCCTGGATCGACCTGCACATCGACACGCTCTGGCGCATGCGCCTGTGGGGAGTCGACCCGCTGCGGGCGCAGGCGCCATCCCCTCGGGATCCGGCCCGTGCGCAACGGCCCGAGGAGCCGCCGGTCCCGGCGGGAGACGGGGGCGACACGGACCACCGCCTGCACGTGGACGTGCATGGTCTGGCCGACGCCGACGTCCGGGTCGCCGTCTGGGCCGTATTCGTCGAGCCCGAGCACACCGGGCCCGCGGCCACCGAGGAGGCGTGGACCCGCCTGGAGCTGGGTCCGAGCCTGGTGGCCCGCGCCGGCGGCCGTCTGGTTCTGGTGCGTGACCGCCGAACCCTCGCGCACGCGCTGGGCGGGGCGGCCCATGGGATGATCCTGGGGCTCGAGGGAGCGCACCCCTTGCAGGGCGACCTGGAGAACTTCGAGCGATTCTGCGCCCTGGGACTGCGCGTCCTGGAGCTGACCTGGAACCACAGCAATCCGTTCGCCACCGGCTGCGGGGACGCCGAGGTCGCCGATCCCGGCCTGACCAAGCTCGGCCGACGTCTCGTGGAGGCCGCCGAGCGGCGGGGCGTGCTGATCGACGCGGCGCACGGCTCGGCCCGCACCATCGACGATCTGGCCGAGCGCGCCCGCCGCCCCTGGACGATCAGCCACACCGGCTGCGGGGCGCTGCGGGAGCACCGGCGGAATCTCAGCGACGAGCAGCTTCGGCGCGTGGCCGCGGCCGGCGGCGTCGTCGGGGTGTCGCTCTGCCCGGCCTTCCTCGTGGCGGACCCTGCGCGGGCGGGGATCTCCGACGTAGGGGATCACCTGGTGCACGCCGCCGAGGTGGCCGGGTGCGACGCGGTCGCGCTGGGCTCGGACTTCGACGGCATCGAGCGGACCCCCGCGGACCTCACCCATGTATCCATGCTTCCCCGTCTGGCCGATCATCTGAGGCACAGGGGGATGCATCCCCCCGAGATCGAGAAGATCTGCTGGCGCAACGCCGCCGGTCTGCTGCGGTCGACCTTGCCGGCCGCGGAACCCGAGACGGACGCGACCGCCCGGGGCCTGGAGGATGGAATCGATGGCACGCACACGTAGGCCGCTCGGCCGCGACCCGATCGACATCGATCCGCTGCGACGCATCTACGTGAACCGGAGCCTCCGCCTGGCCAGCATTCAGGCCCTCGGATTCGACATGGATCACACGCTGGCGGTCTACAAGGCGCTGCCCTTCGAGAAGCTGGCCTTCAAGCACGCCGCGCGCAAGCTGGTCGCCGCCGGCTACCCGGCCGCAACCGCACGGCTCAAGCACGAGCCCGATTTCGTCATCCGCGGCCTGCTGGTCGACAAGTCGCGGGGCAACATCTTGAAGCTCAACCGCCACCACTACGTCGTGCAGGCCTATCACGGCACCCGGAAGATCCCGCCCGAGATGCGCAAGAAGCTCTACGCCCGCGAGCGGCGCATTCGCCCCGGGGGCACCTACGTGCCGGTGGACACCCTCTTTTCGCTGCCCGAGATCAGCCTCTATGCCCAGATGGTCGACATGCTCGATGCGGCCGGATCCAGGCGGCCCGACTACCGGCGGCTCTACGACGACGTGCGCGGCGCGGTCGACGAGGCGCACGCCGACGGCAGCATCAAGGATGAGATCGCCCGCGAGCCGCTGCGCTACCTGGACATCGATCCGTTGCTGCCCGCAACGCTCAGCCGCATGCGCAGCCACGGACTGCGGCTCTTCCTGCTGACCAACTCGGAGGCCGCGTACACCGGGCTCATCATGGATCGTCTGCTGAGCGGCCGTCTGGAGGGGTACGCGCACTGGACCGACTTCTTCGACGTGGTGATCGTTCGCGCCGGCAAGCCCGCCTTCTTCGGACGCAAGGGTCCACTGCACCCGCTGAGCGCGCGGGCGCTGGGGCAGCCGCGGGGGCGGGCGACGCGCCGCTTCTTCACCGGCGGGTCGTTTCTGGCGCTCGAGCAGCAGCTCCGCGTCTCCGGCGACCGCATTCTCTTCTTCGGCGATCACACCTACGGCGACATCCTGCGGTCGAAGCGGATCTGCGGGTGGCGCACGGCGATGATCATCCAGCGCCTGGAGGACGAGCTGCGCCAACTGGAGGCCACGCGCGGGCAGCGCGATGGGATTCAGGTGCTCGAACGACGCCTCGACCGCCTGGCCGCCACGCGCGACTATCTCGAGCGAGCCCTGGAGGGACAGGTGCCCGACGCCGAGGCCAAGCGGTTCCTGCGGCAACAGGCTCTCGCGGGGGGTCTGCGCGCCGTGCCCCAGCACCTGGAGTCGATCGAGCGGGAGATCAAGACGCTGGCGCGCCGGTTGGAGAAGCTCGAATGGGAGGCCGACGCCGCGTTCAACGAGCACTGGGGGCCCATCTTCCGTGCCGGACGCAGCACGACCCACTTCGCCAACCAGGTGCAGGAGTTCGCCTGCATCTACACCTCGCGCGTGAGCAACTTCCTCAACTATCCGATGGACAAGTACTTCGTCACCGCGCACGTCTTCATGCCCCACGAGTTGCTCGGGGGAGCGAGCTAGGCACGGGCTTGCGGCGTCTTGCCGCGCGCCCGCTCAGGGGGGGACGCTTCACACCAGGCTGGCGTAGAGACCGGCCAGAATGTCGGCCTGCGCACCGGCGTTGAACTCGCGCTCCATCCGCGCCCGGCCGGCCTTTCCCATCGCCGCCCAACGCTCGGGGTGTTTCAGCAGCCAATCGAGATTGGCGGCCAGGGCATCCTCGTCGTACTCGGGCGACAGCAGGCCGCTCACCCCGTCCTCGACCACTTCCGGGATGTCCGCGTGGCGGGTGGCGACGATCGGCAGGCCCGAGGCCTGCGCCTCGATCAGGGCCACGGGCGCGCCGCCCTCGGTATCGCCATCGGGCGCGGTGTGGCTTGCCGCAAGGAACAGGTGGGCCCGGCCGAGCGCGGCCAGATGCTCGTCGTAGGAGACGTACCCCTCCAGATGAACGCGTGACTGGATCCCGTGGGTGCGGGCGGCCATCTCGACGGCCAACCTCTCGGGACCGTCGCCGAGGATGCGCAGGTGCACCCGGGGATGCGCACGCGCGATCTGCGCGAAGGCGCGCACCGCGGCCGGCACGCCCTTCTTGGGCCGCAGGCTGGAGCTGATCAGCACCTCGATGGGGCCCGAGGCCGGGCCGTGGCGGGGCGCGAAGCCGATGCGGTCCAGGTCGATGCCCAGATGCACGACGCGGATCTTCTGTGCCGGGCAGCCCACGGCTTCCAGCGTGCGACCCAGGTTGGGTCCCTCCACCAGAAAGAGCCCGCCGATGGCGAAGAGCCGCTTGTAGCGCCAGCGCCACCAGGGGAGGCGGGGCATGCGACCGGCATCGAGCCCGTAGAAGGTCGTCACCAGGGGCAGGCCGGTAGCCTGGGCCAGCGACGTGGCCCGCGCCCCCTCCCAGCCGAGGTGCGCGTGCAGCACCTGCACGCCCTCGCGCTCCAGAATGGGGCGGTAGTGCTGCGGCAGGACCCGGTCCACGCGCGTGCGCAGCGCGCACACGGTGCGCATCACCGGCCCCAGGTCGGCGCCCACGAGGTAGACCGGCTCGAACGGAAAGCGCTCGGGATGATCCAGCCGCCGCGTCAATACAATGGGCCGGCAGCCGCGCGCCTTGACGAGCTGCGTGTGGATCCAGGTTCCCGTGGGGAAGAGGTAGGGCGTCACCAGGTGCCCAACCGTGATCGGTGCCCTCGACATTGCCGACCGTCCTCCCGATCCCATCCGCGGCCGCCGCGACCGGCCCACAGAGCCTTTCCGTTCGCCCGGAACCGGACTACCCTAGCAATGGGTGTGGGAGGCCGCAACAGCGGGGCCTCCCGCTCTTGGTTCCGGTGGCGCACTTGTCCTCGGGCCCGGACCGGTCGCCCGCAGGACGCCGCGCCACCCCGGAGGTCGCGCCGCCGGACGGACCACCGAAGGGGGCCGCCGTTGACACGCTTTTCTGGAGCGTGCTACCCTGCCGCACAACTTGAATTTGCGGCGTCGTTCCCCGCGCGCGGGGCGGCGCTTGGGCGTCCGCGGAGGTTTCCATGAGGCTTTCACGTTGGGCATGGATGCTCGGGCTGGTGCTGCTCTGCGCAACCGCCGTCCGGGCAGACGATCCTATCGGCCGCTTCAGCTTCGGCGGCAGCGGCGGCTTCTCCACCTACGCCCTGGAGTCGATCAACGACCGGATCCGCAACCAAGGCAACCACTGGCTCGACGAGAAGGGATGGAATCAGGTCGATCCGCTGGAACACGGCTGGAGCTTCTGGGGGGACCTCAAGTTCCGTCTCCCGCTGGACTGGATCGGCGTGGAGGAGGCCTTCGGTGTCCCGCTCGAATTCTTCGCCACGGGCGGATTCGGGATCTCCAGCGGCACGACCGGCGGGCGTGACTACAACGAGCTGATCGAGGTGCAGGTGGATCAGACCGCGGCGCACGCGCGCTTGCTCTACGTGGTGCCGTGGCGCTTTCACGAGGACGTGCGGATCTTCTTCGGCGGCGGCCCGCTCTTCATCTCCGAGCAGAAGGTCACCGCGACGCACACCTCGCGCAGCTCGGCCGGCGGCGGCGGCGGAGCGCGGGAGACCGAGCGCACCGAGGAGGTCACCTACGTCGGGGACGGCGCCGGCCTGCAGCTCGGTCTGGCCCTCGAATACCTGCTGACCGATCGCATGACCCTGGCCTTCGACCTCGGCTACCGTTGGGCGAGCGTCGATTTCGGCGCCTGGAGCGTCGAAGAGGACCTCACCATCGAGGACACCGATATCGTCGTGTTCGACGACGGCACCACCAGCCTCGAGCGGCTGCACCGCACCGAAAGCTATGTGTTCCATGGGTTCCTCGACGCCGAGGCGACCGAGCGGGCCGAAGAGCTGATCATCGGCGAGCTCCACACCTACGGACCGCACATGGACCAGCTCCAGCGGCTGACGGCCGATGAGCTCGACATCGACATGTCCGGCATTCAGGTCCACCTGGGTTTCCGCTTCTACGTCCTCTAGCCCTCCGGCGCCCGCGACCGCCGTCCGGCCGCCAGAGCAGGTCGGGTCGGCGTGCTCTGGCGGCGCGACGGCGCTTGGGGGGGCGACCCGGACCCGGTCATGGCGTGCGTCAGGGACGATCGCAGCCATCCCCCCGACGACCGCGGGGAACCGTGGCCCCCTGCCGATGCTTAAGGAAGAGTCGAATGGATAGGGGACTACGCATGGACAGAACACCGATTCGGGTCGTGCTCGGCGTGCTCGTGCTGCTCGGTTGGATCCCTACGGGGACGGGCCAGGTGCCCGTGTTCCCGCTGGAACAGGTGGAGCCCGGGCTCCGGGGCATCGCGATCACCGTCCTGTCCGGCGCCGAGCGCGACACGCTGCCGGTCGAGGTGGTGGGCGTCTACCCGGGCACATCGCCGGGCTCGCACGTCATCCTCGTGCGCGGCGAAGAAGAGCTGGCCCACCTGGGCATCGCGCACGGCATGAGCGGAAGCCCGGTGATGGTCGACGGCCGCGTGATCGGCGCCCTGGCGTTCGCCTTCAACGGCGCCCGCGAGGCCATCGGCGGCGTGACGCCGATCGGGGAGATGCTGCGCGATATGGCGCCCTACTTCGCGCAGGGATCCGCTCCGGACGGCGAGCGCGAGCCGGGCGCACGGCGTGAGCTGTTGGCGGAGGTGGCCCCGTTCGCCGAGTGGCGCGCGCGCTGCGCCCGCGGCGAGCTCTGGCGCGACGGAATCGCCACGCCCCTGTCGGCCCGCGCGGCGCCGGCCGGCCTGGAGCCCCTGCTGCTGCCGATCGCCTGGGACGGCGCGTTGGGAGAAACCGCCGCCTGGGTGGGCGACGCCCTTCGCCGGGCGGGCATGACCCCGGTCCCCGCCGCCGGCGCGCGAACGGTCGCCGAGGCAGCGGCCGCCGCCACGGCGGGCGGGACCGCACCGCACGGTCCGGGGCCGGGGCTGATGCCGGGCGACGCCGCGGCGGTCAAGCTGCTGGCCGGCGACATGACGGCGGCGGCCATCGGCACGGTGACCTGGGTCGACGGCGACCGCGTCTACGCCTTCGGCCATCCGTTCACCTTCACGGGATCGTCCGCGCTGCCCTTCTCGCGCGCGCGGATCGCGGCCGTGATTCCAACCCGGGGCGTGTCGTTCAAGCTCGGCACGGCCACCGACGAGATCGGCGCGCTCGTGGCCGACAAGCGCACCGGCGTCGCGGCTCGCCTGGGCGCGCAGCCCGAGTGGATGGCCTACGAGCTCACCCTGGGCCCCAGCGACGACCAGCCGCAGACCGAGACCTATCGGTACCAGGTCGCGCGGCACGAGTTCCTGGCGCCGGCCCTGCTCGCGGGGGCCTCGGGCGCAGCCCTCACCGGGCGCCGCTTCGCAACGGGGCTGAGCACCCTGCGGTCGCGAATCGAGATCGAGCTCGACGACGGGCGTCGGGTCGAGCGGGAGGACCTGTTCCGCACGGTCAATCCGGCCATGACCGTGGCGGGGGAGGCTCTGGCGCCGGCTACCTACCTGATCGCCAACACGTACCAGCGCTTTCCGGTCCGCTCGGTTCGCCTGCGCCTCGATCTGGACGACGAGCTGCGCGCCGAGGAGATCACCGGCCTGCGCGTGAGCCAAGAGAAGGTCGCGATCGGCGACGAGATCGAAGTCGTGGTCGCGCTGCGCGAGCACCGCGGCGGGCAGCGCGAGCGGCGGGCGCACCTGCGCATCCCCTCCTCGGTGCGCAGCCGGGATGTGTTGGTGCTGGCCGGATCGGCGCAGGCCTTCTTCGAGTGGGATCAGGATCGCGCCCCCGAGAAGTACCGCCCGCAGTCGCTGGATGACCTGATCCGCCTGATCGAGACCTATCCATCGGAGGAGACGCTGATCATTCGCCTCTACGGGCCGTCCCGCGGCCTCGTGCACCAGGGGCGCGAGCTGGCGTCGCTGCCGCCCTCGAAGTGGCACACCCTGGGATCGGGTCCGACCGGGGGTCAGACCAGTATCGTGAACGGCACGCTGCTGGGAGATGTGACCATCCGCACCGGGAGCGTGGTGCTGGGAGGCACGTACGTCCGGCTCCACATCGATCGCTGAGCCGGCCGTCGGGGTCGTGCGCGGCGACAACCATGCAATGTCGTCGCGGGGCGCGGAGCGTGACACCGCGCGCGAGAGCAGAGGAGTGATGGCATGAGGAAGCTGGGAAGACCGTCGCGGCGCTGGACGGTTGCGATCCTTGCGCTGCTTCTGGTGCTGGCCGGTTCGGCGGCCACGGCGGGGCGTAACCGCGAGTTCCAGATCGTCGACACGCAGGCTCTGCTGGAGGGCGAGCTCACGGGCGTGGGCGTCTCCGCCGACGGGGCGCTGCTCCCCAGTCCCGCGCGCGCGGAGCTGTTCACGGGCGAAGTGGCCTACGTCTGGGGTCTCGTCCCCGACCGGCGCGGGGGCGTCTACGCCGCCACCGGCAGCGACGGCCGACTCTTCCACATCGGCCGCGACGGACAGGCCGACGTCCTGGCCCGCACCTTCGAGTACGAGCTGTTCGCCCTGGCTCGCGGCGATGAGGACCGCCTCTATGTCTCGGGCGCGCCCAACGGCTCGATCACGCTCGTGCGGCCCGATGGCGAGACCGAAACGGTGATCGACCTGCCGGAGGGCCTGGTGTGGGACCTGCTCGTTTCCCCCGACGGCGATCTGTACGCATCGACCGGCGAAGGCGGCGAGGTCTACCGCATCGCGCCCGACGGCGAGGCGCAGCGCGTAGGGCGTGTCCCTGATGCGCACGTGGTGAGCATGGCGTGGTGGAACGGGAAGCTGCTCTGCGGCACCGACGGCCGCGGGCTGTTGGCCGCACTCGACCCTGAGACCGGCGCCGCGGAGATTCTCTACGACACCGCGCAGGAAGAGGTCGTGGCCGTGCTCCCGACGACCGACGGCCGCATGATCTTCGCCGCCAACGGCGGCCCGCAGGCGATGGGCAGCGACACGGGCAACGGGATGTTCCTGCCGCCGATCGAGGTTCGCCCCGGCGGCGGCAACGGCGGGGGAGGCAACGGTCCGCGTCTCTACGAGCGGACCCCGAACGGCCTGGTGCGCACGGTGTGGCGTTGTCCCGAACAGGACATCCTCTGCCTGGCCGAGGCGCCCGACGGCGCCCTTTTGGTGGGCACCGGCGCCGATGGGAAGCTCTACGGCCTGGACGAGGGCTGGCGGGCGACGTTGCTTCTCGATCTGGAGGTCGGCCAGATCCTCGCGCTGGCGGCCCACGCTCAGCAGGTGTTCGTGGGCACCGGGAACAACGGAAGCGTCGTGCGAATGGACTACCGCTCCGCCCGCGAGGGCACCTATACCACCGACGTGCTCGACGCAGGGCTTCCGTCCCAATGGGGACGGCCCGACTGGGTCGCCACCGGCCGCGGCGAGGTGCGCGCCGAGACGCGCAGCGGCCACATCGAGGAGCCGGGCGATCTGTGGTCCGACTGGCAGCCGCTGGAAGCGGGCCGCACCATCAGCCCTCCAGCGCGGTACCTGCAGGGCCGCCTCACCCTTCGCTGCGAAGCCGACGGAGACCTGCGCGTGAGCCAACTGCGGATTCCCTACCGAGGTCCTAATCGGGCGCCCCAGGTCGCCGACGTCGAAGTGGCGAGCAAGTGGAACGAGATGATGACCAACGCCGGCACCGGGCGGCCCGGAACGGTGCGGCAGAACCTGCCCGGCGGGGTCCAGGTCGACTACACGCTGGACGACACCCCTGCGGGCAACAACCAGGGTCACACGTCCCGCACGGGCCTCTGGTCCCGGTCGCTGCGCAGCGCCACCTGGAAGGCGCAGGATCCCGACCGCGACGAGCTGCGCTTCGACCTCTACCTGCGCCCCGTGGAGGAGGACCTCAGGCTGCCGTTGAAACTGGACCTGGAAGATCAGGCCTACACGTGGGATGCCGCGGCGTGGCCCGAAGGCTGGTATGAGTTGGAGGTGGTCGTCGACGACGAGGAGAGCAACCCGCCGGGTGAAGCGCTCACGTCGCATCAGGTGAGCGCGCCCTTCCAGATCGACAACACACCGCCCCGGATCCACGACCTCGAGGTGACGGCGGCCGAGGGTCGCATCACCCTCACGGGCCGCGCCGAGGACAGCCTGAGCCGCATCGTCCACCTAGAGTACTCCATCAACGGAGAAGGCTGGCAGCCGGCCCTGCCCGCCGATCGGATCTTCGACGACCGGTCCGAGGCGTTCCGGATCGAGGTGCCCGCCGCCGACGAGGACCGCCCCGCGGCGGTCATCGGCGTGCGGGTGGCCGACGAGGTGGGACACGTGGCCAGCGCACGGGTGCGCGCGGCTACTGCGCCTTGATTCGGCATGGGGCCGGCCCGGCGCATCGTGTCGCTCGTCCCGAGCCTGACCGAGGCCGTGTGGGACCTCGGTGGCGGGGACCGGCTCGTCGGCGTCAGCGACTACTGCTGCTCGCCAACCCAGGCGCAGACCCTGCCGCGCGTGGGCGGCCCGCGGACCCCCGACCACCAGGCGGTGGCCGCCTTGCGTCCCGATCTGGTAATCCTCAGCGAAGAAGAGTGTTGCCGGGAGGATTTCGAGCGGTTTACACGCTGGTGCGATGTGTACACGGCCCGCTGCGCCTCGTTTGACGATGCGCTCGTGGTGCTGACCGAGCTCGGTGCGAGGCTGGGCGTGGCGGCTGCAGCGGAGGCGGCCGTCGAGCGGGCTCGGGCCGCCGCGGACCGGGTGTCCGCGCGCAGCGCCCGCGTCTCGGTCTTCTATCCGGTCTGGGCCGATCCGTGGATGACGGTCACCGGCGAGACCTTCGCCGGGGACATGCTCCGGCTGGCGGGGGGACGCACGATCTTCGACGAACCGGGACCGCGCTATCCGAGCGTGACGCTGGAAGAAGTGGCGCGGCGGGATCCCGAGCGCATTCTGCTGCCGGACGAGCCCTACGCGTTCGGCCCGTCCGATCGGGCGCGGCTGCGGAGCATCCCGGCCGCGGCCGCCGGGCGTATTGGCTGTGTCCCTGGACGCTGGGCGGCCTGGTATGGCACGCGCATGAACGTGGGGCTCGAAGGTCTGCGCAAGGCGCTTCGCGGCGACGTCGGTGGCTGAAAACCCCGCCGCCTGCGAGCTCAGGGCAGGATCACCACCCGCCGCACGCGCTCCTGCGTCCCCGCGCTGAACCGGCAGAAGTAGGTCCCCGCCGGCAGGCGCCGTCCGGCCGCATCGCGACCGTCCCAGCGCAGGTCGTGCTGCCCGGCCGCCACAAGACCCGGGCGCCACGCGCGCAGCAGACGGCCGCGCACGTCGAACAGCTCGAAGACCACCCCATCGGCGCCGTTGGCGGCATAGCGCAGCGAGGTGCCTTCCCGGATGAGGTTGGGAAAGGCGCCGTGGAACGCGCTGAACCGCGGCCCGCTCGGGGAAGCGCCCTGGCCGAAGAAGATCTCCTGCAGCGCCAGGATGAACGCCTCCATCTCCTCCATCGTGCCGGTCGAGACCCGAATGTGGCGCGGCAGACCCCAGCCGGTGCGCACGTGAATGCCCCGATCGGCCAGCGCGGAGGCCACCGACGGCCCGTTTTCCACGTCGACCAGGAAGAAGTTGGTCTCCGACGGCACGTACGGAAAGCCCCACTGATCGAACTGGGCGAAGCAGTAGGCCTTGGTCGCGTCGGCCAGGGCCACCGTGTCCTGAATGTGCTGCGCGTCGCCCAGCGCCGCGCGGGCAGCGGCGATGCCGAGGCGGCTGACCGTGGCCCAGAGGTGCCACGCGCTCAGCCCTCCCAGCATGCCGGGCGTGGCCACCGCGTACCCGATGCGCACGCCGGCCAGGCCGAACACCTTCGAGAAGGTGCGCAGAACGATCACCGGCAGCTCCTGCTGCACCAGCCCCACCGCCGAGGCGTAGGCTGGGTCGTGGACGTATTCGTGATAGGCCTCGTCGACGATCAGCGCCGTGCCTTCGGGCAGGGTCGCGACGAACGCCTCGAGATCGGCGGCGCCCACGACCGTGGCGGTCGGGTTGTTCGGATTGGTGATGCAGACGGCGGCGGTATCCGCGTCCACCTGCGCGGCGAGGGCACCGAGATCGACACGCCAGTTCTCGTCCAGGTCCACGTAGCGCACTTCGGCGCCCAGGAACTGGCAGTCGCTCGGGAACTGGCTGTAGGAGGGCGATGGACAGACGACGTTGCGCCCGGGCTCGGCCAGGGCCAGGGCACAGAGCCGCAGCACCTCCGTGCACCCGCATCCTGCCAGCACGTGGCCGCGCGTCAGCCCGTGCTCGGCCGCGATGTCGTCGCGCAGCGACTCGGCGTACCAGTCGCCGTACCGATGGCCCAGGTCCGCCGCCTCGATCATCGCCTGACGGGCCAGGGGGGAGGGGCCCAGCGGATTCTCGTTGAAGCAGAGCCGCCCCACATAGTCGCGCAGGGGGCCCGCGTCGACGGCCGACCCATGGGCGGCCCCCGCGCGGGTGGCGCCGCTCAGGGCCAGCGCGGCCGCGCCGGCCCCCGCCGTCAGAAACGCACGCCGGCTCAAAGGTGCTGCGGCGTGTTGCCCGGCGGGAGGCGCCGCGGAGCCAGAGGGCAACCGATTCGGATCACGAGGCGAGCGCATGGGACCCTCCTTGGTGAACGAGAGGGGGACTGGCGTCATTCTAGCGCAACCGCAGCACGCGCACCGCGCGCATCTCCTCGCCGGCCCTGAGGCGGGCGAAGTAGACCCCGGCCGGCACGCGCACATCGCGTCCATCGAGGCCGCGCCAGGAGAGCCGATGCGTGCCCGCCTCTGCGGGACCGTCCACCAGGCGGCGCACCAGTCGGCCCTGGGGATCGATCAGATCCAGCGTCACCCGTCCCGATCGGGGCAGCGTAAAGGTCAAGCGCGTGTCGAGCGCCGAGGGATTGGGCCGCGCCGGGTGCAGGGTGAGCGCGGTCGGTGGCGCGTCGCCCGGACCGACACCCTGGACGTCGCCGACGCCGATGACCTCGACATCGTCGATGAACCAACCCGCTCCGCCCTCTCCCTCGTCGCTCACGAATCGGAACCGGAAGACGGTCGGACCGCTCAGGCCGCTGAGATCGAAGCGCACCGGCCGCCAGTCGGCCTGGCCCGAGAAGACCGGCACGTTGCCGAGCACCGCCAGCGTCTGGCTCATGATCGTCTGGTGCGTGTAGCCGCCCTCGGGCGTGATCTGCGCCATGATGGCGCCGGGCGCCCCGGCCTCCACGAACCCGCCGTCGGGCGCCTTGCCGGCGTGAATCGGACTCTCTTCGGCGTCGATCCGCATCCAGAAGCGCAGCTCGCCGAAGCCGGCCAGATCCAAGACAGGGGTCTCCAGACCGGCGTCCAACAGCGGGGCGTAGGACCCGGCGTCCGGTGGACCGCACCTCCAGCACTGCGTCCCGCCGGGGGTGTGGTTGTCGGCCGTGGAGAGGTGCCACTGATCGAGGTACTCGGGCGTCACCGGCTCGTGGGACCAGAGGCTGGTGTCCGCCTCGACCGGGTCCCAGAAGCCGCCCACCGGCACGCGCACCTCCAGGTGGAAGGTGGTGCCGCCGGCCCCGGACAAGGCCAGATGGAGATCCGCGAAGGGTAGCTCGTAAGCCGGATCCACGCTCAGCTCGAAGGGCGGGTCGAGCGTGGTCAAGCCGCCGGGGGAGAGCAGATCAGTGCCGGCCACCGCGCCGGTCACGGCGACCAGCGGGTGGGCGCTGCTCAGCGTGGCCGCCAGGTCGCGCAGGAATCCGCTGCCCTCATTGCCCAGCTCCACCGCGATCCGGGCCGCCTCGCCGGCCTGCAGGTGGAGGTCGCCGTTCCCGCCGGTCGCGTCGTCGACCGCGATCACGCCGACCCGCGGCGCGCCCGCGTGGGCGCCGAAGGTCACCGATCCCGGCCAATCGAGCCCCGGCTCGGCGGTGATCGACAGCTCGATCTGCGCCAGGTGCTCATCGGGGACCTCGGGCGAGAGCACCACGCCCACCGCGGCCGAGGTCCAGGCACTGTCGCCCGGCGCGATGGCGGGCGCTTCCGCCTGCTCGGCCAGCAGGTCGAGGTACGTATCGTCGGTGTCGAAATGGACCGCCACCTGCTGAGCCGTCGCGCCGCCGATGTTCGCCAGCAGGAGCTGCAAGCCGAGCTGCTCGCCGGCGTCGGCCTGCCCGTCGCCGCCCTCGTCGGTCCAGGCGATGTCGCGCACCACCAGATGCGCGCCCGGCTCGGCGATCACGCTGACCGGCGCCTGCCGGGTGACGCGGTTGGGCGCGGTGACGGTGAGGGTGAGCGCGGCGGGCTCGAGCAGGGGAGGGTTGAGCGTCACCACCGCCCGGCCCGAAGCGTCGGTCAGCGCCGAGCCGTAGAGGTGACCGTCGGCGTAAAGCGCGGTCAGCGCGCCCTCGCCATGCGTGACCTCGACGGCGTAGGTGGTCTGGCCGATCGGCAGGGCCCCCGCGTGATTGACCCCCATGGGCCGAGGCACCGCCGAGCGCAGCACCACGGACGGATCGCCGAAGATGTGCCAGGTCTTGAACATCAGCTCCCCGTCCTCGCCCCACAGATCCATCATCCAGCAGGCGCCGTTGAACCAGAGCCCGCCCGCCGTGCGCATCGAATCTGCCACCAGCAGGTCCACGAACTCGTCCTGCGCGTCCATGGGGGGACGCCAGTACTGGTTGGTGGCGGACATGTAGGCCGCGACGGCGCCCGCCGGTTGCCCCTCGTGCGAAGCCCGCAGCCACGCCTCCGCGAAGCAGGTCATGTCCTGGAACCGTCCCGCGGCGCAGCCCACCGTGTCGATGAACGGCCACAGGCCCACGTTGTGCAGCGCGTCGACATCGTCATTGGTGTAGAGCACCCAACCGGAGAACGAGCTGCCCCAGCTCGTGGGCGACCCGTGGCCGGTGTAGTTGATGATGCCCCGGCCTTCCTCGACCGCGGCGGTGACGTCGGCGGCCGTTCCCTCGGGCTGGTAGATCCGATCGACCCAGTCATAACCGTAGGCCAACAGGTCGTCGCGGATCAGATCGGCGTGCTCCCAGTCCCACTCGAAGAAATGCCCCGGCCCTTCGTTGGACGCCGCGCCCATGCCGCTGGCCAGCCAGAGCGCGTCGGTGGCCAGGTCGCGCTCATAGGCGATCGTGCGCGCCACCTGCAGGGCGACGTGCTCGGCCGTCTCGGCCGAGAAACGACCGACAAAGACCTCGGGGTACGCGTCTTCTCCTTCCAGCAGCGCGTAGCTGGGATCCGACGCGCCATTGGAGACGATGAAGGTGGGCACCTGCGGGGCGTCGCCGACGAGCAGCACGTAGGCCACCTGCTGGGTCTGATAGGCGTCGCGGATGTAGTCGCGGATGTCCTCGGGACGATCGCCGATCTCCGAGACCGCCACCAGGCTGGTCGGAATGCCCTTCTGCAGCTTCCAGTCGCGCAGAGGGGCGACGTCGGGCACAAAGGCGTCGTGGGCGATGATCAACAGGCCGCCGGTCTCGAGCAGCGGCTCGTAGCGGTGTGCATCGAGATTGAGAAACCGGTCGCGGTAGAGACGCGCGAACTGCGGGTCCACGGGCCGGGTCCCGAAGGCGCGGTCGAGCCGGTTCACGCGCGCCGGGCCGTCGGGCGCCACCTCGAGCACCATGCGCGTGAAGACCCTCAGCGTCTCATCGAGCGGATCGGCCTGCATGACGTTGCACTCGACGACCATGCCGCGCACGTCGCGCAGGATGAAGGGGCGCCGGCCGACGGCCGGTTCGGCCGGGTGAAGACCGGGCGTGTGGTAGGTCTCCGAGAACCGGTGCGGAACCGACGCGGGATCGACGTCGCGCGGCAGGACACCGGGGGAGGGCGCCACGGGCGTGCCCGGCACATCGATCCACTCGGCGTCGATGACCCGCACACGCATCGCGCGATCGGGAGGGATCGCGATCGTCGCACGCAGGTCGGGCAGATCCGGCTCGCCCGCGGTCGGCTCGCCGGCGGCATGGGGCAGGCGGATGCGGTAGTGCGTGTGCCCGTCGAGGAGCACCGGCTCGCGCTCGAAGCCGCCGACCCGCGCCTCGAGCACCAGCCGATCACCGTCCTGCTCGATCAGGCGCACCCCGGTGACGCCGCCGCCCGTTGCGACCCACTCCGCACCGGCCGGCGCCGCCCACGCGAGCAGCGCCACGCCCAGGCTCACAACCGCCGCGGCCCAGCGGCGACGGCCGGCCCCCTCGCGGAAGCCCGGTGATGTCATCAAAGATGCTTGCATAGACTCCGGCGTCACGCTTTCGTCGAGCGGCTCGGGGGGTCTCTCCGGTCACGGCGCGGACGGAGACAACCGCCCGCCGCTGTGCGGCGCCCGGGCCGACCTGCCTCCGTAGCCCCAATTATACCGGAGGTGCTCCCCACTTCGGAGAGCAAACCGATGTTGGCGGGATTCCGCCAGAGGCGGCCAATCGCCTTCGGGAATGGAAACAGGGAGGATCGCCCCGGTAGAGACCTAGTAGGCCTTGGCCCAGAGCACCCGCTGCTGCGAGCCCTGGCCGCAGACCATGCAGGCCCCCTCCTCGGGATCCGGGGCGCCGGGGGTCTCGCAGCCGTCTTCGGGCGTGAAGGGCACGACGCGGATCGTGGCCTTGGTCTCCTCGGCCACGCGCGTCTCACAGTCGGCGCCCCCGCACCAGTGGGCCCAGATGAAGCCGCCTTCCTCATCCAGCACGCGGCGGAAGTCCTCGTAGCCGTCGAGGCGCTTCTCGCGCGAAGCGCGGAACTCCAGGGCGCGCTCGAAGAGCTCGCGCTGCATCGCTTCGAGCGTCTCGCCGATCGCCGCCAGCAGGCCGTCGAAAGACACCGGCTGCTTGGCGCGGTTGTCACGGCGCACCAGCATCACGCCGCGCTTCTGCAGGTCGCGGGGCCCGACCTCCACGCGCACCGGCACGCCCTTGAGCTCCCACTCGGAGTATTTCCAGCCGGGCTTGAAGTTCTCCCGATCGTCCAGGTGGAAGCTGTGGCGACCACGCAGCACCTCGCAGACCTCGCCGGCGTAGGCCAGCACCTGTTGCCGCTCCTCGTCGGTCTTCCAGATGGGGACGACGACCACTTCGGTGGGGGCCAGGCGCGGGGGGAGGATCAACCCGTTGTCGTCGGAGTGAGCCATGATCAGGGCCCCGATCAGCCGCGTCGAAACGCCCCAGGAGGTCTGCCAGCAGTACTGCCACTCCTGCTTCTGGTCCTGGAACTTGACCTCGAAGGCCTTGGAGAAGTTCTGGCCCAGATTGTGCGAGGTGCCGGCCTGCAACGCCTTGCCGTCCTGCATCAGCGCCTCGATGCAGTAGGTGCGCAGCGCGCCCTTGAACTTCTCCGCCTCGCTCTTCTTGCCCATGTAGACGGGCACCGCCATGTGCTCTTCGGCGAAGGTGCGGTACACATCGAGCATCTTGCGCGTCTCCTGCTCGGCCTCCTCGGCCGTGGCGTGCGCGGTGTGGCCCTCCTGCCAGAGGAATTCGGTGGTGCGCAGGAAGAGCCGGGTGCGCATCTCCCAGCGCACGACGTTGGCCCACTGGTTCAGGAGCAAGGGCAGGTCGCGGTAGCTTTTGATCCACTTGGCGTACATGTGGTACATGATGGTCTCCGACGTGGGCCGGACCATCAGCGGTTCTTCGAGCAACGAGCCACCGCCGTGCGTGACGACGGCGCACTCGGGGGCGAATCCCTCGACGTGCTCGGCCTCCTTCTTCAGGAAGCTCTCGGGGATGAAGAGCGGGAAGTAGGCGTTGCGATGGCCGGTGGCCTTGATCATGCCGTCGAGCGCCTCCTGGACGCGCTCCCAGATGGCGTAGCCGTTGGGCCGGATGACCATGCACCCGCGCACGGGGGAGTAGTCCGCCAGCTCGGCCTTCTGGACGATGTCCAGGTACCACTGGGAGAAGTCCTGCTGGCGGGTTGTGATTCCGTTGTCCGACATCGCACCTCTCCTTCCGTCACACAGGCTTGGGGGCCGGTCCGCTTGACCTGGCCTTGGTGAGAAGATCCAGCATCTTTTCACAGACGATGGGTGAAGTCAATCGGCGGCGGCGACGGGAACCTCTGCAACCTGCTCGCGGTGCATTTGTTAGGTACGCAAGCCCGGTCGTGGCGGGCCGACTCGTGCCTTGCCGCCCCGGAGCGGCCCCACTAGACTCCGGGATCGGCCGATGGGCGACAGCCCCAGAGGGGAGATGCGATTGGCAGAGGGCACGACCACAGACGCAGACGCGCCGGCAGCGGCGGCTGGAACCGAGCGGGCGGGCGACGCGGCCCTGCTCGAGGTGCGGGGCCTGACCAAGGAGTTCGGCCCGGTGCGCGCCGTGGACGATCTGTCCTTCTCGGTGCGTACCGGCGAAATCGTCGGGCTCCTGGGCCCCAACGGCGCGGGCAAGACCACGGCCATGCGCATGCTGGTCGGATACCTGGTGCCTTCGCGCGGCACGATCCGCATGGCCGGAGGCGACATCTTCCGCGAAGGGCCCCGCCTGAAGGCCGCGCTCGGCTACCTGCCCGAGAACATCCCGCTCTACGGCGAGATGACGGTGCAGGAGTACCTGCAGATGGCCGCCCGGCTGAAGGGATTGCGCCGACAGGGCGTCGGACGCGCCGTCGAGCGGGTCGTCGCGCTGCTGTCGCTCGAGCCCATGTGGCGCCGACCGACCGGACAGCTCTCGCGCGGCTTCCGCCAGCGCGTCGGGCTGGCTCAGTGCATGCTCACCGACCCGTCCCTGCTCATCCTGGACGAGCCGGCCACCGGCCTCGACCCCAACCAGATCTCGGAGTTCCGGCGCCAGCTTCGCGCGTGGCGGCCGCGCAAGGCGATCCTGCTCTCGACGCACATCCTGGCCGAGGCGCTCATGCTGTGCGATCGCGTGCTCATCATGAGTCGGGGCCGTCTGGCGGCCTCGGGCAGTCCGCAGGGGCTGACCGGCCCGGACGAGGGGCCCATCTCGACTCAGGTGACCGTGCGGGCGGGGGAGGACGATCCGCTGCAGGGGTTCGCTCACCGGGACGCGGTCACGCCGACGTCCGAGCCGCCTGGCGAGCGGGGGCGAACCGTCTGGCGCCTGGAGGGGCGGCTGGACCGCGTCCAGCGCCTGGCGCTGATGCGCCATCTGGCGCAGCGCGAGGTGGAGGTGGTGGAGTGGAACACGGGCCTGTCGGCCCTCGAGCAGCTCTTCCGCCGCTTGACGCTCGAAGAGGGCCGCGACCGCGCGGCCGTGGTTCCGGAGCCCTGACGGCAGCTCCGGAGGAGGAGGACCCCCAACGGTGCGCAAGGCCCTGGTGATCGCCGGTCGCGAGCTGCGCGGCTTTCTGCGCATGCCCCTGGGCTACGCCCTCCTGGGCGTCTACGCGCTGGTCTCGGGCATGATCTTCGTGACGCTGCTCTTCCTGTTTCGCGACCAGCTCCTGCGTGTCGCCCAGCAGGCCCACCTGGCGCGGATGGCGACACCGATCGTGGATATTCAGGTCTCGGTCGTCACGCCCTACCTGATCAACGTGGCCGCGCTGCTGATCTTCATCGTGCCGTTTCTCACGATGCGGACGTTCGCCGAGGAGAAGCGCTCGCGCAGCCTCGAGGTGCTGGTCTCCTATCCGCTGAGCGCCTGGCAGATCGTGGCCGGGAAGTTCCTGGGCGTGTTCGCCTTCTGCCTGCTCATGCTGGCGATCTCCGCCGGCCACCTGATCGTGCTCACCCAGGTGAGCAATCCCGAGCCGTTCCCGCTGCTGGCCGGCTGGCTGGGACTCTGGCTGCTGGCCGCGGCCCTGGTGGCCATGGGTCTGTTCGTCTCGTCGCTCGCCATGGGGCAGGTGGAGGCGGCGGTGCTCACGTTGGGTCTCTTCCTGGTGCTGGTCATGGGCAGCGAGCTGGCCGGATCGGGCTCGTCCGGGCTGACGGCTGTTCTGCACAGCATCTCGCCGCTCTACCGGTTCCAGCCCTTCGGCCGCGGCATGGTGGCGCTGGACGCCATCCTGGGTTACCTGGCGACGGCCGCGCTCTTCGTGGCGCTCACGCTGCGCGGCGTCGACCTGCTGAAGTGGAGGGGGTAGACCGTGGCGCGCGCGAGTCGACCGTTGCCCTTGCTGCTGGCCGGCCTGCTCCTGCTGCTCCTGGGGGCGGCCTGGACGTCGGTGCAGACGGGCAGCTATCTGGCGCGGCTCACGATGGCCGCAGGGGGGCTGCTGCTGGTGCTCTTCGTGGTGCGCCACGCCACCGACATCCGCTTCCTGCTGCTGCAGGCCCACAC
The DNA here is from genome assembly GCA_964585945.1 of uncultured bacterium. Classification (GTDB taxonomy): domain Bacteria; phylum Eisenbacteria; class RBG-16-71-46; order CAIMUX01; family WJJG01; genus CAZDKK01. The sequence continues at coordinate 54,913 of CAZPGB010000001.1, read as the reverse complement.
GCACGCCGAGCCCGGGCCCACGACGACGCTCATCCTGGCCGCGCTGGTCCTCTTCCTCGGGTCGCTGCTCGCCGCCCACCGACTGGTGGCGATCGACCTGACCGCGCATCGAATCAACTCGCTCTCCGAGCCCACGCGCCGGGCCCTGCGCGCGGTCGACGGGCCGCTGCGCATCGAGGGCTTCTTCGTCCACCCGTCGCCGATGTGGGACACCGCCGTCCAGGTGCTGGAGCTCTACGACCGCAGCAGCCCGCACGTGGAGGTCGGCGTCTACGATCCGGACCGCGACCCGGCCCGTGCCCGCCGTCTCGGCGTGACGGGGACCGGCGTTCTGGTGATCTCCTACCGCGACGCCACCACGCAGGTGCGCGAGCTCGGGGAGGAGCCGATCACCCAGGGCATCCTGCGCGTGCTGGAGGGCCGGCCGCGCACGGTCGGGTTCGTGCAGGGTCACGGCGAGCCGCTGCCCAACGCCGGGGGCGAAGAGGGGCTCACCGCCTGGGTGCAGGCCCTGGGGGAGGCCAACGTCCAGGCGCGGGCGGTCAACTTGCTGGAGGAGGGGCGGGTACCGCCGGAGGTCTCCGCGCTGCTCCTGGTACACCCGCGCCAGCCGCTCTACCCGGCCGAGGTCGAGTCCATCCGCCGGTTCCTGGCCGCGGGAGGGGGCGTGGGGATCTGGATCGAGCCGGGGGACTCGACCGGACTCGAGCCGCAGCTCACCTTCAACTACGTGCGCGTGCGACCGGGCATCATTCGCGACGAGGGGTCCATCACCGCGCGCCTGGGCCTAGGGCCCTGGGCGCCGGCGCTGGCGGCCAACCCGACCCACCCGATCGGGGCCGAGATGGCGGGCGCCTTCGCCCTGGCCCCGGCGGTGCGCCCGGTCGAGGTGATCTCGCCCCACCCGATGGAGCTGACCATCGAGCCGCTCGTCAAGACGGCCACGACCGCGGTGGTCCTGCCCGGCATCGAGGATGCGCAGGCCGAGCCGCTGGCCACCGGCACGCAGACCGCCGGCGTCGTCCTGGAGTGGGAGAGCCCCGCGGGCGAGAGCTGGTCGGCCGAGCCCGACTCGCTGGGCCTGCCGCCCATCAAGCCCAAGGCCCGGATGGTCGTGGTGGGTGATGCCTCGATGGTGACCAACCGTTACCTGGGGGTGGGCGCCAACCGCTCCCTGGCGGTCAACGCGGTGCACTGGCTCACCTGGCAGGAGCGCTTCCTCGACATCGGGCGCGCGGCGCGCGCCTCCAGCCAGCTCTACGTCGGTCGACAAGGGTTGCAGTCGCTGTTGCTGGCGATCGAGATCGGGCTGCCGCTGTTGATGATCGCGGCCGGGCTGGGCGTTTGGCTGCGCAGGCGAGCCCGGTCATGAGCCAGCGCCGGCCTTCGACCGCCCGCGCGATCCAGCTCGCGCTGATCCTGGGCGCCGCCGTGCTCCTGACGCTTTACGTGCGCGATCTGGCGTCCCGGCCCGAGCCCGAGGCGCCGCCCGCGGCGCCGCTCCCGCGGGGCGCCGGCGCTCGCATCGTGCGCATCGAGCACCTGGCGCTGGAGCCCTCCGCGGGCGACGCGGGGGCGCCGGGGCCCCGGCTGCACCTCCTTGTGGAGCGAGCGCCCGAAGGTGAATCCTGGCGCCTGCGCGAACCGATCGACGATCTGGCCAGCACGCGCACGGTGCGTGAGCTGGTGCGCGCCGTCGAAGAGCTGCGCGTCGAGCGGCTGCTCGCCTCCGGCGATCTGGCCGACTTCGGGCTGCAACCGCCCCGACATCGGCTGCTCCTGTACGCCCGCGGCAGCCCCCCGCTCACCATTGACGTCGGCGACTACACGCCCAGCGGGCTGGAAGTCTACGCGCGGTGGGACGCCCTGGAGGGCATCGCCATCATCCCGCGCTACCTGGCCGGTCGCTTCCTGGAGACCGACCTGATGACCTGGCGCGAGTCGGAGATGCTCCCCCCGCGTCCGGCGGCCATCGACAGCGCGACGGTCTTGATCCCCGGAGAGCCGCCCATGCGACTGGAGCGACGCGACTACAAGGAGTGGCGCTTCGTGGCCCCGGAGGATCGGGAGGCCGACGGCGAGTTGTGCGAGCGCGCCACCGCCGCGTTCTGGCGCTTCAGCTACAGCCTCTTCGTCGACGATCCCCTGCAGTGGCCGCTGCTGGGGCTGCAACCGCCGCAGGCGACCTGGATCGTCTACCGCGGCGACCACGTCGACACGCTCCTGATCGGCGACCGCGTGGCGGAGGGGCAGATGGCGGTCCGTCTGCGGGGTCGATCGCCGGGCCTGGTGCGCGACGACCTGCACGCCATGCTGACCGGCGGTCCCGAAGCGCTCGAGATGCGCCGCCTGGTGCGGGGGGAGCCGCGCGATCAGCGCCTGATCGTGCTCGTGACGCCTGAACAGGCCCGCGCCTATGCGCGCGGCCCGGCCGGGTGGCGGACGCGCGAGCTGACCGGCGAGGAGGCCTCCGCGGCGGCGGCGGGTCGTCCGCCCGGCGCCTCGCCGGAGCGCGATCGACCGGCCGAGGACCCGTCGCTCGGCGGGGACCTGATCAACCTGTTCAACCTGCGGGCGGCGGCGTGGCTGGACCCGCTTCCCGAGCCGGCCGATCCCGCGCGCAACGAGGCGCCCCTGCACATCCACTTCTGGGACGGCGCCGGCACGCACCAGTGGATCCTGCTCTACCCCGACGATCCTGAGGCCCTGACGCGCTTCCTGTCGCCGCCCGCGGGGCAGTCCCCGGCGCTGGCGGCGCCGCCCGAGCTCGACGCCCGTGCGGTGGGCTCGGCCCATCCCGGCCGGCCGATGCGGATCGAATCGAGCGCCGCATTCAACTGGCTCCTGCGAGCCGCCCGCCCGTAGCCCCCGGCCGCGCGGGAGCGCGCCCTCGGCCACCAGGCACCCTAGACCGACGCCAGATGAAAGAATGCTCAAGGTTTGTCGATTTCCTCCGAATGAAACTGTGAACGTAAACCTTCAAACAGGGGGGTACTACTCGATGAGACGGAAGAAGATCACGATGGTGGACCCGTGGCAGATCACCTCGCGCGGGTGGAAGGCGTTCAAGACTCCGAAGTCGGTTGAGACGTTCACGAACAGGTATCACGTGAACCACGTCTACTGGCGGGCCCCGGGCAACAAGCGGGTTCTGCTCGTCGACTTCGACCACTTCCGGGAGTGCTACCAGGAGTACCGCAAGACGTCGACCAAGCCGACGTCGAGCACCACCAAGCGGCGCACGACCGCCAAGCGCACGATCGCCAAGCGCCCGACCTCCCGCAGGACCACGACGCGCAAGTCGACGGTTCGTTCTCGGACGCGACGACGCACCGTGAGCAATCGTCCGAAGACGCGCTACTCCACGCGTCGGCGCACGAGCCGCTAGGTTCAAGCACCACCGAGGGCGGGCTCCAGGGGCAAAGAGCCTGCCACCGGAAGGGGGCGGCATGGCGACATGTCGCCCCCGTGCTATGGCCCCCCCACACCTCCGTCCGTGCCCGCCGCGAGCCGCTTGACCTTGACCCTGGCCGCACCGGAGCCTAGCATGGCTTCCCTGCGATGTGGTTTCAGGGGACCCTCCACGAGAGAGGCTTGCGATCATGGGTCGGCGCAACGGGATCGTCACGCTGACGAGCGACTTCGGCACCCGCGACGCCTACGTGGCGGCGATGAAGGGCGTGATCTGCAGCATCCTGCCCAGCGCGCGCATCGTGGACGTCACCCACGAGATTCCGCCTCAGAAGGTCATCGAGGCGGCGCTCCTGCTGGAGGCCACCTACATCTGGTTTCCGCCGGGAACGGTGCACGTGGCGGTGGTGGACCCCGGGGTGGGCACGCAGCGCCGGGCGCTGGCGGTCGAGTCGGGCGGCCAGTTCTTCCTGGGGCCCGACAACGGCGTCCTGAGCGCTCCCCTGCGGGCCGAGGGCGCCCGCGCGCACGAGATCATCGAAGCCCGCTACGAGCTGCCCGAGCGCAGCGACACCTTCCACGGCCGAGACATCTTCGCGCCGGCCGCGGGCCACGTCGCCTCGGGGGTCGAGGTCAGCCACCTGGGACCGGAGGTCTCCGACTGCGCGCTGCTCGAGCTGCCCAAGCCCCGAGTGGTCGAGGGGCGCATCGTGGGCGAGGTGTTGCGCATCGATCGCTTCGGCAACGCCCTGTCGAACATCCCGCGCTCGATGCTGTCCCAGATCGGCCCGGGACCCTACGAGGTGCTGGTGGACGAGACCAGCTACGGCCGTCTCCGGCGCCGGTATCAGGACGTGGTGGCGAACGAGTGCCTGGCCTTGACGGGCGGTGACGGACGGGTTGAAATCGCCGTCAACGGCGGGAGCGCCGCCGAGCGCTACCGTCTGGTGCCGGGCGACCGGATGGAGGTCCGCCCCCTGTCTCCCGAGACGTCCTAGCCGGGAAAGCTCATGAACGCGCTCGACATCCTGCTGTTGGCCATCATCGCCGTCTCGGGGCTGCTGAGCTTCCGGGTGGGGTTGATCCGCGAGGCGTTCGCGCTGGGCGCGCTGTTGATCGGCCTGCTCGCGGCGGTCGTCCTCGGTCGGGTGTACGGCGATCGCCTCCCCGATGTGGTGGGGAACCCCGTGGCGACACAGGTGCTCTTCTTCCTGGCCACGTTCCTGGTCTTCTACGTGCTCGTGACGCTGGTCGGATCCCTGATCGCCCGCATCATCAAGGCGATGAGCCTGGGGTGGGCCGATCACCTGCTGGGGTTCGCCTTCGGATGTCTGCGGGGCGCCATCCTCGTGCTGCTGGTGCTGGCCGGGCTGACCCTGGTCTTGCCCGACCTGCTGCCCAAGCACCCGGGCGTGCTCGGCGGCAGCGCCGTCTACCGCGCGGCGGATGCGCCCATGCGGGCGCTGGCCAGTGTGCTGCCCGAGAAGGTGGGTGAAGCCCTGCGCGAGCGACACGACCGGATCAAGGACCAGCGCCCCGAGCGAGACCGCGACGACGAGCGTCGCCGTCGCTCAACCATCCCCCTCAACCTCTAGCAGATCGGGGCGATAGGGTTCCGGGCCCCAGAGAATCCACACGCCGCGGGCCAGACCGATCACCGGCGCGGCGAGCAGCACGCCCAGCACTCCCAAGAACACCGACAGCGTGAGCATGGTGAGCAGAAGGATGACCGGCTTGACGCCGAGCTGCCGGCCGACGATGCGCGGCGAGAGCAGGTTGGTCTCGAGCGCCTGGATCACCAGCAGCACCACCACCGTCTTGCCCAGCATCGGCAACGGCGCCGGGGCAAAGAGGGCGGCCGCGGCCGCCAGCAGGAAGGCCACCCAGAACCCCAGCACGGGCACCAGGTTGAGCAGCCCGGCCAGGCAGCCCAGCAGCAGGGCGTAGGGCAGCCCGATCAGGAAGAATCCGCCCACCGACAGGGCCGCGATGATGATGGCCACCAGAAGCTGACCCTTCAGCCAGGCGCCCACCGACTCCTGGAAGATCTCGCCCAACCGGTCCAGCCGCTCGGCCCAGATATCGTTGACGTAGGGCCGCAGCGCACGCCGCAGGCGGCCGAAATCGACCAGGATGTAGTAGGCCAGGATCGGGGTGAGGAGCAGGAACGAGAGCACCTCGACGACGGCGGCCACCCCGCGTCCGAACTGGCCCACGCCCGATACCACCCCCCGCAGAATCCGCTCGGTGCTGGGTAGGATTTCGGAGAGGTGCTCCTCGAGCACACCGAAGCCGCGGCCGCGAAGGTAGGGATCGAGCGTGGTGAGGATCCAGGTGCTCACCGTCTCGAGCGCCTGCGGCAGCTCGGTCGCCAGCCTGCGGGCCTGGTCCACCAGCGCGGGCACCAGCACGAGGGCCACCAGGAGGCCCGCCGCGATCAACGGCAGCATCAGGGCCAGGGCTGCCAGGGCGCGGGAGATGCCACGCCGGTGCAGGCGGCTGACGAAGGGGTCGAGCAAGAAGGCGACCGCCAACGCCGCGAGGGCGGGATAGACGATCGCGCGCGCGCGAGCTAGTATCCAGACGAAGGCCAGCAGGGATACGGCGATCAGCAGCCGTCGGACGACCGGCGCGTCGCGATAGGGCCACAACAGGTAGCAGAGCGCGGCAGTGGCCACGACGGGTCCCAGCAGGGTCCGCATCGACCAGAAGGCGGCTCCGACCAGCAGCGCCACCGCGGGAAGGATGAGCCAGAACGGTCTGCGATCCATCGCTGTGCCCCCGTGCCGTGTTGCCCGGCGCACCTTAGCACGCCGGGCAGGGGTGGAAAAGGGAGGGAAGGCGCGTGTTCAACATCTACGGGACACGAATCGACGTGCGCGTCGGAGATCCGCTCACCTTCGCAGCGGACGGCCTTGTGATTCCGGCCAACGATCACCTGTGGATGGGCTCCGGGATCAGCGGCCAGGTCAAGCGCGCGGGGGGAGAGGCGATCGAGGTCGCCGCGGTGCAGCAGGGCCCGGCCGAGCTGGGCACGGCTGTCGCCACCGATGCCGGCGAGCTGAGCTACCGCAAGGTCTTTCACGCGGTCATCTCCGGCCAGGACCTGAAGACCCGGCACGACCGCATCGGGCCCGCCGTCACGCAGGCGCTGGCGGCGGCACGGGAGGCAAAGCTGGCGAGCCTCGTGATCGCGCCCCTGGAGAGCGAAGAGGCGATCGGCGCCTTTCACGACGCGGCCCGTGAACTGGTGCACTGCCTGCTGGGGTCGCTGGGGGAGAAGACATCGCTGAAGGAGATCGTCCTGGCCGCCACGGGCAGCGAGACGCGCGACGCCTACCGCAGGGCATTCCTGGTCGGGTTGCGCGGCGAGTAGGCCCGTGGCGTCGTGCGGGCCACCGCCGACCCCTACAGGAGCCGAGGGATTAGAGCACCGCACCCAGCGGCGTGGCCTTGATTCCGAGCTTGAGCAGGGCCAGCACCAGCCACAGGGGCAGCACCAGCATGGCCGCCCGCGAGCGGCTGATCTGCGCCACATCCGCCAGGCCCACGATCAACAAGCCCAGGATCCAGGCATCGAACAGGTCGATGAGGCTCAGGGCATACGCCCCCAGCGTCTCGGTGTGTCCTACCAGGGCGGCGGGACCGAAGTAGACGTCCAGGGACCCCTTGCTGTACTGCAGAGGGGTGCGCACCAGCTCGCGCACGAGCGCCGGGAGCGCGGCGAAGCTGAGCGTAGCCAGCACGGCCGGGTACCGCAGGCGTCGCTCCATGACGAAGGCCAGGCCCGCCAGCAGCAGCGCCGCCGGCAGCGCGAAGCGCAGGGCCAGGTTGCTCACCGTGCCGATCGCGATCTGCTGTGCGATCGCTGCGGCCGGCCGGTCGCCGGCGTCCTCCTCCAGCCGGGTGAGGGCCTCCTGGGCCTGTTCCTCGGTCAGCACACCCCGGTCGATCATCGTCTCCAGGGCGTCGAGCTGGCGCTGGTAGTGTAGATCGAAGACCAGTTGCGGCGCGGTGCTCATCGCCACGCAGATCAAGAGCGCCGGCACCAGCCAGGACCAACGATCGCCGCGCAGTCCCCGGAAGGCGTCCCCGGGGCGCATGATGACGGCCACCATGCGATCCCACGGCCCGAGGCCCGCGTCGACCTGCGCTGTCTCAGCCTCCGGGTACCCGTGCTCGTCGGACATGGGCCCTCCGTGGCCGCCCGAGATCACGCTCGGTTAGCGGCCGCCCTCGTTCTGTGCGCGCTGCTGCTCGATGTGCTTGGTCTCGGCCAGCATCGCCGCGGCCTGGGGCATCAACTCGAGGGCTTGGTGAATCACCGGGTCGTCGGCGATCACGATCTGGTAACGCGCATCCTCGCCCCAGAAGTGATGCGCGATCTCGGAGCGGATGCCGCGACGGATCTCGTCCTCGTGGGCGAGCAGCGTGTCGGGCTCGTAGGCGAAGGAGTCGGCCTCCAGGAAGGTCTGGAATCCGCCGATCAACTCGTCCGCGACGCGGAACTGGCGAATGTAGTCCTCGAAGCTGCCGTCCCAGCGCACCCGCCCGTCGGCCACCGCGGCGGTGGCGAACTCGAAGTACTTGCGATCGAAGGTCAGTCGGCTGTTGAGGCGGCTGCTCAGGAACTGCTCCTCGGCCTCCACGTCGGGCTGGATCCCGCCGCCCCCGTAGACCGGCCGCCCCTGGAGGAGGGTGTGATAGACGGGCCGGGCCGCGGTCGTGTCGGCAGCCGCCTCGCCCTCGGTGCCGCCGTCGGCCTCGTCCTCGCTCTCGTCGCCGGGGAGGCCGGCGTCGCCGGCGTGCTGGTAGTAGTCGTCGCGCTCGCCCGCCTCGTACGGCCGTTGGATGAGACGCCCGCTGGGCGTGTAGTAGCGCGCCACGGTCAGCAGCAACGCGCCCTCGTTGGGCAGCGGATACTGCCGCTGCACGAGCCCCTTGCCGAAGCTGGTCTCGCCCAGCACCAGGCCGCGGTCCCAATCCTGGATGGCGCCCGAGACGATCTCCGAGGCGCTGGCGCTGCCGCGGTTGATGAGCACCACGATCGGGAAATCTGGGTGGGGGCCGTCGCTGGCGTAGTACTCCTCGCTCGACCCGAAGATGCGCCCCTTGGTGTAGACGATCTTCTTGCCGGCCGTGAGGAACTTGTCCGTCACCTCGACAGCCTGGTTCAGGTAGCCGCCCGAGTTGCCGCGCAGGTCCAGGATGAGCGACTCCATGCCCTCGGCTTCCAGCTCCTGCAGCGCCTCCTCCAGCTCCTCGCTCGTCTGCGCGGAGAACCGCGCCATGCGGATGTAGCCGACTTCAGGCGTCACCATGAACGCGTAGGGCACGCTCTCGATCCGGATATCATCCCGGACGATGTCGAACTCGAGGGGCTCGGGGTCGTTGCCCCGGCGGATCGTGACGTGCACCATGGTCCCCTTGGGGCCGCGGAGCTTCTCGAAGACTTCGTTCTCCTTGATCCCGTAGGCCGATTCGCCCTCGATGTGCGTGATCACGTCGCCCGAGCGAATGCCCAGCTTCTCCGAAGGGCCCCCTTCGAGGGGGGAGATCACCGTCAGCCACCCCTTGGTGATCGCGAAGGAGATCCCCACGCCCGAATAGGATCCGCGGTTGCGCTCCTCCATGCGTTCAAAGCGCCGGGGTGCGATGTAATTGCTGTGCGGATCGAGCTGCCCGAGCATCCCGACGATGGCCCCCTCGATGAGGCTGTCGGGCTGGGTCTCCTCGACGTAGTACGTCTGGATCAGATTCAGCACCTTGTTGAAGAGGAGCAGATCCGAGTAGATGCCGTCGCTCGTCGCCAGGACGTCCTTCATGAAGACCGTGCCCAGGGTGAGGGTCACGGCGAAGAGGACGACCGGCACGATGAAAAAGAGCCGCCTGCGAGTCATGCTTCCTCCCGGTCTGCGCTCAGGCGCGAGCCTGCCATGGCGATCCAGATCAAAGCCTCCGCGCCGCGGGGCGCTGAAATTCTAGGTTAACAAACGGTTCCGGGCCCGGCAAACTCTATTGATTCCTGCCGGTTGCCCTCCCACTTCCCATACGATCGCCGCGTCGTCGGGTTCCTGCCCGATCGTCGTGAGGCAGTTGCAGAATAGCGGGCGGGCCTCTATCTTCAAGCGATTCGGCTCTCCGGACTACGGTTTGGACGGCAGAGGCCGAAAAGGAATGGCAGGAGGTACCAGAGATGCCCGCCCATGATCAGGATGGGGCCCCGGCGGCCGCCGCGACGGCCGCCCCGTGGGCCCGTACGCTCGAGGAGAAAATCCGCGACCGCACCGCCCGCCCGGCGGTGGTGGGATTGGGGTATGTCGGACTGCCGCTGCTGGCCGAGTTCGCGCGCGCCGGCTTCCGGGCGATCGGGATCGATCTCAGCGCCGAGAAGGTGCGCCGGCTGCAGGAGGGCTCCTCCTATGTGGCCGACGTGCCCAGCGAGGACATCTGCCCGGCCATCGCCCAGGGGCAGGTGACCGTCGCCACGGACTTCGAGCTGCTGCGCGAGGCCGACACCGTGGATATCTGCGTGCCGACCCCGCTGCGCAAGACGCGCGACCCGGACGTCTCCTACATCGTGGCCGCCGCCGACGAGATCGCCCCGCGATTGCACCCGGGACAGCTCGTCGTGCTCGAGAGCACGACCTATCCGGGCACGACCGAGGAGCTCCTGCTGCCCAAGTTCTCGGAGACCGGGCTGAAGGTGGGCGAGGAGTTCTTCCTGGCCTTCTCGCCCGAGCGCGTCGATCCGGGCAATCCGCGGTTCACGACCCGGAATATCCCCAAGGTGGTCGGCGGGGTGACACCGGCCTGCACGCGCCTGGCCTCGCTCCTCTTCAGCAGCGCGGTCGAGACCGTGGTGCCGGTATCGTCAACCCGGGTGGCGGAGATGGTCAAGCTGTTGGAGAACACCTACCGCAGCGTAAACATCGGGCTGGTCAACGAGATCGCGCTGCTGAGCGACCGGATGGAGATCGACGTCTGGGAGGTGATCGAGGCGGCGGCCACCAAGCCGTTCGGCTTCATGCCCTTCTTCCCCGGGCCGGGCTTGGGAGGCCACTGCATCCCCATCGACCCCTTCTACCTGTCGTGGAAGGCGCGCATGGCCGGCCTGGAGGCGCGCTTCATCGAGCTGGCCGGGCAGATCAACGGCTCGATGCCGGCGCACGTGGTCACGAAAGTGGCCAAGGCGCTCAACGGCGTGCGCAAGCCGGTCAACGGCTCGCGGGTGCTGGTGCTGGGGGTGGCCTACAAGGCGGACATCGACGACCTGCGCGAGTCCCCCGCGCTGGACGTCATCAAGCTGCTGGAGGAGCAGGGTGGGATCGTCCACTACCACGATCCCTATGTGTCCTCCTTCGTCAGCGAGGAGCGCCGCTACACGTCGGTGCCCCTCACGGCCGACGAGCTGCGGGCTCACGACGTGGTGGTGATCACCACCGCCCACCGCAGCATCGACTACGAGCTGGTGCTGGGAGAGGCGGCGCTGATCGTCGACACGCGCAACGCCCTGAAGGGGCATCGTGACCCTAAGGTCAGCCGCATCTGAGGGTCTCGGCGGTGACCGCGAGCACCCGGAGGCTCTCTGCCTCCGGCACGCGGTCGGCGTCGGCTCGCAATTGAAAGGAGATGCATGGTGTCTGAGGCGTATCTGGTCACCGGAGGAGCGGGGTTCATCGGGTCCCACATCGCCGAGCGGCTGCTCGAGGAAGGCCACCGCGTGCGCATCCTCGACGATTTCTCGACCGGCTACCGCCACAACGTCGAGCCCCTGGCCGAGCGATACTCCGGCCGGCTGGAGGTGGTCGAGGGCGACGTGGCCCGGATCGAGGACTGCCATGGCGCCGTTCGGGAGATGACCTACGTCATCCATCATGCGGCGCTGGCCTCGGTGCCGCGCAGCCTGGCCGATCCGGCGGCCTGCCACCGCAGCAACGCCGACGGGACGCTCAACATCCTGCTAGCCGCGCGCGACGCCGGTGTGCGCCGCGTCGTCTACGCCGGCAGTTCCTCGGTCTATGGCGAGAGCAAGAAGCTGCCCAAGGACGAGACCATGCACCCGCAGCCGCTCTCGCCCTACGCGCTCACGAAGCTGATGGGCGAGGAGTACCTGCGCCTCTTTCGGATGCACTACGGGCTGGAGACGGTGACGCTGCGCTACTTCAACGTCTTCGGTCCCCGTCAGGACCCGGACTCGCCCTACGCGGCGGTCATCCCGATCTTCATCTCCCATCTGGCGCGCGGCGAGCGGCCCACCATCCACGGCGACGGACTCCAATCGCGCGACTTCACCTACGTGTCGAATGTCGTGGACGCGAACCTGGCCGCGTGCCGTGCCCCGAACGCCGCGGGCGTCTACAACGTGGCGTGCGGAGCGCGCACCACCCTGCTCGAGCTGTTGGAGCGCATCCAGGAAATCCTGGGCACCCACGTACCCCCGATTCACAGCGACCCGCGCCCCGGAGACATCCGCCACTCGGAGGCCGACATCTCGCGGGCCCGGCGCGACCTGGGCTACGAGCCGGCCGTCTCCATCGCCGACGGTCTACCGGCTACCGTGGCCTATTTCCGCCAGCGGATCCCGTCCTAGCACGCCTTCGAGCAAGCCGTCCGACCCATCGTCCGACCTAGGGGAGGAGAGCCGGCGGGCTGCGCCCGGCGCGGCACGCGCCGCCGGTACGCGTTCGTCGACCCCGTCGATGCGGCCCCTGAGCCCGGACGTACTCCCACATGGCGACGCCCTGCACACAGCCTCCGGACCTCCACGTCGCGCCGGCGCCCCGCGCGCGCGCGCGCATGCGCGGCGCGCGCCACGGCCGGCCGGAGGCTTTGGCCGTGATCCTCGCGCTGCTCTGCGGATCGTGGTGCCCCTGTGCCGGCGCGGCCGAGGGCGGCGCGGGCGCGGGCGAGGGCGAGGCGGCCTCGGTCTTCGTCCGCCTTCCGGCCGAGCCGGTGGGTCGGTCGTTGGCGGGCGCTCACTGCGCCCGGGTGAGCGGCCCGGCGGCGCTGGCCTGGAACCCGGCCGGATTGGCGTTGCGCGACGGGGCCGGCGTCCACGTCGCCCACACCGACTGGGTGGCCGGCACCGCCTGGGAGTGGGTAGGGCTGGCCCTCGCGCTGCCCGGGATGCCCGGGATCGTGGGCCTCTCTGCCGGGCTCCTGCGCACCGACCCGCTGGAGGGCTACGCGGCCGACGGCACGTCCACCGGGTCGTTTCGACCGGTCCAGCTCCTGGGGACGCTCGCCTACGCGCGGCGCGTGACGCCTCGGATCTCCGGCGGTCTCCAGCTCGAGGTGGTCCACGAGAGCGACGGAAACCAGACCGACTGGACCTGCCTGGCCTGGGGACTGGGCCTGCAGTGGCAGCCCGGACGCGTGGCCCTGGGCGCCGCCGCGACCCACCTGACCACCGGCGTTCGCAGCGGAGCGGACCACGGGCCGCTGCCCGCAACCGTGCGCGGCGGCGCCTCGCTGGATCTGGGGGCGGGAATCGACCTGCACCTGGGAGTCGAAGGGGGTCGGGCCCAGACGTCGCGTCTGCTCTCGGGGGCCTCCTGGCAGCCGCTCGAAGTGGTCACCGCCTACGCCGGGATGCGAGTGGACCTGGAGGAGAACGAACGCCGAACGCAACCCGCCGGCGGTCTTTCGGTGCATGCCGGCGCCGTGACGGTGACCTACGGGTACCGGCCGGCCCTGGACCTGGAGGTCTCGCATCAGATCGGCCTGGAGATCCCGCTGGCCACGCCCGCCGGTTGTCCCTGATCCGCCACACTGCTACTGTGACGCCCTGATCTCTCCGCTCGGGCGGGGCTACCCGTAGAGGGGAACCCGCACCGGACCGGCGGCCGGCGCACGCGCGCCGCCGCCATCCTCTTGGGCATCCTCTTGGGACAGGAGGCGGGCATGGCCAGGATGTTGGTGACCGGCGGCGCCGGATTCATCGGGTCGCACGCGGCGCTCTACTTCGCCGAGCGCGGCTACGAGGTCACGGTGCTCGACAACTTGTCGCGCGGGCTGCTGCTGAAGCGCGACGACCCCAATTCCCAGTACAACTGGAATCACCTGGCCCAGCACAAGGGCATCGAGCTGGTCAAGGGCGACGTGCGCGACGCGCCGACGGTCGACCCTCTCGTCGCCCGGGCCGACGTCGTCCTCCATGCCGCCGCCCAGACCGCCGTGACCACCTCGACCACCGATCCTGAGACCGACTTCACCAGCAACGCGCTGGGCACCTTCCGGGTGCTCGAGGCGGCGCGCAAGGCCGGCCATCGTCCGACCGTGGTCTTCTGTTCCACGAACAAGGTCTACGGAGAGAACGTCAACGGCGTCGAGGTCGAGGAGGCGACCACGCGCTACCGCTTCGCGCACGCGTGGGGGGACGGCATCCCGGAGACCTTCTCGATCGACCGCTGCGAGCACACGCCCTACGGCTGCTCGAAGCTGACCGGCGATATCTACGCCCAGGACTTCGGCCACCTCTACGGTCTGCGCGTGGGCGTCTTCCGCATGTCGTGCATCTACGGCACACGCCAGTTCGGCATGGAGGACCAGGGCTGGGTGGCCTGGTTCGTCATCGCCGCGCTGGCGGGCAAGCCGATCACGATCTTCGGCGACGGCAAGCAGGTGCGCGACGTGCTCTGGGTCGAAGACCTCGTGCGCGGCTACGAGGCCTTCATCGAAAGCGACCGCTGCGTGGAGGTCTTCAACATGGGGGGCGGTCCCGAGCACACCCTGTCGTTGCTCGAGCTGCTGGAGATGATCGCCGAGGAAACGGGCGTCCGCGTGGAGCCGGCCTATGCCGACTGGCGCCCCAGCGATCAGAAGGTGTATGTTTCCGACATCGGACGCATCCGGCGCGAGCTGGGGTGGACGCCCCAGGTCACCCCCCGCGACGGCGTGCGCCGCCTGATCGGTTGGACCCGGGATCACCTGGACCTCTTCTCCTGATGTGGATTCCACCAACAACGCGCCGTGCTCATGGCTGGATGGGCTGCGCTGCCACCACCGCCGGCCGGTCATGGCCGGGGCTCGCGCTCCTGCTGGGCATGGGGCTTGCGCTGGCAGTCTGCGGGTGCGGCTATTCGTTCTCGGGCAGCTCGCTGCCCGGCTACTTGAAGACGGTGGCGGTCCCGGTCTTCGTCAACGAGACGCTGGACGCCACGATCGCCGAAGAGGTCACCCGCGTCGTCAACGAGCAGTTCCTGGAGGACAACCGTCTCAAGATCGTGCGCGAGGCGCGCGCCGACGGGGTCGTCGAAGGGCGCGTCACCCAGTATGAGCGCAAGGTCTACAGCTACACACCGGCCCAGGAGCCGCAGGAGTACATCGTCGTCGTCACCCTCGCGGTCGTCTTCAAGGATCGCGTCAAGAACAAGGACCTGTGGCGGGCGGAGAACCTCCGCGCCACCGCGACCTACGGGGCCGTGGCCGGGAGCCAGACGGGCCAGGCCGATTCGGAGGAAGAGGCCAGGGAGCTGGCGATCGAACAGCTCGCGCAGGACATTCTGGCCAAGACGCTCGAGCAGTGGTAGCGCGCGTGGGCGGACGGGAGACCACCGCCGCGCCGCGATACCCGAACGGACCCTGGGAGCCACGGGGTTGCAGAGGATGAGGATGCGTCCCATCAGCGCGCTCGACTTCTTCCGCAAGCACGCGGACCAGCGGCCGCAGGGCGTGACCGCCTTCTGCGGGCCGGAGACCTATCTGCGCAACGAGGCCCTCGAGGCGGTCAAACGCGCCCTGGCCGGGACGGAAGGCGACGTCACCGGCGGCCGATACGCCGTCGACACGTTTCAGGTGGGGGAGAATCCCTTTCAGGAGATCTCGGCGGCCGTCTCGCAGTCGGGTCTCTTCGGGGGCGCGCGGTTGGTCGTGGTCGACGGCATCGAACGCCTGACGCGCGTCAAGAGCCCCATCGAGCGCGAGGCCTGGCTCTCCTTGGTGCGCGGCGCCGTCGTCAACCCCATGGTCTTGATGAGCGCACTGCACTCGCGCGAGCTGTCGCGGCGCTCGAAGTTCCTGGCGTCTCTGCTGGGCGCTGTGCGGGTGATCGAGTTCTGGAACCTGTTCCCGCGCGACGCGGCGCGCTGGATCGTCCGGCAAGGTGCACGCGAAGGACTGCAGGTGGACCCGTCGGCGGCCGGCTACCTCATCGAGCACCTGGGCTGCGATCTGGGGATCCTGGCCAACGAAGTGCAGAAGCTCGCGCTCTTGAAGGGTGAAGGCCGGCTCACGCGAAGGGATCTGCGCGCGCTGGTGCGCGCGGGCGTGCTGGGCTCTTCGTGGGAATGCGTGGAAGCCATCCTGCGCGCCGACGCCCCCGACGCCATCCGGCGGCTGCAGGGCGTGCGTCGCGAGGAGGCCTCCTTCAGCTTTCTCTGGAAGCTCACCTCGGCCACGCGCAACGCGCTCACCGAAGGACAGGATCGCGCGGGCCGCACGCGCGGGCGGCAACGAACACCGCCGGGCGAGCAGGGGTCCGGCGCCAGGATCGTAACCTCCGGTGGGGTAGGGAGTCGCAAGAGGGGACTTGCCCGTCTGCTGGATGAGTGCTACGAGTGGGAGCGTTCCGTGAAGCAGGGTCGCTGGTTGGGCGCACACGATTTCGTGGGGTTGGAGACGCTCGCGGCCGCGTACGCTTTGCGTACACATCGTCCCAAGCAATGACACACCCGGACTCGCGGCGCAGGCGTTGCAGTGCCGCCCGCACACGGGTGCTGTTCGATAGAGTCTTCTGACGCTGTGGCGGATTCATCAACTGCGGGAGGAGAAGCATGTCGGGCCTGGTGGACGTCACCGACGCAACCTTCAAGCAAGAGGTCCTGGACTCCGAGATCCCAGTCATGCTCGATCTCTGGGCCGAATGGTGCGAGCCCTGCAAGAAACTGGGCAGCACGCTTCGTGCGATCGCCTCAAGCTATCGGGGACGCGTGAAGTTCTGCCGCATGGACGTCGCGTCCAATCCGCGCACCGTTGCGCACTACCACGTCATGAACCTTCCCACCTTGCTCTTCATCCGCGACGGCAAGGTGGTCGGCCAGCACGTGGGCACGCCGAAGCTGTCCCACCTGTCGGAGAAGATCGACAGCCACCTGGGGATGGTCACCGGCTAGCTCCCCTGCCGCTTTGCCGGAAAAAGTGGGGAGGGGCTCGCCCGGAGGCGGAGCCCCTCAAACCCTTCGAACCTGGGGCCGTGGCCGCAGGCCCGCGACCGTGGACCGGCCGCATAGCGTAGGGAGTGCGAACCGCGAACGCCGTGCCGCAAAAACCCGAATGTGGTCACCACCCTCAAGGATTCTGGGCCCTCGGGTTTACGGACTGCTCACGCGAGCCGCAGACGTCACCCCCTGTCATTCGAGAGCGGGCACTGCTGTCGTTGCCTTGGATCCCTCATACCTGGCCGCTCTCTACCCGGATGGATGCAAGCCCGGTGCCAGCGGCGATCTTCACAGCCCGGCGGCGCACCGCGCGCCGAGCCGCGCACCGGCCGCGGCCCAGGCCCGTCGCGCCAACCGATTCTCGACGCATCGATTGCACCGGCACGCTCGCGTCGCATCTCGCGCTCGGCCCGCACCGCTTCTCACGCCGGTCTCGGCCCGTCGGTTGCCACCGCACCGCCGGGCACGCGGCAATCTGCACCGGCCGGCCGCAGGAGGCCTGCAACCTGCATCGGCCGAACCCGCCGGGAACCCCAAGCGGCGGGCGGGTTGCAGAGCTGGGAGGGCCCGGCGCGCGAGCGGTGGTCGTTCCAATCCAGGCCGACGCGCAGTACAGGTTTACATAATAGACATTATGCGACGTGGCGAAACGGGGTTGCCGGGCGCCGCCTGATCACCCTAGTTTCCTCCGAGATCCGTCCTTCAACGCGTTGCCGCCAAGGAGTCTCCGATGTCCGTCTCTCCACTGTCCCGCACGCTCGCCGTCGCGCTGACGGCCCTTGCGCTGCTCATCCTGCCGGCACCCTCCGGCGCGCAGCCCGACGCCTCCGCGCCCCCGCCCATCTCCTGGGAGCGCTTCGTGCTCGACAACGGCCTCGAGGTCCTGATGTCGCCCGATCCGGCCAGCCGCGTCGTGACCTCGGTGGTCGTCGTCGACGCCGGCTCCAACCGTGAGAACCCGCGCACCTCGGGCGCAGCCCACTTCCTCGAGCACATGCTGTTCAACGGCACCGAGCGCCGCACCCAGAAAGAGCTCTATGACGAGACCGACGCGGCCGGCGGCTTCAACAACGCCTTCACCCGGCGCACGCATGCGGCCTTCATGATGACGATGCCGGCCGACCACCTGCGCCTGGCCCTCGACCTGCAGGCCGACATGCTCTTCGCCTCGCGCCTGCCGCTCGACAAGTTCGAGAAGGAACGCGGCATCATCCTCGAAGAGCTGGCCAAGGACCGCGAATCGGAGTCCTACCAGCTCGGCCGGCTGCTCGACGGCGAGACCTATCCGCGCTCCAGCTACGGCCTGCCCGTGCTGGGCACCGAGCAATCGCTGCGCATGCTGCAACGTGCGGAGGTCCTCGACCACTACCAGCGCCTCTACGTGCCGCAGAACATGGTGGCGCTCCTGATCGGCGGTTTCGATCCCGACAGCGCCCGCGCGGTCCTCGCGGCCACATTCGGCGCCGTGCGCGCCTCGGGCGACTGGATCGACCCGCCCGGGCCGCCGGGGCCCATCCGGACCTCGCGCGTGGCGCGCCATGACCTCGCGCTCAGCCACGCGCGCCTGCGCATGGTATGGAATGCGCCGCCGCCCGGAGAAGGCGACTTCCGCGCGGCGCAGGCCGGCGCCAGCCTGCTGGCCGCGGGGGTCTCTTCGGATCTGGGCCGCCACCTCGCCGAGCGCTTCCCGGGCAGCGTGCTGGAGGTCTTCGGATCGATCGACGCCGGGCCGGGCTTCGCGCGCTTCATCCTGGACGTCGAGCTGACCCCGGGGACCGACCTGGATGCGGTTCGCGAGGCCCTGCTCGACTTCGCCGCCGCGCCGCCGCGCGTGTCGCCCGAGCGGCTTGCCAGTTGGAAGGTCTCGCGCAGCGCCGAGCAGATCTACGCCCGGCAGCGCTCCTACATGTTCGCGCCCCTGGTTTCGGAGGATCTGGCGCTCTTCGGCGCCTTCGGCCTTGAGAAACGACTCGAAGCGATCGACGCACTTGACGCAGAGAGGATCAGTTCGGTGTTCGCCTCTCTGCTGGCGGGGCCATCGTGGAGCATCCAGGTGGCCACCACGCGCGACGCGGATGCCCCCGGTGACGATGCGCTGCCGATGGCGGCCATGGGGGGCGCCATGGGCGCGTCGGGCAGCGGCATGCCCCCGGCGATGATGCGCGCCATGGCCGCGCGCCGGGACGGTGCCGGCGAGGACGGGGCGGCGAGCAAGGATCGTCCGGGTCCCCAGCCTGCGCAGGAGGCCCGCGTCGCGCCCGAGGAGCCGGCCCCCTACCCCGTCGACGAGGTCGAGCTCGACAACGGCGCGCACCTGCTGCTGCTGCGGGCGCCGGCCGATGGGTCGCTCTCGATCTACGTGCTCATCGAGGGCCGCAACTACCTCGAGCCCGCCGGCAAAGAGGGCATCACCGAGCTGCTCCACGCGCTGTTGCCGGCTGGGGCGGGCGACGACGACGAGACGGCGCTGGCGTCGGCGCTCGATGGCGTGGGCGCCGAGATGCAGACGGCCGACCGCGGCTTCATTCCCTTCGACGATTACTACACGCGGCGCGCCTTCTCCTTCGTGCGCCTGCAGGCGCTGGAGAGCCACGCCGAGCGGACGTTCGAGCTGCTGGGCGTGCTCCTGCGCGAGCCGCACCTGGATGAAAAGGCGGTCGAGCGCGAGCGCGAGAGCCTGCTCGCCCGCCTGCGCCGCGACGCGGGCTCGGCCGGGAATCGCGCGGGCGACGAGCTGCGCGCCATCCTCCTGGGCGCGGACCACCCCGAAGCGCGCTCGCCCTACGGCTCACCCGCCTCGGTGGCCACGATCACACAACAGGACCTGCGCGACTACCACCGGCTGCTCCTCGATCCGCGGCGCATCTGGCTGGCGGTCGTGACCAGCTTGCCGGTCGAGCGCGTGCGTGCCTGGGCGGCCGATGCGCTGCCGGCGGAGGCGCCCGACGGCCCCCATCGGGCCACCCTGGGGATGACGCCCGAGCGCTACGAGCTCTGGCAGCGGCGCAGCGATCTGGGCGACCGGGCGGCCGAGCGGTTCGCGCGCCTCGTGCAGGACCCGGCCGCCTTCGGCGTCGAGCCCGCCGCAGGCGCCTACCGGGCAGGCGACGAGGCGGCGCCGCCGACCTACCTGAAGCGCATCGCGCTGGGTGGTGAGCGTGGCTACGTGCTGGAGACGGTGCCGGCGGGACGCGAGCAGGATCCCGGCACCGAGAAGAGCCACCTGGAGATCGCCGCCGGGCTGCTTTCCTCCCGGCTGGCCTTTGAAATGCGCGAAGAGCGGGGCATGGCCTACGGCATCGGCGCCGGCCTCGCCGAGCTGGGACAATGGCTGACCTACCGGGCCGGCGCCGGCACGCGGTTGGAGAACGTGCCCGCGATGGCCGCCGGCATGACCGCCGTGCGCGCGGAGGGGGCGGCGGGCGTGGCCGACGAGGAGATCCGTCGCACGGCCAGCAAGAAGGTCGGGCGGCTGCTGCGGCAGCAGGAGATGCGGCTCAATCAGGCCATGTTCACGGTCTGGTCGCTGCGCGAGGGCAAGGCCCCGCACGCCTGGTGGACGGAGGCGACCGATCTGCAGGCCGCGCCGCCCGCGCAGGTTCGCTCCACACTCGCCGAGCTGGCCAGGGCGCCGGGGCTGACCATCGCGGTCGAGTGATCGACCGACCGGCTACCGCAGCGCGGCGTGTGCCTGGGCCTGATAGAAGGCGATCGTGCCCTGCTGGCCCGTCGCGTCCAAGTCCTCGGTGCGCTCGAGGACGGCCTGCGCCCGGTCGGGCTGACCGGCCGCCAGCGCGCTGCGTGCCGCCCCGATCAGATCATCCACCTGCAAGGCCGTCGCCTGGCTCGCGGCCGCCTCGTAGGCCGCCGACGCCTCGGCGAAGCGCTCCATCGACTCCAGCGCCGCCGCCTTGCCCCGCTGCGCCGCCGCCCGCAGCTCCGGACTGTTGGCCGCGCCGATGGCCTCTTCGTAGACGGTCAGCGCTTCCTGCGGCCGGTTCTGCGCCAGCAACGCGTCACCCAGGTAGATGCGGCCGCTCTTCGCAGCCTTCGAGCCGCTGTATTCATCGATGAGCTGCTGAAGCTGCGCCTCGGCGGCGGCCGGGTTGCCCTGCAGGTAATAGGACTGACCGGCCGAGAGCAGCTCGTGGGACTCGAGCTCGGCCTGCCGTTGCGCGCGCGTGTACATCACCCCCGCAATCACCACCACCACGACCAGCGCCGCGCCCATGGCGATCCAGCGCGAGTTCGCCTGGGTCCACTCGATGGCGCCCTGAATCCACTCGAGCACCGGATCTTCCCGCAGCTCTTCCTTCGTCATCCGAGACACGTTGGTTCCTCCTCCCCCACTCCCGATCGCGCCGGCTCGCCTAGCGCTGCGCGAGCTGGCCGGCCATGACGCCCGGATCCAGGCTGGTCACGCCCCACAGACCCAGGAAATCGGCGATGCTCATCCCATAGCCCTTGGCCGCGCCGGCCAGGACCTTCTTGCCCAGCTCCTTCTTGCGATACCACTCGGGGCCGAGCTGCTCCACCAGGGCGTCGCGAATCTGCGCCGCCATCACGTAGCCCAGCAGATACCCGCCGCTCTCGTAGTTGTCGTTGGCCATCAGGTAGGTGTCGGCGTCGTTGGGGATGTGCTTCCAGAGCAGCGCCCGCTCCATGATCTCGTTGTAGACATTGGGGTCCAGGTTGGGATCCTCGTGGACCCGGAGCTGGAACAGGAACCGCCCTGCAGCCTGGCGCGCCAGGTAGAGCCGCCGCAGCTTGAAGGCCGCGGCCACCTCTTCGGCGGTCGTGTCCTTGAGCTTGACGTGCTCCTCCACCCAGCCCGGCTCCTCGGCAATCATCGCGAAGAGCGCGTAGTAGGTGGCCGGAAGCACGTTGCTGCCGATGTAGGCCTGCTCGAACGGCAGGTCGCCCGATACGTTGTAGTAGAACTGCGCCTCACCCACGGCGCCCAGCAGCGCCGGCAGATCCGACAGCCGCTCGGTCGGGATCATCGTCACCTCGGCCTTGCCGGTCTGCAGCTCCCAGGCCGTAGCCTCCGGCAACCGGCCGTCCTTGTCCCGCAGGTCGATCTTGAGCGACCGCTGTTTGTCCAGCCTCAGGTCGCACTCCTCGAAGGTGTCCTCGATGATGTCCTCGACCTTCAGGCCGCCCACCTTGTCGGTGAGGTCCGGGAAGGAGAAGAGGTACTCGGCGTCGTAGGTGCGTACCTTGCGCAGCTCCAGGTCGAGCTCCCGCTCCGACAGCGCTTCGAGCTGCGTCTCGAAGCTGGCGGCCGTGTCGTCGAGCAACCGCTCGGCGGCCGTGCGCATGGTCTCCAGGTCCCAGCCTTCCACCTCGGCCAGGAACGGGTAGTAGCCCTCGTAGCCGAGCTCCTGGCTGAAGCGGTTGCGGTCGTACATCAGGTTGCGGCGATAGACGTTCATGACCTTGTAGAGCTGGCCCGCCGCCAGCCACCAGCCGCGGCGCTTGTCGCGGTCCTCCTGCATCGCCAATCGATAGTTCAGGTTCAGGAGCTGCAGCGTCGCGCCCTCGACCTTGACCGTCTTGTCGGTCATCGAGTTGATACAGTTGTCCATCACCGGAGCCACCTTCTGGCCGATGGCGTAGAGGTCGATGATGCGGGCGGTGCGCCGGCGTCGTGCCTTCTCCTGCTCGTTCTGCGCCTCCTGCACCAGCTCGCGCAGACGCTGAATCTTCGCGTCGGTGAGCAGGTAGCCGTAGCCGCCGTAGGCCTTCTCCAGCTCGGACTCATCGCCCTCGGCGAAGGGCTCCATCTCGGCCTCGTTCACGGACACGACCATCTCGGCGGCCTTCTCGCGAATCCGCTCGAACTCGTCCGACGCGCCGGCGCTCATGCCGCCCAGCAGCACCAGCAGCCCCAGACCGAGCGCGGACCAACGCCAGCCGCCCAGCGGGCGTCTACATCGCGCCTGCGCGGCGCCGAAACGAATCTTCTTGCTCAACCTCATGCCTTCCCCCTCCATTGCCGTTGGTCCCCCAAGGCCCTTCGACGCGCGCTACCCACCGCGTACATGCTTCGCGCACACGAGATCCGAGCCCACCGTACCGACTCGCTCTCGAATGCGCGCCCCACAGATCGGGCAACGCGGGCGCCACAGCGCGCCCGTGGCGCAATCGGCCGCCATGAACGGACGCCCGGCCCCTCGGCTGCGCCCGCGGCGGCTCGTGCCGCGCAGGGGAAACACCCAGCACGGCTCCATCACCACTCCCAGTGCCGACAGACGGACGAACACCCCCGCCTCCCAGAAGCGCGCCACCTCCTGGACGCGACGCTTCCAGTCGAGCTGCAGGGCGCGCACCCGCTTGCATTCTTCTTCCGTCGATAGACGGCCTCTACCGACCGGATGACGGACTTCGTCGATCAGCCTGCGATAGTACGCCTCGATATTGGCCGTCTCACGCGCGATCTCGAGCGTGGCGGCCTCCTTGAACGTGCGTGCCCGGCGCTGCAGACGCTTGTCGAGCGCCGCCAGCGAGCGCAGCACCGCCCCCGGCGAAGGCAACGATCCGGCCGGCTCCCAACCCTCCGCCGGATCGGTGGCCCCCCGCTTGATGCGCTTCAGCACCGGGTTCGGTGAGGCGAGCGTCTCGCCGCGCGCCGGATCCAGCGCGATCATCACCAGATCATCGGGAACATCGATTGTACGAAACTCGGCCACGTAGACAAAGAGAAACACCGGCCGGTACCCGCGATGGGGGCGGCCCCAGCGGCCCTCGACCGGCTCGGGCAACCCCGCCGGCCGCGGCGCCGGGGCTCCGTTTTCCGGCACGGCTCCGTACACCACGGTGTACCGGCCCGCGCGGGTGGCCTCCCCCACCAGACGGTCCAGATAGGCCGAGCCCACCGAGACCAGCTCCGCCTCGGGGTGCTGGCGGTGGACCTTGGCGCCGAAGGCCAGCAACTGCGTCGGCGCCGGGACGTGGGTCTTCCCGGCATCGGGCTGCACTTCGAGCAGGGCCGGGCCGTGCTCGCGGATGCGAGCCCCCCGGCGCTCGAGCAGCGCCTCGACGAAGCTGCGAATCTCCGATCGCTTCACCCTTGCGGCCTCCGTCGGCGTTCGTGCGCGCCCCCGTGGGGCGCACGGCCTGCCGGGACCGGGGTCCCAGCCTCCTAGACACGGTCGGCGCCTTCGATCCTAGACACCGTCGGCGCCCTCGAAGATCTCCTGGTCGTAGGACTTTACGTGCTCGTACCGGTCCCGCGCCTGTTGCAACTCAGTACCCATCACCCCGAAGGCTTTCTCCAGCGCCGGCTGGTCGGCGTGCTGTGTCCAGAGCCTAAACACCTTGGATTCAAAGGGTTCCGCCCAATCGAGATTTCCGAGGATCTGGTCCATCTCCCCGATCACCAGGTGGAACATGTTGATCTTTTGTTGCAGCACCTCCAGCACGTAGGACTCGAGCGTGCCGTGGGCCGCCAGGTTGTAGATGCGCACGTCGCGGGTCTGGCCGATGCGGTGGATGCGCCCGATGCGCTGCTCGACGCGCATGGGATTCCACGGCAGATCGTAGTTCACCATGGTGCGGCAGAACTGCAGATTGCGCCCCTCGCCGCCCGCCTCGGTGCTGACCATGACGTCGAGGTCGCGCCGGAAGGCCTGCACCACCGCGTCCTTGGCCGGAGCCGCGAGGCTGCCGTGAAACAGCCCCACCTTCAGACCACGGTCGCGCAGCGTCCGGCCGATGAACTCGACCGTGCGGCGGAACTGCGAGAAGACCAGCGTCTTCTCGCCCGCGCGCTGGCTCTGCTCGACCAGCTCGGTCAGCGCATCCAGCTTCGCGTGGCGGTCCACCTGCCGGCCCAGGTCGGACAGCTCGCGCAGCTCGCGGCGGACGGCCACCAGCCGTCCACCCGCCGCCCGGTCCAGGGTGCCCAGCGCAGCCTGCACCGAGGAGCCGATCTCCTTCTGCAGCACCACCAGGAGCAACGGCCAGGGGATGCGGCCGCGCTGCTTCTCGGTCGAGGCGGCCATACCGCGCACGAACTCCGAGGCGGCCTGGTAGAAGCGGTGCTCGTGGTCGTGCAGCTTCAGCGTGCGCGTGAAGACCTCGCGCCGCGGGAACTGGATCGACGTGCTGCTGCGCGTGGTGCGGATCATCACGTCGGCCAGCAGTTGCGAGAGGCGTCGCGTGTTCTTCGGCAGCCGTCGATCGCCGCGCACCACGAAGTCGCGCCGGAATTCGCGGTAGGTGCCCAGCACGCCCGGGCGCAGCAGCGTCACCAGGTTGTAGAGCTCGCGCAGGTCGTTCTGCACGGGCGTGGCGGTCAGCAAGAGCAGGTATTTCAGGCTGAGGGAGTCGATGAACTTCCAGGCCTGCGTCAGATGGTTGCGCAGCCGGTGCGCCTCGTCGACCACCAGCATGTCGAACCCGCGCCGGATGATCATCTCGCGGTTGGCCACCGCCTTGGCGGTGTCCAGCGAGGCGATCATGATGGGGTACGCGTCCCAGGCGTCGCCGCGGGCGAAAACGTGCACCGGGATGCCGAACTTGTGCTGCAGTTCCTCGCGCCACTGGGTGAGCAGCGAGGCGGGCGCCAGGATGAGCACCTTGCGCACCAGCGCGCGCAGCAGGTACTCCTTGACGATCAGGCCCGCCTCGATCGTCTTGCCCAGCCCGACCTCGTCGGCCAGCAGCGCGCGCCCCTTCATCTCGCGCAGCACGCGCAGGCAGGCGCGGATCTGGTGCTCCAGCCGCTGCACGTCCCGCGCGTGGTTGAGCGCCAGGAGCTGCTCGAACCCCCGCTGGCGCGCGATGCGCAGCCCTTCTAAGTGCAGCATAAAATCGCGCGGCCCCGAGCGCTCCAGCCGCTTGCCGCCTTTGAGGAAGGGCTCCAGCGACCCGGCGTCCAGCTCCGGAATGAGCGCGCGTTTGAAGGTGAACTCGGCGGGATCCAACGACGGGGGCTTCGCCTCCGCGGGACGCTCGGGCACAGGGGCCGGCGCGCGACGCACCTCCTCGACCGGCAGCTCGGCCTCCAGGTCCACCAGACGATCGGGCAGATCGCCGGTCGTTTCGGTCGCCGGGGCCTGATCGTCGTTGGGCTTGCTGAGCTGCGGGTGGATGGAGGTGACCTTGCGCACCCCGTCGGAGAACGCGATCTCCAGGATATCGAAGAAGTCGCGTGCGCGCACGTCGACCACCAGCCCCTCCCCGAACACCTGGTGGTGGACCTTATCTCCAACCGTGTATGTCTTTCCGACCACGATTCCCTCGGTCGCCTCTCTTGGTTCGCAGCGGGGCGCCGGCCGGACAGCAGCCGTCCCCGGCCGTCCTGCCCCGCCCGGAAGGCCGTCGTGGCCCCCCGCACGCGGCCCCGCCGGCCGCCCCACGTCCAGCGGGCGCAAAGAGGAATGCTCCATCCTATCATAGGATCCGGGGAGAACACCATGCTGGAGCCCGCGGCGGTGGGCGCGGACGACCATGCCCGACCGCGCGCCAGACGGATGCGCGGCGCGATGCGAGCGTGCGCGGAATCCGCGGTCAGCGGGTGTAGAGGTGGACGCCGAGCGCCAGTTGGACCGTCAACACCGATCCGTCCACGCCGGGCGCGCTCAGGTAGTAGGCGCTCAGCGCGCCGTCGATCGAGAACGTCCGCGCCAGGAACCACTCCGCCCCCGCGCCGGCGCGCAGGACGAACCCTTCCTTGTGCTGGAAGCTGACGTGCTCGCCCGTCTGGCCCGAGGCGACCTCCTTGAACTGGTCGATGAGCTGGGGACGGTAGAAGCCGCCGCTGAAGACGAGGTAGGGCGTTCGCTTGTACATGCGGCGGAAGTAGAGGTAGTAGTCCAGCATCAGCATCTGGAACTGCAGCTCATCGAAGCTGGCGTCGTACGAGTTGGCGCCGATGTTGGTGCGATCCTCGTCCTTGCGGTCGAAGGTCTGCTGCTCGGCGCTCAGGCCGATGGCCCGGTTGCGCGCGATGTACTGGCGCACGCTGATGCGCGCCCCGAAGCCGCGATCGAAGAGCTCCTGCCACCCGGAGTCGCCCGCCATGGTGCCGTACTGGATCTGGCCCCCCACGCTCGGTGTGCCGCGCCGGTGCTCGTAGGCGGCGGCCGGCCGCGTCCAGAGCAGGACGAGCCCCAGCAGCAGGAGGGTGGCGAAAATCGCGTGCGCCTTCTTCATCGTGCGAACCTCTTCTCTTGCGTGTTGGCCGACCGCCTCGCCCCCGACGCGGGGCGCGCGCGCCCGGCCGCCTACCCGCGCGGATGATACGTGCGATGCATCCCCTGCAGGTACTGATCATCGACGCTGGTGTAGATCTGCGTGGTGGCCAGGCGCGCGTGTCCCAGCAGCTCCTGCACCACGCGCAACGACGCCCCCGCCCGCAGCAGGTGCGTGGCGTAGGTGTGGCGCAGCAGGTGCGGGTGCACGCCCTCGCGCAAGCCCGCCCGCTGCGCCCGACCGCGCAGAATCTTCCAGAAGCCCATGCGGCTCAACGGGCCGCCCCGGGCGTTGAGAAACACCGTGTCCGGCTCAGGCCCGCGGCGACGGTTGCGCCCCCGCTTGGCCAGCAGCAGGGGCCGCACATCTTCAGTGTAGGTTCGAAGCGCCCGCGCCGCAGGCCGCCCCAGGGGCAGGATGCGCGTCCGCGCCCCCTTGCCGGTCACGCGCAGGAGCTCTTCCTCCCACAGGCAATCTTCGAGGCCGAAGCCGAGCAGCTCCGACACGCGCACCCCGGTGCCGTAGGCCACCTCCAGCAGGGCCCGGTCGCGCACCTCCAGGGGACCGCCGCCCTTCACCGACTCGATCAACGCTTCCGCCTCCTCCTCGGTCAGCGCGCGCGGGACCGTCCGCCAGGCGCGCGGGGCCGGAAGCTGCGCGGACGGGTCGTCCAGTGGGCGGCCCTGCCAGTAGGAGCCGCGCTCGTCGGTCAGAAACGCGTAGAAGGAGCGGATCGCGCTGCGCGCCCGCGCGACCGAGGCGCGCCGCTGCCCGCGCACCTGCCCCAGGTAGACCAGGTAGTCACGCAGGTGGGTGGCGGTGACCTCCTCGGGATCGCGCACACCCAGCTCGCTCAGGCGGCGGAAGAGCGAGGTCAAGTCCGATCCGTACGCCTCCACCGTCCGCGCCGATACCGCCCGCACCAGCGAAAGGTGGAAGAGGTACTCCTCCAGTGCCCGCGCGACGCGCCCGGGCAATGCGGCGTGCGCCGCCGGAGCCCGGCGCGCTGGCGCGTGCCGTTCGCCGTTCTCGCTCGTCGAGCGCGTTCTAGGCACGTCTCCCCCTTCCGCGCAGCGCCTGCAAGACCTGGTCGGCGAGCTGCGCGCCGATGCCGGGCGTCGCCATGAGCTCGGCGCGCGAGGCCTGGGCCAGCGCGCCGTAGCTGCCGAAGCGGTCGAGCAACGCCCGGTGCTTCCGCGGCCCCAGACCGCGCACCTCGGCCAGCGGGTCGCGCGTCATCTCGCGGCTGCGCAGCCGGCGATGGTACCCCACGGCGAACCGGTGCGCCTCGTCGCGCACGCGCTGCAGAAGCTGCAGCCCCGGCGAGCGCCGCTCCATCCGGATGGGCGCCGATGCGCCCGGGCGGTAGATCTCCTCCTCGCGCTTCGCCAGCCCGATGAGCGGCAGGTGGCCGTAGCCGGCTTCGCGCAGCGTCGCGGCCGCGCGGTTGACCTGCCCGCGGCCGCCGTCGATCAGGATCAGATCGGGCGCCTCGGCGTCTTCTTCGGCCAGGTATTTGGCGCGACGCCGCAGCACCTCGGCCAGCATGGCGACGTCGTCGGACCCGGCGACCTCCTTGATCCGAAACTTCCGGTAGCCGCTCTTGAAGGGCGCGCCGTCGCGGAAGACGACCATCGACCCGACGGCTTGCCGGCCGTGGATGTTGCTGATGTCGTAGCCCTCGATCCGCACCGGCGCCCGCGAGAGGCCCAGCGACTCCTGCAGGGCGTAGGCCGACGCGGAGAGCCGCTGCCGGCGGCCGGCCTCGATCAGCTCGATCTCCTCGAGCGCCAGGCCCGCGTTCTCGCACGCGGCGCGCATGAGGCGGGCGCGCTCGCCGCGCATCGGCCGTTGGATGCGCACCCGTCTCCCTGCGCGCTGGCTCAACCAGTCCTCCAACACCTCGCGATCCGCCGGCAGCGGATCGCAGAGCACCGTCGGGGGTATCTGCGCCCGGCCCTGGTAGTGCTCGGCCAGGACCGTGGCCATGATAGCCCCGGGTGCGGCCTCCTCCGCGCGCCCCAGCTCGGTGCGCCACGTCCCCTCCACCCTGCCCTCTCGGTGAGAGAAGACGGCGGCCACGGCCCGATTCCCGCGCGCGGCCAGCGCGATGACGTCCAGATCGGGCCGCTGGATGTCGGTCATCCGCTGCCGGTCGCGGAGCTGCTCCAGCCAGGCGATGTCGTCGCGCAGCCGGGCCGACTCCTCGAAGCGCAGCTCGGCCGCCGAGGTGCGCATGCGCGCGCGCCATTCGGCGACGACGTCCTCGCCCTCCCCCTCCAGGAAGCGCACCAGTTGCGCCACAATCCCGCCGTAGGCCTGCGCGTCGATGCGACCCGTGCACGGGGCGCGGCACATGTCGATGAAGTAGAAGAGGCATTCGCGGTGCCCGTGGCGCAGGCGATGGTCGGTGCAGCTACGCAAAGGGAACATGCGCCGCAGCGAGCGCAGCATCCGGCGCATGTCCTTGACGCGGATGTAGGGCCCGAAATAGCGCGCGCCGTCGGCGCGGATGGTGCGGGTCACCAGCAGCCGCGGGAACTCCTTCTGCATCTCCAGACGCAGGAACGGGTACTTCTTGTCGTCCTTGAGCTCGACGTTGAACGAGGGCGCGTGCGCCTTGACCAGGTTGGCCTCCAGCACCAGCGCCTCGGCCTCGGTGGCGGTCACGATGTAGTCGAAGCCGCGGATTCGCTCGCGCAGGAGCTGCAGACGCGGGTCGGTCGTGCTGCCGCGGAAGTAGCTGCGCACACGCGCCGGCAGGCGCTTGGCCTTGCCGATGTAGAGGATGCGCCCGCGGCCGTCCTTCATCAGGTAGACGCCGGGACGGTGGGGCAGCAGGCGCAGCTTCTGCTCGATGCGCCGGCGCCAGACCGGGGCTTCATCCATGCCCTCGATGTGCCGGGTGGTGCGGTTCATCAATCGTCCCTGCTGGCGGGATCATCGGAGGTCCCTGGGCCTTCGTCACCGTTTGCGCGCGCCCGTCGGCCCCGCACGAGCTCAAACAGGAAGCCCAGCTCGCCGCTGCCCATCAGGCGCGCGGCTCCAATGTAGGCCCCGACCGCCGAGATCGCCATTGCCAAGAGGCCCCCGATGCGGCCCAGCGTTGTCGACCAGATCCCGACCCGTCCCACCAGCGCGTAGACCGCCGCTGCAATGGCGGCCGCCAGGATCGCCCCGGCCAGTGCCTTCCACGCGGCGGTGCCCACGTCTCGCCCCGGCTTCAGGCCGTACTGCGCGCGCAGCGCGCGCAGCAGCAGGGTGACGTTGAGCGTGCTGGAAAGCGCCGTGGCCAGCGCCAGCCCCCCGAGCTCGAGAAACTGCATCAGCACGATGTTGAGCACGATGTTGGCCACCATGGCGGTGGCGGCCATGCGCACGGGCGTGCGCGTGTTCTGCCGCGCGTAGAAGACCGGCACGATCACCTTGACCGACCCGTAGGCGCACAGACCGAGCGTGTAGAAGACGAACGCCATCGAGGTCATGGCCAGCGACTGTCCGCCCGCGAAGGCGCCGCGCTCGAAGAGAAGCTGCAGGATGGGGCGGTGCGCCACGAGGAAGAAGCCGGTCACCGGGACGAGGATGAAGAGCGTCAGGCGCAGGGCGAGGCCAAAGGCCTCTTCGAGCTCCCGCCCCTCGCGGCGCGCGGCGTGGCGCGCCAGCGTCGGCAGCACCGCCGTGCCCAGCGCCACAGCGAAGACGCCCAGCGGAAGCTGCATCACGCGGTGGCCGTACTCGAGCGAGGCGACGCTGCCCGGCGGCAGCAGCGAGGCCAGGAAGGTGTCGACGAAGGCGTTGATCTCGGCCACCCCCATGCCGATGACGCCCGGCAGCATGAGCGCCCCGATGCGCCGCAGGCGCGGATCGCGCAGCGTCACGCGGAAGGCGACCGCGATGCGGTGGCGCAAGAGGGGCGGGATCTGGATGGCGAGCTGCAGCGCCCCGCCCACGAGCACACCCCAGGCCAACCCGCGGATCTGCTGCTCGGGCAGCTCGCCCAGACGCGGGCAGACCCAGATCATGGCGGCGATCATCGCCACGTTGAGCACCGAGGCCGACAGCGCCGGCGCGGTGAAGTGGCGCAGCGCGTTGAGCGTGCCCATCGCCATCGTGGCCAGGCCGATGAAGAAGATGTAGGGGAAGAGCCACTGCGTGAGACGCACCGTGAGCTCGATCTTGCCGGGCACCTCGGCGTAGCCGGGCACGATCAGCGGGATGAGCACCGGCGCGATCAGCACACCCAGCAAGCTCACCACCATCAGCAGGAGCGCGAGCAGGCAGGCGCAGTTGAGGGCGAACCGCCGCCACTCCCCCGGCTCGCCCTTTTCCATCACCTCGGTCAGGACCGGCACGAAGGCGGCGCTCAGGGCGCCCTCGGCGAAGAGGGCCCGCAGCATGTTGGGCAACCGGAAGGCGACGGTGAAGGCGTCGGCCGCGATGCCGGTGCCGAAGAGGTAGGCGCGCAGCATGTCGCGCACCACGCCCAGCACACGGCTGAGCATCGTGCCCAGGCTGAGCTTGCCGGCCGAGAGGACCCAATGGCCTCGCCGGCTGGGCGTTGCGCGCGTGGGTGCGGCCGTCTGCATGGGGGGACTATGGGGCAGATCCCGCGGTGTGGCAACTGCGGCGCGGGGCGCTCATGCGCCATGCGACGGTCCCGGGAACGCTGCGCCCATGCCCTCGCCGAGGCCTCGGGGCATGGTGCTGCCGTCGGCTGGGTCAGCGCCAGTCGCCGGTGGCCACGAAGGCGCCCCAGTGGAAGGGATGGGTGCTCTCACCCCGGGCGCGCCGCTCCTCGAGCAGCGCGCGTGTGGCCGCACGCACCGCCTGCGACGTCGGGGTTTGCTTGCGCAGGATCGACTCGTAGAAGATGTGCATCCAGCGCCGAGCGTCGTCGTCACGCACCGACCAGAGGCTGGTGACGAGCGTGCGCGCGCCGGCCAGCCGGAAGGCCCGCTGCAGGCCGAAGACACCCTCGCCGTTGAGCACCTCCCCGCTGCCGGTCTCGCAGGCCGACAGCACCGCCCAGCGCACGCTGGAAAGATCGAGCGCAGCGATTTCCTGCGCCGTCAGGATACCGTCGTCCTGCCCGGGCGCGGCCTCGTCGCGCCGGTTGGCGCCGGCCAGGGCGAGGCCCGAGAGCAGGAGCGGGTTCTGGACCTCGGCCGGCGGGGTCAGCGGCTCGGCGCCCGGCTCGGCACCCGTTTCGATGCCCTGGCTCGGTCCGCCCTCGACGACCAGGAGACCGATTCCGCGCGTGCCGGCGAAGCCGGAGGGACAGTCGCCGCTCAGGAAGAACCCGTGCGTCGCCACGTGCAGCAGCCGGCATCCGGGCGTCAGGCTCTTGACCTGGCTCTCGGTCGCCTGCGCGCCGGTGAGCAGGCGGGCCTCGCTCGGAAAGACGCGCCACAGCTCGGCGACCTCGCGCGCCTCGCGCAGACACTCGGGCAGGGGGGCGAAGCGCAGGGCATCCATCTGCGAGCACTCGGCCCGCTCGCCGCGAAAGGCCGCCTCGGCGTCGGCTGCCTCTGCGGCCATCGCCTGGCTTGCGGGCGTCAGCCCGCCGTCGAAGTCGGGTGCGCCGCACACCAATGCGCCGCCGGTCCCCTCCGGAGCGGCATCGGCCAGCAGCAGCTCGCGCTCGGCGGACAGGTAGTGCAGCGCTATCGCATCGTCGGCCAGATAACCGGTGCCCGCGTTCGGCAAGGTCGCCAGATTGACCAGATGAATCTGGCCGTCGGGCACCACGAAGAGCTGATCGATGTCTTCCACGAGGCCGGAGATCGGATCCCAGAGCGCCGCCCGTAGAGCCTCCCCCGCTGCGCGGTAAGCGGCCAGACTCTCGCCGGCGGGACGATCGGTGCGCAACGCGCCCAGGGTGACCTCCTGCTTCCAGGCCGCGATGGCCGCGTCGATCTCTGCGGCAGGTCCTAATTCCACGCTTTGAACCGCCCCACCGCGACCCGTGAAGCAGAAGGCGTGGTAGCTCAGGATTCCGGGGTCGGTCGCGGGCTGTCCCGGTGCGAAACGCTCGTGCAATACATAGGCCACCAATCCGCTGTGCGTTGGAAGAGAGGCCAGCGCCGCCTCGAGGCCTTGCACGTCCGGCTCGGACTCGGCCTCGCCGGCTTCGATCAACGCGAGCTCGGCCGCTTCCATTGCGCGGCGGGCGTTTTCCAGTCGGCCGCGGTAGGTCTCGGCGTCGCTGTCACCAGGACCGCGCACATAGAGATTGGCCAGATCTGTGCTGGCCTCCTGCAGGTCCCGAATGAGCCGCCTGGTGTCCTTGTTGCCCTCCCTGACCCTCTGCCGATTGCGCGCGGCGATCTCATCCAGCACGACCGCGCGCGCACGCACCACGGCATCCCAAGCCTGCCGGGTCAACGCGGGATCCACCCGCGACTCCAGATCCAGAAGCGTCAGCAGGACGTCCACACCGCCGGTGCGCCCGCGCGCGTAGCGGAGCGCCTGCCGCTCGGGCAGCGCGCGCAGCGTCAATCGCAAGTTCCGCTGCAGGACGCGCTCGGATTCGAGCGCCCAGCGCGCCGCTTCCGCGAGATCCCCGGCCTGCACGTCCACGCGGGCCAGGGTGCCGGCGTACATCCCGGTCAACGGATGATCGGGACCGATGCCTTCGGTGACGATCCGCAGGGCGCGAAGGAGGTGATCGCGCGCCTCGTCCACCCTTCCCTGCGCCGCCGCGACCTGGGCCAGCGAGTGGTGCCCATCGGCCACGTTGGGCGCCTCGGCGCCGAAGCCCGCCTCACGCAAGGTCACCACGCGCTCGAACAGTGTGCGCGCCTGATCGAGATCGCCCATGTCGAAGGCCACACGCCCGAGCCCCGCGAGCATCGAGCCCAGATGCGGATGATCGGCTCCGTAGGCGTTCTCCCAGATGGTGCGGGCACGCTCCATCCTATCCCAGGCTTCCTCGTAGCGACCGAGCTTCCACAAGGTGGACCCGTAGTTGAGGAGAGCCTCCGCGATGCGCGGATGGCCTTCGGGATGCACCGCTTCGCGGACCTCCAAACTGCGCTTGCGCAGCGGCAGCGACTCCGCGTAGTCCCCCAGGTCGAAGTAGAGGCCGGCCAGCAGGCTGTAGGCGTAGCCCAAATCCTCGATCTCGAGCCCTTCGCCTTCGAGCAGGTCGATCTGCTTCCGCAGCAAGGCGCGCGCCTCACTCATGCGCCCCAGCTCCTTCAGCGTGGAGGCCACGTTACCGCGCATGTTGAAGGCCTGCGGATCCGTCTCCCCGCGGGCGTCTTCGACCAGCGACAGCGCCCGCTCGTACATCGGAAGCGCTCCGGCGTAGTCGGTCGCATAGGCCCGCACATTGCCCAGGGCGCCGATGATGGAGACCACCTCGTGATGGTCGGGCGGCAGCTTGGGCTCGCGAATGGCCAGCACGCGCTCGAAGAACCGACCCGCACTCTTGAAGTCGCCTCCCATGGTGCGGATCACCCCCAGATTGAAGAGGTGCGAGGCCACGGCCAGGTCCTCGGGACCAAAGGCCTCCTCCGCGATCGCGGTCGCCTCCTGCGCCAGGGCGATCGTCTCGGGCGCCTGGCTCTTGCCGGTGCGCCACAGGCATCTCACCACGAGATTGCGCAGCCGATCGGCTTCGCGGGAAGAGGCTCCCAGGAGCTCTTCGGCGGAGCGGAGCATGCGGCGGGCGATCGGCTCGGCCTCGGAGAAGCGGCCGGTGCGCATGATGCTCACGACGTGGTCGGCGGAGTCGGCGTAGGCGTTGGCGAGGGATTCGGCCAGGTCGGGTCTCGTCGAGGTGGCGTCCGGCTCCTGTGCGGAGTCCGGCTCCCCTGCGGAGGGTGTAGCCGGCATCCACAGGCAGGCGCACAGCGCCACGAGCAACTGGGCTGCCAGGAGCCTCAACATGAACCTACCCCTCCACGAGCGCATGATCTTGGATCTCTGCCCGGGCGCCGAGAGCGTCGTCGGTCACAAGGGCTGGACATATTGTATCACGCGGGGATGGTATCCTCTGTGAGCCGAGAGCCCAAGGGGTTGGTGCTGGGCCGGGGGCCGGGTCGCCCGCACGAACGGCTAGGTGCCTCCGTACGATGCAGTTGGCCAGGGGGCGGCAGAGGAGGAACCATGTCGGGGGCTTAGAGACCAAGCGGTGATCGGGCTCCACCATGCATGGTAGTCACGCGCGACACGTGGGGGCCCCATCGGTGCCCCCACATGCCTGCCGATAGCCTTTGCCCCCGGCAGGACTCGAACCTGCGGCCTACGGTTTAGGAAACCGTCGCTCTATCCACCTGAGCTACGAGGGCGTTTGGACTTCGGGCGCCACCCTCTCGAAGTGGACGCCGTTCTGACGCCGCACGGGAGTGTACCTTGCGGGCCTCGCGTCTCACAACATCATCTGACAAGCCTGGCATAGCGCTGGGTCGTCTCGATGGTGGCACGATCCAGGAGCAGCTCCAGGGCGTCTAGGCTGCCCCCTCCTCGACGAAACTGCAGGGCGCACAGGATGCTCCTCTCTCGGCGCGAGGCGTTCCCGTGCTCGGCGTCGACGCCCAACACCATACGCTACGGCAGCAGGATGATTTTCCGCACGCGCACCTCCTCACCCCCGCCCGACCGGACACACAAACGGGCCAGGTAGGACCCAGCTCCCGCCGGGTTGCCCTGGCTGTCGCGGCCGCTCCAAACCACGGCGTGAGAGCCCGCCGTTTGCTCCTTTTTGAAGACCGTGCACAAGCGGCGCCCTTGGATGTCGTAGACCGCCAGATCCACAGCGGAGTTGGCGGGCAGGGCGTAGTGCAGCGAAACTGCTCCTTGACGCAGGCCAAGCGTCGTTGCGCGTAAGGAGAGGCTCGTCACCCCACCCACAGCTTCCGGCGCCGCACTGGGAGTGAAGTACTCGGGGCAATTCGCGCATCCGGTGTGCTGGGGATCATAGCCATACATCGGCCAGGTGCGGTTGGCGGAGTTGAGACTCTGGTTCAGGTCCAGAACCGCCAGCTGGTCGGTCGTGAGGATGACCACTTCCGCCAAGCCATCGTTGTCGATATCGCCGTAGGCGGGCGTCACGTTGATCCGAGACTCCAGATCCTTCGGCCACCCCGGATTGCGGTTCCCCAAGTTGTCCCACGACCAGATCTTCTTGTCGCGTGAGCCCACGATGACGTCTGAGGATCCATCGATCTTCGCGATGAGCGGCGAGGCGAGGATGAACCAGGGCTCTTCCGTCAACTGGGGATAGCCGGATGGCTCGACGCCATCATGGGCAATCAGATGCACGGTGTAATCTCTGGCAGCCACCGCGATCTCGGGCTCGAACGTGCCCAACATCTGCGCGATAGCTGCACTGGTCAATTCGCAGCCGGTGAAGGAGACAAAGGGCCAGTCGCCCGCCAGATCGCCGCCGGTATCATCGAGGGCATAGAGCGTTCCGTTGGTGGTCGGTACCAATGCCTCGACATCGCCGTCCAGGTCGACATCCCCGAGCGTGATCGCGGCACAGACGTCACTGTCCAGATACCGCATGAACACGGTCTCGAGCTGCGTCAACTTGAAGGCGAATACCCGGTTCCCCGCGCCACATACGACTTCAGCGATCTCGTCGCCATCGACGTCCCCGATGGCGGCCGGTGCGCAAAAGGCGCCGCTGCCGAATTGCCGTCCGTATGCGTTGGGAGGCATCTGTCCATTCACATCACGAAACGTAAGGAGGTCGCCGGAGGCAATGACGACCGTGCGCGGGTACCGGTCCCCGAGTGCCCCAATGGAGACATAGGTGTCCTGACCGGTACCGACATCCACCGGCCAACCGGGCACGAGATCGGCGTGCTCATCGTACAGGTATGCCCTGCCATCGATCGTGCCTACGGCAACGTAGAGCTCGCCCGTGGAGTCGAGAACCCCAACGGCTGGGGGACCGTCCGAAAGATAGGCCCCCGTGTCGAAAATCCACATGGACATGAAACCGCCCGTGCAGCGCCGCGCGCGAATGTAGCGCTGGCTGTCCGTGTACAGAATCTCGAGTTCGCCATCCCCGTTCAGATCGACCAAGGTGGGCGGACAGTTGGGGGTATGGTCCAGTGGGCGCGGGAAATACTCGGCGAAGTTCGGGTAGCCTGGGTCGCCCCGCCACTCGGCATCGAAGACGAAGGAGGAGAAGCTTGCGCTGTGCACCGTCCACAGCGCTGCGATCCGATGATCCCGCGAGGGATCGAGCGCAAGGATGGAGGTGATGCGATTGCTGCTGTAGGTTTCGTCAGCGAAATAGGAAGGCGGCGTCCACTGCAACGGATCCGTACCCGATGCCCGCTGAAGCCCCCCGAATGTGTATCCGTGATGCCCGGAGAGCAGCCACCCCCCCGATCCCGGCTGCCAAGCCAGGTCGCTCACGAGCGGCAGACCGTCGGCGATGATCACCGAGTTGGCAAACGTTGCGCCGGCATCGTCGGAGTGATAGACGACCGGATCCTCGTTCTCCCAATTGGGCCACTCCCCTGAGTACCGGTAGTGCGCCACCAGAACGTCGTCCGAATCCAGGGCGGCAGCCACCAGGGGGGCTCTATCCTCATAGCCGTCAGTTGTGCTGCTCAGGTGCTGAATCGGATCCCAGGCCGTGATCCCCCCGCCGGCGTAGGAGGATGCCCGCCGATAGCGGGCGGCCGAATCGAAAGCGTGTTCGTCATGCTCATAGAACCAGACGACGTGAACATAGCCCCCGAATCCGTAGCAGATGCGCGGATGGCGGTACCTGCGATCGTTCACCGTGATGGACCCGATCTTGTACGGGGTCTCAAAGGTGGCTCCCAAGTCGGTGCTGCGCGTGAACCAAATGTCCTTCCCATTCCCATCGCCGCCGGATGCCACGAGGTAGAGGTAGTAGGGATCGAAGTTGCAAGCATCCGAGACGATCATGGGGTCGGAGAAGTCATCCACGCCGGCGGGCATGGCAACGACCTCGGTCCAATCCCCGCCGGGCGCAGACAGCGGCGAATGGGCCACCACGATGGAACCCTCCAAGCTGCTGTTACGCGACTCACACGCCAGAAAGCAGAAGCTCTGAGCCCCTTCGGCCACGTGGATGGAGGCATTCGTGTAGTAGGCCGAGCCCGCTGCATCAAACGTGCCCCACGGTTGCCACGAGTCGCCTCCATCCTGCGATCGCATGACTTCAATCCGCGCCTCGCCGGTATAGAGGTCCCCGAACTCGAGGGCCGCATAGATGTCACCATTGCTGGCGATGTCCATGTCCCCGAACCGTGATTCATCGACCAGGTCGATGAAGATGTCATCGCCGCCGAGCTCATCGAGGCGCTGCTCATCGGCGAAAACCGGACCGGCAGCGAACGCTGCAAGGAGCGACGCGGCCAACCATAGGCTGTAGAGCATCTTACGGACCTGCATTGCGACCTCCGAGGCGTCCTTCTCGTGACGCTCACAAGACCATGATGGGCTGTAGGGCCTGCCCGGTGCACGGCACGACGGCCCCTCTATTGGACAGACACGCGGCAGCTACCGGAATCACGGAGAAGTGCGTGCGGCAATCACCGACAGGCCTGCTTCCCGCCAAGCCGGCCTGCTGGAACCTGGTGGAGCCCAGTGAGTACTTGCGGCCCAGGAGCCTGACGAGGCACACTCCCTTCGTCCGAGGCTGCGGTGAGCGAGAAGGAACTCGAGGCAAGAGGACCGCAAGGAGACATGCGTCATCCGACGACCACATCTCGCGGCCGCCATGGCGCGCTCGCCCTCCCCAGGCTGGTCCTCCTGCTCTACGCCTTCCACCTCCTGGTCGCGCTGCCCGTTCACCTGGCCGTTCCCGACACCTGCGACCACCATGCCTCCTGCCATGAGCCCCACGCTTGCGGATGCGACGTCCATCCGGGCGCACATGTGTCGGAGGATTCGGGGGACTACGCCTACTCGGATGACCACGGCCACGACAGCAGCACCTGCCCCTTCTGCGCCGCCATTCGCGCCGGGAAGCAGGTGGCCTCCTTCCGCGCTCCCGCGCCCATCGTCCGCCCTGTGGCTCGCGTATACATCGAGCGGATCGCATCGCCGGAGAAGACCTTCCGTGCGTGCCCCCAACCCCGGGCGCCTCCCGTCTGATCCCCGTTAAACCCGCCCCCGAAGTGCGCCACCTTCGCGTGGTGAAATGGCACGTGCCCTGGAATCACCCA
Source organism: uncultured bacterium (assembly GCA_964585945.1). Classification (GTDB taxonomy): domain Bacteria; phylum Eisenbacteria; class RBG-16-71-46; order CAIMUX01; family WJJG01; genus CAZDKK01. Next base: position 15,978 of record CAZPGB010000001.1, on the reverse strand, counting down.
CTGCCAAATGCCAGGAGGTTGACTTATGCGGTCACTCGTTTTCGTCCTGCCGCTGGCGTGCTGGCTGGTGCTGCTCAGCTCAGCCGCCGCCCAGACGCGCAGCAATCCGGAGATCTCCGTCGTCGGAGACTTCCGCGCCTTCACGCACACCGACGCTCAGCGTGAGGACCAACGTGAGAAGCTCAATCTCGCCGACCCGAGCGCCGAGCTGTTCATCAGCGGCTATCTGAACCCCTATGTCAGCGCGGCGGCCACCTTCGCCTGGCACGACGGCGCCAACGCGGAGATCGAAGAGGTCTACGCCACCGTCCACCGCGGCCTGCCGCTCCGAGCCGGCGCCAAGATCGGACGCTATCGGCTTGGATTCGGGCGCCTGAACCCGCTTCATCCACACGCCTACCCTTTCATCCACACGCCGTTGCCCCACGCGGCGTTTTTCGGCCACGAGGGCTTGAGCGATGTTGCCGCGCAGGCCTCCTTCCTGGTGCCCACGGGCTCCGTGTTCACCGAGGTGTCCGCCGGCCTGCTCAAAGGGGACGCACTCCAGGCCCACGCCCACGAACACGGGCACCAGGCGGCCCACGAAGAGGCCCACGAGGAACCGTCCGAGGAACGGCGTGAACCCGGCTTCCTCGGGCGCTGGACCAGTTCCCTGGCGGTCAGCGAGCCTGGGGAGCTGGCCTTCGGTTTGTCGGCCCTGCGCGCCGAGCGCGCCGCCGATGAGCATCTGCACGACGTCGACTCGACCCATGCCGAGCATGACCCGCAGCACGCATGGGTGCTGGGCGCCGACCTCAAGTACAAGCACACCCCCTCGCGCTACACGTCGCTGCAGGTCGAGCTCGAGGGAATGGTGCGCAGCGAAGAGCACCCGGAGCTCGATGACGACCTCGTCTCGCACGGCGCCTACGGGTACGTCGACTACCGCTTCGCCCAGAAGTACAACGTGGGCGGCATCGTCGAGTGGACGCGCACCGAAGCGGCGCACGAGCACGAGGAGGACGGCGCGCGCGATGACGAGCACGCGCTGGAGGTCGAGCGGCACACCACCTGGCGCACCGGCGTCTTCGTCGGTTGGGCCCCCGTCGAGGAGACCACCGTCCTGCGCCTGGCTGCGCACCACACCGATCCGGAAGAACAGGACAGCCATTGGGACGTGGTCCTCCAGCTCGTGATCGGCCTCGGACCCCACAACCCCCACAGCTTCTAGGAGGTGACAGCATGCGCAGCGTACCGCTTGTCATGGGACCGCTTCTGCTGCTCGCGACCGCAGCCGGAGCCCGCCTGGACGTTGTCGCCTCCACAACCGATCTGGCCTACCTGGCGCGCGAGATCGGCGGCGAGCACGTCACGGTCACGTCCATCGCCCCACCGACCGGCGACGTGCACTTCGTCGAGGTTCGGCCGAGCTACATCGTCAAGGTGTCGCGCGCCGATGTGGCCCTGAAGGTCGGCCTGGAGCTGGACCTTTGGATGGACCGCCTGATCGACCGCTCACGCAACGGCGATCTGGTCATCGTCGATTGCTCCGCGGGGATTCAGCCCCTCGAAGTCCCCTCGTTCCGTCCCGACGGGCGCCACGGGGATCTGCACCGCCACGGCAATCCCCATTACTGGCTGGGACCGCAGAACCTCGCTCCGCTCACCCTGGCCATCGAGCGCGGGCTGTCCGCCGCGGCGCCGGAACACGCCGCGCGGTTCGCGGACCGGCGGGCCCGCTTCTTGGCGGAGATCGAGCGCGCGCTGACCGCCTTGCGCACGCGCGCGACGCCGTTGCAGGGCACGGAGGTGGTCTTCTACCACAAAGCCTGGCCCTACTTCTGCGACTACTTCGGCATTCGGGCGGCGGGCTTCGCGGAGCCCTACCCCGGTGTGCCCCCCTCGCCGACGCACACCAAGGACCTCATCGCCCTGGTCGCGGAGCGGGGCGTGCGCGTTTTAGCGCACTCGCCGTACGTCGACCCCGCCGTGCCGCAGCGCATCGCACGCGAATCCGACGCGGTGGTCGTCAAGCTCTACCCCTCGATCGGCGGCCGACAGAAGGATGAAACCTACGTGGACTGGCTGTCGGCGAATCTCGATGCACTCCTGGAGGCAAACCGGTGAGCGAGTACCTGCCCTTCCTCTGGTGGCCCTTCGCGGCGTGTCTGATCCTCGTGGGCATCCACGTCTATTTCGGCCTGCACGTGATTCGGCGGGGCATCATCTTCGTCGATCTGTCGCTGGCGCAGATCGCCGCCCTGGGGGTGACCGTGGCGTACCTCCTCGGCTTCGAGGCGGACGATCCCCACGCGTACCTCTTCGCGCTCGCCTTCGCGCTCATCGGCGCCACGATCTTCACCTGGACGCGCACCACCGCCGCGCGGGTGCCGCAGGAGGCGATCATCGGGATCGTCTATGCGGTCAGCTCGGCTGCGGCGATTCTCGCCGTGAGCCACCGTCCGGAAGGCACCGAGCACATCCGCCATCTGCTGGTGGGCAGCCTGCTGACGGTCTCGCCCGCCAGCGTGCTGAAGACGGCCGCGGTCTACGCGCTTGTGGGGCTGTTCCACGTGCTGGCCCGCGGCCGTTTCATCCCCCTCACCTTCGGTCCCCGTCCCCCGGCGCGCGCCGGCTGGTGGGACTTCCTCTTCTACGCCACCTTCGCGGTGGTGGTCACCTCGTCGGTCAAGATCTGCGGCGTCTTGGTAGTCTTCGTCCTTCTGGTGGTGCCGTCGGTGTTCGCGGCTCTCACCACGCGGCACATCGGCGCGCGCCTGGCGCTGGGTTGGCTGTTCGGGCTGGTGGGGTCGATCCTCGGCATCCTGGCCTCGGTGTGGCTCGACACACCCACGGGCGCCACCATTGTTTGCGCCTTTGGAGCACTGCTGCTGGTCGCTGCCCCCCTGGGCGTTGCCTGGAGCGGCCCCCGTTGCCGAAGCGGCTCCGGCAACTCTCGGGCGCTCTAGTCGGGCATACGGTTGCCAACGAGAAACGCGTGCGTGCCCATTCGCGACCCTCCTGGGGAAGGTCGCACTATCCTCCCATCGATCCCCTCTCCGAACGTGCGCCCTCCGGAAGCCCCCCATGCGCTCGCCCTCTTCTCCGCCACAGCGTATGGGGGAGTTCTCCGGTACCCATCGCCGCCGCCCGCCGTTGTTCCGCCACGTCCCGCCGCGTATCATCAAAGATGGAAACCGCGCCCACCGACCGCACACCTGTCATCCCGTAGGAGGGCCCCTACCATGTCCGCCACCTATCCCCGCGCAAGTGCCACGATAGCGTCCCGAGCGTTCTCGCTCGCCGTCCGCATCGTCGTCTTCATCGTGGCCGGCATGCCGGCCACCTCCTGGGGCGACACCTATCGGCAAACCGATTGGTCAGGGGGTCCGGACGAGCAGACTCCGGTGCTCGAGTGGTCCGACACGTTTCGCAAGGTCACCCAGACGAGCTGGCGGTCGGTACCGGGCCAGATCGTCATCAGCTCCTACCCCACCGATCCCACCGGTGGGCCTGTCGTGCAGCCGTCGCCTTCCTGCCACTCGGTTGCCTCCGGCGACCTGGACGGTGACGGCGACATCGACTTGATCAGCCCCCTGGGCGGAGAGGTGCACTGGTACGAGAATGCGGGGGACGGTATTCACTGGACCGAGCGCGTCGTTGATGACGACTTCTACGGAGGAGAGGGCATCACCACCGGCGACATCGATGGCGATGGTGATCTCGACATCGTCGCCTCCGCCTTCTACGGCAACCCGACCGAGGATGGACGTTACGTCTGGTACGAGAACCTCCACGGCGACGCCAGCGCGTGGGCCAAGGACCCCATCGCCGGCTATCTGTGGGGCACCGAGATGGCCGCCGTGATCGACATGGACAAGGACGGCGATCTCGACATCTACGGCTGCTCCACCTTGACCCACGTCGGGAACTTCAACGACGACATCTACTGGTTCGACAACATCAACGGCGACGGAAGCGTCTGGATGCAGCGCAGGATCGACGACGACTACGCCGATGCCATCGACGCCGCGGCCGCCGATGTCGATCGCGACGGCGACATCGATATCGTGTGCACCTCCTATGAGACGCGGGACATCCACTGGTGGGAGAATGTCGGCGGCGGAGGCACGACCTGGATCAGGCACCCCATCGTGACCAACACGCCGGCCGACAACACCCTCGAGGTGGCCGATATCGACGACGACGGAGACATCGATGTGGTCGCCACCGGCTGGCAAGCAGGCTACATCGCCCTCTTCGAGAACGCGGACGGTTACGGCGGAAGCTGGATCGGCCGTGTGGTGGGCGTGACGGGAGGGCGCGGCAGGGACGTTGGGATCGCCGACCTGGATGGCGACGGCCGTCTCGATGTCCTCGGGGTGACGATTTCGGCCGTCTACTGGTACCGCAACCTCGGCGGCAACGCCTTCACCACCTACCTCGTGACCTACCCCGAGCGGACCGGTGAGGCCGCCATCGCGGCCGACATCAACGGCGATGGCGCCCTCGAGATCGTCTACGCGGTGGAGGGCTACTACTACGGGGACATTGCGGGCCTCTTCCGTCGATCGATCACGCTCTTTCGCGGATCCGGGGAGCTGGAGTCCGCGGTGCTCGACGCCCAGGATCCGCGCACCTGGACGGCGATCGACTGGGACGCGCAGGCGCCCATCGGCACAGCCTTGGCCTTCCAGGTCCGCAGCTCGAACGACCCCGAGGATCTCGGCGATTGGTCCGAAGAGATCACGAGTCCAGGGCCACTCTTCGGACACCTCGCGCCCGATACGCGCTACGCCCAGTACCGGGTGCTCCTCTCGACGGAGGATCCCCATGCCTCGCCGATCGTGCGCGAGGTCACGCTGCGGGGGGCGGACCCGGCGGCGGTGCCGGTTGCGGATCCGCAGAGCCCTGTCCGTGCGGGTGGAACCACGCTCATCGCTCTGGACGCCCCGTGGCCCAATCCCAGCTCGGGCATGACGACGACCCGCTTGGTCCTGGCCGCGTCCGGCTCGGCGCGGATCGACATCCTGGATGCACAGGGCCGCTGCGTCGCCACCCCGCTCGCCGGACGCGTGCCGGCTGGGGCTCACGAGCTCGAACTGCCCGCGCTCACGCCCGGGGTGTATCTGGTCCGCTTGAGCGCGCGGGGTGCCTCGCGAGTCAAGAAGCTCGCTGTGAGGTAGTCCGAGGCGCGCGCTTCTCCAAGCACGCGCTCGGGGGCCCTTCGGCCGCGGAGGAGCCGCTATCGCACCAAGACCGTGCGTCCGGTGCCCTGCACGCCATCGGCCCGCAGCCGGTAGGTATACACACCTGCCGGCACAGGGACACCTGCGCTGCTGCGCCCGTCCCACTGAATCACGTGTTGACCGGCATGCATGACTTTGTGGTCCACAAGCCTGCGCAGAAGTCGCCCGGACGCGTCGTAGATCTCCAGCGTCAACGGCGCAGACTGCGGAAGATTGCAGCGGATGTTGACCGAATTCCAGGCTGGGTTCGACGCCCCGTGCCAGAACCCACGGGCAGGCTCTGCTCTCTTCTCCTCCGCAATGCCCGACCCGACCGGCAGGATGTGCTGACAGATATGTCCGTATTCGTCCCCCGTGCCCGCGAAGAGCATCCCGGAGGTCGGGCAAAGCGCGTGGACACGACGCGCCATGTCGAGCGCGCCGCCATAACTCAACCAACTGTCCATCCCAGGGGCCCAAGCCAGAACGTCGGTCCCGGACGGTCCGCGCTCCATCTCGCACCCGGCGAGGACAAGCCCCTCGGGTCCGACAGAGAGGCTGCGGACCGCCTGCAGACGCGGATCGGGGATCGGGGACGTAGGCCCCCAATGCTCGCCGTAGAGATCGGAGGCATAGACCGCTGCGCCCGACGTCGTGGCCGTACCCACGTAGAGGAACCCCCCACACTCGATGAGGTCATAGGCCGCCGTAACCCCCTCTAGGCCGTAGGCCGGCACCCAGTTCGTGCCGTTGTCGCTCCAGAGAACCTCTTCCCCGCTGGCGGGACCTCCCACCGTCGCGAACAGGCGTCCGAGCGGAGACTGTGCGATACCGTAGACATAGACATCTGCTCCAAGCAAGGCGACCAACTGCCAAGACAGCCCGTCGTCGAGCGAGAAGTAGATCGCCCCGTTCCACCCGGTGGCCGCCCAAAGCGAGCCGCCCATGGCGTGCAGCAGGTCGAGAACCATGCCGTCCGGCAACGAGAACACCCGGGACCAGCTCCCGCCGCCGTTCGTGGAGCGGTAGATGGCGCCCTGCCACTGCCCTCCGACCTGCGCCAGGCCGCCTGCGAAGAGACTGCCGGTTTCCGTCTCGACCAGACTGGTCACCGTGCGACAGTCGGCGAGGTCAGCGGTCGGCGACCAGGTTGCCCCTCCGTCCAGCGAACGCTGGACTGTCCCATCCCAGGCCGCGCCTCCTGGATTCACGTTCGTTGCCGCCAAGAGCGCTCCCCCCGAAGTCTGGACAATCGCCTCCACGCTCTTGGCATGCTCGATCGCACCCGACTGCCACCAGATCGTTGGATCCTCGTCACGATACGTGCAGGGCCGATCCATCTCCTTGGCCGGCACCAGGAACGGCCCCGTGGACGGAAGCACGGTGCCCGCCAAGTCGTTGCTCCTCCACCGCCGGCTGGTCACACCGGCGATCTCCAGGGACGGATCGCCGAAGTAGTTGAAGACCCGTATCCCGCGTTGCGGATCATGCCTCTGGACGTAGTAGAGCATGGTCGCCGCAAAGGCATCCCCCGCGCGCAGGCCCTCATTGAGTAGGAAGTCATAGAAGTAGTAGTTGAGGCTTTGCTCACCGCCCTGGTCGGGGTGCATCCACGACGGCTCGTAGTCGGATCCAGCCGACGATCCAATCACCGCCGGAGCCCCGTTCTCCATGAAGGCCAGAAGCGCGGTCGCATCGTGCTGAATCGTGAAGAGGTAGCGCGAGCGCAGCGGTGAGGAGCCAAAGGCAGGTTCCGATCCGAACACCACCCCGGTGTTGCATGCGGCCAGGAAGACAAGCGCCGACACAGGATCCTGTGGAATCCGCCAGCGCACCGCAAAGTCATTGCTAGCGTACTCTACTTTGACATCCACATAGCCGTTGTCGTTGATGTCACCGGTCCACTGATAGCTGGTCAACCCCCCCGTAGCTCCGTGCGCGGAGAGGTTGATGATGCTCTGCTGCTGGAGACCTGCATAGAACTCCAGGTTCGCCTGGTTCAGGGGACTGGTTGGAGTGAACAGCGAAGAGTCCTGGCCGACCCGCTCGTAGAGCGTGGCGGACAACCACCCATGGGGCTCCAGGAAGTCCTGCTTGATCCACTCCGCGGACCAGGCACAGTCGGTCTTGGGTCGCTCTTCCTCCGTGTTGTTGAAGATGCCGTGCGCGAGGAGGATGTTCTTCTTCCAAGCTTCGGTGTCCTGTTCGAAGTTCACGGTGTTCTGCGCGATGGCCCCCACCGTTGCTCCGTCATCAAAGGGAATCCGCCCCACGATCACGTCCGGATGAAAGTCGAGCTGATCCTGTTGAAACTCGCCCCACCGGTTGTCGTCGTCCAGGTCCCAGTTTGTCATGGTCAGCTTCGAATAGTAGTAGTCCGATCCATAGCCGTTCCCATGCCCCGGGTCCCCGTCCGGGTAGAGTATGCGCATTGGAATCTGCGCGATCTCCCCCACCAAGAGCACGTGGCGCGTCGCAACGCGCCGATCGCGCAAGTAGCTCCAGATCCGCTCGCCCCGGTCCCCGCTGGGATAGGCCGCGAGGATCTCGCCGACCGTGACGTACTTGATCGCGTAACCCAGCGACTCCTTCCAGAGCATGAGCGGCGCCAGATCGTAGGCGAGATTCCCGGGGCCATCGACGATGATGTAGTCTCCGAGTGGATATCCGGAATCGAAGAAGACCCATTCACTCGATCCGGATCGGTGGTCGGCCCAAGCCACGCACTCATCGACTTGGCGGCGGGGGTTGGCCGCCACCGCAACCCACTCGTCGCCCTCAGCCGTCGCCGTGTCGCTGACGATCTCGAGCTCAGACCAACTCGTGAGATCGGAGTAATGCACGCCCGCATAGTATACGTTGGCGCCATTGACGAAGCCCGCGTGGATCGAACCGAAGGCGATGCTGGCGCACACGTCGATGCCGCCGGAAACGCCCCCGGAAATCGAGGGGAAGGTGCCGAAATGCCAGATGTCGCCCCCATTGTCGCTGTAGTAGTCGTCGATGTCCGCATTGGAGGGCGACCACCAGCGCGAATAAACCACCACGACCGCATCGCCACCATTGGTCGCCGCCACGCGCGGATAGACTTCATCATCAAGCGAGTAGCCCAGCGCGATCTCTGCATCCCACGTGCTGCCGTAATTCGGACTGCGGCGCACATACGTGTCGCGATCACCGGGGGCATAAGTGCGTGTGTAGACCGCATAGAGGTGGCTGCCCCCATAGTCGATATCCGGGCGGTTGTCGTATGTGGTTTGTGTCGCCAGCGATGTTGGGGCTTGCCATGTCACGCCGTAGTCGTATGATCGCGTGAAGAGCACCACGCTGTAGTTCCTGGTGTCGCTGATCACGCCACGGACGTAGGTGACATACGGATACCAGTAGTTGGCCTCCGGGCTGTCGACGCAGATCTGGGGATACCGAACCGTGGCTCCGGCCTCCAGGACAGCCGTTGAGTTCGCGTGGGTGACCAGGTTCTCCGTGTAGACGTGGATGGCGGCATCGCCCGTTGCCGCAGCGTACTCGTAGGCGATCAACAGATGCTTGGTGATTCCCTCCCCGATCGCGATGGAGGGATTCGTGGCGGTGGCAGTTCCCGTGTACAGGCTGAAATAGTAGCTCCACGTCACGCCGTCAGTATCCGTGAAGTAGACGTGGATGTAGTTGCCGTTCAGGTCATCGACTGCTATCCACAGGCGCCCGCTTTCCTCGCTCGTCATGGCAGGATGGCCGCACGAGGAACCCGGATCGGTCACCAAGACGTCGGCTTCCCATCGTCGGGGTGGATTGCGTTGGTCGGTACACACGACCCGCTGGCAGAGGTCGTCGCCGTTGTGCCACGGGGCGAGTGGACGCGCAGTCCATCCGAGTTGGTCATGCAAGGCGTGCACCGCCCCGGCATCACTACCGGCACGAGCGACGCGCAGCGCCGCAAGAAGCTGGTCTTGCTCGGCGGACACGTTCGGAGCCGCACGCCCGGTGACTGCCGTCAGCCCATCCTTGCGATCCGCGCCACGCGGCCCGTCCATGCCCGCCGAGACCGCTGTGGCGCCGAAGAAAACACCAATCGTCAAACCCAGAACAGAAGTGATGGGTCTCATGGCCGGCTCCTCTCTGAGATCACCATTCGCAGGTGGGGGACGCTGCGTGCACTGTCTTGCGAGACCGGACATGTATAGGATGGACGAAACGGAAGCGAAGTGCAAACCACGATTGCCCGGCCGTTGCAGACCCTCCGAGCCGCACCCGCGCACCCCGAGGGCGCACATCACGCTGACCCTGGTAAACAGCGGCGCCGGACCGGGCCTGCGTGACCAGGACACCGGGCCCCCGTCAGGGCCCCTCGCTCCATCCCTTCCGTAACCTACTCCGCCCACCCCACGTATCCCCTTGCGAATGCCGGCCCCCCAGCCAACACTGCGCCCTCGGGTGCGAGTCAGACCGGAGTGACGCCATGATCATGAACTGCGTTCTCGTCGCAAGCCTCGCCCTGCTTCTGTGCCCGGCCATCGGCTCGGCGGATGCGGGCCACGTCCCCCGCACCATCGACACCGACGGCCCCGCCGAGGGCGTCCAGCCGTTGATCCTCCACGAGCTGTGGCGCGTCGGCGGCCAGGACGAGGATGTGATCTTCGGACGCATCACCGATCTCGCGATGCATCCAGACGGCACCCTCTACGTGCTGGACAACCAGCTCTGCCACGTGGTGGTGATCTCCGCCACCGGGGAGCACCTCGGAGAACTCAGCCGTCAGGGCGACGGCCCCGGCGAGCTGCGCCAGCCGATGGGGCTCGTGCTCCTGCCCGACGACAAGCTCGGCGTCGGGATGGGGTTCCCCGCCAAGCTCGTCACCCTCCAGCGCGACGGGACGCCCATCGGCACCCATTATCCCGTCGGCGCCCCCGCCGAGGGAAATGTCGCGGTCATGATCAGCCTGCATTACGTGGACGGCGTGCTGGGAGCCAGCGGCGGCAGCATCGTGTTCGCGCCCGACGGGAACAGCCACACCAACCGCTTCCTCTCCCTGGGCGATGCGTCGCTCAACGACTTCCACCGCATCCTCGAGACCACCACACCGTTCGACCCGACCGGTTACCGCTTCGTCGAGACCGACAACTACTACATCGACCGGAGCTGGGCGCTCGGCTCGGGCGGCCGCATCTACGCGCCTATGACGAGGGACGCGTACGAGGTCTCCGAGTTCGACACGGCGGGTACGCTGGTGCGCGTGTTCGGCCGCCGGTACGAACCGCGCAAGAGGACGGTGGCCGAGAGGGGCCGCGTCTCCCCGGTCATCAATCCGGGCACGCCCGAGAACACGGACTGGGCCATTGCCGGCCACGACCCGTGCATCGTGCGCATCATGCTCCACCCCGACGACGACACCGTCTGGGTGCTCACCCCCCACGGCCACGAGGATCAGCCCGAGGGCACTTTGGAAACCTGGGACGTCTTCTCGCCCGCGGGAGAGTACCTGCGGCAGGTGCCCATCCCCCTGGGCCACGAGATGAACGAGGGCACCTGCTTCCTGGTGGGTGGCGGTCGCATGGTCGTGGTTCGCGGCACGGGAAGCTCCTCCGACGCCGTGGCCGACGACGGCGAGACGGAGATCGAGCCACTCGAACTGATCTGCTACGAGATGCGGTGAGTCCGAGGCGCTCCGGCCGCCCACGATCGCATGGGCTCCCCCCTAGCGGGATTCAGCATCACCGCGGTGCACTTGGACGTCGTGGCCCCCGTTCCAGGGGCTGATCAGGAGGCTTTCGAGGCCGCCGCCAACCACGCCAAGACCGGGTGTCCCGTCTCCCGAGCTCTCCAGGCCGAGATCAGCATGAGCGCTCGACTGGAAGCGTAGCGTCGGGCCGGCCTAGGCTACCGAGACCGAGGGCGTTGGCGCGGCCCCGCCCGATGGATGCGCCTCCGGCATCTCCGCAGAGTGGCGCCCCGTCTCGTAAAGATGCTATCGCACGAGCACCACGCGCGCCTTCTGTCGAAGCTTGCCCGCTTGGAGATGGCCCAGATAGACACCGGACGGCACCGGACGTCCCGCGTCGTCACGGCAGTTCCACGTCGCCAAGTGCGACCCGCCTGGCCGATGACCCAGGTCGAGCCGCCGTACCCGCCGTCCCGAGCTGTCGTAGAATGCCAGAATCACACTCGCGGCCGTAGGCAAGGTGTATCTGGCGAGGAGTTCGTTCCCGAGCACGATCCGCTCGCCGAAGCGCAGCTCTAGCTCGCCGCCAGCATCCCCGGGCTCAGCAATGCCCGCCCCGCCTTCCGCCGGCCCCAAGGACATCACTGCGATCGGCAGATCGCCGGATGGAAGCCCGGCGGCAGCCTGGATCGCGGTCTGTTCGTCTGCCGAAAGTCCTCCAGCAATGTGCGCCTGCAGTCCCATCGAGGATGCCTGGAGCAGTGCGCCCATGGCGGCGAATCCGACCTCCAGCTCCTGCCACGAACCGGTTTGGCCCAGGCAGATCACCAGATAGAAGGGCGCCTCGGGCAGGTCCGCCACGGCGGCCCGCAGCGCCACCCTGACGTCACCGGGAGTCACCGCCACAATGCGATGATCACGCGTCGTGAGGTCGTTGCCCGGGGGCAGACGATTGTGGAACCGATATACCGCCGCTTCGTTGACCGCGTAGATGTGCTGGGTCAGGTAGTAGTAGGCGACGGCCGAGGCGCACACCAGCCCACCCTTCGATCCCGCTGCGTAATGGTCCGTGCAGCCGTAGGCCCCCCACAGCACTTGAGAGATCTCGCTCAGATCGAGATTCCGCGGGGCGAAGATCTCCCCGTAGGACAACGCCACCAGCGCGCTGTCCAGATAGACCGCGCCGTCGGTTTCGGGATTCGGAAGCGAACCGTCCGAAGAGATCGCGACCAGCGCATCGGTGAGGCCCGGCACATTGCGGATTCCAAAGCTGATCACGATGTCGACCGGATCGGGAAGATCCCAATTGCTGTTCGCGTACGTGGTGGCGCTGGCCCGCGCGCAGCTGGCAAGCTGACCTACAGCGCCGGTCCAGAGGGCCACCGACTCGAGCTGCGCCAGGTGCATGGCCCCGCCCGCGTCCAGGGTGCGTTGCGCCGCGATTCCCACCTCGAACGCCGACGACCCGTCAGCCCTCCAGTCCCCGGGGCGGTGGACCACCAGTTCGTGACTCGCCTCGTCGTACACGTAGACGTTCTCCGAAGTGGCCGCGTAGATCGTCCGGGACTCTCCCGTTACGGGCGCCCGGGCCGCTGCGTGCAGTACGTCGGCCAGCATCTGCTCCGTCCCTCCCGCGTTCCAGCCTCCGTGATACGAGAGCCGAGAGTTCATGCAGATCTCGGTCGAGTGCGGATCGACGACTGGAGGGGGGAGTGCTTCCCGCCCCCCCATTGGGGCGCTCAAGGCTGTCGCAGGGAGCGTCAGGATCCAGACCGCCAGCCCCGTCGCCGCTACCGAGATCGATCGCCGCCTGCACGGCAACGAGGCTTTCCACACATACTGCTTGCTCATCGATTCTCCTTCGCATTCCGCTCAACGCACAGCGATCAGCCTGCGCGTCTCGCGGGCTTCCCCCACCGCGATCCGACACCAGTACACGCCCCGGGACACCGGTGCGCCCCGGCCGTCGCGCCCGTCCCACGTCAGCGACCACGTTCCCGCGGACAGCTCACCCCGCAGCAAGGTCACTACATGTCGCCCGTCGACGCCCGCGATCGACACCTCCACCGGACCCGATTCGGCGAGCCGAAGCCGCAGCATGGTATCATCTCGGAACGGATTGGGTCGCGCCTCGAGCAGGATGCGAGACACAGCGGGCGTCTCATCCACCGCACCGGACGCGGCCATCAGTTTCAAGTCCGTGATGATCCCAAACTCACCCGTGAGCACGTCCTCGGGATTCGAGCCGTCCAGGTTCATGCGCATGATCTTGCAGCGGTTGGTCTCGACCGCCTGGCCCCAGTAGACTTTCCCGGCCGGAGCGTCGACCACGATGCCGCCGGGATTGAGGTTGGCACCCACCCAGTAAAGGTCCTCCACACTCGTACCGTCCAGGTTGGCGCGTCGCACCGCGTCCACCACGTAGTCGGTCCAGTAGATCTTGCCGCCGGAAATGTCCAGGGCGATGCGGGCCGGCTTGTCGACGTCGATCACCACGGTCTCGACCCCGCTGCCGTCCAGATTCGCGCGCCGAATCTCACCCGCCGTGGACGTCAGCGACGTCGTCCAGTAGATCTTCTCGTTGCTCGTGTCGAACGCGATCCCGCTGTGGAACGGCGTCGTGATCAGGGGGGCGGCGCCCGAGCCGTCCAGGTGGGCGCTGCCGACCAGACCCAGGGTCTGATCCCCCCAGCAGAGCTGGTCGGCCGCCGGGTGTACCGCGATGCCCATGGGCCATTCGAGTCCCGTCGTGATCAGATCCACGGGATTGGAGCCGTCGAGACGGCTCCGGCGAATGACGTCAGCATCCACGTCCGTCCAGTAGAGCCCGTCGCCTTCGGGGTCGATGGCGATGCCGCGCAGCCCGCCCCCGACGTCCAGGACGGTCTGCAGGTTGCTGCCGTCGGTGTCGGCCGTGTAGATGATCCCATCGGAGAAGGTCGGATAGAAGAGGTCGGCGAAGTAGAGCACCCCGTCGGCCCAGGCGGCGCAGGATCCCAGGAGCGGCCAGCTCAGCAGAATGACCGACAGGATGCGGGCGAGATTGGCGCGGTGTGGCATGACGAAAAACCTCCTTGATGTCGTTTCCCGATCTGCACCTGCATGCGGGGTCCTTGATCTATGGGGCCACGGTCCTTGACACGGTCCTGTGCAGGTGTGCGCTGAGAAGCATAGCACGCCGCTGCGATCCGCCGGAATGGGGCACGCCCCGATCGTCCCTCCTCGCCAGGAGAGCGTCGCTAGCGGGAGGAATGCCACGCCACGCTATTGCCGGTGCAATCGCAATCCACGCCGAGGCGCCGTCGACACCGGGACGCGCTACGAGGTAACCCCCGCCCCGGCTTTGCTGCGCACGTCGCCGCCGGCGGCGACGCCGCGGCGCTCCTGGGTGTGCGAGCCGCTCTGCTCGTAGAGCGACTCCCCGCTCCAGCAGTAGGTGCACAGCTTCTCACGCGGCAGGCCGATCGCTTCCACCATGTCGTTGAGGGTCTGATACTTCAGCGAGGTGAGCCCCAGACGCGCCCGGATCTTCTCGATCATCGCGGCGTGATCGGCCGTTGACGGGTCGGCGAACTCCGCCAGGTGGTTGGTCGCGTCACCGCCCAGCTCGGCGATCGCCTTGCGTCCGGCGAGGTCCAGCTCTGACCGCGAGCGCGAGAAGTTGAGGAACCTGCAGGTGCAGACCAGCGGCGGGCAGGCCGGCCGCATGTGCACTTCGCGGGCGCCCGTGTCGAAGAGCCGTCGGATGACGTCCTGGAGCTGCGTGCCGCGCACGATGGAATCCTCGCAGAAGAGGAGTCTCTTGCCCGCGATCTGATCGACGATCGGAATGAGCTTCATCCGCGCCACCAGATCCCGCACCCGCTGTTCCTGCGGCATGAAGCTGCGCGGCCAGGTCGGCGTGTATTTGACGAAGGGCCGGCCGTATCGGACACACGCCTCGGTGGCGTACCCGATGGCGTGGCCCACCCCGGAGTCCGGCACGCCCGCCACCAGGTCGACCTCGGCATGGTCGGCGCGCGCCAGCGCGGCGCCGCAGCGATAGCGGGCCTCCTCCACGTTGATGCCCTCGTAGCTCGAGGCCGGAAAGCCGTAGTAGATCCACAGGAAGGCGCAGATCTGCATTGGGTCGCCCGGGGGTGAAAGCTGCTCCACGCCGTCGGGGCCGAGCCGAACGATCTCGCCCGGGCCCAGCTCATGGTCGATCGCATAGCCGAGGTTCGGGAAGGCGCACGTCTCCAGCGTGACGGCGAAGGCGTCCTCCTTGCGGCCGATCACGACCGGCGTGCGTCCCAGCCGGTCCCGGGAGGCGTAGATACCCTGGTCGGTGAGCAGGAGAACGGAACACGAACCGCGGATGCTCTCGTGGACGAAGCGCAGCCCTTCGACCAGCGTTTCCTGCTGATCGATCAGGCTCGCCACGACTTCGGTCTGGTTGAACTCGTTGCTCTTCATCTCGCTGTAGTGGATTGTCCGAGTTCCCAGCAGCTCTCGCGCCAGGGTCTCGAGGTTGTCCACTCGCCCCACGGTCACGATGGCGTAGCGGCCGTGGTGCGAGCTGATCAGCATGGGCTGGTCCTCGTAGTCGCTGATGACGCCCAGGCCCATGTTCCCGATGTGCTTGTGCAGGTCGGGCTCGAACTTGGTGCGAAACGGCGTGTCGCTGATGTCGTGGATGTTGCGCTTGAAGCCGTGGGCGCCGCGCACCACCATGCCGCCGCGCGAGGTGCCCAGATGCGAGTGGTAGTCGGTTCCGTAGAAGAGGTCCGGGACGCAATCGCCCTTGCATGCCACGCCGAAGAACCCGCCCACGATGTCCTCCTGGAGTTCGAAGCCGCTTCCTGCTCTCGGAAACCTGGATCCGACCACCTTCGCTGTCAATGCGGATTCTCCACCAAGCAGCGGTCCGCCCGTCAGATAGGCCGCCGCGGCCCATGCTGAGCCCTGCATATGTGAACGCTTGTAAACGTAATCATCACCGGCGATTGCAGCAGCTTGCCCTTGTCTGCGTGACGGCCACGCCGTATGATAGCTACGTGGATGTGCATCTTTTGCCTAGTGAGTTCCCGTCTCAAAACCCCTGATTTCGACGCGTCGTCGTGCCTGGGCACGCGG